>JBBDXR010000031.1:0-16583 GCA_040902205.1 Anaerolineales bacterium | reverse complement strand
CCAAACATTGGGGTTCACTTCAGTGTGTCGCGTTAGCAACTAGCAACTTGACAAGCGGGCAGAGCCAGCCGCCATAGCTATCTGCTAGCGGGTGCTTAGGCAGGCGGCTTGCATCTTCCTTGGAGAGATGGCATACTAAAATCCGGAGTTTAGGCGTGGCAAATATCCCCCTGCGAGATTACCTCACCGGCATTGAAGAACTCGTCGATAACGGCCAGACCGACGAAGCCCTGGCTCACTGCCGCCACATCTTAGAGAGCTTTCCCAAGCATGTAGAGACTTACCGCATGATGGCCAAGGCTTATGTGGAGTCTCACCAGCACAACGAGGCCGCCGATCTGTTCCAGCGCGTGCTCTCCTCCTCCCCCGATGATTTTGTCGCACATATCGGCATGAGCATCATCCACGAAGAAAGGGGAGACCAGGACAGAGCCATCTGGCACATGGAACGCGCCTTCGAGGGGCAACCCTCCAATCGGGCGGTGCAAGATGAATTGCGCCGGCTCTACGGCAAGCGCGAAGGCTACGCCCCTCCGAAGGTCCGCCTTACCCGCGGGGCGCTGGCGCGCATGTATGCCCATGGCGGCCTCTACAACCAGGCCATCGGGGAGCTGCGCGGCGCACTTACCGAGGACCCGCAGCGCC
This sequence comes from Anaerolineales bacterium, assembly GCA_040902205.1. Lineage (GTDB taxonomy): Bacteria > Chloroflexota > Anaerolineae > Anaerolineales > UBA11579 > JAMCZK01. Next base: position 15,938 of record JBBDXR010000031.1, on the reverse strand, counting down.
CTGACCTGCAAGTGTTGTTGGCCGAGATGTATTTCAAGACGAACCAGCAGGCCGAGGCCATCGAGGTCTGTTCCAAATTGATCGAGAAAATCCCCTATTGCCTTAACGCCAACCGGCTGATGGCTCACATCCTGCGCAGTAATGATCGCGAGGTAGAGGCCAAGCCTTATCTGGATCGGGTTGCCGAATTAGATCCTTACGCGGCTTTTGTCGATTCACAAACACCGTCCAGTGGCGTAGCCGCCGACAGTGTGACGATTGAACAGCTCGTCCCTGAAGGACCAACGCCAACGGGAGTGCCGCTCCCCAAGGCTTGGACGGCATCATTGCAGGCGCAGGATCTGTCAGCCGGCCCCAAAGAGGAACTTCCCGATTGGCTTTCCTTCGACGATGAAGAGGAAGAGCCCGCCCAAGCGGAACCTTCTGATACCAAGCCCTCGATGCTGGATAACCTCGAAAGCCTGGAGCCCGTTGCCCCGCCAGCGGAAGAAGCTGCGGCAGAAGTAGAACCCGTTGTGCCCCCATTCAACAAGACTCCGACCGCCGCCTTAGCCGATGACCAGGTCCCCGATTGGCTGCGCGAGCTGGGTCCGGCGACTGGCACGCTCCCGCCTCTGGCCGATGAACCCGAGGATGTTCTGCCGAAGCGTTGGACAGACGACCTCAAAGGTTCGGAACCCCAAGAAACCGAGCCATCGGCGGAGGCGCCCGAGGCTATGCCCATCGCGCAGATTGAGCCTGCCCCCGCGCCGAGCCGTGAGGATGAGGACAGCTTGGGCTGGCTGGAAAACCTGGCCGCGGAACAGGGCGCTGCGGAAGACGAATTGATTACCTCCCCCGAAGAGCGCGAAGGTATCAAACCCGATTGGGCGCCAGCAGAGCAGCCGGAAAGCGCCGGGCCCGACCCACTGGCATGGCTGGATGAGATGGAAAAAGAAAAAGTAGCCGCAGCGGACGCTCCCGAGGGTGCGGCAGAGCCGGTTGCTCCGAAGGCCGCGCCAACCCCGGCCGCCGTCAATCCAGAGCCGCCTGTTGAAACTACTACCCCCACCTGGTTGCGCGATTTGAGCGCCGAGATTGAACAGAAGGTTGATCCACAACCGGTAGAACCGCGCGGCATGGAGGAAGCCCCCGATTGGCTTAGCGACTTACGGCGCGAAGGGGACGCCGATACCCAAGCTGACCAGCCGGATGCTAGCGAACTTGAGGAAACCACACCACCTGACAGCGGGGAATTAGGGAAACTGGATTGGTTGGAAGAGCCAGTCCAGCCAAAATCGGAAACCAGGGAAAGCGCCTGGGTTCCCGAGACCGAATTGGCCGCCGCCCCCCTTCCGCCACCTGCGGCCACCCGGCCGCTCGCGGAACCCGCGCTTAGCCCGCGGCGCACGGCCCGCTTGCAATCCGTCGAGAATGCCGAGGCCTGGCTGGAGCAAGCGCGCCAAGCTCTGAACTTCGGCAAGTTGGCGGATGCCAGCCAACACTACGGCCAACTGCTGCGCCGGCGCCTGCTGCTGCCCGAGGTCATTGCGGATCTGGAAGCCGCCGTGCATCGTAATACCGGAAACCCCACCCTTTGGCAGACGCTGGGCGATGCCTACATGCGCAATAATCAATTACGACAAGCGCTGGAATGCTACACACGTGCTGAAGAAGCACTGTAATAGAGCGCACTTCTATTCTCCGGAGGAATCTTGGAACGCAGCCTAGTATTAGTGAAACCTGATGGGGTGCAGCGCGGCCTGATTGGTGAGGTCGTATCTCGCCTTGAAAGGCGCGGCCTGCGTCTGGTAGGCGCCAAGTTCATGCAGGTCAGCCAGAAGCTGGCGGAAGAGCATTACGCCGAACACAAAGGCAAACCGTTCTACCCCGGACTCATTGCTTACATCACCTCCAGCCCCGTGATGGCCATGGCCTGGGAAGGCCCGAACGCCGTAGCCGCCATCCGCCAGACCATGGGCAGCACCAAGCCTACCGAGGCGGCCCCGGGCAGCCTGCGCCATGACTTCGCCCTGCAAGTGGGCCGCAACCTGACGCACGCCTCGGACAAGCCCGAGACCGGGGAGCGCGAAGTGGCGCTATGGTTTAAGTCCGATGAGTTGGTGACTTGGAGCCGCGAAGTGGATCGCTGGGTCTTCGAAGGCTGAAGGCGTCAGCGTTACCTTAAGAAAAAACAGGCCTCTTGGCCTGTTTTGTTTTTTGCTTAATCATTGCACATGCAGCAGTACTTTGGCCTCGGACCACACATCTTCAAGCCGATAATAATCACGCTGGTCATCGGAAAACACGTGCACGACCACTGGTCCAAAGTCGGCCAGCAGCCAGCCCTCATCCGGGCTGCCTTCAAGGCGCGGCTTGAGGTTGTGCTTAGCCAGCATATCCTCGACTACCGCGTCCATCAGCCCGTGGATCGTTCGGTCGCTGCTTCCGGAGCAAATGACAAAATAATCGCTGACCCGTACCAGTGCCTGAAGGTCGAGCAGAAGAATGTCCTCCCCTTTCTTATCTTCCAGGGCTTCGACGATGGCGCGGGCTAATGCTAATGGTTGCAAACGCTCTGGTTCTCCTTTAATTCCCAAGCAGTGGACTGCGAGATAGAGGATTATATACGGAGCCGCCCGGTTTTAGGTCGCTGCGAAACAAGGTAACTGAATCGATGCGAGCGGAAGCGGAGGGTTCCATTTTGGCAGCCGCCATAAATTCGGCGATGCGCTTCAGGTTGGCCACACGATGCTCCCGGCGCACTCGCCCTAACGTGAGATGCGGGTGGAAGGGGCGCTCCTCCACAGGGATGCCCCACTGGGCCAGCGCGCTCTCGATGCCCTGCTGCAGCTGCGCCAAGGGTGCAGGCGCCTGCACGCCGACCCACAGCACCAGCGGTTTGTTGGGATTCGGAAAGACACCTAGCTCGGTGAGCGAGATCTCAAAAGGAGGAAACCTCTTGGCAACGTCCGCGACCGCGGCGGCGATGCGCGGGATGATTGCCTGATCCGTTTCGCCGATGAACTTGAGCGTGAGGTGGATATTATGAGTGTTCACCCAGCGGATGGGCAAGTCCACCATTTGCTTGCGCAAATTAACGCTGATCTTGTCCAGGGCGCGCTGCAAGGGTTCGGGCATTTCGACGGCGATGAAGGTACGAGCCATGGACATACGCGGCGATTGTACTCGCGAGATTAGCCAGCCTGCCGAAGCAGGCGGTTGTAATCATCCGGGGTATCCACATCAATGGCTAACGAGGGGTCCAGCCAGGGCAGCCAGGTCACCGGGTGCTTCGAGAAGATCCCGCGGCCGCCCACATCGCCCTGCAGTTGGGCGAAATCCGCAAACGTGGCGCGATCGAAAAGGACGGGGTTGCTGCGGTTTCCATCGACCATCGGCGCCACAATAGGCGCCAGACCGCCCGCATGCTCTGCGCGCAGGGTTTCGATGAGCGCCGCCGGGAGCTGCGGCTGATCCACCATCAGGAACAAAGCCGCGCCGATCTTTGATGGCAAGGCGGACAAACCGGCCTTCACCGAGGTGCTTTGACCCTCGCGCCAACTGGTGTTGCGCACGAAGCGCACAGCCAAGCCACTCAGGGCTGCCTCGACCCTTTCGGCATCCGCGCCCGTAACCACTACAAGCGGCGACAACCGGGCGGCTAATGCCGTCTCGGCTACCTGGCGCACGAAAGGCCTGCCCTTCCAATCTAGCAGCGCTTTTGGATCCCCCAACCGTTGCGATCCGCCGGCAGCCAGCAAGATCCCAGCAATCGGCTCGTACACGGCCCGGACCTCTGGAATTCTCTCCAATGCGGCCACCAGAACGGCATCAAAGCCAGCCAGCAGGGTTTCACTTATCCGGCGGGCTGCTCCCTCCAATTCGGCTGTGTCCGCCTGGTTCAGCAAGACGACGCGGCGGGCAGTCGAAGGTATGTTCTTTTGTCCGCCTAGCAGGTGCAGTAGAACTGCGATCACATGCCCTGGATTGATTTCCTGTCCAATTTGCATCCCGGCCAGATCCGCAAACCGCTCCGGGCGATGCACGAATTTTTCATCCAGCGGCTTCCCCAGAGCCGACAAGCCAGCGGCTACGACCACGGTGTCTACAAAAGGAGGGATAGCCGGTTCGTGCTCGGCGGGGGCCTTGAGGGTGCGCTGGCGAGCGCCATCGGCTTCGATCAACAACGGCATCTCGTGCCAGCGGGCAAAGGCCGAAAGCGCCGCCAGGGCTTCTGGGCTTAAGCCGATGGCTCGTTCCTCTTCATTGATTACATTGGTGACCACGGTGACTGCCGGCAGGCTGGCGGCATCGAGTTGATCAACCTCGCCCGGCGTGCCAACGATCAGATGCTGATCGCCCATCAGCGTTTGCTGGACGGACAGATGAGTGCTGGTGGTAACCAGGACAGGCCGGGTGAACTGACGAGCAAGGAGGAACAATGCCTTCGATTTCCCTCCTGCCCCAACGAAGGCGATCTGAGGCGCCGGCCCAAGGCGCATGGCGCGCGCTAGCGGAATCAAGTCCAAAGCCCGGCGCGGATGTCGGAGCGGGTCAATACGGCTTCCAGGACGCCGCCGCCCACGCTCAGCGCTTTATCGGAAACCCGCCAACAGAACGAGGGGTCATTGCGCGGGTCAAGGTCGCCGATCTTCATTCCGGCATGCACCTCAACGGATGAATGGATCAGACCACGCAAGACGCCGTCAAACGGGGAAAGCAACTCTTGGCCGGAGACGACGGCGACCAAGTCGCCGGCTTTAAGCTGCTGGCCGATCTCGGCACGCGGCTGGACGAGACCCTTGGCGGGGGCACGTAGCACGCGGTCTTTACCGTGTTGGGCGACGGAGGCCGGAACACCGGAATTGGCCTGAGCGCTACCCTTCCAGAATACGCGGCCAAGGTTATGTCCACGCATAGTCTCCACCACCGCATGGCAATTTTCGCCGGCAGCGAAGCCGGGGCCAAGGCCCACCAGCAGCTCGGCCGCATTGGCCACCACATCAGGGGCGCGTTTGGTCATGCGGGCATCAACGATGACCTTATGAACGATCCTGGTCAATGTGGAAAGCGTTGGATCCACCAAGATCGGGATGATTCCTGCTTCCATGAGGTCCGCGGCGTCCGGCGGCTTGGAAATCCTTTGCCCCATGACACCTTCAATCTCCACCCGCCCCGAGTAAATAGCCTCGGCAAAGGCAACCGTACGGCGCACAGCCAGTGGTTTTTCGATCTCAGTGATCAGGACGCGTATGCCGGCATGATGCAGGCGAAGCGCCACACCGGTGGCAAGGTCACCGCCGCCGCGCAGGATCACGAGGGAGGGCATGGGGCCATTATATTGAATTAGTTCGAAAGGAAATCGATCAGAATTGAGTTAACCGCGGCCGGCCTTTCGAAATGGGGGATGTGGCCGGCTTCATCAATTGCATAGAACTGGGTTTGAGGGACTAATTGGCGAAACGTCTCGTTGTGCCGGAAGGGGATGGTGCGGTCTTCTTTACCCCAGATCAGCAAAACCTCTTTCTTCGATTCGCCCAGGCGGCGGTAGGCCAACAGGTCCTCATCAAGCAGGCCGGCCCGCAACGTAGACAGAATGGCTCGCCTAAAACCGTGAAATTTCATCTGCTCCAAATAACGCGGCGCAAAGTACTCCACCGCCTCCTGCGTCGGGTCATAGAAATCACTCAACATACTGTCCAATAAGGCGCTGACTCCGAACCGCCCCAGGATTCCAAGCAGCATCTCACCCAAGACGGGCACGTAAAGCAGCCGTATAGCAATGGGAAGATTCAGGGGGAAACCAGCCGGATCGATAAAGCCCAGCTTGCGAACGCGTTTGGGAAAGCGGAAGGCGAATTCCGCGGCGATCGGCCCGCCCATGGATAGCGAGATGAGATCGGCCTGCCCAAGCTCCAGCGCATCCATCAACTCGACGAGCTGACGCACGAACAAGGCCTTATCGTAGCGCAACCTGGGACGGTCAGAGTAACCGCGACCGAAGAGGTCATAGCGCAGCACGCGAAAGCCAGCCGCTGGCAACCCAGCGAAGGTGGGATCCCAAATGAAACTTGGAACCGAAAAACCGTGAATTAGGATGACCGGCGTCCCTCTCTCCTGCCCGCCCCACTCATAATAGGTGACGCCATCGGTCAGCCAGGCGGTCTTGCCTGGCTGCTTCTCGCGAGTGCGCGCATCCAAGACCGTATGTTCGCCGGCAAACAACCGATCGACGAAAGGCATGCGTTGCTAGATCTTGCCGAGAGCCTTGAGCACGCGTTGCGGAGTCAGAGGGAACTGATCGAACCAGATGCCTGTGGCGTCGTGCATGGCAGCAATTACCGCCGCGGCGAAGGGTATATAGGGCATTTCGGCCATGCCGCGCACGCCCCAGGGACCGATCTCATTGGGGAATTCCAGGATTAACGATTTCACGCGGTCTGGTACATCCAGGACGGTGGGGATCAGATAATTGGAAAGGAATTGCGTCTTAACGTAGCCATCTTGCTGGATGAAGTTCTCATGGATGGCGTAGCCGGTGGCTTGCACTACAGCGCCTTCGATCTGTCCCTCGACCTGTTGCGGATTGATCGCCTTGCCGACGTCGTCGGCGCAGATCACGTCATTGATGTGCACGTGCCCGGTTTCGGTGTCCACTTCCACCGCTACGGCCTCGGCAACATAACCATAGGCAAAGTTGGGATCGGCCTCGCCGGTCTCGGGGTGAAACGCGGTGGTGGCTGGCGGAACATATTTGTACTCGGCGATGGCGGGACGGTCCTCGTTACGCCAGCGCTCAAGGGCCAATTCGGCTGCGCCGCGGATGGCGTTGCCCGCCATAAAGGTCATGCGTGAGGCCGAGGCAGAACCCGAGTCGCCCGTGCTGGCCGTATCCGCCAAGACCAGTTCGACCTTCTCCAATGGCACGCCCACCGCTTCGGCGGCCATTTGTTTGAAGGCGGTGTGAGCCCCTTGCCCTACATCGGAGCCGGCTTGGCGCAAAATCACGCGTTCGATCTGGGCCTTGCCATGCAATTCCACGGTGGCAAAGGCTCGCTCCGGAGCGCCAAAGGAAAAACCGATGTTCTTGAATCCGCTGGCAAACCCGACGCCGCGCTTAACGGTTGCTGCTTTTGGTCCCTTGAGCTTTGGCCACTTGGCCTGGCTCCTAACCCGCCTCCAGCCTGTCTTACTCTTCTTCCATCCTGCTGCCTTGGCGCCAGCTTGGACCACCTTGTCGAGAGAAACCCCTTTGGGCAAGGGGGTTTTCGTCGCCAACAAGTCGCCGTCCCGAGCCACATTGCGCAAGCGCAACTCAACCGGATCCATCTTCAGCGCCTCGGCCAATTTGTTAATCTGCGTTTCAGCGGCAAAGGCGCCCTGTGGGCCGCCGAAGCCGCGGAACGCGCCGCCGGGAATGTTGTTGGTGTACACAGCGTAGGAGTCCACTTTCACATTGGGGATCACATACGGCCCGCTGCACATCAGGGTGGCGTTTCCTAACACCTTGGTCGAGGTATACGCGTATGCGCCGCCATCCGCGATGACCTCCGATTCGGCGGCAATGACTTTCCCGTTCTTCGTGGCCCCCCATTTGGAGCGAATGATGTAGGGATGGCGTTTGTGGTGACCGATAATTGACTCGGCTCGGTTCCAGATGATCTTTACCGGGCGCAGGATGCCGCGCTGCTGCAGACGCCAGGCAGCCAGGGCCAGCACGATCTGGATGGACATGTCCTCGCGGCCCCCAAAGGCTCCGCCGATGGCAGGATGGATGACGCGGACTTTGTCTTCCGGCAAACCGAGCGAATGGGCGATGCTTTCGCGCTCTTCATGCGCCCACTGCCCCGCTACCTCAACCGTGACGCGGCCTGCTTCATCGATATAACCCAGCCCTGCTTCCGGCGCCAGATAAGCGTGCTCTTGCGCGGGCGTGCGATACTCACTTTCGACGATCACGTCCGACTTAGCGAATCCCGCCTTCACATCGCCATAGCGGATCTGAAAATGGCCGATCACGTTGGATTCTTTATCGGGGAATAGCAGAGGCGCGCCTGGCCTGCGCGCGAGCAAAGGATCCGTGACCACCGGCAAGTCTTCGTAATCCACGCGGATCATCTCGCGCGCTTTGGCCGCTATGGCTTCAGTCTCGGCAACGATGAAGGCTATCTGATCGCCCACGAATCGCACGCGGTCGGCGTGTGGCTGGCTGGAACCGGGGCCGCAGAGCACCGGCTGGTCATGGATGATGAGCCCGTATTCGTTGACCGGAACATCCTTGGCGGTGAAGATGGCGATAACGCCATCCAGAGCCTGCGCCGAAGCTGTGTCGATGGAGCGTATGCGGGCATGCGGCCGCCCTGCAAAAAGGACCTTGGCGTAGGCCTGATCAGGTTTATTGATGTCGCCGGGGTACAGCGTCTGCCCGGTGACTTTGCCGTAAGCGTCGATGCGCGGAAGGGACTGGCCTAGAGGACCGGGCATACTCACCGCCGGAAGCCAGTTCCGATGCGCGATCCAACTTCGGCATTCCTGCTGCCGCCCAGAAGGGAGTAGAGCAGCGAGCCAAGGATGGAGATCACCAGATAGAGAAGGATGCTCAGAACAACCGTTGCGCCCAGTTGAACCTGGAATTGGCTGAGTTCCCCAGGCAACGGATGCAGCAGCGATGAAGCCAATGAGGGGTTTTGCCCCATTAGGTATTTCAATAGAAAATCAGCCAGCCCATAGGCGATGAGCGGGATCAGAATGATTAGCAGGCAGCCTATGCCGCGCCAAATCGGATGCAACTGGGAAAGGGCGCGGCTGTGCGGGCGCCGTGAGCTCACCGCTTCGCCTCCGCTTTGGCGGCACTCTGGATGGCATCCAGGATCTTGTAGTAGCCCGTGCAACGACACAGATTGCCGGCGACGGCTTGCTGCGTCTCTTCCCGCGTTGGGTGACCGCGCTCCTCCAACAGCTTGGCGCCGGACATGACAAAACCGGGCGTGCAGTAACCGCATTGCACGGCACCCTCATCGATAAAGGCCTGCTGCACTGCGTGCAGCTGCCCGTTTTGCATTAGCCCTTCGATAGTGACGATTTCTGCGCCGTGCGCGCCGGGGGCCGGTACCAGGCAGCTCATCACCGCCTTGCCATCCAGGAACACCGTGCAAGCGCCGCACTCCCCTTCGGCACAACCCTCTTTTGTGCCGATCAACAAAGCATCTTCGCGCAGCAAGCGCAGCAGGGTCTTGTCATGGCCAGTGGTGAAGGTCCGCAGTTTTCCATTGATCGTGATCTGAATAGGTTGGCTAGCAGTTCGGCCAAGTGTTTGGCCAGACTTCCTGACCGGTTTCGCCGATAGCATGACGGGTTTAGCAGGGATCCGGCTGGGTTGCTTCTTGGCGGCTAGGTCGGTCAGCACGCGGCGGACGGCCACCTTAACCATTTCTTTGCGATAGGCTGCGGACCCGCGGATATCGTCGATGGGAGCGGCCTCTTGCTGGGCAAGTTCGGCAGCCTTCTCGATATTCTTGGCCGTCAACTTCTTTCTAACCAGGAATTGCTCGGCGCGTTTGGCGTGGATGATCACTGGAGCGACCGCACCTAACGTGATGGCCGCAGACTTGATCTTCTCTCCCGAAAAATGCAGGATAGCCGCCGCATTGACCACGGAAATCGCTTGGGCGCGGCGCAGGGTGATGCGCAGGAAGGCCCCGCGACTCTTTTTGGGATCAGGGGCGGGGAACTGGATGTCTGTCAGCATTTCATCGGGCTGCATGACCGTTTGGCGCAGACCGGTGTAGAACTTGGCGAGCGGCACCGTGCGCTGGCCGCGTGCCGAACGCAATACCACAATGGCACCCAGCGCCATCAGCGGCGGGATAGTGTCGTTGGCCGGCGAGGCCGTGATCAGGTTGCCGGCTACCGTGCTGCGATTGCGGATCTGCGGCGCGCCGACCTGCCAGGCGGCCTGCGCCAGCAGCAAGGCGCGCTTGCGCAACAGCTCGGAGGCAACACAGTCGTTGTGAGTGACCAGCGGTCCAAGGTGGACGATGCCTTCGCTATCCAGGTTGATCTCGTTCAGACCGGGGATGTGCGTGACATCAATGAGGGTGTCTATGCCCTTGCGCACACCGAGCTCCATCTCGAGGATGAGATCGGTGGCGCCAGCAACGATGCGGGCCGAAGACCCGTGTTTGGCAAGGGCTTCAAGGACTTCTTCGACGGTGGAGGCGTTGATGTAAGAGGACCACATAGGAAGCCTAAAATCTCTGATCACAGATCTTGGATATTAGAACCCCTCTATTATAAGCAATCAGGATGACGCTAGTCGCCAGCCATCCTCTTTCCATCGCCGCCCCGGCGCAGCATTACGATCTCGGACATGATGGAGAGGGCAATCTCCTGAGGCGTTTCGGCGTTGAGCTCAAGCCCCATGGGGGAATGAACGCGGTCGAGGTGGGCGGAGGGAACGCCTGCGGCCTCCATTTTCTTGCGGGCTTCGGCCCAGCGTCGGCGGGAGCCGATGACGCCGATGTAGGCGGCCGGGCTGCCCAGCAGCGCCGGCAGGCCTTTGATATCAAGCTCGGCGTTGCGGGTAGTGAGAGCGATATAAGTTTGGGAGGTAATGTCCAGGTTATCGGGCAATTCGGCAATGGGGACAGGATAGAAAGCCTGGGCGTGAGGCACCGCCTCAGGAGTGCACATTTCGGGGCGGTCATCACTGAGCAGGACGCGGTAGCCGAGCATCTCTCCGAGCTGCGCCAAGGCGCGGCCCACATGGCCAGCGCCGATGATGAGCAGGATCGATTGGGGCTGTACAGGTTCCACAAAGACCTCCACTGTGCCGCCGCAGATACCGGGATCGCCACGGACGGGGTCGGTGAGGGAATATTCGAGGGTGCGGGGCTGTCCATCCTTGAGGGCGGCCAGCGCCTCGGCGACCACGCGGGCTTCCATTTCGCCGCCGCCGACGGTGTCCTCGGTGCGGCCATCGGGGAAGACGAGCATTTTGGCGCCGGGCCGGCGGGGCACGGAGCCGCTGGTGCGCACCACGGTGCAGAGAACAGCCGGCTGACCGCTAGCCTGCAGCTCCGCGAGGCGAGAAAAAACGGACATAGGCTAATGATACTAGTTGTTACCAGGAGGGAGGGGGTGGGGTCGATACACTTTGACAAGATATCTAGTCAAGTAAGTCATATTGACTTGGTGGCCAGCATCCCAATGAAGGTGCCAGCCAGGTAGGTGAGCTCGGCCTCGACTTGAAGATCGGCAGCTTCCATAAGGCGGCGGAGATCCGGGCGGGTGTACATGCGGCCCAGCCAAGTGCGGGCGCGTTGGCTTAGCACGCGGCTCAACAATCCCGCGGGGCCATACTTATAGGGGACGCCCACAAAGACGCGTCCGCCGGGCTTTGCCAGCCAGGCCATAGCCCGCACGGCTTGTTCGGGGTCTGGCAGCTCCTCAACCGAGGAGCTGTTCCAGACCAGATCCATGCAGGCGGGGGCCAAGCCCGGGCGGAACAGGTCCATGAGCACAAAGGCACCTTGATAATCTTTCACGGCGGCTTGGTGAAAATCGTCGAGGTTGAGGTCCGCGGCCAGGCTGAGGGCGACGTTTGGATCCTGGGCGAGCAAGTGGGCAGCGAAACCGCTGCCTCGAGCCAGCAAAGCCAATAGAGGGGCTCATTAATGACCGCAGGCATTAGCCCTACATCGGAGCGGGCGGGTATTGCTTCTTGGGCTGGCCGGGAGCGGTTGGTCAGTTTGCGCTCGACCATGAGCGGGAAGAGGAGGAAGAAGAGATAGCTGGCCCGAATGATCTCAACGCCGGGTTGATTGAACAGCTCCGTTAATTGAGGCAGGTTGTAACGACGCACGGAATTTACGGCGCGGTCATGCTCGCTGAGCAACCATTGGTGGGCGGCCATCACGAAGATGCCCACCCCACCCGGCTTCAATGCTCGCAGGGCATTGGCAACAAATTGGGAGGGGTTGATGTTGGCAAGCTCAAGGGTGGCTGAGATTGGCCACGTGGGCGGCGGTGCCATCCGGAGAATCGTCATCCACTACGATGACTTCCAGCGGTTGGCCGATTTGTGCGTATAGATCCTCGATGAGCGCGGCGATGTGCTCTTTTTCGTTATAGGTGGGGATGATGATGGATACTTTCTTATCTGTATGATTCACATAGATCGTTTCAACTTGGAGATAATTAGATCCTGCTTGTAATTTCTTTCCTGGTAACGCTCTTTCCGGTCGTCGTATTGCTCAAAAATCTGGCCCCACAGCGGGGCATCGTGGATACGAGAACAAAATCTCTCAGAGGGTGTACAACTCAGTGAACCGTGGACACGCTGGTAGTTATAGTAGATCAGCCAGCTGCCAAGTTCTCCAGCCAGGTCTGGACTGTCCATATCCACCCAGGAATAAAATTCTTCCTTGATAGTTCTTTGCGCCCGCTCCACCTTTCCGTTCAACTGCGGTGAGCGCGGTCGAGTGGGGCGGAATTTAATGTGCAAATCTTGTAGGCGTTGCTGAACTTTCATGGCCATAAACTCGGCCCCGCGGTCGGTTTGAAGCACCTGGACCGGCACAGCGAATGAATCCAACACCACTTCTAGGAAATCCAACGTGTTTTCGCCCGTTTGTCTAGGATACAGTTCTGCCACCATAAAGCGGGAAAGGTCGTCTACAGCCGTGTACTGGTAGAGGCCAGGGGCGATTTTGCAGGTGTCCATTTGCACCCGCTCGCCGGGAAGCGACTTTTCATAGCGTTTGTAGTGTTTTGGGATTTTCTTTCGGCTCAACCTGCTGACATTATGCTGGTTGAGCACCTTGTGAATGGTTGCAACAGACACCGGGTAATTGTGTAAGCGAATGAGTTCATGCTGGATACGCCGGGCTCCCAGCTTGCGCTCTTTTCGCAGCTCTAATATCCACTGTTCCTGCTCAGGGTGAATTTTCTTCGAGGGCGATTTGTGTGGCCTTCGACTACGATTGCTCAACCCAGCTTCCCCCTCCTGTTCATGGCGTCGAAACCACTTTCGCAGCGTAGGGCGAGAGACGCCAAAACGCCTGCAAGTGAGCCCTGCATCGCCAAACTCCTTATAGTGCTGGATCCACTTAAGCCTGGCTTTTGATTGCCGGTCCACAACACCATTCTATATTGAAACCATGTCTATGAATCATACACCTAAAGACTAGGGATTTCGACATCAGAATCGATTTGCTGCCAGTTGCGGAATTACTTGAACATTGCTTCGATATCCGTGAAAATAATGAGGCAGCAAATCTAATAAGAGAAATGCGATGGGCCGCAAAACTGGGTGTCATTTTAAATCTTGCTGTTCTAGCGGGACAAGCTGTTTTTAACAAAATGGGAGGATTAGTGTGGACAGAGGGGGGTAGGGTCGTTGGGTATCTGTCTCTTTCCAAAGTTGAAAACGTATCTATTATTGCTAACGTTTCCGTCAATTCGAAGTACCGTCGTCGTGGTATTGCCACTAGTCTTATCTCGGCAGCGTTGAGGAAGGTTAAGGGGACCGAAGGAAATACCACTTGGTTACAGGTTAAGGAGGAAAATAAGGGAGCAATAAAATTGTACAAGGCGATGGGTTTCACCACCCAAAAGTCAATTCAGCGGTGGCTGGCACCTCCTTTGTTTTCGCCACCTTTGTCGCCTTTCGTGCGACCTTGGAGGGAAACCGATTGGCCAACAAAAGCGATTGCTGAAAAGCAACTATCCTAAGGGTCAGTCTTTCCAGGTGCCAAGCGTATTTAAATGGTTCGCGAAAACTGACTGCGACCTTTCCATCCCTTCAGGTAAGGTAAAACAATGGACCTTGGACAAAGAGGGAAAAGTAATTGCTTTTCTTTCATATCTTAAATACCGAAACGGGAGGTCCGCTTTTTTTCTAATGGCTATTCCGGGGTCCCCATCGCAAGAAATCACCGATTTTCATTTACATATTCGATCAGTGCATCCCCATCAATTTATCGAGATTGAATATCCCTCTGCTAAAAACCCTTTAGCTCTTGAGGATGCCGGTTTTCGACCTATAGATTCAATCCTATGGATGAAACATCGATGACCCAGCCCGATAATAAAGGTGCATTGCCATTGGTGATAACTCGCGCGATGAATCTGTCACAATCCGGCGAAAGTCAGTTTTTATTGGCTCGATGCTTAGCCATGTAATATATACAGGGTCACTAATCGTGATTTGTGGGATAAGTACAACTCTACCGTTTTCATCGAGGCCGAAAAGCAGTATGTTCCCGTCACGAATCCAGCCACCAGTATTAACTATATTCAGTAGATCACCCGCATGTCTTTCGGCCATATAGAACGGATCCCGAGTACTTAGTCGTCCGCAAAGCAGATCTGGTTTCTCATACAAAATAGAAGGGCTGGGGCCACAGCCAGAACTCCCGAGACTAAAATCAATGAAAACAAACCAGGTCCTAGGCCTCACATCAGGGACAAGTTCATACACCTGTAGCAAATAGTTGTTGTACGTGGCTTCTGAAGTGGAGATTTGTTTCGTTTTCAATTCAAATTCGATGTTAGCAATGACAATCCAGACCACTGCTAAACCTGCAGCCACCATCCTCCAGGGCTTAGGTATCAGGTAATAGAGTAGCAATAGAAGGACGGGGATGCCCATTGTAGCTGTCACATAGACGCGATACGATTGAATACCGGCAAAACTGTATGGGGCGAGACTGAAAACGAGTATCCAAACGGACGCCAAGAACAACGATGTATATCCAAGCCATCCCTGCCAATTGTTAACTGACATGTTACGATTGGTACGATAGTGGACGATAATCAGGATACCAACAGCGGTAATGACTAGCGCGTAAAGGAGAGTGCCGATCAAGCCAGTATTAACCATATCAATGTCACCCAAATGCAATACATTCTGCCAAAGAGTGGCGACGAAGGTTACAAACCTCTCCATTGCGGGGGAGCCAACATCCGCTGCATAGTGAGAGAAATAGACACCGGGGGTGTTTGCCAGAGTGAAATAAACGGCAAATGGAATCAGAAAAAGGAACATACTAGCCGCAAACAACCGAGCCATCCGCTTCAGAATTCGCTTGTTGTTCGCCGTTAGGTCATGCGCGGTAATCAACGGCAAACAGAGTAAAACGGCAGCTGGAAACAGGAACATAATATTTTCATATGTAAATAACCCTATTGTTTGGAGGGTTAAAGCACCAACTAGATAGATCGGACGATAACCGCTGCGGACCCATTTCTGCAGGACAATAACGGCTAGCCAGAATATGGCAATAGAAATGCGAGCATTATCGCTAGAGAGTCTTGTGGCATAGTTCAAGGCGTAGGGATTGAAGAAACATAGAATTAATAGAACGAAGGCTATTCGGGCTCCGTTCCCTTTTTTAGGCCAAACGTTTGAGATTGCAATTGCCGCTAATAGCGCATCCAGAAAGAGCAATCCAAATGAAAAGAGCCGGATGATTGCCGGGTGAAAATCTATAAGCTCATAAAGATAAGTCCAGTAAATACCTTCCACAAGGCGACCATTTGACAAAAAGTATCTCCACCACGCCTCAATATGGGGAAAACTGGCAGCGTTGCCGATTACATAATATTCTTCCCCCAAGAAAAAGTCCGCGATTCTTCCCGAAAAAAATGCGAACGTAATAAAGACAAGAATGAAGCCAGCGCCAATGGATAATGAGAAGCGACGGGATCCGTTAAACATCGCCTGCAATGTTTTCACATGGCTATTATAACCAACGGATCGCCGGCGGCGATCTTGGCGACGGCTTTGACGCCTAAGGAAAGCGAAGGCAAGCCTCCAACCAATCCAATGATTATGTCGACGTTAGCCTGAAAGCTGAATACCTACCTCTCGCTTACTTTGTCCAACCCCTGCAATGTACACTTTAAAATGTCACACCGGTAGTTGAAGTGGGGGTCGCATGTTTAGGGATAAG
>JBBDXR010000030.1:0-85365 GCA_040902205.1 Anaerolineales bacterium | reverse complement strand
TTCCTCCACCGCCCCAAGGGGCGGGGTATCCAGCGGAGGAACTACCTTTCATGACCCAAAGCATCGTAATCAGGCTGACAATACATTTCAACATAGGTAACCTCAGCCACACATCCATCTCCCCAACCATTGTCTGTATAACACGGTTTATCTGACTTTGTTTTCCATGCCTGTGAACACTCTCCATCGGATTCGTTTAAATTGCATCCAGAAGGATCACCTGGTTTACATGTACACCCGTTTGGGATCTTATAGCTTGTTGAGTCACAGTAGGTTGCTGCATTTACACGTTGAGTAAATATTATCCCAAATGCAACGAATATAACAGAGAGTAATGCAACCCTTAATAAAAACTTACTTTTCTGATAGTCAGTAGGGCAGTTCACATATATTAATCTAAATTAATCTTTAATCTAAAAGTTATAACCACTTCTATTCTCCAGTATACTCACAATTTACTCCATTCCCATAGACCGTCAAGTCATCTCCCACCAAAACAGAGTCGACTTCCTCACAACTATACCTTGGGTCAGATAAAGGAAACTTTTTCTCAACAAAATCTTGGGGTAAGTTGTACTTGCTGGTCAAAAAGTCAATAACTCTCCTATAGATGAATATCTTCGTTCCGATATCTAAATCACCCCAAAGCACCTCCAAACCTTCATCCTGATGCAATGCAAGTATAAGAGAAAGTGCCGTTCCGACACCCTGCCCATCGGCGTTTGTAATCTCCCTAGCTGCTCTTTCTTTCTGACTTTTTTTAATATAAATCCCCCACGAGTTATCAGTAAGGTCCCTCGCCTCTGTGATACGTATATACCCACTTTGTGAGAGGTCTATCATCAAATAGTCTTCGACATTTTCCAATTCAGGACTTCCCGTAAAGTATCCACCATCATAGTCCTTCCTTATTGAATCTCTTTGGCCATCGGTGAAAATTTCTTCATAGGGTACTGGTTCAGTATAAACAACTGCAGGTTGAGTTTCAGTTGGGGTAGTGGTTTGCGTTGCCTGTTCTGTAGCAGTAAATATTGCAGTAGGATCGACCTGCTCAATTTCAGCTGAAGCCGCAGCCGTATCGGTCGGCTGGCTGGTTGCCGTCGGCGTAGGCGCGGCCTCGCTGCAGGCGACTAGGAAGCCTGCGAGCAAGGCGCAGCTTGCGAGCGCGAAACGGTAGGATCGACCCCTTAGAAGTCTCCGGCGCTTTTCCGGCAGGGCTCGAGGTTCAAGCGGCCCAGCCGCCATTGTCTTATAGCCTAACGTCCCAGTAATCCTCGGCGCCTGGTTGTATAGAAGATCTCGGTGCCTTCCCACATTTTCGCTTAGCATTTCTTGGCTCCTGACCCATCTCTGGCGTACAATGGCGGTGTGCCTGCCACCACCGGTTCACTTTCTTGCCCTTATTGCCGTTCAACGAACATTATACGCAAAGGTAGGCGCAAGAACAAGTTGCGCGTGGCCCCGCGCTATCAATGCAAAGTGTGCCACCGATTTTTTACGCATGGGGGTATCCCAGGCAGCAAGTATCCGCCTGAAGTGATCCTTAAAGCTCTCAGTCTATATAACCTTGGGCATTCGCAATCCGCTGTGGCGCAAAGAGTTACGGCCCGCTTCCCTCTGTCGCAACGCACCGTATCCACATGGATCCGTCGTTATTCCTCACTGTGCACATTCATGAAACTGCGCGCGGCGGCAGTCAAACTATTTTCGCCAAGCCAAATGATCGAGACCCACAGATTGAAACACCGCCAGGTGTATGTTTACAAGCTCCACCGGGCGAAGCTGGATTTGTTACAAGATGTTTTACCACGAGCAGAAGATCTCTCTCGCTTGCGCGATTATCTCCTCTCGATAAACCGCTCTGGGTTCCCACATCGGCTCTTCGGCCCAAGCGATCCCGCAATCGAATCTGCTATTGAGGCCAGGCGCTCATCCCAACTCAAATTGCCCTTTCTGCGTGTGAAAAACAAACGAAAAGAGAACCTGGCTAACCGCCTGGCTGCCCACGGGCTGCTGCTGGCGCCGAACAACCGGGAACGGCACAAGCAGATCCAAGATTTCATGCTGGCCAATGACAGCGCCACTGTGGCCTGTGAAGTGCCGGTATATCTAAACGCGGCGCATGTAAAGTATTTTTACAGCATTGGATTCACCGTGCCTATCCACGAACGAGAAACTCCCGTCACGGGACACATCGATCTGCTGCAGGTGCGACAGGGCTTCATTCACATCCTGGATTACAAGCCAGATGCTCGCGCCATCCATCCCCTTAGCCAGCTAACGATCTACGCCCTGGCCCTCGCCTCGCTTTGCAAGCTTCCGATCAAGTTGTTCAAATGCGCCTGGTTCGATGAGAGCGATTACTTTGAATTCTTCCCCTTGCAGGCCGTGTATAGACGTAGAAACCAATGAACCTACAGCAGTGCCTTGCCACTTCCTTGACAAATGCCCCCGATCCCACACAAAATCGACATTCCGTTGAATAATGCTGGCATGCTATTCTCACTCGTTCAAAGGTGCCTGGGGCCAGATGCTTTTTCCTCGCCTTCGCCCTGTCAGGCCCGCGCAGCGCTTGCCGCACGTGCTATGTCCACCAATACTTCAACCCTTACGGCCTGCCACACCTACAACACCTACAACACCTACAACACCGACGTAATCGACAACATCTACAATACCTACAACGCTTTTGAGAGTATGCGGGAAATATCCTTGCTCTTATTAAATGTAGGGGCGGGTCTCAGACCCGCCCTTACCTGCACTTTCACGAACGCGGGCCGTCTCAAGCCCACATGGCTTTATGACAGCCCGATCACCCTACCTGTTTTCACATCCAAATCAATGTCGAAGAACACTGGTCGCGTGGATAAACCCGGCATCGTGGAGATCTCTCCCGCCAGCGGATACAGGAAGCCGGCGCCGATGGCGGCGCGCAGATCGCGCACGGGAACGCGGAAGCCTTTCGGCACGCCCTTAAGCGTCGGATCATGGCTGATGCTCAATGGTGTTTTTGCCATACAGATCGGCAGATTGTCGTACCCCAGGCGCGTATAGCGCTCGATCTTCTCTTCAGCTTCCGGGGTATAGTCCACGCCATCCGCCCCGTAGATCTTCTTGCAGATGCGCTCGATCTTCGCTTTGATCGACAGATCGAGTGGATAGGTGAATTCGAATTCGCCGGGTTGCTCGGTGACGCGCACCACTTCTTCCGCCAGGGCGACGGCGCCTGCCCCACCGTCCGCCCAATGGCTGGATACCGCCGCACCCGCCGCGCCGGCCTGAAGGGCATCCTGGCGCACCATCTCGAGTTCTGCATTGGTGTCGGTCGGGAATTGATTTACCGCCACGACCACCGGCACGCCAAAGCCCACGGCGATGCCGATGTTATGGCGCAGGTTGGCCAAGCCGGCCTTCAGCAGTTCCAGATTCTCCTCGGTGTAAGCCGCGTCCAGCGGTTTGCCTGCCACCACTCTGGGTCCGCCGCCGTGCATCTTGAGGGCGCGCACGGTGGCGACTAGCACCACGGCATCGGGTCTCAAACCCGAATAGCGGCACTTGATATCCATGAATTTTTCCATGCCGATATCCGCCCCGAAGCCTGCCTCGGTGACCACGAAGTCGGCAATTTTCAGTGCGATGCGGTCGGCGATGATCGAGCTGTTCCCGTGAGCGATGTTGGCAAAGGGGCCGGCATGCACAAAGACCGGCGTACCTTCGAGGGTCTGCATCAGCGTGGGTTTGATCGCGTCGCGCATAAGCACGGCCATAGCGCCGGCCACGCCCAGGTCATCGGCGGTCACTGGCTGGCCGGCCTTACTTAGCCCGATGACGATGCGGCCGAAACGCTGGCGCATATCGGCCAGGTCGTTGGCCAGGGCCAGGATGGCCATCACTTCACTGGCAACGGTGATATCGAAGGAAGACGGGCGGGTTAGTAAAGCATCGTCGCTTGGATCAGCGAGCAGCATGCTGCGCAAAAAGCGATCGTTGGTGTCGATGACGCGCTTCCAGGTGATGGTTGGCGGATCGATGTCCAGGCGGACCAAGAGGCTGCGCTGTTCATCGTTCAGGGACTCGACGTCTTTTGTGGTGAAGCCCAAACGTTCCATCCTGCGGCGCATGGGACCGCTCACCTTGCGCACGCCATCTTTGCCCTTGGGCATTAGCCGGTCGAAGAGCTGTTTGTCGGTTTGTCGCGCCTCGTGATACATGCGGGCGTCGATGGCCGCGGCCAGCAGATTGTTGGCCGCTGTGATGGCATGGATATCCCCGGTGAGGTGGAGGTTGAACTCCTCCATGGGCACTACCTGGCTATAGCCGCCGCCGGCTGCCCCGCCCTTGATGCCGAAGGTTGGACCCTGGCTGGGCTGGCGGATACACGCGAAGCTTTGCAGCCCCAGGTGAGCGCCTAATGCCTGAGCCAAGCCGATGGTGGTGGTTGTTTTCCCTTCGCCCAAAGGGGTTGGAGTAATGGCGGTAACCAGCACATACTTGCCTTGCTTCTCATTTTCAAGGCGGTCCAGCACACCTAGGCTGACCTTGGCTTTTGTCTGTCCGTAAAGCTCAAGCTCACCAGGAAGTAGGCCAGCAATGGCAGCGATCTCCTGTATCGGCTTTAGGCTTGCGGCTTGGGCAATCTCGATGTCGGATGGGACTTTGCCATTGTGGTGAATAGGACTGATTACATGCGGGGATTGGGGACTCATAGGTTGTCTGCCTCCACCTAATTATGGCCTCCAGCCTGCTTGTGAATACAGGGACAAATGCCCTAACGCATCGGGCTGCTTTTCCCCAAATAGCCCCCGGTTAGGCTAAACCCGCCTGCCTACGCTCAATCATCACCAACCAGCGGGTTCTCGAACCAGAGGACTCCGAGGTTGTGCACTTCCTCCGTAGTGAGAATGTCCTCATCCCCATCGCCGTCTACATCGTACAGCTGAATTAGATCGAATTTGGCACCAGTCACCTCGGAAATCACATGCAAATCCCAAGGTCCCTCAAACGGGCTAGCTTGATAGCTGGCCCATATGACGCCATATTGCCCACCGACAAAAGTGACAATAATGTCCATTCGTCCATCGTTATCGATATCGTGAACCTCTACGGCCTTGATCAGGCCGTAACCGCTCTCGGTACTGAACTCGATCACATTGGAGGAGTATTCACTTTCATTTCCTACCGAGGTTCGATGTAGGATGATGACCTTGGCTTGATCAGACAACGGCACAATGAATTCATCGATGTCATCCCCGTCTAGATCGCCAAATGCCATGAAGGTCGGCCGGGTTCCGGCCAGGTCTCCCAAGAAATGCGATAGCCAGGGCTGATCCCAATCTTCCCCGGGATTCTGCAGCCAGCGGGCACCCATATGGTCGACATCAGCATTTCGATCTGTCAACAGCAGATCGTCGAAGCCGTCCCCATTCACGTCGTATGCGATGATGGACATAGTCCAGCCCGCCAAGCCAATCGAATGATAGGCCCAGCTATCCAAATCGCGTCTATTTTTAACAGGCGCTTCGAACCAGCCGATATCACCCACTGAGTCTCTGCCATATTCGTAATCATCTTTGCTGCCGGCCACAAGATCCATCCTCCCGTCTTGATTCACGTCCATGGGCAGAGCGAACATCCAGGAGCGACCCTTGGAGTGCGGAATCAACCCCGGATCGCCCCAAGCTTCAGGAAGCATATAGAGAGTAGGATCAATTGGCGCCCAGTGGACATAGATGCCCATGGTGTCTCCTTCGTGCGAGGAAACAATGTCGATGGCGCCATCGCCATCCACATCCATGCCCAGGGCATCTTCCCCACGGGCGATGCTGCCCACGTTTACCGACGGCCATGGCTCGCTCAGCACCCCTGAAGCGGGGTGCAGATAGACCATCACTTCCCCAGAGGTCTCGAACGAGGTAACCACGTCCTCCAGGCCATCACCGTCCAAATCGGCTAAACGCACACCATCCGGACCATCGCCTCCGGAGGAGATCGCATGCATGCGCCAAAGCCCGATGGATGTTACCGATGAGGGTGACTCAGCTATTGAAGCCGGCAGTGCGCTGGGGCCATAGAGTAGGCCGGACGCAGCCAGTAGCGCTAATGACACCCATTGTCGGGGAAGCAGGTATAGGGGCGAACTTCTATAGGTTGTATAGATCAACGGGAATCCCCTATCTGCATTGGGAGCTAGAGGATACCAAAATTCGAACGAAACCGTACCCCTCCATAGTCATACCCTATGTCAGGTCATAGAAAAGAACAGAAGCCGCAAGGACAATCTGCCCTATTGATGAGCGGGAGCCCGCCATATAGTCAAGCTGAACCTTGATTAAGTTGGCGCGCAAGTATTGGCGCAAAGGGACAGCGATGAATGACCTAACGATCGAACGAGCTCAACGCCAGGCCTCCCTATGTAGGCTGTTTGGCAATCCCTGCCGCCTGATGATCTTATGGAGCCTGGCCAACGGTGAGCTGCCAGTCAACGAGATCGCTACCCGGGTTGGTAGTTCGTTACAAAACGTCTCACAACACCTAAGCCTGCTCAAGCGCCGCAATATGGTCGTGCCCCGCAGAAACGGCCAGCACATCTATTACCGCATCAACGAATCGGCATTGCTCAGCAATTGTTTAGCCATGTCCGCAATTCGAGACCGTGCCCTGGCCCAACCTGGAATCACCACTCGCAACGGAGGAACAAGATGACCACACAAGATTTGACTGCAGTTGCAGCCGCAAAAATTGTAGACGCCCGAGCTATGTCTTGCCCCGGCCCGCTATTGGAGGCCAAGAAAGCAATCGGCACCGTGAAGGTTGGCGAGGTCTTGGAGATCTGGTCCGGCGAAGCCAACACCAAGGCAGATCTGCCTCGATGGTGCCAGAAGGTCGGCCACGAGTACCTCGGCGCCATTCCCGGAGAAGGCTACGAACGGCTCTTTGTACGCCGGGTGAAATAGCGCGGCAGTTCCTGGACGAAACGATATGGATGCGCCTTCTATGAAACGGCTACCCAAAATCCTGATCCTGGCTACATTCTCCGGCGGCTACGCCGGGGCCAATACCACGGGTCAGGCCCACGCCGAGTACCCAGCCAACACCTACGTCCTGCCGGTGGTGTGTCCCGTCCTCTTCCCCCCGGAGTTTTACCTGCGCGCCTTTGAGCAAGGCATCGACGGCATCATCGTGATGTATAGCGGAACGGACAGCCCTTTCTCCGTGGAGGCTGATGGAACCGCAAAGCTGGTCAACAGTGCCTACGGGCTGATGAAAGAACGCGGTCTGGATATTCGCCGGCTGCGACTAACGGCCATCTGCACAGTTTGCGTTAAGCCGTTCCTGAAAGAGATCAACCAGATGAATGACCTGTTGAACCAAATCGGCTTTGCCAAGGCCGAGATGGCTTCGGCGGTCCCGGCGGTGGCAGCATGACTTCTATTCACGTGGATGCATTGGTGGTTGGCGGGGGCATTGCTGGCCTGCAGACAGCCGTTGACCTGGCGGACCAGGGCTTTCAGGTGGCCGTGGTGGAACGCGAGCCCAGTGTGGGCGGCAAGATGATCACGCTTAGCAAAGTCTTCCCCACCCTGGACTGCGCGAGCTGCATTACCACACCCAAGATGGCGGCCACAGCCCATCACCCCAACATCCAGCTATTTACCTACTGCGAAGTGCAATCGATAAGGAAACAAGGCGCCGGGTCCGTGGCAACAGTCTCTCAGAAACCGCGCTTTGTCGATACCGCTAAGTGCACGGGATGCCGGCTCTGCGAGTATGCCTGCCCCATCACAGTCCCGAATACGTTTGACAGCAACCTCGGTACGTATCGCGCTATCCGCGTCCCCTTCCCCACTGCCGTGCCCCAAACGGCAGTCCTTGACCCGGCGAACTGCCTATTTTGCGGAAAATGCGAAAAGGCATGCCCGGTTGACGCAATCGATTTCGGGCAGAAGGCGGAGACCTTCAGCATTTCCGCCACGGCTGTAATCCTGGCCACCGGTTTCAAGCTGACTCCGATTGGCGCCAAGAAGGAATACCAGGGCGGCAAACTGCAAAATGTGATCGACCCGATGATGATGGAACGCCTGCTGGCGCCCACCGGCCCGTACGGCCGCATCTTGAGGCCCGGCGATGGGAAAGAACCAATGTCCATTGCGTACGTGCAGTGTGCTGGCTCGCGGGACGTGACCCTGGGCGTGGAATATTGCTCGCGGGTTTGCTGCATGTATGCCATCAAACAAGCCATGCTGCTCAATGGCGCCCTGCCCCTGGCGGATGTGACCATCTATTACATGGACATCCGTACCTTCGGCAAAGGGTACGAACAGTTCTACCAGAATGCCAAAGCGATGGGTGTGACCTTCTTGCGCGGCAAAGTGGCCGCCATTCGCGAAGACGAACACCAGAACCCAGTTGTGAAGGTTGAACTGACGGAGGAAGGCCGCGTAGAGGAGCGTACGCACGACTTAGTAGTGCTCTCCCTGGGCATGTTACCTGGCGAGGACCTCTCGCTGGATCTTGGTTTGAAGCGCAGTAGCGACGGCTTTGTGAACAGCCCGGCGCCGAATGCCCGCCCCAACGAAACCGACCAGCCTGGCATATTCGTGACCGGCACGGCCATGGGACCCATGGACATCGTGGACTCGATCGTGACTGCCAGCGGGGCTGCAGCAGCGGCGTCGGCCTACATCCGGGAGTTTGGAAAATCGCCTGCAGCCGTGGCAGAAGAATCGGAAGCTCAAAAGGAATCCGTATATGCCTGAAAACAAGGTGGCCGATAAGGAACTGCGCATTGGCGTTTACACCTGCTATTGCGGCGGCAACATCAGCGGGGTGGTGAACTGCGACCAGGTGGCCGAAGCCATGGGGAAGCAGGCCAACGTGATCTGCTCGCGCACCGATATCTCCATGTGCTCAAGCGTCGGGCAGGCTCTGATCGAGAAGGATATTAAGGAACTGGGGGTAAATCGTGTCATTGTGGGCGCCTGCGCCCCCGCCCTGCATGAGCAGACCTTCCGCGGTGCGGTAACGCGAGCAGGGCTCAACCCCTTCCTTTACAACCACGTTGGCCTCCGCGAACAGGTTTCCTGGGCTCACCCCCATGATCCCGTGGGAGCTACCGACAAGGCCATGCACCTGATGTCCGCCGGCCTTGCCAAGGCTCGTTTGTTGGATCCTCTCGAACCGATCCGCCTGGATGCAAAGAAACACGCGCTCGTCATAGGCGGTGGTGTGGCCGGCTTACGCGCCGCCCTGGATTTGGCCCGGCAGGATTTGGCCGTAACGCTCCTCGAAAAGTCACCCTTCCTTGGGGGCCGGGCAGCTCAATTGGGTAGGACTTTCCCGAACCAAGACGAAGCCACCAAATTATTGAGTGAATTGACGCAGGCGGTTGTGGCGCAGCCCAGCGTCACGATCTACACACAGGCGGAGATCATTGGTGTGACTGGTTACGTAGGCAACTACGTTGTGCAGATCCGCCAGCATGGCCGCGGGCTCAGTGACCACCAAGCCGAAAAGTTGATGGCTGCCTGCAAGCAGGAAGTGTCTGATCCATTCGACTACGGGTTGACCAAGCGGAAGGTGATCTACCGACAATACGAAGGCTGCTCCCCGGCCTCAGCGGCAGTAGATTGGGAACATTATGACGGCGCTCCCCTGCAGGTTGATGGTTATTCAGTTCAATTGAACGACGAGGTACGGGAATTCGAGTTAACGGTAGGAGCGGTGGTCGTGGCCACAGGTTTCGATCCCTACACGCCGCGCACCGGCGAATACGGGTACGGCGAATTGGCCGAAGTGGCCACGCTGCCCCAGCTCATCCGCCACCTGGCTATCCATAAGGACGGTGACGGCCTCGAATGGAATGGGAATGCGGTGCGCTCACTGGCGCTGATCCATTGTGTGGGCAGCCGCGAGATCGAGGGCATAGACCAGCCGCATGCCGATGGGCAGGTGAATAACTATTGCTCGAGGGTATGCTGCTCAGCCTCGCTGCAAGCCTGCGGGGAACTCCACGAACGCTTCCCCAAATTGAATATTTACGACTTACACCAGGACATCCGAACCTATGGGCGCGGCCACGAAAAACTGTACTACAACGCCCTGGAAAATGGCGTGCGTTTCCTGCGCTTCAATGGGGAAGAGCGTCCTACTGTCCAAGCAGCCTCGGAGGGGGACCCCTATCCAGTCCTCGTGCGCATCAATGACCGGTTGACCTATGGCGAAGAGATTGAGATCGGCGTCGATCTGGTGATCCTCGCGGTCGGCATGATGCCGCGTGACATCGATGACCTAGTAAAGATGCTCAAGGTTTCCCGCGGCAGCGATCGCTTCCTATTGGAAGTGCACCCCAAGCTGCGCCCGGTTGAGACGGCGGTCAATGGCATTGTGCTGGCCGGTACGGTGCAAGGGCCGATGAACATCCAGGAAAGCCTGCTGGCCGCCTCGGCTGCCGCGGCCAAGGTGTCCTCCCTGTTGGGCAAAGGCCGCGTGGAACTACCGCCCTTCGTAGCCAGGGTAAACGCAGAGTTGTGCCAGGGGGGCAAACCGGCCTGCGTGGAGTCCTGCATCTACGAAGGGGCAATAGCGCAGAGGACCTTTATTGAAAATGGCAAAGAAGTAACCCGCGCAGTAGTCACGGCCGCGAACTGCACGGGCTGCGGAGCCTGCGTGGCGGCTTGCCCGCACGGCGCCATCGACATTCAAGGTTGGACACTAGGCCAGTACGAAGCCATGGTCGATGCCATTGCGCTGGAGTTGCCCGAACTGCAGGAGGCTGCGAAATGACGGCTCAAGTCAAGACGCCGATTGAAGTCCTGAAGTCTCTACGAGAAACACATTCGGCCACGTTTTCGCGCACCCAGGAATTGCTTAAGTCTCAGAAGCAGGTGCAACAGGAGATCAGCAAAGCCATCAAAGAGCAGGCCAGGAGCGTGCCGGATGTAGCCGCCATTACTGGTATCCACAGCCGGGATGTGCTTTGGTGGCTGGCATCTATGAAGAAGTATGGATTAGTGATTGAAGACGGGATGCAGGATGACTATCCGCTCTACAAGCTCGTCGAGGAGAAGAAATGACCGTTCGCTCCGATCCTCAATTGCTCTTTGACCTAAGGAGCTACGGGGAAGTAAATGTGGACCAATGCTTCAACTGCGGCAATTGCACGGCAATTTGCCCGCTTTCCACCGATTCCGATAACTTCCCACGGCGGCTGATCCGATATGCGCAGCTGGGATTGAAGGAACGCCTGATCAGCAGCAAGGAATTGTGGATGTGCTATGCCTGCGGCGAATGCACCCAGACCTGCCCACGCGATGCTAAGCCAGGCGAATTTATGGCGGCGTCTCGCCGGTATGCCATTGCCAACTATGACCGCACCGGGTTAGCCAAGCTGCTGCTCGGCTCCCCGCTATGGAGCTTCGTGGTCATGTTTGGGCTGGCCGCGGTGATCGCTCTGTTCCTGTTCAGCGGCCGCGGCGATATGGCTTTCGACTCGCTGCGCTTGTTCGATTTCATACCGGCTCCTTTGATCCATGACCTGGGGATAGCCGTGCTGGCGGTGGTCTTTGTAGCCGGTCTCCTTGGGGCAGTGCGCATGGTGCGGTTGACCGCTAAAGACAATGGCTTCCCGGCCGGAACGCGGCTGAATTGGCTGGGGGCTCTTTGGCAAGCCCTGGGTCTGGAAGCCCTCGGCCAGAGGCGCTATCGCAAGGGCTGCGAGACCCCCGAAGAGCAACCTAAGTGGTATCTGCGCAAATGGTTCGTACATGCCTCCATGATGTGGGGCTTCCTCGGGCTGTTGGCCGCCACTATTTTGGACTATTTGCTGGATATCCTGGGGATAAAACCCACGGGTACGCCTGTACCGCTCTGGTATCCCACCCGCCTGCTCGGCTCGATTGCCGGACTAGTTCTCGTGTATGGAGTAACGGTGGTCATGGTCTGGCGGGCGCGCAAAGCGAACACCTCCACCAGGACCTCCGTTTACACCGATTGGGCGTTTCTGGCCATGATGTGGATCGCGGCGGTCACCGGCTTTCTGATCGAGATTGCTCTGTATCTGGCGCAGCCACCTATATGGGGGTACTGGATGCTCTTGGTCCATGTGGTCGTGGCCATGGAGCTGGTGTTGTTGGCCCCGTTCACGAAATTCGCGCATGTCTTCTACCGCACCACCGCCCTCTATATGGCAGCCCTGAAGCCGATCCCCGAGAAGGTCCCGCTACCGATAACTCAGACCAACTAGTCGATATTCGTGCAAGGAGAATGCAATGACCGAAAAGTTGATGATCGTTTGCAATGGGGATGAGAGCAAGAACATCATGCCCACGCTGATCTTCGCCGCCTCGGGGCTGGCACTGGACCATGAAACACATATCTTCCTGACCCCGGCGGGCTCGAAATGGGCGTTGAAGGGTGAGTTGGAGAAGCTAGGGCAACCCAAGGGTCTGCCCGATCCCCTCAAGCTATTCAACGATGTGCTGGATCTGGGCGGGCACGTGGTGTTGTGCGTGCTGGCCTTAGAGAACAAGGGCATCGATCCCAAAGACGTGCGGGATAGTCGCATCACTATCGGCGAAGCACCGCCCTTCCTTATGGCGGCTGAAGGCGCCGGTATGACCTTCACCTTCTAGGAGTAGAGCATGACAGACGAAATCGGGAAGATGGTGGTGGTGCTGAACCATGACGACGCCAATGCGGTGCTGGCCTCGCTGGTGATGGCA
The DNA here is from genome assembly GCA_040902205.1 of Anaerolineales bacterium. Lineage (GTDB taxonomy): Bacteria > Chloroflexota > Anaerolineae > Anaerolineales > UBA11579 > JAMCZK01. The sequence continues at coordinate 72,646 of JBBDXR010000030.1, read as the reverse complement.
GCTTCCATTGCCACGAGTGGGGAACAGGTGATGTTCTTCGTGCAACCGGGCGGGGCGAAGATGCTGGCCAAAGGCAAACTGGAGAAGTACCAGGGACTCAAAGGCCAGCCGGACCCCATCCATCTTTATGAATCGATCCGCGTGCTGGATGGCCGCTTCATTCTCTGCGAACTCGGCCTGGAGATCTGCGACATCAAGAAGGAAGACCTGCGCGAGGGCGTGGAGGTCATGATGGCTTCATCCTTCATGTTCGAGATCGAGGGCGCCAAGTTGAGCTTTTCCTATTAAGGAGGAAGTATGGAGAAAACAATCACTGCAACCAAGACCTTGGATGTGTGCGGGCTGATCTGCCCCTACCCGGACATGGATACGCTGGCCACCTTGAAGAAGATGGCCAAGGGCGAGATCCTGGAAGTCATCCTGGATTATCCGCTTTCCCTGGAGCGCATCCCGCGCAACTTGACCAAGCAGGGACACAAGTTGCTTGGCATCGAGCGCATCGACGGGCCTAAGCATCGCATGTTCATCGAGGCCCACGGTTTGAAGTAAGCGCGTGGCGAGACCGCGTCTCGCACTGGCCAGTTCCCAGATCAAAGCCTGTCGCGTGCCGCCGGCTGGGGCGCCGTGACTCAATGAGGAGAAACCATGGATCTTTTTGTTCTTTCCGGTTTGGGCGTGGGAGCCGTCTTTGGCTACGCGCTGCAACGCGGGCGATTCTGTATGAACTCCGCAGCCCGAGATAGCTTGCTGCTGAGGGACTTCACAATGCTCAAAGCAGTCGGCGTGGCCATCCTGGTCCAATTGATCGGATTTGCCATCCTGGATGCGACTGGCATCCAAGCCATTGCCCCGAAGCCGTTCTTCCTGGCCGCCAATCTGGTGGGCAGCTTTACCTTCGGCATCGGCATGGTTCTGGCTGGCGCTTGCGCGAGCGGATTGAGCTATCGCACCGGCGAAGGCCTGGTAAGCGCGATGGTGGCTGCTGTTGGTTTGACGGCTGGCGCCCTCTTTGCTGCGGGTGGCGGATTCTTGAATCCCACCGTAGCTTCCCTGCAGGCTAACCCGGCCAAGGTCGGTGAAGCCAACATGACGCTGGCTAACCTTTTCGGCATCCCCTACTACATCCTGGCACTCGGCATCGCCATCGTTGCGATCGTGCTCTGGGTATGGCTGGGTAAACCCTTTAGCCTGGAAAGCACGACGGCTAAGACCAAGGCTGCCAAGGGTACGAGCCATGGTTGGGGTTGGATGGTGACCGGCCTGGTCATCGGCCTGATCGCCGTTGTGGCCTTCCCCCTGTCCGTAGCGGCTGGCCGTGTGGGACCCATTGGCATCACCGATGGTTGGCTGGGCATTTACAAAGCGATCTTCGCAGGTGGAGCCTGGACCTTTGCTCCGCTGTTTATCCTCGGCCTGATCGTGGGCGCCTTTGTGGCTGCCATCCTGAACAAGGAATTCAAATTCCGCGTTCCGTCCATCGGCATGCTGGTGCAAGTTCTGATCGGCGGGCTGTTGATGGGCTTCGGCGCAGTATGCTCCGGCGGCTGCAATATCACCCACATTCTGGGCGGGTTGCCGATGTTGGCAGTCAGCTCGATCGTGGCGACGATTGCCGTGCTGGCCGGCGCCTGGCTTACGGCGTACTTGATCTTCAACGTATTCCGCAAGAGCCCGGCAGCGTAACAAGTAGTATCGATTTCTCTGAAAGGGCGCAGCTTGGCTGCGCCCTTTCTGTTTGGGGTGGCAGAATAATGTTATTCCTGGCACGAGGGGTGGTCGATGCACGTTGACAAGGATCAGGGGCTTAGGAGCAGCAATGGGGTAATCATCACGCAGATGCGGGCCCGTACCGCGTTATACAACTTTCTAATCGACCGCGCTGGCAATTTGAGTAGCCGCGTCAAGGGAGGACCTAGGCATCATTGGGCTAGTGGTGGAGGAAGACCAGTTGGATTCTTCGGCTACGCCTCAGCATGACAAAAAGCGCCGGCCGTTGAATATCTGGGCGGGGTGACCCCGCCTCTACGCGCAGGGTCAGGAAGCTATGCGAGGCTGAGCTGTTCGGGGAGCGAGAGCAGGTCGGCGTTTTCCGGGGCGTGGACAAAACTCCAGAAGACATCCCGAGGCCGATGTGGAGGGCTCATCTTCTTGCGGATCATGTACACATTGCGCAGCAGGGTCAGTTCGTCGACGGCCACCGAGACTATGGTTCCCTGCTTGATCTGGTCCACGGCCGCCAGGGCGGAGACAAAGGAGACTCCATAGCCTGCAGCCACCGTGGAAACGATGGCCTCGGCGTTGCCCAGTTCCATCAGGATGCGCAGGTCTTCCAGGGCAATGTCGTGCGCCGCCAATTCTGCCAGGACCGACCTGCGAGTGCCGGATTCCGGTTCGCGGAGGATGAGGGGCTCGTCCAGCAACTCGTGTGGCTCAATGGAACTGCGTTTGGCCCAGGGGTGGCCCGCTGGAGCGATGAGCAAAACATGGTCATCGAAAAAATGCTGGGATTCGAAGTTGGGGTCATTGAGTTCCGAACTGACCACGCCAATATGAGCTTCGCCCTCCATGAGGTCCAAGGTGGCGCGTTCGGGCCGGCAAGTGAGGATGCGAGCGTGAATGCCCGGGTAGCGACTGCAGAAGCGCGCCACGATCTGCGGCAGCACGTACTTGCCGGCCGTGGTGCTGCAGGAGATGCGCAGCTCACCGACGACTTCATCTTCGAGCGAGATCATGAGCTCTTTGAGGCTGGCGGCGTCGTGGATGAGGCGGCGCGCCCAGGGCAGGAGGACGCGGCCGGACTCGGTGAGCTCCAGCCCAGTGCTGGAGCGGGAGAAGAGGCTGACGCCGAGTTCCTGCTCCAAGGTCTTGATCTGATGGCTGACCGAAGGCTGGCTGAGGTGCAGGAGCTTGGCGGCTTCGGAGAAGCTGAGGTTCTCGGCGGCGTGAAGAAAGGTCTGGATCTTTTCGGTATCCATGGTTAAGCCTATGGTTAATTATCCTTCTGGTGAAGGGAAACGATAGGGACAATAGTCACAAGAGAATCGTGATTAGTGATTAGGGGAGTGGGCGCAGGGATCGGGGGAGGCCGGAGCCCGTGAATGGAACCAGAGACATGGGGGCAGATGCCGAATACAGAGAGCCGAGCCCGATGACAAGAGTAGAAACTGGTCAGAACGAGTATAATTTTGGTCGCTGGGGATTCGTCTAGCGGTAGGACACCTGCCTCTGGAGCAGGGAGCTCTGGTTCGAATCCAGAATCCCCATCCTAAAATTCGGAAAAAACCGCCGAATTTAGCCGTAAAAAGAGCTTATTCGAAAGGATAGGCTCTTTTATTTGGTGCAACCGGTGCAACCAGGGAAAATTAAGATGGAAATTGAATGGAAATTGGAGCTGTAATTTTGTCCATTAGCTCAGCTGCTTGCTCTTGCATCATGGGGATCATATGTCCGTAGACGTTCAGCGTAATGCTAGGTTGCGCATGACCTAAACGCCGGGAGACAACGATCAGCGGAATGCCATTGTTCAGCATCAGGGAGGCCGCTGTGTGCCGCAAATCATGAAAGCGTATTTCAGGTAGGCCAGCAAGCTTAATAAGCCGCTTGAACCTAACTAAGATTTTGCCTGGTCGCGTTGGTGTACCTACGCTGCTAGGAAAGATTAGGTCTTGCTCTTTCCAACGATCCCCCAATTGCACACGTTCTTGATGAAGCTGGTCTTGATGAACTTTCAGCAAGGACAAAGTATCCAGACCCAGAACGATAGCGCGTAGGCCAGCTTTCGATTTCGGCTCTGCAAAGTGAAAGCCCCCGCCCCGCGTTACTTTTAGTTGCCGCCGAACTTGCAGATAACCTTTAGACCAATCAAGATCGACCCACTTCAAGCCGAGCAGTTCCCCCATGCGCATTCCAGTTGTAACGGCCACTTTCCACAAAGCTAGATAACGATCCTGGGCAGCCTCAGCCGTTATCAGTAGTGCTTGGACCTGGCCTTCGTCATAAAACTTCATCTCTTTTCTTTTCAAACGTGGCGGTTTGACAAAGGACGCCGGATTACGGTCAATCAGCCCCATTTGCACAGCCTGATTTAGCGACCGATGGACCACGCAGTGAACCATTCTTACCGTTCGTGCGCTAGCACCATTTTGCAAATGGGTTGCATAAAGATGCTGAACATGCTCTGGTCTTAGCTCAAAAACTTTGACATTTCCAAGTAACGGCTTGATATAGTCTCGGGTAATCTGCTGATACTGTTCGAAGGTAGTAAAGCGGATCGTTGTCTTAGCGTTGGCAAGCCAGTCGTGCAAGTATTCAGCTAGAGTGATTTGCATTACTTCATAGGTCAATCCAGCATCGACTTTATTCAGCATCTTGCGTATCCAATCCCTACATTCCCCCTGGCTCAATGCTGAAAAGCTCAAACGCTTGCCATCTAAAGTTATCTGTGCTCGCCAGGAACCATTTTTTAGTTGAAAAGCCGACCCCTCTTGATTAGCACGTTTCAGTTTTCGTTTTGCCATTCCTAATCTCCTTTTAGTTGGAGATAGGAAAGGCGGTCATAGCTTTCGCTATTCGATTGGTAAGGTGCAGGTTGTCCCGAATCATTGTATACCAACCTGTACTTTATTTCGACTTGTTTTTCTGAATATAGCGGTTCAAGTCTTCCAGACATACCCGCCTGGCTCCCAGGATTTTTACTGTTGGGATAATCCCCTTTTGCATGAGTCGATAAGCAAAGGCCCGGCTCACATTTAGGATCTCGGCCACTTGGACAGCTTTTAGCAGCTTGATGGGAGACTGAACTTCATAGTTCATTCTGGCCTCCCAGCAGCAAGCTATCAAATCTATTCCCCCGCTTATTCCGGCCGGCTGCCAGTAAAGCCGTTACCGTCCCTTCCCCGTATAAGTCCACCAAAACCGATAGGCTAGGCGATACCTGTTTGAATAGCCACTCAGAAATTCGTGACATTTCCTTTGTGCGGGCATCGGTAATGGTTCTATTAGCTCTGGCATGTTGCTGTATAAACTCTTGCCAATATTCGGCTTCTATGTCTAAGAAGTCCCGCAGGTGAGGAATAGCCTTATCCGACCATTCGTCCGGTTGGTGAATTAGTACGTCTCTGCCAACCAGGTCTGCCCGATCACTCCTGGTTTCCATTTCAAGGCGCACCGGACCGTGCAGGCTATAAACCCGCAAGTACCTTGAAGATTGACGGCTACCCATGCGAAAGATGGAGTGGCCGATTACCCCATCTTCCCTAGGCTTATATCGGTACAGCTCGTAATTGAATGTTTCCCGCTTGGCGTATGTCCGGATTAGATTTTCTTTACCTGCTTGATCCAAATCTTCAGGAGTAAAGGGAACACCGTCCCAGGCTAAATCCAACCTGGTAACCTGGAACGTCTCTGATCGCCCCATGACAAGCACGAACTCTTGAAATACTTTGGGATGCAAAGCTTCACAGGCCGAGCCAGGAAACTCTATGTGAAAATGATGGGTATGCTCATCCTCATCATTTGCATACCTGGGGGAACTATATAGCTTAGCCTCAGCCAGGGCTTTATACAGCTTTTGATAAAGCCTGACCCCATAACCTTGATCCTGCATCGCCCCCAGACTTTTCTCAAACCATACTTCCCACAGCTTGAGGGCATAGTCCGGTGAACCCCAGATAGTTATAGCAAACCAGTGCACACGAAATTCCATTTGACTAATCCTTGACCAATTTACGCCCCCCTAACAGTATCGGGGGGCAAGCGATTAGATAGGGCAAGGTTCTTTGCGGCCGTCCTCCTCACGTCCGGGCGGCCGCAGAAAATGCTACCGTCATAGAGGCTTGCCCTTGCCGATCTCCAGGAGAGGGATAGGTATGTCAAATAGATAAGACAAACTATCTCAGGGGATGCAGCTATTCAATTGTCTTGGTCAATGGATTTCGTTTTCAGGTCACTTAGGGTCCGACCATTTGGACTGACCTGGGGCTATAAGCCGCTCGGCGCTGGTAACGCCTAATGCCTATCTGGCCTCATATTGGAACGCACGCGGGCCTCGAACGTGTTTGGGTTGTTTCTTACCAGTTACCCTGTCCGAATGAAAAATAACACAACTGAAGCGCAGAGTCAATATGTGTCAAGCAACCTGATCTCTATCCCGTCTATTGTGTCCACCAATTCGCCAATTTTGACATTTTGCGCTGGGTTTGGTCCACCTGCTCACCACTGTTCGGAAAAGCACGAAACGCCAGCAATGCTGGCTCAGTGCCGAGCAGGTGGTACTATACATCAACAAAAATGCCGAAATCGTTCGTGGAGTTAAACAAAGTATTCTTTGAAGCTGAGTTTGATATCTATTTTAAGTATTTGGATAGCATGGAAGCATTTATATCCACAGAAATTACTCACCACAAAAATAGTCTTGGCGAAATCGAACGCAAAGGCGAACTGACTTTTTCAGATGACCCCGGTCAAATGCCAACTGAATTTGAATACGATTATTATCATCTAGATATACTCGACCAATTCGCTAATATAATGAGAAGGTCCTATTTTGTTTCCTTATATTCCTCAGTGGAGACAACCTTAATCGACTATGCTACTTACAGGGATCAACGGAGTTGTTTTACACCTCCGCGCCAAGATGTTCTAATGAAAACAATCACCTTCCTTATCGATTCAAATCTAACTCAGTTTTCGTTCTCTAAATCAAATGCCCAATGGCAAACAATTAGAAACCTAGGAAGATTGCGAAACACTATCGTTCACAATGACGGTAGGCCGAAAGATAAGGAACTCGTAAGATTTATTAATTCAACCAATGGTTTAAGTTTAAGTAGCGCCTGGGTCGAACTCGATTATTCCTTTTGCACAGAAGCAACTAAGCTATCCCTCTCTTTTCTTACTTCAGTGCTTTTCGACTAGATTCAGAGACCAGATCCTTTTTTATCTAGGTTTCCCCATCCAATCTATTTCCCACCCATAATATTGTTAACAGGTACGGCCACCACTATTCTCGCATTTCCTTTTCGGCCAAATTCACCAGGAAGGAGGCGGCAATCTTTGACCACCCAGCCAAGACTAGTCTTTCAATTAGCTCTTCTTTCTTAGTACCTCTTTGACTCTGAATAGTATGTTTGGTATTTAATACATGTTTCCTTTCTAACTCGATATACTCTATAGGTCTGCTCATAAGAGCTTTATATGCTCTGCTAATAAAACTTCTTGTAAATTGTTCCGGCACCTTGTGCGATGCCAAAGACCGGATTGCCACTTCTTCAGAATAACCTAACGAAAAGAATAAATTAATAAGGCTAGTGATTTCAGAAAAACTGTTTTTGGGATCATCATCTCGTTTTGGTGCTTTGTCCTTCTGTTTATTTATCGATTTCTTTGTTACATCGCTGTCAGTCATCAGTGCTGTGAAAAAATCCCCAAGATTCCTAACAGCGCTAATTTTGGCGGCATAAAACTCCTCAGCAGTCTTTGCATATTTCAGCACTGCCTCTTTCTTGTCTAGTCCGCCCAACATAAGATCTTTGATTATCTCATCCTCTGTGTCTCCCCTCAAAAGGCGTTCCATTATTTCTGATTCCATATATTTTCTAGCCGATATTATTATAGCTGCAAGTCTACTTCACGTTTCAGGTAATACTCCTGGAACTAATCCCAGCTAATTATTTTCTTACCTATTCGATGACCGCCTCCCCTATCATTATTTGGTGCAACGTGGTGCAACCGGGATAGAAATTGAAGATTCTATAGACGATTTAGATATTCTTACCCCAATATATGGATGTCTCAACTCGTGGTGGACACCATATATGGGATGGACACTCACACAGCCCAGTTCGAATCCAGAATCCCCATCTTAAATACGGTCATAAATGGCCGAATTAGAAAAAGAGCCTGTCCTTCCGGATAGGCTCTTTGTTTTTGCGGTCGGTGCAATGCTCTTTATCGGCTCAGGTGGCGAGCCAGCCGCCATCAAGGTTGAGGTTAACGCCATTCACGGCGGGGTTCTCCAGCAAGAACACAGCTGCATGGGTGACATCATCAACTGAAATGAGGCGGCCGGTCGGGGTGCGCACGCGCAGACGTTCCAGGACTTCGGCAGGTTTATTCGCCCAGTACGGACTATCACCAACCACGGCTGGGTGAATGGCATTTATGCGCAGAGGCGCCAGTTCGACAGCCATAGAGCGCACCAAGGTGGCGACGCCACCATTGATGGTGGTGATCGTGGTGGAGCCCGGGTAGGGGCGCTCCTTTGCCAGGCCCCCGTACATGAGCACAGAGCCTTCAGGCCGCATTTGCGGCAGCAAAGTATGAACGACTTCGGTATACCCGACCAATTTCAAGGTAACAAGCTCAATGGCCTTCTCAATATCATAGTTCTTTACAGTATTCTCGTCTCTGGCAACTGAGACGAGCGCCAGGTAAAGCACATCCTTCACGGCCGCCAAAGCTGGCCTAATTTCCTTGGGCTTGCTCAGGTCAAATCCGATGCCTACCGCGCCGTGCCCGATGTCCTTTGCGGTTTCCTGGGCACGCGACGTTTCGCGCGACGTGACAACAACAGGATGCCCCTTCTCGGCATAATGAATCGCCAACCGTTTGCCGATCTCTGAGGTACCGCCTACCACTACGACTGTGCCTTTATCCGACATGTGCTCCTCTACTTCCCCTTGATCTTGGCCTCGAAATAATCCCAATCGCGGCCGAAACGATATGCGTATCTCCTGGGCGGTTGGGGGGCTGACGTCTCCAGCCATTGCACGGTGGTGTTCGTCTTGTTGCGGAAGCCATGTACACAGCCTACGCCGGACCAAGCCACATCGCCCGGCTTGAGGGTGAAGGTGTGATTGTCGAACCAGGCCTCAACCTCGCCATCCAAAATGAGATAAGTCTCTTCGAATGGATGGTCATGGCTGCCTGCCCCACCGCCTGGAATGTACTTGACCATGAACATGGTGTGAAGGTAAGCACCCAAGTCACTATCCACCATCATCTTTACGGTTATGCCCGTGTAGACGAGCAAGGCCGTACGCATGCTTCCGGAAACAGCGAGGAGTTCCTGAGATTGTTTGGCAGGATCCATGTGCTGGGCGGTGATGTTACCGAAGAATCGAGTACGAGGATCGCGCGGATCGATGCGCAACAGTTCGCCAGTGCGCGCAAAGGGCGGCTGAGCATAGGTATCGCCTTCTTTCCACAGGCGCGGTTGGGGAGCGAGCATCTCCACCCAGCGCACCGTTGCGCCGCTACGGTTGCGAAAGGCATGGCGCGCGGCGACGTGAATGACGCCGTAATCCCCGTTATTCAAAGCAAACACGCCATCCTCGGTCTCACAGATCAGCTCACCTTCGAGAACGTAGATGCTTTCTTCAAAGGAATGCAGATGTGAGTCGATCGAGCCGCCGGGTTCGAGTTCACATATATTGAATTCCTGATGCACAGAACCCGATTCGCCGTTCACGACTGACCAACGCCGGAATCCTTTGCTGATCCCCTCAAATGCCGGGGGAAAGACAAAATCGGCCTGGCTCGCCGTGCGAACAAGAAACCTTTCCTGCATAGCGCTCCTTACTCGGCTACTCGAACTTCATGCGATTAGATGGCGGGCACGCGGAAGCGCGACCGCTTGATCACATGATCACGCGCGTCCAGGACCATGTTCTTGACCGCGCTGAGATCGACATTGACCAGCATGCCGTTCTTTTTGAGGATCTTGCCGGATACCATCACCGTATCAATGTTGCTGGTATCCATACCCCAGACTACCGCGCCATATGGGTCGTTCAGCGGGGTCACATTCACTCGGTCGGTACGGAGCATGATGATGTCGGCGTCTTTGCCTGGGGTGAGCGTGCCCACCTTGTGGTCCAACCCATTGGCCCGGGCGCCTTCAATGGTGGCGTATTCGATAACGTCTTTGTCCGTGATCAAATCCGGGAGTTTGGATTCGCCTGCCAGCCGGCGATCGTTGATCAGCGAATGCTGCAGGTTGATCACCGAACGCATCTGGGTGAACAAATCGCCGGGCACGTTAGTTTCCACATCCACGCTCAAGCTCGGTTTGAGACCACGATCGAGGAACTTTTGCGTGGGCGGCATGCCGTGGCCCATCATCATTTCCACAGGGGCTGCCAATGAGATTGTGCCTCCGGAGTCCACGATCATCTGGATCTCCGTGTCGTTGAGCGTTGTGCAATGAATATAGGTAGTATCCGGTCCCATCAGCCCTGCACCCTTGCGCCCAAATTCTTCCACCTTGCGGCGCTGACCAAAGGTGCCAACGCCCACATGAGTAGTGATGCGCGCATCCACTGAGCGAGCCATATTCCAGTGGGTGCGGGTCACCTCAAAATCGGTGAACTCCGGGCCAGCCGCGGCAAGGGCATAGGTGAGCAGCTGATCCTTGCTGGTGAAATGCATGCGAGCGGCGCGCACGAACCATCCAGGCTGCTTGGTCTCGTATTTACCCCACCAGGGAAAGCCGTAGGCGAAGACGACGCGCATGTTCGAATCTTTGAGCGCCTGGATCACCGCGTCGGTGTGCTCCGGCGAAGCCTGGATGTGCGACCAATCCAATAAGGTAGTGATGCCGGCATCGATGGCGCCAAAGGCGCTCACAATGTTGCCGGCGTATGCGTCCTGGGGACGGTAAGCGCGGCCCAGGCGGCCGAGCACGAAGGTGATGTAACTACTGCGGCCTTCCAAAGGAACATCGGTGCCGATGTTGCGGAGCAAGCCTTCCCAGATGTGCCGGTGCGTGTCCACAAAGCCCGGCATCACGATGGTATTGGATGCGTCTATAACCTGTGTGGCTCCATTGCTCTGAAGGCTGGGGGCGATCCCCTTGATCTTATTACCCTCGATCAGGACATCCCCCTTTTGGAGAAGACCCAGCTTGGGATCAAGGGTCATCACGGTGCCGCCTTTGAGCAAGATGCTCTGGTCTGCAGGGTTTCCGTTAGGCGAACTTCCGTTGGGACTAACGAAGACGTTGGCCACTGTATAGCCGTTGCGGCGTTCACGGGTCGCCGTAAAGACGCGGCGCAATCTCTTCCAATTTTCCTTGACGAGGATGCGCAGATCATCCACCTGGTAAAGCACCAGGCCAATGATGGTGAGCAAGCCCATCACAATTGGATCATTGATCCAGCTAGCAGTAATGATGCGCAGGGAGAACATATTGCTGATAAGGGCCAGGAACAAGCTCACGGCCAGGGCGCCGGTGAAGTGGCCTACACCGCCCATAAGGCTGGTGCCACCCAAGGCGGCGGCTGCGATGCTGGTAAGCGCAAAATTGGCACCAGCGCGGGCATCTCCCACGCCGACTTGCACAGCCAGAAAGAATGAAGCTACCGCCGCTAACAGCCCGGAAAGCACCAAAGCTCTCACTTGGATGAACTGGGTGCGGGTGCCCAAGCGGCGGGCGGCGCGCACATCGTGGCCGGTGGCACGCAAGCGCAGGCCGGCCGCGGAACGACGCAGCCAGATATCCCAAAGGATAGCGACCAAAACAACAATGATCATGGCAACCGGAACCCAACCCGCCTTGGTGCGCAAAACGGAGAGTAAGCCTGCATTAATGCCGCCCGAAGCTACCGGACGCAGCACCAAGGCTACGCCTTCAAGAATGCTCAGCGTGGCTAATGTAGCAATAATCGAGGGTAATTTCACCCAGCGCACCAGCACAGCATTGAAGAGACCGATCAGCACACCGCCCAGCAGAATGAGGCCAGCGCCAATCATTACGGCCTGCGGAGTAGCATCGTTGGTGATGATGAAGGAAGCCGCCACAATGCTGAACGACATGTTAGCGCCGACGGAAATATCCAGGTAACCGACTAGCATGGCATTCACTTGCGCCATGGCCACGATCGCCAATGGCAGCGTGGCCTGCAATAAGTTGCCGAGGTTGTATTCGGAGAGAAAGGCTTCGCTTTGACCGGCCGAATAGGCACCGAGGGTATAGATCATCAACAAGAGCAGCATCAGCGGATACCACTCGCGGATGCGTATTGCTGCCTTCTTAAGGCGCTCCTTGTTCCTGTTCATCTACGCTTCTCTTCCGAACGCGGCAAACTGATCTTCCACGTTTCCCATCTTGGCTCCGCGCACCATGGCATCAATAATAGTACGTTCGCTCAGTTGTTCTTGTGGAATATCGTGCACGATCTGCCCGCGGGAGATCACAAACACGCGGTTGCACAGGCTGGCCAGTTCGATCGGGTCACTTGATTTCACGATCACCGCGGCGCCCTGGCTGGCCTTAGCGTGGAGGGCCTCGTAAATATCAAAGCGTGAGGCAACATCCACCCCTTGGGTGGGCTCATCCGCCAGGATGACGTTGACATTGTCCACCAGGAAGGGTCGAGCCATCACAACCTTTTGTTGGTTGCCGCCGGAGAGGAAGCTTACTGGCATGTCCAGCGAAGGGGTACGCAGTTTGAGCCGCTTGCCCATTCGGCCAACCATCTCCCGTTCGCGGCGTGGCTGCAGCCAACCACCGCGGCTGAATTTCTTTAGAGCCTGAATGGAGGCGTTGTTGATCACGCCAAGCACGAGGAACAGGGCATCGCGCTTACGGTCCCCGGCGAGCAATATAATGCCAGAGCGCAACGCTCCGTTGGGCGAGGTGAGGCTAACGTACTTGTCGTTGACCTTCACGATGCCGCCCTTGGGTGGAATGGCGCCACACAGAGTCCAGAAGAGGTCACCCTGGCCGTTGCCTTCAACCCCGGCAACACCGATGACCTCACCGCGCTTGGCGGTGAAACTGACCGGGCCAAAATACTCTCCATGCAGGTCTTCAACCTTCAGCACAGTCTCGGTTTCTTCAGTTAATACAATGCGGGGCGGGAAGGCGGATTCGAGCGGGCGGCCGATCATCAGCTCTACGATCTCCGTCTCACCGATCTTGCTAGCATCGTAAGTTCCCTGGCTCTCGCCGTCTCGCAACACCGTAATGCGATCGGCAACGCCGAGGACTTCAGGCAATCGATGGCTCACATAAACTATGCAGACGCCGCGAACAGCGTACTCCTTGATGGTACGGTGCAACCACTCCACCTCGGAAGGTCCCATAGCCGTGGTGGGTTCGTCCAACAATAAGACCTTGGGATCGGATAACAGGGCCTTTGATACTTCCAGCAATTGCCGCTCGGCCAAAGCCAGGGAGCCGACCGGCGCTTCGGCAAAAATATCATCCAGCTCAAAGCGAGCCAGGATTTGGACAGCCCAGTCCTTTAGCTTCCAGTACGTACGCGGGCGATCTTTCCTGGCGGCGGACATGTAGAGATTCTCGGCGACTGTCATGGCCGCCACTTGGGAGATTTCCTGGTAGGCCATTCCCAAGCCTAACTCGCGCGCCTTGGCGGGCGAGTCGGTCTCGAGCAGCTTACCCATGATTTGCACCGTGCCTTCGTCCTGCTCCACGAAGCCGCTTGCAACGCCCAACAAGGTGGATTTGCCGGAGCCATTCTCGCCGACAACCGCGTGCACTTCGCCAGGCAGGCATTGCAGACTGACCTTCTGCAGAGCCTGCACGGTGCCAAATCGTTTGGAAACGCCCAGCAGCGAGAGCGCAAAACTCTCGCTGCTGGGGTTCTGGTTCTTCTTTGCCACTAACCTATAGATCCCTCTTCAGATCAGGGGTACATCTCGCGCACGACGTCGTGCGGGATCATGGACGAGATGGATGCGTCATCCGGTAGATCGCGGTAGCAGTGGCTCTCGTTCACCTGCTGCATAAAGGTGGGGATGATGATGCTGGCAGGAACCTCGTACCCCTTCAGCTGCATCATAGCTGCGGTCAGGGCGATACGAGATTGATAGTTACCGCCAGAGCCGAAGTAGATCTTGAAGTCCTCGGGCATACCCATGTCTACCCATTCGCAGAAGAGGACGGTCTCGTCCGTGCGAAGGGTCAGCACAAGGTTCACCGGCAAGCCGGCAGCCTCGTAGGCGCTCAAGCCGCCCATGAAGGAGCCAGCCGCCTCGTAGCTAACGCCTGCCAGATCCGGGTGGGCGCTGAGGAAGCCAGACATGGCTTCAAAGCTACCCTCGCGGGTCCAGAAGGTATCGGCAGCGCCGACCAACTGTAGGCCGGAACCCAAGGCAGGGGTTTCACAGCTCTGCCAGTAGGCAGACAGCGGGTTGCCGGGCGTGCCGCCCAGGTAGGCAACTTTGCCAGTGCCGACTTCCTCGTTCAACAGGCGGGCGAATTCCTGGCCGAGAACACAAACATCCTCAGATACAGAGGTCAAGTACGCGCTACCGTCGCCAAGTACACCATAGGAGTGCGTGACGTAGAGTATGCCTGCATCAGTGGCTTCCTGCACCACGGGCAGCAGGGCGTCGCCAGCATCGGGGAAGCCCACGATGATGTCGACCCCTTGAGCGATCAAGCCACGGACATCAGCAATCGCTTGCTGGGTGTCGAACATTGCCGTGGTGTAGATGATGCGGCCGATCTCAGGATAGGTGAGGGCTTGCAGAACCATTTCCATGTGGGTCACTTCACGCCACAGGTTCTCACCAAAGCCATCAGCCAGCGCCACTGTGATCGGGCCGCCGGTGCCGGTGTCGCATTCCTTCTCGCGCCAGCATTCCAAGGCCTTGGCAGCCATTTCATCGCTAACCGGCAAACCGGCGCGATACATAGCAGCCGCCACAACCGGGTCAACCGCCGACGGATCGGAAACGCCCATAGTCTTCATGAGGACCGCAGGATCAGCGTCGTAAATCTCGCCAAATTCATCGGTCATGTCATCTGGGGCGGCTTCTTCTTCCGCAGGTTCGGCGCTGTCAGTAGGCGGAGGGGCTTGCTCTTCTGCAGCGAGGGCAGGTGCCTGGCCACCGCATGCTGCCAACACCATGGCAAAGACACCAAGGAGTAGGGCAATTGTTTGCAGCTTGCTCAGTTTCATAATGTCTCTCCTTTTCTCTCTCTTTATAGATACACGATACGATCCGCGAAGTTTTGTCGTCTGATCGTTTGTCTCAAATAACCTCCTTCACGCAGGGCATCGTTATTCCTGAACTTTGGCAAAACGCCGTTGGAAAAGGCTCTCGACCATATCCACGATCCGGTCACCGGATACGGCCATGCCACCGATAATTGCTACACCGAAGACCACAAATTGCAGCGAAGTGGGCAAGCCCATGACTCTCAGCATCTGGTCAAGCACTGTTAGGAAGAATGCGGCCAGTGCGGTGGAGAGCACGCTAGCCAAACCGCCGCTCAACGACGCACCGCCGATCACAACCGCGGCAATGGGGCCGAGCAAATAAGGCACCCCGAGACCCTGGGTTGGGCTACGAATGAAAGCCGCCAGCAGGAAACCCGCCAAGCCGTACAGCATGGCCGCGGCAACATAAGCCATAACAACATACAGAGTCACCCGCAAGCCAGAAATACGAGCCGCGATCTGGTTAGCCCCCACAGCGCGGAAGCGCCGGCCAATTCCGGTATAACCTAAGATGACACTCACGCCGATCACGGTAAGCGCTGCAATCCAAAAGATCCAACTGGCGCCAGCCACTTGGCTGATAGCCCACTGAGACAGGCCTGTAGGCACCGAGGCCTCGTTGGCAACCTGCGATGCGTATCTCAGCAAAACGCCGCGGGTCACCTGCCCTATCGCCAAGGTTACGATCAGCGCATTCAAACGAAACACGCCAATCAAGAAGCCATTCGCAAAACCAATCAGCGCAGAAGCTGCCAGAGCAGCCGCCAGGCCTTGAAGAATATTCTCATTCGCCCCAGCGCTAATACCCACAGTGAGGAACGCGGCTAAGGTCATAACCCCTGGAGTGGATAGATCGATGCCGCCAGTCATCACCACGAGCATTTGGCCGAGGCTGACAATCGCAAGAAAGGAAGCCAATGGCAGGACCGCGGTGAAGGAGGCAGCCGAGAGGGTACCTGGCGCCAACAGATAGGCCAGAACTAGCAGCAGCCCCAGGGCAATCCACACGGGGATGAAACGTGAAGAGATTACGACAGAGGTAAGAAGTTGCGTAAGCGAATTGGGTGATTTGCCGATCAAGGCTAGACCTTAGCGCACGACTTCCAGTGAGGGGCTGGCATCATATAAGTCAAATTAGGCGAATATGACAACGGGAACTGTCAAGAGTATAAACAAAGTTAGCAATTAGTCAAGCCCTATTGAACAAACAGAACCTCTTGTTAAGCGCTATTTGACAGTTGCCGCCATATAGGGTGTAAAACCCATAAATATTCCCATTTGTTTGATAGGACTAAATACGATTACAATTTAGGGGCAATATGAGCACCCCAAATTGAGGTCATAGATGGCGGAAAAAACCCTAATCAAAGGCGGTACTGTCCTCAGCTTAGACCCTGGGGTAGGCAACTTTTCTAAGGCCGATGTGCTCTACGAAGGCACAAAGATCCTCGAAGTCGGGCAGGAGATCAGCGCTAATGGGGTGAAGGAGATCGATGCCAGCCAAATGATCGTTATGCCAGGGTTTGTTGACACGCACCGCCACATGTGGCAGGGGATCCTGCGGAATGCCGGCACCCGTTTTCTTTCAACAAACCCTGCCCATAGGAACGGAAATCAAAGGCAGATCAATAATCGCTTCCGACCCGCGGATGTGTTTGCCAGCACCCTTTCGAGCGCTCTGGGGGCTACCGATGCCGGGATCACCACCATAGTGAATTATTCGGACATCGGTTTGTCCCACGAGCACGTCCAGGCGGATCTGGATGCCATGCAAAAATCCGGCATGCGGGGTTTATTTGCCATAGGTGTGGATTCCGGCCAAGGTGCCGGGGAAGCTCGACTGTCCGACCTGCGGACCTTCATTGAGACCAGTTTTGCAGGCTCAGTTAACCTGATTGGGCCAGCATTGGCCTCCGCCGGGCCTGAATTTGAATCCATCGAGTCCTTGAAACGAGAATGGGCCGCAGCGCGGGAGATGGGCTTGCGGATCGCCACTCAGGTGGGCATGAGCGGGCAAGGGCGCGCGGAAGGAATTGCTCAGGCAGCCAAAGCCAACCTACTTGGACCTGATGTCCTTTTCGCCCACTGCAACACACTTAGCGAGGCAAATCTGCGGCTAATAAAGGACCATGAAGTCGAGGTCTCGCTTGCCCCGGCCGCAGAGATGATGTTGGGTTACGGCCAGCCCACCATCCAGCGGATGCTGGATCTGGATATCCAACCCAGCCTAGGCATCGATTCTGAAGGAGTCTCTCGCGGCGATCTATTCACCCAAATGCGAGCAGCGATATCGATGCAGCACGCCCTATCATTCGAAAAGAAGCTTGCCCGCCACATCTCCCCTAATCGAATCACAACGCGGGATGTGCTCGAGTATGTGACGGTGGCCGGAGCGCGCGCGGTGGGGATGGCCGACCGGATCGGCACTCTGACGCCAGGCAAGGAGGCAGACATTGTGCTCCTGAGGCAATTCTCGATCAACGTGATGCCCGTCAACGACCCGATTGGCGCCGTGGTCTGGGCAATGGACACCAGCAATGTGGACACGGTGATCGTCAGTGGAAGAACGTTGAAGCGGAACGGCGAACTGGTCGATGCGGACCTGGCGCACTTAAGGAAGATCACGAGCGAAGCCCGGGATCACATCTTTGCCGCCAGTTAACTACAAAGGTTAACTTCGGTTGTTGAAGGTGAGCAATTTCAACTCGCTCATCTCTTCAATTGCGTAGCGCAGGCCTTCACGGCCAAGGCCGGATTGCTTGACGCCCCCATAAGGCATGTGGTCCATTCGGAAGGTGGAGACATCGTTAACCATCAGCCCGCCGACCGAGAGCTGATCGAAGGCTTCCTGGATGACGCGCATATCGTTGGTAAAGATGCCGCCCTGCAAACCAAAGTCGCTGTCATCGACGGCGCGGATGGCCTGGCTAACGTCGGCATACTGATAAAGACCGACAATCGGACCGAAGGCTTCCTGGCACGAGACGGACATATCCTCACGGATCGAGGCCAGCACGGTGGGCTCAAACAGAGTGCCCGTGCGCTTGCCGCCGGTCAATATCTCCGCCCCGCCCGCCTTGGCTTCCTTGACCCAGGTTTCGAGCCGCTCGGCTGCCCCGGCATCGATCATCGGCCCAACGTCGGTCTTTTCGTCCAGCGGGTCGCCAACTACAAGGGCTTTGACGCGCGGCATCAGGTCGTCTACGAAGCCTTCATAGACCTTCTGCGAGATATATACGCGCTGCACTGAAATGCAGGATTGGCCGGCATAAGAGAAGCCGCCCCAAGCCACGCGTTCGGCGGCATATTTGAGGTCAGCGTCCTCATGCACGATTACGCCGGCGTTGCCGCCGAGTTCAAGGGTAACGCGCTTCATGCCTGCCCTCCCTTTGAGCGCCCAGCCGACAGCAGGGCTACCCGTGAAGCTAAGCAACTTGATGCGATGGTCTTCAATCAAGGGAGCTGCATCCTTTGTCGCCGAGGGAACCACTGCCAGGCCACCATCAGGCCAGCCGGCTTCCAAAATAAGCTCGCCGAGCTTAAGTGCGCTCAATGGTGTGGCCGAAGCCGGGCGGAGAATGACGGAGTTGCCAGCGGCTATGGCAGGCGCCACTTTGTGGGCGACCAGGTTGAGGGGGAAGTTGAAGGGAGCTATACCCACGATGGGGCCAAGAGGAACGTGCATAACATGAGCCACGCGGTTTTCGGCACCGGGCAGCCAATCCAGCGGCACGATCTCGCCATATATGCGTTTGGCCTCTTCCGAAGCGACCTGAAAGGTGAAGCTGGCGCGGTCGACCTCCAGCCGGGCAGTGCGTATGGGCTTACCAGCTTCGAGTGCAATCGTGCGAGCAAGCTCCTCGCGACGGGCGGCAATACCCTTGCTGACCTTCATGAGTACATCGGCGCGTTTCCAGGACGGCAGCTTACGGGTGACTTGGAAGGCAGCCGTCGCGACTTCTATGGCCTGTTGGATCTCCTTAGGACCTGCACGGTGCACAACGGCCACCAGGGCATCGTCATAGGGACTGTGCACTTCGATGGCGTCGCCGGTCTTGAGCCATTTGCCGTTAAGAAGGACACCGTATTCGCCCATTTCAGCCTTGGCGCCGCTTTTTGCAGTGCGAGTCTCAGACCCGCGCAATCGTTGAGAGGTTTCCATGATGCTCCCTTATAAGAGTGGCTGTTCGATGAACCTGACTAGCGTATCCAGGAATTGGGCGCCGCGCAGCCCGTCGACAACACGATGATCGCACGAAAGGGTCATCGCCAACATGGGGCGGACAGCGGGTTTACCATCCACAGCCACTACACGTTCTACGATGCGGCCGACGGCCAGGATGGCGGCCTGAGGCGCGTTGACGATGGCATTGAAGCCATCGATATTGTGCATGCCAAGATTGCTAAGGCTGAACGTGCCTCCCTGGATGTCCTGAGGCTTGAGCGACTTGTTGCTGGCGCGCTCGACGATCTCTGTGCGGCGTTGAGCGATCTCAGGGATGGAAAGCTCATTGGCCTTGGGGATAACGGGCACGACAAGCCCATCAGGAACGCCGACCGCCAAACCCACATTGATGTCTTTGATCAGAACGACTGTTTGGTTCACCCACGTTGCGTTCACATTTGGGTGCTGCTGAAGGGCCAGAGCAACGAGTTTCACCAACATGTCAGTGAAAGTCACCTTCGCCCCACCCTTCCCCTGAAACTTGTCATGGGCGGCCATTAAGGCGGACGCATCGACTTCACGCACTAGATAAAAATGCGGGACCTCTTTCCAGCTCTGCGTGACGTGCTCGGCCATGACGCGCCACAAGGTACTGAGCGCAACCTCGGAGTACCCTTCGGGCAGAGCGGCCACTGGAGCCGCCGCCTTTGAAGAAGCTGGGAGCGGAAGATCAATGGCAAGCACGGCCCCGAACGGGCCAGTGCCGGAAATAGTAGCGAGATCGAGGCCAAGCTCCTTGGCCAGGCGTTTGGCTTTGGGCGACGAGAGCACACGCACACGGCTCGCAGGGTGGCCACGAGACTGGAGGTAAGCCAGCACATCATCTTTGGTCACCCGCCCACCGTAGGGCTTGATTTCTGCCAGGTCAATTCCATTTTCGAGGGCCATGCGGGCGGCGATCGGGCTGGCGTTGATCACTACGGTAGCCTTGTTCCTGGCTCGAGCCGCAGCGGGCGCGCGGCTCGGTTGGATCACGGGGCGAGCCATTTGAGGTTGCGGGGAGGGCCTGGGCGAAGGCGAAACCGGCTTTGGCGCAGAGGCTACCTTGGTAAGCCGCGGCGGCGCTTTTTCGCCAGGAGCAAGTAAATAAGCGATGGTCTCACCAACGGGAATATCCTGGCCGGCCACGGCCATCACGCTGGCAAGCTGGCCGCCTTCGGTGGCCTCGATGGTAACGGTGACCTTGTCGGTCTCGACTTCCATCAGCGGCTCACCCTTGGTTACTTGTTCGCCCTCGGCCTTGTACCACTTGAGCAGCTTGCCGGTCTCCTGGGCCATACCCAAGGCCGGCATGATCACGTCAGTAGCCAGGGGAACACTCCATTAAATGCGGCCGCATACTGTCTTGGCCATCTCGAACACAGTATCGGCGGTCTGAATGGTCAAGTCTTCAAGGGCGGGCGAGAAGGGGATGGGCACATCCATGGCGCCCATGCGTTTGACTGGCGCGTCCAGGTAATAGAAGGCGCCATCGGCGATCACAGAAGCTAGCTCGGCGGTGACACCATAGCGCTCGTAACCTTCGTCGACCACAATGGCACGACTGGTCTTCTTGGCAGATTCGATCAAGGTCTCTTTATCGAGGGGGAAGGTGGTGCGTGGGTCGACAACTTCGGCGCTAATGCCAATCCCGGCAAGTTTTTCGGCCGCGGCCAGCGCCACCTGAACCATGCTGCTAGTGGCAACTATAGTAATATCGCTGCCTTCACGTTTAATATCGGCCACGCCGAACGGGATGGTGTACTCCTCTTCGGGCACCTCGCCCTTGAGCTGATACATCATCTTGTCTTCGAAGAATGCCACAGGATTGTCATCTCGAATAGCCGTCTTGAGCAAGCCCTTGGCGTCGTACGGCGTTGAAGGGATCACCACTTTGAGACCCGGTACGTGGCTGAACCAGGCATGCAGGGATTGCGAATGCTGAGCGGCCGAGCGGCGGGAGGCGCCCATGGTGGTGCGCAAGACCATGGGGACCTTGAGCTTGCCGCCGGACATGTAATGGATCTTGGCCGCCTGGTTGACCATTTGGTCCATGGTGAGAGTGATGAAGTCGCCGAACATAATATCGATGACCGGGCGCATGCCCGTCATGGCCGCCCCCACGCCAAGGCCGGTGATGCCGGGCTCGGAGATGGGGGAGTCGATCACGCGATCGGTGCCAAATTCCTCCACGAGCCCTTTGAGGACCTTGAAAGCGGTCCCGGCCTCGGCCACGTCCTCCCCCAGGACGAAGACGTTGGGATCGCGGCGCATCTCTTCGGCCAAAGCTTCGCGTATGGCCTGGCCCATGGTGATCACACGGCCAGTGCCGTTGCTTTGGCTGTTAGGCGTAGACATTCGTGTCAACCTCGGAGGCATCGGGGTACGGAGCATCCAACGCGAACTGCGCGCCGCGCTCCACTTCAGCCTTAACCTCAGAACTGATACTGTCGAGCACTGAGCGGTCGGAGAGTTTCTGTTTAATGATCCAATCGCCGAAGATCACAATAGGGTCACGGTTCTCGACCCAATCTTTCTCCTCCTCTTTCTTGCGGTAATAGGCGCGGTCGATATCGCCAACGTGATGACCGTGGTAGCGATAAGTATGGCACATGAGGAAGGCGGGGCCCTCACCCTTGCGCGCGCGCTCGACCAAACGGAGCGCTGCTTCGTATACAACGCGGATATCCTGGCCATCGAGCTCCTCTGCATGGATGCCAAAGGCACGGCCGCGCTCAACGATTTGACCTGCTGCAGTCTCGGAGAAATGTGTGTATTCGTTGTACTGGTTGTTCTCGCACACGAAGATCACGGGCAATTTCCACAGCTGGGCTAAGTTCATAGTTTCGTACATCAGCCCCTGCCCCAATGCACCTTCGCCGAAGAAGCACACGGCCACCTGTCCGGTGCCGAGCCGCTTGGCGGAAAAGGCGGCCCCGATGGCGATCCCGGCGCTGCCGCCCACGATGGCATTGGCCCCGAGATTGCCATTCTTCTGGTCGGCGATATGCATGGAGCCGCCCTTGCCCTGGCAGTAGCCTGCGGCCTTGCCGAGCAACTCGGCAAACATGATGTCCACCTCGGCGCCCTTCGCAATGCAATGGCCGTGGCCGCGATGAGTGCTGGTAATGTAATCGTCCGAGTTCAACGCCGAGCACACGCCCACAGCGATCGCTTCCTCGCCGATATAAAGGTGGGCCAGGCCTGGCATCTTGGCGGCAGTATAGAGGCCATTCACGCGTTCTTCAAAATGGCGAATGCGCACCATCTGCTGGTACATGGTCAGCCAGTCCTCTACATCCACACCGTTAATGGACTTCGAATTGGCTCTTGCCTTTTGCGTTGGCTTGGTTCTCTTTGCTGTTTTTGCCATTCTCGCTCCAGTTACTTCTTCAACGCCTCGATCATGACGGCGAAGTCCTTTTTGCCGAGGCCCATATCCTGGGCGGCCTTGACCCATTTGCTGCTGACCTCTGTGGCGGGCAGCGGCGTATCTACTTCCTTGCCTAACTCCAAAGCCAATTGGATGTCCTTTTGCATCATATCGAGATTGAACCAGGCCTGGTCAGGCATTTTGATCAGAAAGGGTGATTTGTATTTCAGCAACGCCGAACCGACCACGCTATTGATCATCACTTCGATGGCTGTTTCGCGTTTGATGCCTGACTTCTCCGCCAGGAGAACCGATTCGCTGAACGCCAACATTTGGGCGGCGATGTTGAGATTGGTGGCAATCTTGAGCGAAACCGCCAGTCCGCTTTTGCCCACGTAGGTGGCCTTCATCCCGATGGCGAGTAAGATCGGCTCCGCCTTCTTGAAAGCATCGGGATCACCGCCAACCATCATGGTGAGTTGCCCCTGCTCCAAGGTAGCAACACTGCCGGAAACCGGCGTGTCCAGCATCTCCCCACCCTTGGCCTTCGCTTTGGCAGACAGGCTGCGGATCGCGGCCGGACTTACAGTGCTCATGTCCACAAAGATCTTCCCTGCGCTCAAACCCGCGATCACGCCGTCCGGGCCATCGGCGATCTGCTCCAGCGCTTTGGTGTCGCTGACAATACTGAGCGTAATCTCAGATGCTTCCGCCACGGCTTTGGGCGTGTCGGCCCAGAGCATGCCTGCGTCGATGAGCGCTTGCGCCTTGGCCCTGGTACGGTTGTAACCCGTAACCTTGTGGCCAGCGGCCATGAGACGAGTGACCATACGGCTGCCCATCACCCCCAGGCCGATAAAACCGATCTTTGCCATGGATGCTCCCTAAGCCGAATACTTTCCGGCCCAATCGCGTTCGAAACGAAAGGCCTCCTTCGCAGGAGGTAATGAAGCCTGAGTTTCGATCCAGGTAACCGGCTCAGACCCTGAGTTTTCAAAGCTATGAATGCACCCTACGCTGGTCCAAATCACATCTCCCGGACCCAGATCATATGCTTTGCCATCAGCGGTAGCCTTTACACGGCCGCTTACGATGTAGTACGACTCCTCAAAGGTATGGTCGTGAGGCTCGATCCTAGCGCCCGGTTGATATTGAATGAGAAAGAGGGACTGGTGAACCGCGCCGAATGAACGATCCACGAACATCTTTATGGCAACACCTGTAGTGGGATTGAACCCTTCCATTTGCGAGGAGGCGCCGGGTTTGGGCAATTGAGATTCGTCGAAGAAGCCTAGCATGCTGTCCTTGGCTTGGGCAAGGTCCAGCGGCTTGGCTTCTGGGAAGTTGCCGCTCACGAAGAAGGTGTCTTGGCCGTATTCGGACGGGCGCGGCTGGGGAGCCTGCATTTCCAGCCACCGCGCCGGCGCTGAGCTTGCGTTCCGAAACGCATGTTCAACCCCGGTGGGGATCAGCCCGTAATTGCCTGGCCCCAGGGTGAAAGCTTGCTCTCCTATGCAAACAGCCAATTGCCCTTCCAAAATATAGAAGCTTTCTTCGAATGCGTGCAGGTGGTGATTGATCGACCCACCCGCCCCCAACGTGCAGATACCTGCGCCCATATGCACAGAGCCTATTTTATTGTCCACATATGTCAGGCGCGAAAAATCCTTGCTTTTTGCCTCAAAACCAACAGGGGTCGAAGCAACAATTCTGTCTAAGCCGGATACGTAGTGCATTATTTGCGAGTCTCTGGACGTTATTTCTTTTTGGCTTCGGCCTTTTTGGCGGCCGGGCGTTCGTTTGCGCCATTCCCATCTGGCATTCCGGCGCCACCGTAGTTGACACCGGTGTAGTTAATGTTCCTATGGGACTGGGTCTCACGAACATTTGGGAGCCAACCATTCGTTGTGAAGTAGCGCTTACCGGCCACCATTAATTCTTCGGCGGGAAAACGGGTAATCACTTCAGCGCCATCTTTGGTGACGACGAGTTGTTCTTCGATACGGGCCGCGGACCAGCCGTCCGTGGCGGGCCAGTATGTTTCGAGGGCAAAGACCATGCCCTCGTCAATGACTTGCGGGCTATCAAAGGAGACCAGCCGGCTGAACACGGGTTTCTCCCAAATGGCCAAACCTACGCCATGGCCGTATTGCAAGGCAAAACAAGCCTCTTCGTTCGGAAAGCCGAATTCCTCGGCCTTCGGCCACAGCTTGACGACATCCGCAGTAGTGACACCCGGCTTGATGGTATTGATGGCGGCGTCGAGATAATAGCGGCAACGCTTGTAAGCATCCACTTGAGCCTGGGAAGCGGAACCGAGCACAAAAGTGCGATAGTAACAAGTTCGGTATCCCATATAAGAATGCAAAATATCGTAATAAGCGGGGTCGCCGGGTCGCATAGCGCGGTCGCTAAATATATGGGGATGTGGACTGCAGCGTTCGCCGGAAATGGCGTTGACACCCTCAACATGCTCTGAGCCGTGTTCGTAGAGCACCTTGTTAACTAGAGCCACGCATTCATTCTCGCGAACGCCAGGCCGCATAAATTCATACAGTTCCTCATAAGCCGCGTCCACCATCATGCACGCCATGTTGAGAAGCGTAATCTCATCTTCGGTCTTGATGGCGCGAACGTCCATCATCAGTTCCTGACCATCAACGATGTTCAGGCCCTCCTTTTGCAAAGCAAACAACACCGGGGGCTCGACCACATCTACGCCAACGGGTTCGTTTTCGAGCCCACGCTCTTCCAATTCGATGCGGATCTTGCGCGCAACATCCTCAGCTCGGTGGGCGCCCCTGGGCATCGCTCCCCGCAACGTGGAGATGCCAGCGCGCGAACGGCCTTCGCCCAGCCAGGGCGCATACAGAGTGTGGTGCTTGGCCGCCGAACCGAAATCCCAGTTTATGGGATCATCGTCCTGCGGCAACAAGCAAAAGCGCCCGAGCTTGTCCATGGCCCAGGTTCCTATGGTCGTGTTTGTGATGTAGCGGATATTATTCATATCGAAGCAAAGGAGTGCCCCGATCTCGGATTCCTTCAACATGCGCTTTACCCGAGCAAGGCGGGCAGTGCGAAGGCGCTCATAATCCACCCTCTGTTCCCAATCCACGCCCATAGTTCCATAGGTCCTAAGGTGCATATCGGCCTCTCATTCCTTTACTTTGATGGGCAAAGCGATTGCATAACACCGGCGAATATAGGACTTCGCTGTTTCTTTAGTGCTATAGTGACAACACCGCGAGAAGTCATCGAGTAACTGGATGGTTCGAAGTCCTTTGTAAGCTTTTCCTCTGCTGGTTGTTTCGTGGAATTGAACAAATTATAGGACAAACCGACTTTTTGTCAACCTGCATTGAACAAAATCGGTTACTATTTGGTATATGTTGGAAGACACTAACCAAAACCCAACGGCCATAGGCAAAAAGCTGCTCGCAGTACGCCAGGATCGCAAAATGAGCCTGCGTGAGCTCGCATCTGCCGCGGATATCAGCGCCAGTATGCTCAGCCAGATCGAGACAGGTAAGGCCTACCCATCGGTTCGCTCCCTCTATAAGATAGCAGCTGCATTGGATGTTTCCCTGGACTATTTTTTCCCCTCCGGAAATGATCATCAACCTGTAAGTAACTCCGAAGTCATTGAGCCGGGCGAGCTGACCGCAAGCGAATTGCGTGAAGCCATGGTGTCAGGCGGTACTGCAACGCAAGTGGTGGGATTCGCCACAGATCAGAAGCAAGGCTCACCCGTTATCCACCGCGAGTCCCGTCCAATGATCGAGCTGCAAAGTGGGATCACCTGGCAGCGCCTAACCGGCGGGGCGGAACCCAGCGCGGAATTCCTTGAAGTCATCTACCAACCCGAAGCGAAGTCTGGCCAGACGATGTCCAGCCACGATGGGCGCGAATTCGGGCTGGTGCTGGAAGGTGAACTGCAGGTGGAGCTGGCCTTCGAGGCCCATACACTTAAAGAGGGCGACAGCATCGTTTTCGACTCGAACACACCCCACCGCTTGTCCAATGTCAGCACAAAGCGAATGCGCGCTTTATGGGTGGTACTTGGGCCTGGGTGAAAGGTCCCGAAATTCGAATCTAACCGAATCGCTTGCCGGTGTGAAATGCTCGCCTAGGCGAGCTTGACCTATTTGGCCTTTATGTAATCTAACATCCGGCCATAGTCCCGAACGAATTCATTGAAGGTGGGGGGACGAGGGGGTTGGTGATAGGGAAAATCGAAGCGCTGCACATGCACGGTCTTGAACTGCCGGTTCACCACCCGCAAAGTGGTCCCAAAATCCAGTAATGGGTCGCGGGTGGACATGACGAAGTAGCAGGGTTGCGAAAACGGTTCCCCCTGCCCATCCATTTCAAAGTCCAGCATTTCACCAATCTGATACGAAAGGACATCCGCAGTACTGTCCGTCACCTTTTGAAAGACCTCCTGCATGGGGATGGTTTTCTCTACTTTGCCGGCCTTGGTAAACAGCCAACCCAGCAGAGGACTGGAGCGCGGACTGCGGATCAGGCGCAAGGTGGCGGCACGAACACCGGGTTTGCGCAAAAGGCGCACCCCTCGTTTTAGGAGCCAAAGGTGGATTCTGGAGTACTTGAGAGCGCGGCGGGAGATGGCCGGGGAAATCAGGATGACCTGCTCGATACGAGCGCGGAGGCGCGCCAGCGAGGTGACCGCCAGAATACCGCCGAAGGAGAAACCCATCAACGAAACGGTCTGATAACCAAGGCGGTCAATGAGGGCCTCCACCGTTTCAGCCGCCAGGGTAGAACAGAATGGCTCCGGAAACGGCGAGGACTTTCCATGCCCGGGGAGTTCGAAGAAGTACACGGTGAAGCGCTGGCCAAGGAACTGGGCCAAGGCCAGCCAGTTCTCGATCTTGGAGATGGTGGCCGGAACCATGATGAGCGGCGGCCCGTCCCCGCACTTAATGTAATGCAGGTTCGTCTTGGGCAACTGTACAAAATGATCGCTCACCTGAGGCGGTTCGACAGCAGGGTTATCAAAAGGCCTGTCCGGAGTCCCCACCGGCGAGGTGTTCACCAGCATCTGATTAGGCTCCATGGGTCGGTTTGGGACTCATTACCTCTGCAACCAGCTGCCTGAAGATGGTCAGCCACAGGACGTATAGTGCGCCAACGACGAGCGCCACAATCCCCCACGTTACAGGTGAGAGGGCAAGGGAAGCGACATTGGTGCCATAGGCGCCTAGCAGCGTATACAGGAAGACCATAGGCGCGCGCCCCAGCAAACTGGCCAGGGCATACCGCGGCCAGGGGATGGGGCTCAGCCCGGCCACATAGTTCATCGTATCGGTTGGAAAAACCGGAAGCATATTACTCAGCAGGAAGAACACGAAGCCGTGGTGCCTGGCCGTGGCATCCCACCTGTCGACGACGCGGGCCGGCGCCAAACGGTCCACAACCGGGCGGCCCCAGCGGCGGGCGATCTGGAAAGCCAGCAGGCCGGCGCCCGTAGTCATCGATAGATTCAGCACGAAGCCCATCGGGAGACCATAAACGTACCCAGCGCTGAAATAAAACAGATCACCTGGAACCACGGAGATCAATATCTGAAGGGCTTGAAGCAGGGCCAAGACTATAGGCCCAAGCAAGCCGTAACTGTTGATATAAGCGATCAGCGCTTGCCGGTCGCCAAGGAAACTCAGCAGAGCGAGCAAAGGCTCCCGCTGGATCCAAATTACTGCAAGGGCGACGAGAACAAGCAGGAGAGCCAGGAAAAGACTACGTCTGTTTATCATGAACCTAGAGGATTGCGTGGGTTTGACCGCCGTGGCGAAGTTTACCGCGGGACTTGATCCATAGCCAGAAGAGGCCCACGGATAGCCAGGCCGCGGCGCTGATGACTAAGCCGAGTTCGAAGCTAAGGGGTTGATATACGAACTCAAGTGTATAGGTCCCTGGCTGCAGATACACAGCGCGGAAGAGGCTATCCGCCGGATAGACGGTAAGTTCCTGCCCGTTGGCGAAGGCGCGCCAGCCGGGGTACCAAGTATCGGATAGCATGAGCCAGCCACCCGTGGGTGAATCTATCGGGACAACAACATGGTTGGCTGATGGCCGGGAAACCAAGGCGGCCGCACCGGAAAGAGAGGGTAACCGGCATAGTCGCTCGGCATTTGCATCAATTGCCTCGATGACCATAACCGACGAGGTGTCCTCCGAGGCGACGAAATCCAGTGCCTCCTGCGGGGTCGCGACTACGTCGCTGCATGACAGCCAACGCGCTCTTGGGGCAAACTGCCCTTTGTCTATCAGCCCCTCCCATCGCTCAAGTCCGTGCAGAGCGACCCAGGTAACCCCCATGCGCTGTAGCATGAGCGCCTGGTCAATTGGAGAAACGGCCTGCAACACATCCATCCAATCCTGGTAGCGCGCGGGCACCAGCGGGTCAAAGTTGTTGGCGGATGGGATGCCGTCCAGCATACCGATGTTGGGCAGGAGGCTGCTGCGGATTTCCGACGGATCGACGCTAGCAAAGGCATCGAAGCGAAATAGTCGTTCATACTTTAGGGCATACTCATCGTTGGCAAAAAAGTAAGTGCGGCCAACGCCTACGGCTTGGCGAAGTTCGGCTTGCGAAGAGGGATCCTCGTTGTACAAGTCCAGGCTCGCACCGGGGTTTAGCCCCCACCCTGCATAAAGCAGGTCGACGGCTAGCAGGCAGATCAGCCATCCCCAGCGCTGATCTTTGAACCCGCGCCTTCTCGGCGCCCTTAGGTTGAGGATAGCAGCCCCCACCAAAACTATGCCCATTGACAAGGCACCCCAGGCGAATGTGTCGGCGCCAGCGATGCCATCGGGAGCTTGCAGCCAAGTACCCGCGGCGGCCAGAATGGTGATGGCTGCAGCCGCGGCAACCGCCAACCGCGACCAATACAAAGCCCGTCCGACTGGCCGCCTCCATGCATCCACGCCGATGGCGGCCAGCAATGCAAAGGCGAAGACGAGCCAAATGCTGATGCGCGTCGGCGACTGAAAGAGAGCGAAGCTGGGGACGTTTCTGAAAAGCCATTCAAATATGGGCGTGTTGCTGCCCAAGGCGATGAGAAAGGAAATGGCGCCGATGACTCCAAGGAACAGGAGCAAAGATCTTTCTTTCTCCCGCTTCCTGGCGGTGATAAGCATTCCAATGGCCAGCAGCAATGGGAGGATGCCGATGTAGATGGCGTCCTCCCAATAATTGCCATAGCCCCAGTAGTTACCCGCCGCCGGGTTGCCGAAGAAGTTAGGCGCCAAGGCGGTCAGCAGCCGCCAGGGCCAGAATGAGTATGTCGCTGCCTGGGTAAAATCCACCTGCGCGGCGCGTTGAGAGTTCAACAAGTATTCGGCAGTCGGGATGAGCTGGACCGCGGATAGCGCGAAGGCCAATAAGCCAGCCGCGGCAAAGGCCAGGGCGGCCCGCCACAAGTGCCGGCCGCGGCCGGCGCTCCAGGCCCAGAAAGCGGTCCACATAATCGCCAGCAGCAAGGTGTACCAAGCTAGCTGGGCGTGACCGGCCAGCCACTGCATAGCGAGAACTAGGGCCAACAAGAGGATGGAGCCCGCCCGCCTGGGTTCGCGGGCCAAATTGAAGGCGGCCAAAAGGATCCAAGGCAGCCAGGCCACGGCGGCATTGATGCTAAGGAAATGGGCACGGGCCACTAGAAAGCCGGAAAGCGAAAAGGCTAAGCCGCCAACGGTTTGAGCCAACTCGCTCTTTCCGAGGCGTTTGATAAGCAAGCCCATGCCCCAACCCGCCCAGGCCAGGTGCAGGGCAACCACGATGGCCTGGCCCCAAGCCATCAATTGCAGGCCGCCCAAGGCGGCCAGGCTCAAGTAGATCCAGGTCGGCGGGTAGAACAGCGCCGACTGATAATTGGCCAAGAGGGGCGCGCCCATGCCCACCAGCGGATTCCACAGCGGCCATCCCCCGGCCCGGATGGTTTGCCAGGCCTGCCACCACCAGGGGATGAATTGCGTGGACGGCGTGCCCCAATACAACGCCTTGCCCGCCAGCCAAACCGGAGCAAGCAAGACGAACGGGGCAAGCACGAGGAGCCAGCGCGGGCCGGCCCGTGCGCTGAGCTTTCTTTTCAGTTCAATCAAACGCTTCATCCGCCAGCACGCGGTAGATCTGATATTCCCCTACCTGTACGATTCGTTCTAAGTAGCTTTCCTGATAAGGCAACCAGGAGCCAAAGGCCTGTTCATTCGGACCCCAGAAAACGTAAGCAACATTGTGCTGCTGCAGGAATTCGAGGCGCACGTCGTCTGACGTGCGGCCCTGATAGAAGGCCTGCACTCGGGGGAGCAGCTTATCGAGCCCGACGCTTTCAGTAGCATGGCCTGCCACGACATGCAGTGGCGCCCACGCCGGCAAGGCAGACCCGGTGGCGTAAGAGGCCATTACTACGTCCGATGGTTGCGCAAGCGCGCGCAGTCCCTGGAAAGCCGCGATTTCATCCGGCGGCCGGAAAACTGGAACCGCCGGTTGGGTGGCCAGCTGCCAGGCGCCGAACAACAAGAGCAAGGTGCTGGGCACCGCCAGGGAAAATACCCATAGCTCGCGCGACCTTTTTGCCAACCTGCCCTTGTCAAAAGCGTTCAGCGCCAGAATCAGCAACATGACCCAGGCGCCTTCTGCGAGGCGGCGCTGTAGCCCGATCGGCGCGTAGATCAACAGCGGCAATAGCGTCAGCCACACTAACAAGAAGCTGGCCTTGGTCCGATCCTTGCTCAACAGAGCGCGCGCGCCCAAATAGACAAAGGGCAGCATCCAGCCATACGCGAGGAGGTAATGAATGATATTGGGGGATAGAGATTGATTTTGGATTGCCCAGGCACGCAGGTAATCATCGGTCAGATATTGCCATACAGAAATAAGTAAGATCGAGCCAGCACCTAAGGCCGGGCCAATAAGGGGTCTCGCAAAGGCCAGGATGTCCTTTAACGCCAGGGAGCGCCGGGCTTGCCGTGACGCCAGGCGGAAGGCGGTGTGCGCGGCAATCAGAACCAAGCCCACCGCAGCCGTGATCGGCTGGAAGAGCGCCATAGAGAACCAAATGAGCGCGTCCAGCCAAGCTCCGCCGCTGGCTCCTCGCAAGTACCGGTGCAGACCCCACAAAAGCAGCGCGCGGGCCAGCACAATGTGGGGCAGCATGAAGTTCGCCAGGAATCCGAAAGTCTCTGGTGAATAGAAATCCAAGGAAATCGAACCAAAAAACGAGGGCACCCCAAGAAACCACAACAGCCAGCCGAGGCCGGCGCCCAGAGTGACCAGTGCAAGGCCCAATCTGCGCAGGCTCAAACGGTTGATAAAAAGGGCGAGGAATTCATAGGCTGCAAAACAAAGCGCGATTAATGAAAGCGAGCGGAACACATGGAACAGGAGAACCAATTGGCCGTGTTGTGCGTTTGGTCCTACCAGTTTGCCAAGCAAAAGGTAGGGGAGGAAGAGCAGCGCGCCATTCTGGGCGTGGGTCGTATAAGGGCTCTGAAATAGCCAATCTCCATTGGCCCCGGCCAGCATCGTGGCGATATAGGAGTTCCCATCTTCCACGCCGTAGATGAACCCGGTGAACTCCATCTGGGGTTGCGTGGCAGCGGCCACGTAAGGCAAACCCGTAAGCAGGATGAGGCCGATGGAAAAGGCGAGCACCCAGGCGCGCTCGCGGCGGATGGGGAGCGGCGACATTAGTTTTGAGGGTGCGCCCATATCTGTATCAGATCATCTTGATCAAAGACGAGCTGCCAGCCGGGTAACTCCGGAAGCGATCCAAGCTGCCGCTCGCGAGGCCCATAAAGCACGTAGTCTACTCCCCACTCCTCAAGGTAATCAATTTCGGCGGCCTGGTCCAGGGCCCCGCTGAAGAAGGCGGTCACTTCGGCATGGCGCGCATCGGCGTCGATGGTCTCCAGGGGATGCCCGTAAACGACGCGCACCGGCGCGTACGCCGGTAACAGCAAGCCACTATCCGGCGAAGCCAAAACCAACGAACCGGGGAGCGCGGTCCCTTCTAGCCATGTAAAGGCCTCTAGTTCCTGAACAGAGAGGGTGAAACGCGAATCGTTTTCGGCCACGGCAGCGACGCTTCCGATGGCACGGATAGCGTTCGTAGGCAGGGCTAAAGCGAACAAGGCAGTCGCCGCAAATCTACGAAACGATGGACGAAGTTCCAGCCTGGCGAATGCCGTTGCGGCCAACCCGGCCACTGGGATAAAGAGACCACTGATCAGGCGGCGCTGCAGGCCGAAAGGAACGTAGATAAGGATAATTCCTACAAGCAGCCAGACGGCCAGAAGGCGTGAACCATTTGTTCCCCTTGTAAAAGTACAGTAGGCACCCCAGACCGCGAGCGGCAAAGCCGGCAGGAGGCTGATGCTTAGATCCAGCAAGCCGGGAGTCGGCGTGATGTTTTGCGCGTTCCATTGAGACAGAACTAAATGTGAATTTGTTACCCAAAGGGCGTAGGCGGCATAGGGAAACCCTCCGGCAACAATTGCCAATAGGGTCCACACATTTCCAGCAATCAGCTCATGTCTCAGTATCAGCCACAACAAATGGCCGCCATACGTAACAACCACGACAATCCAACCGAATGGAAAAATGATGGAAAGAAGAACCGCGGCTAAAGCGGCAAAGGCAAGCTGCTTGCCGCCGCGTCCCGGCGCAGCCGTTGCCAATGAAAGCAGCCAAACCTGGAGGGCTAGACCCAGTGGAAAATGCGCGTTGGTGAGACTGGCGAGGAAGGGATAAGCTTCGGCCACCCAGAAATCGCTGGTGAAAGAACCAAACCAGATGACGAGCCAGCCAAGGCCCGAGCCGAACAGGGCAAGTGAGAAAGCGAAATCCTGAGAACCGCGGTCTGGAAATACCCTCCTAAAGAAGACATACAAGGCCAAGCCGAGAGCGATCCCGCCCAAAATCCTCGCGGCATGAAACGTGAACAGCAGCGACAAGCCAAAGGTCCGCGCCACATGTCCCAGAAATAAATAGTAAAGATTGATGGCTGCACCCTCACCCGGATCGGCCGTATACGGTAGCGTGAAGAGCCAAGAGCCTTCATAGCCCTGGCGCATCTTCGCCAGGTAACTTTGGCCGTCAATAGGATTAAAAAGAAAACCATCAAATACGTGGTGTGTATCTGTGCTGGCATTTGCAATCAGAAATGGAATGGTCAGCAGGGCCGGAAACAACACTAGGATGGCCGCCGACAACCAGAGACCACGGCGTGGCATGGCGGCATTGTAGCAGAGATGGATTCGGCGAGCGCGAAAGCCCTTGCACTATAATCATTAGCATGAACCTGGCTTTCAAACTATTCCGTTCGCAGCATGTGGACAGTGAACTGGATGAAGTCCGCAAGCGGCTGGCCGACGTCGAGCGGCGGCTGGCCGACGATACTGTGGTACAGGAGGCCCAGGCAGCATTGGACGCGGCCGAACAGGCCACCGAAAACATGTCCAAGGAGCTTAGGCAGTCGGAAGGAGAGGTAAAAGACCAGCAACAGAAGTCCAAAGAAAACCAGGATGCGCTTTACGGGGGTAAGGTAAGGAATCCCAAGGAATTACAGGAACTACAGATGGAAGCCGAGGCCCTCGCCCGCCATGTGAGCAGCCTGGAAGATACCGAATTGGAAAAGATGATGGCACTCGAAGAGCTTCAAACGGCTTCGAAACAAGCGCAGGAAAATTTCGAGGCGGTGAAGGCCCAGCGTAGCGCGGAGTTGCGTGCACTAGGCAGCGAGCAGGAGACGCTAAGAGCTGAGGAGCAACGCCTATCGTCCGAACGCGAGACGACCCTGAGCGGCATCGACAAGGATGCCCTGGCAACCTATGAAAACTTACGCAGCAAAGGGGGATTGGCGGTGGCGAAGGTGAATGATAAGACCTGTTCCGCTTGCGGCGCCGAGTTATCCGCCTCCCTGGCACAAGCGGCCCGTTCGCCCAACGAATTAGTGCGCTGCGCCTCTTGCCGGCGCATCTTGTATGCAGGCTAAGCGCGCAGCTGCTTCAGGATGCGCGCC
This sequence comes from Anaerolineales bacterium, assembly GCA_040902205.1. Lineage (GTDB taxonomy): Bacteria > Chloroflexota > Anaerolineae > Anaerolineales > UBA11579 > JAMCZK01. The sequence goes on along the minus strand of JBBDXR010000030.1, from coordinate 38,056 downwards.
TGGGCCTCTTCGGTTTCGAGGTCCAGGATGGATACCAGCTTGTCGCGGCCCTTTTCGCCGGCAATGATCTCGATCTTGGACCTGGGCACATCCAGCACCTTCGCCAGGAATTCGACTAGGGCCTCGTTGGCCTTGCCTTCAACCGGAGGCGCGGTGAGGCGCACCTTGATCGTTTGATCCGCCAACACCTCGACGATCTCATCGCGGCGCGCCCGCGGTGTCACCCGGATGGCCAGGGCCGCTCCCCGTTTTCCATCCGACAAGCGTCGCGCTTTTTTCGTCATGGAACTCCTAGATCACTAAGCCGAGCAGCAGCCGGCCGATCAATTGCACCAGAAGCAGCAGAACCACAGGGCTGAAATCCAAGCCTCCCGTGTAAGGTAAAAGCCGGCGAATAGGTGCCAGCATCGGTTCGACGATGCGGTCCAGGCTTTCGCGCACCGGGTGGTATGGGGTCAAAACATAAGTAAGGATGACGTACAGCACGATGAGAATGCTGAATATGTTCATGACGATCACAATCAGTTGCGCCATCTATGCTCCAATCACCGGGGCCGCGGCCCAAGTATAGCCGTACCGACCCGCAACAGAGTCGCCCCTTCCAGGATGGCGGCTTCGAAGTCGTCGCTCATGCCCATGGACAGCTGGCCCCACTCGCCGGCAGGGAAGCGGCGGGATAACTGATCACGATAGCTGCGGGTGCGCTCGAAGAAGGGACGAGCTTGTTCGGAATTGTCGGTCATTGGGGCAATGCACATTAAGCCATGAACCTTCAGGTTGGGCAACTGCAATACTAGATCGATTTCCGTGAGGTTGGCGGCAAATTGGGAGTCGGTACTGGCCGGCCAGCCGTATTTGGCGGCCTCCCCGCCCACATTGAGCTCCAGCAAAATGGGCAGCTCCCTACCCGTCTGCCCAGCAAAGCGATCGAGGCGCCGGGCCAACTTGAGGGAATCCACCGAATGCACCAGGGAGAAGTTGCCGGCAGCATCTTCGGCCTTGCGGCTTTGGACATGGCCGATCAGATGCCAATGAATCGCGGGCTGATCGGAAAGCTGCTCCTGCTTGCCCAGCGCTTCCTGCACATAGCTCTCGCCGATCTCATTCACACCCGTACCGGCTAAGACGCGGATGGCCTCAATGCCGTGGCCTTTGGTAACCACCACGAGGGTAATGCGGTCATTGCGCCCGGCTCGCTGAGCAGCCGACTCAATGCGTGATTGCACGGTTTCCAGATTGTTGCGCAGGGTCTGCAGGGCGAGCATCAGGCTAGCGCCAGCAAAGCGCCAAAGCGGCCGGTCTTGCCGCCCGAGGCGCGATGAGAAAACCAGTCGCTCGGATTGGAATAGGTACAGAGATTGGCTTGCTCGATCATGCGAACCCCGGCATCTGCCACCACCAGCCGGTTGGCAGCCACAAGGTCGAAATGAGGTTTCCCCTCGAATTCAGGCAACAATGCGCCAGCCCTAGAGCCAAAGGCATCCTGAACGGCAGAGACGACTTCGGGACCGACTTCGTAATGATCGACAGAAATGGCCGGGCCAATTCCCACGAGCAGGTCCTCCGGGCGGCTGCCGTAATGCCGCTGCAGTTCCTCCACAGCCTTGCCCGCCACCCGCAGCAAGGTACCTCGCCAGCCAGCGTGAGCCAGCCCAAGAGCCTTTTTTACCGGGTCCACGTAGACCAGTGGCACGCAATCCGCATAGCGCATGAACAGGCTGACGTCGGGTTTGTTGGTGAGGATGATATCCCCATGAGGCGGCCGCCCCCACTCGGGGGGCCGAGGGGCGCCAGCCACCAGCGCCTGGGCGCCGTGCACGAGCCAACTATCGAACATGGACGAGCGCGGCCGACCCATGGCCGCATACGATCGGGTTATATTCTCGGCTACATGTTCCGGTTCATCACCGACCAGGGCCCCCACGTTCAGTTCGGCATAAGGACCTTTGCTCACCCCGCCACGCCGGGTGAAAACGGCCTGAATGACTGGGGCCTGGGAAAGCAGTTCGAACTGAAAATAACTAATCCCAGCCGACTCGGCGAAGGGCATAGCTAATCCTTTGGCTTGGCTGCGCGCCGCGCGTGCTTGGCGGCATATTCCAGCCGCGTTTCCGCCATCGATTCCTCCAGCAAGGGGAAACCGAACCAGGCCGTGGTTAATCCGAATAGCATTCCGGTGACGGTGCGAAGCAGCGGCGTACTCTCGCGATACTCCCAAAAACTAAAACCCTGAAATTGGCTTAGCAGCTGGCTGAACCCGTCGAGGGCGATAGGAGCAATACCGATCAGGATCCACAGACTCCAGTGCAAGGGCGGAATGCGCCGCCCGGTGGCCGCAAAGAGCAAACCGAAGACCAGCATGGCGCCATAGATGGCGATGTCCCGCTGGCAATAGGCCACCTTGTAACCCAGCTGTTCGTTTCCCACGAATTGGCGCGCCTCCAACAGCTTCGTCGGATCGGTCTCGTCAATCCCTGTCGCTTGCTGGAAGGTCTCATAGCCTCCCAGGTCGGCCGAGGCGCGCGGATAGATGGGCTGCTCACCGAACAAAAACCAGGAGCGGAAAGCCAGCTGATGACAGACCGCCCCGTACATGCTGTAAATGGGCCGGGCCAAGCCGGGAAAGCCGGCCTTCATCAATACAGGAGCCAGGAACGGCAGCCCAACGTAGATGGCGAGGAGAAGATTCAGGAGGCGAAGATAATTGCGGCTGAGCCAGATGCCAAAGCGGTCAGATTGTCCGGACTTTACGGCCGGGCGCGCCATCTTTTTGGGATCGGCGGCCAGTTGATCCTGGCGGTCGCGGGCTGCCGCCAAGGTGGCCTCGATCCTCCTGCGATCAAACGGCGCCGAAAGCGTATAAGGCCCCACCACCAGGACGGGCACACGGGTGGCAAAGGCCTTCTTCAACTCCGAATCAGTCTCGATGTCCACAGTCGCTAAGGTGTGCGGGATCTTGGGCTGGAGGGCCTTCAAGTCGAGCAGAACCTCTTCGCACAGAGAACATTCTTTTTTCAGATATAGGGTTACGGTGATCACTAATGCACTCCCATTTGGGCCAGGTAATCATCCAGCAAGCCTGCGCTCATCTCGCCGATGTGAACGATGCGAATGATGCGATGGGCATCCACAAAGAAGGTGGTCGGGTACCCACGAATCCGATAAAGCTCCTGCACAGCGCCGCCGGGGTCCAGCAGGATCGGGAATTCCAGACCCAGATCAACTACAAAGGCCTGCACCTGGTCGAGGGGCTCATTGAAATCAATGGCGAGCACTGCGAAGCCGCCGTCATTATAGCGTTCCTGGATGGCCGGCATCTCCAGCTTGCACGGCCCGCACCACGTGGCCCAGAAATTGACGAGCACTATCTGGCCGCGCAGGTCGCCCAGGCTGACGGCTTCGCCTTGTATCGTTTGCAGCTTGAAATCAGGCGCCAGCGCGCCTACTTCGGGTGCGGGCGCTGAAAGGAAAGCGGGCGCACAGGCGCCAAGCAACCCGAGCGCCAAGAGGCCTAGCGATCGGCGCCAAAACCCTTTACCTGATGCCAAGGAAGGAAAATGCTCCCGCAAGGAACAAGATCACCAAAATAAAAAAGGAAAGGCCGGCACTGAGCGCCCAATATTCCAAAAGGCCTTTGCCATGCCCGCGCGCCCAGGCAATTCCCAGAAGGCCAAGCAGCGCCGAAACGATCAGGCCGGCCAACAACAACGCGCCGACGGCGGCCTCATTGTAGATGCCGAAGAAGGCGCCAAAACTGCTCAAGGTAGCTAGGCGGCCGGTGAGCAGCAGCACACCAACCAAAGCCAACAGGATGCCCATGATGCGCTGGATCGTTAGACCCAATTTCGGATGGTTTTTGAGCAAATAGGTGACCCAGCCGATCTGGGTGGCTGCCAACAAAAATGGGATAGCCAAGCCAGCTGAATAGACACTCAATAGGAGGCCGCCCTGTATCGGCGAGCCGCCATTGGCTGCCAGGGTAAGGATGATGCCCAAAGCCGGCCCAATGCAGGGTGACCATCCGGCCGAGAAGAAAACCCCCATCAGGGCCGAGGCCAGATATCCGCGTTCGCGCTGTATCGCAGTTTGGCGGCGCAGGTCGAAATTCAGGAAGGGGATACGGATGACGCCCGCCATGTGCAGACCTAGGGCGATAGTGACCACCCCTCCGATCGCCGCCACCGTGCCCTGGATATCGCGCAGCAGGGCGCCGAGCGCGGATGAGATCAATCCGAGAAGAATGAAGACCAGGCTGAAGCCAAGGACGAAAGCCAGCCCATGGCGCAGCGCGCCCTGGCTGCCACCTCTTCCCCCAACGTCCGCTACCGAACGGCCGCCCAGGTAGCTCACATAGGCAGGCACCAGCGCAAATACGCAGGGCGACAGAAACGAAGCCAGGCCGGCAAGGAAAGCAAGGCCAAAACTGGGCGCGGCGAGGGGCATAGGAGACGCTAGGCTTCTACCACGCGCACGCCCGTGCCAGCGATCTGGTCCAGCTTGCCGGGATAATAAGCGACGTCGGGCGAAGTCCAGCGGTAGATGAACTTGGCGTCATCCGGTGTCACGTTCACACATCCAGCCGAAGTGCGCTCGCCGAAATTGTTGTGCCAATAGGTGGAATGGATGGCAATGCCGCCGGTAGCGATAAAGGTGGCCCAGCCGATGCCCGAAAGGTCGTAGCCTGCACCCGAGGCGCCGCCCTCCATATGGGTCGACATGAACTTCATGAACACCTGCAAATAATCCCCTGTCGGGGTCTCTGTCTCCTCTCCGTAGCGTCCCGTCGATACGCGGCAGAAGTAAACTTCGCGGCCGTCCTCGAAGCAGGAAAGCGTCTGGCGAGCGATATTGATCAGGATCTGCTTGTTCTGGATCTCGGGCGTGATCGGAGCCACATCCTCCGGATAGATGGGTTTGAAGGCCGCGGCCGGCGCCCAGAATTCGTCGCCGCGGCTGCCGTGCAATTCGCCGACATGGTATTCGAGTCCGGCTTCGCCAACGCGGACCTCGTCGACCCAAAACACCTGGCCGTAATAAAAACGGATGGGCATGGAGCTTCCGACCAGATAACCGATGCGGAAGCCGCGGGCGGGGGGATTGGCCAGTTGGGCTTCTACGTAAGGCACCGTCACCTGCGCCCACATGCCGGGGATCGAGTCGATCTGCGGAATGCTCTCCAGTGGCGTATTGGGTAAGTTCTTCACCGGCTGCAGCAAAGGCGCCCAGACGTAGCCTTGCGGCGTTTCCACCCAGCGCTGGTTGCGATAAGGGGTATAGCCCACCACCTCGCGATGCCATTCCACCACTGTGTCGCCGGCAAGCTGCCCGACCTCGGCAGCCTCAGAGCTGGGGGCGGCGCGCATGTTAATGAATTTGTCCATCTCTTCGGCCACGCGGCCGAGACGATCGGCGTTAGGAAAATCCTGCTGCCATATACCTGCGGTAGCGGCGAGGCTGGCCTGGGCAAACCTGGGCCGCAACGCCAAGGCGCCCAAACCCAGGCCTCCCAACCTCAGAAAATCTCTGCGAGAAAAGGAGCTGGCTGGCATAAGAAGATTTTACCTTGGCGTAAATACCGCTAGGGTGAGGTGAACTCGCTCTATATTAGCTTCGCGGTTTCCAAGTGCGCAAGCGCAGGCTGTTGCCGATCACGAAGACATCGCTGATTGCCATGGCAGCAGCAGCCAGGATCGGCAGCAAAAGGCCCACGGCCGCCGCGGGGATGAGCAGCACGTTGTAGATGAACGCCCAGAACAGATTCTCCTTGATGGTGCGCAGCGTGCGCCGGGCGAGCGCAATGGCGCGCGGCACACCGCGCAGATCGCCGGTGATCAGCACCACCGGCGCGGCCGCCATGGCCACATCGGTGCCGGTGCCAATGGCGATGCCCAGCTCGGCCTGCGCCAGGGCCGGTGCATCGTTGATGCCGTCGCCAACCATGGCGACGACTTCGCCGGCCTGCTGCAAACGTTTGACTTCTGCGACCTTCTGTTCGGGCAGGACTTCGGAGATGACCATATCGAGGCCCAACTGCCTGCCGATGGCCTCGGCGACCACGCGGTTATCACCGGTGAGCATGCCTACCTTCAGACCCATGCGATGCAGCTCAGCAATGGCTTCAGCGGAGCTTTCCTTCAAAGTATCGGCCACGCCGAAGAGACCCACCACCTCGTCATTTAGGGCGAGCAGGACGGCGGTCTTGCCTTCGGACTGCAAACGATCAACATCCGGACCAAGTCCGTTCAAACCCAGGCCGCGCTCCTGCATCCAACGCGTAGAGCCGATGAGGATGCGTTGCCCGTCCAACTCGGCGGTCACGCCGCGGCCGCCTTCGGCCTGGAAGGCGGCAGGCTTGCCCAAGGCCAGCCCGCGCGCATTGGCTTCCGCCACGATGGCCTCACCCAAAGGATGCTCGCTGGCATGCTCAACGCTGGCTGCGATGCGCAGAAGTTCGTCTTCACTCAACTTTCCATTGCCCAGGCGGATGTCCGTGACCGCGGGCTGTCCTTTGGTTACCGTGCCGGTCTTATCCAACAGCACCATACTGATCCCGGAGGCCCGTTCCAGCGCTTCGCCGGATTTGATCAGCACACCCATTTCGGCGCCGCGCCCTGTCCCCACCATCACGGCCGTAGGCGTGGCGAGGCCCATGGCGCAAGGACAGGCGATCAGCAGCACCGCGGCCGTGTTGATCAGGGCGCGAGTGAAGCCAGCGTTGGCATCCGCGGCGATGGGCGCGGGCACCAGGAAGAACCAGGCGCTGAAGGTGATGAGCGCAATGCCCAGAACGGCCGGCACAAAGACAGCCGAGATGCGATCAGCCAACTTTTGGATCGGCGCCTTGCTAGCCTGAGCATCTTCGACCAGGCGGATGATCTGGGCTAATGCCGTCGCTTTGCCCACCTTGGTGGCTTCGAAGACCAGGCGGCCCTGCTTGTTGAGCGTAGCGCCGATGATTGTTTCGCCAGGCCCCTTGGCGATGGGCATCGATTCGCCGGTGATCATCGACTCGTCGGCTGCGCTGCGGCCTTCCACCACCACACCATCCACAGGGAATTTCTCGCCGGGGCGCACCACCACCATGTCGCCCACTTGCACATCTGCGCTGGGGATCTCGGCTTCCTGGCCGCCGCGCAGCACGCGGGCGGTCTTCGGCCGCAACCCCATTAGCTTGCGGATCGATTCCCCCGTACGCCCCTTAGCGCCGGCTTCCAAATATTTGCCTACGCGGATCAAGGTGATGATCGCCGCCGAGGTTTCAAAATAGCCGTGGCCTACGAAAGCGCCGAATAACGCGGCCACAGAATAGAAATAGGCCGCGGAAGAACCCATGGCCACCAGCACGTCCATATTGGCGCTGCCGTTGCGCACCGATTTGTAGCCGTTCACGTAATAGCTAAGGCCGACGTAGAACTGCACCACTGTCGCCAAGCCGAAGAAAAGCCATTCCAGCCATGGCGCCATGGCCAATTCCATCGGCAACAGGCCAAAGTCGCGTGCCATGGAGAGGATGATCAGCGGGATCGTAAGGACGACACCGGTCCACATCAGGCGCGCTTGTTTAGCGATCTCGGCCTTACGCGCTGTCCGCTCTGCGTCCTCGGCGTCCGCGCCCTGCTCCAGGACCTCAAAGCCGGCGGCATTTGCCGCCCGGCGCAGGTCAGATTGGCTGACGATGGTGGGCACATAGCGAATGCGAGCGCGCTCGCTGGCCAGGTTCACCTGGGTCTCGAGCACCCCATCGATGGAGGCAAACAGCTTTTCCAGACGCTGTGCATCATTCACATCATCGAGGTCGCTGAACAGCAGATCCGCCTCGCCGGTCGCGAGGTCGTAGCCCGCCTTGCGGACGCGCTGCAAGAGTGCACTCAAATTGGCTTGGGCGGGATCGAAGACCACCGCAGCCCGCTCGGAGGACAAGTTCACCTGGGCGCTCTGCACGCCGGGTACTTTCTTTAGGCTGCGCTCAACGGTGGACACGCAATTGGCGCAGGTCATGCCCGTGATGGGCAAGTTGTAGGATCTGGTCGCGGTCTCAGGCATATGTCTCCATTTGTTTTGAGGGGCAGCGCACGGTTCCAAAGGAACAGAATACGCAGCAATCTCCCTGATTTGGTTTCAGCAACTCGTCGCAATTCGTGCACTGGTAAAAATGCAAGCAGGCATCCATAGGCATCTCTTCTTCTTTTTGATGGCCGCATTGCGGGCACGTAATTGTGGACGAGGTATACACGGTCATGCTTGTCCCTTGATCTTTGCCGGATCGGCTACCACACACCCACCGCTCACCGTGGCGCCGATCACCAACCCAGCGCTCACCAAAACGATGTTCTTGATGATGTATTGTCCTTCCAGGGTAGGAGCGTACGGAAACACCGTGAAGACCTCACCCGGGAAAAAGAAGATGGGCGTGATGGTCCCCAACATTTGCAGCCACAGCAGGAAAAGGGTGAACCGCAGGAAGAGACCGAAGATGAGGCCGATACCGATCAGGCTCTCCCAGACGGCCAGGATGAAGACAGCGGCGCCCGGAGCCAATAGGCCAAAGGTTAGCTGTGAAATGGTGCGCGCCGCCAGGTCTTCAGCTGGGCTCAGACCGGGGAAGAACTTCAGGACACCGAACCACAGGAACACTACGCCCAGGCTCAGGCGCAGCAGCAGGATGCCATAGCGCGCCATCCATGAAGTCAGGGTCGTATCGATGCGGATGAATAAACCTTGTAGCAGCTTCATAGTTCACCTAGTTTTACACGGCGCAGCAGCTGCGCGTTGATGGCGACGATGACCGTGCTGGCGGACATGAGCAAGGCGCCTAAGGCCGGCGAAAGCAGAATTCCGGCTGCAGCGAGCACCCCGGCCGCCAACGGAATGGCCACCACGTTGTAACCTGTGGCCCAGATCAGGTTTTCGATCATCTTGCGGTACGTGGCCCGGCTCAATTCGAAGACCTTGAGCACATCCACCGGATTGCTCTTCACCAGAATAATGCCGGCCGATTCCACGGCCACATCGGTGCCGCTGCCAATGGCGATGCCGACATCGGCCCGCGCCAGGGCGGGTGCATCGTTGATACCGTCGCCGACCATGGCCACGCGTTTGCCTTGCTTCTGTAATTCGGCGATCTTCTGGTCCTTATGCTCGGGCAATACTTCAGAGAACACGCGGCGGATGCCCAGTTCCTTGGCTACGGCCTCCGCCACGACCTTACTGTCGCCGGTGATCATGGCCACCTCAATGCCCAGGCCGTGCAATCGCTTCACCACCTCGGCGCTCTCCGGACGGATAAGGTCCGCCACTCCCATGGCCGCAGCGATCTGTTTCTCCACGATCAGGTAAATGACTGTCTCTGCCTTTTCGCCGGCGGCTTTGGCGAAGGCTTCCACGTCAGCAGGCGGCTTCAGATTCAGCTTTTCGAGTAAACGCGGCCCGCCCAAATAAATCTCTTTGCCCTCGCTAACCGCGCGGACCCCATGACCTTTGATCGCCTCAAACTCGCTGACTTTGGGCAATGCCAATCCCTTAACCTGTGCGGCGGCCCGTACTGCTTGCGCCAGCGGGTGCTCCGAATCGCCTTCTACGGCGGCCGCTAGACCCAGGGCTGCGTCTTCTTTGACGGAGCCAAAGGCCTTGAAGTCAGCCACGCCCATCTGGCCCTTGGTCAAGGTACCGGTCTTATCAAAAACCACCACGTCGATCTCACGCGCTTCTTCGAGGGCCAAACGATTCTTCACTAAGAGGCCGTTCTTGGCAGCCTCGGTGGTGCTAATGGCAACCACCAGCGGCACTGCCAATCCCAAAGCATGGGGACAGGCAATCACCAGGACAGTCACTACCCGCTCCAAGGCGAAGAGGTCGAAACCTTGCACTAGGCCCCAGGCGGCGCCGGTGAGCAGCGCGGAGGCCAGGGCCAAATAAAAGAGCCAACCGGCCGCTCGATCAGCCAGGATCTGCGTGCGTGACTTGCTGTTCTGGGCCTCCCGCACCAGGCGCATAATGCCGGCTAAGGCGGTGTGCTCGCCGGTAGCAGAAACACGCACACGCAAACTGCCGTCGCCATTCAGCGCCCCGGCAATCACCTCATCTCCAGGCCCCTTGTCCACCGGCTTGGATTCTCCAGTGATCAATGCTTCGTTTACCGACGAAGACCCCTCGGCTACCTCACCATCTACGGGGACATTAGCGCCGGGCCGCACTAAAACTAGATCCCCGACCTCCAATTGTGAAACCGGAACAAGCTCCGTTTGGCCGCCAACCCCAATGCGCTCAGCCTGATCCGGCATCAACTTGGCAAGTTCATCCAGGCTGCGAGAAGCCTGGCGCACGCTACGCATCTCGATCCAATGGCCTAGCAACATAATGTCGATCAGGGTGACGAGCTCCCAATAGAAGCCTTCCCCCATTCCAAACAGGAAAGCAGCCAAACTGTATATGAAGGAAACCGTGATAGCCAGACTGATCAAAAGCATCATGCCCGGTTGGCGCTTGCGCACTTCCGGTACAGCCATCTGCAGGAAAGGCAGGCCGCCATACGCGAAGACAGCAATGGAGAAAACAGGGGCAACCCACGCATCACCTGTGAAAGCAGGCATTGAAAACCCCAACCATTGCTGCAACATTTCGCTGAACAAAAGGACGGGGATGGAGAGCAACAACGAAACCCAGAAGCGCTGGCGGAAAACTTGCTCGTGGCCGCTGTGGTCTACATGTCCGGCGTGGTCCGCCTGTTTGTTGTGGCCGGCGTGTTCGCCATGGGCGGCATACCCGCCGTGGTGCTGGGATGCCAGGTCATGCTCATGCCCGGCATGGTCGTGCTGGGCATGCTCGTGCCCGGCATGGTCGTGCTGGGCATGCTCGTGCCCGGCATGTTCGTGCCCGGCGTGGCCGTCATGAGGCGCGCCGAGAGTGTCGGGCTTCAACGCCGCGCTCGTTTTCTTCTCATGCGGATCGGAGTGATCGTGGTTCATAGGGGATTCGCCCTGCAATCCTTACAGCCCTGCATTGTCTCGAATTCTTATGCGCCAACCCGGGGCCGGCGAATAGCCCCAGGTTGGCTAATGGTTATTTGCCGGCAATATCTTTTTTCATCTGCTCATATTCTTTACGGGTGATTTCCCCGCGGGCATAACGCAGGTCCAGGATGTCCCGCGCCGTCGGCGAACCGCTTGAGCTGCCGGCGGCAGAGGCGCCGCGCACTACCCACAGAACGAGCAGGACCAAGCCGACCCAAAACAACGGCATCAGGATCCAACCCCAACCACCCATCATGCCACCCCAGCCCCCTGTAAACCAATGTCCAAACATCAGAACCTCCTAGTCCCCTGGGACGGTCTTTAGGCAACCACGGGGTAATCGATCTCTTGGAGCGTGGCCATAAGCTTCTCTTCGGTAGCCGGTGCATCGAAGCGCACCATCACCTTTTTGTCACCCAGGCTGGCCTTCACGGCCTCTACGCCAGGCAGCTCACCTAGTTCCGACTCGATGGTGTGCAAACAATGGTCGCAGTGGATCTTGGGGATGTTGTATACAACCGTGTTCATTTTTTCTCCTTTGTCATTCGGCTACGCTTTGGTGGCCGCTTGATACACTTCGGCAATTTCGTTGATCACGCGTTCGCGCTCCTTGGCGTCCTCGCCACGCACGGCGGTGATCACGCAGGAGTGCATGTGCTCCTCAAGGACGAGTTGGTTCACCTTGCTCAAGGCGGATTGCGTGGCCTGGATCTGGCGGATCACGTCGATGCAGTATTCCCCCTGCTCCAACATGCGTTGGATGCCGCGTACGTGACCCTCGATCGTCTTCAGGCGCTTTAGCGCCGCCTGGTGGTTCATGCCTTCCATGCGATCCTCCTCATCCTGCTTCTACACTGAACGGCGCAAACATGCCGGCTTCATAGTGCCCGGCCAAGTGGCAAGCGAACTCAAGTTCACCTGCCTTAAAGGTGGTTTGCGAACTTTGGATCCCAAATTCGGTCAGAGAAATGTCCACAGTCTGAGGCGGAGAGCTGCAAGCGGACAACATCACCGCTGCCAGGATCCCCAGCAAGATTAGTACTTTGCGTCGCGACATTCGTTTCATTGCACCCCCTCCCAGGGGGGATGGGTATAAGCCGAATATAGCCCTTGTCCATGCCCATGTCAAGGTACAAAAATCCCGGACATGAGCCCGGGATCAGAGTGGAAAACGGAATAGCGCGGCGCTTATTCAAGCGCCTCTACCAAAGCCTGCTGCAGGACCTCCCCCTCCACATAGCCGCGCCACTCACCCAGTACCGTGCCGTTCTCATCCAGCAGGAAGAAATGCGGCTGGTAGATATAGCCTAGTTGGTCCTGTAGGGGCCTGGTAGCCGGATCGTCGCGATCGAGATAAATGAACTCCACCTGGTCGCCGTACAGCTCCTCCAGACCGTTCACCGTCGGAGCCATGGCTTTACAGACCGAGCACCAGTAAGCGAAGAACTCGACGAACTGGACCTGACCGGAAGCGAGGACCACAGAGGTGGGCTCACTGGCGCGGAAGGTGGTTCCGCCGAAGGGAATGGCAGGCAGGGGTTCCCCCTCCGTGGTGGCCAGATTGGCCGTCACTCCGAAATCGCGCAGCGACGCGTCCGAGGTGGAGGCGGAACATCCCCACAGAAGGAGAGCCAGCAACATGGGAAAAGCAGAGGCTTTTCTGGACATTGTAAAAATGATAACCCCTCCATGCGGCCAGATGCTCGTGGTCCAGCATGCCTCTAACTCAACCTTAATGCGGCGCTGGCGCTGCCGATCAGCTTGGCTAAGGCAGTAGAATAGCAGCGTGAAACTCAAAGGGAAATCTGTCCTGATCACCGGCGCGGCGGTGCGCGTGGGACGGGCCATGGCCTTGGCCGTCGCGCAGGCGGGCGGCAATGTCATTGTCCATTATGGGGGCTCGCAACCGGAAGCGGAAAGCTTGAAGGCGGAGGTCGTAGCCTTGGGCGTCGAGGCCCACCTGCTCCAGGCTGACTTGGGTCAGCCACAGCAGGCTGCCGGGCTTATCGGGCGTGCGCTCGAGCTGGGGCCGATTGATGCGCTGGTCAACAGCGCGGCGATCTTCAAGAACGTTGATCTCGATAACACCGATCTGGCCGGATGGCAGACTCACTTGGATGTTAATCTGACAGCGCCCTTCCTGTTGAGCCAAGCCTTCTGGAAGGCGGCTCGGGAGAAGGGCCGCGAGGGTCGCATCGTCAACATTCTGGATTGGCGCGCTTTGCGTCCCGGCGCCGACCACCTTCCCTACACGATCAGCAAAGCGGGCCTGGCCGCCCTGACCAGCTCGCTGGCTGTGGCCATGGCGCCGGAAGTCACCGTCAACGGGATCGCCTTCGGGGCCATCCTGCCACCAGCGGATGGCGGTGAAACGAAAGGCCTGCTGAAGCACGTCCCAGCTGGACGCTGGGCCGATCTGGATGAGGTGGGGCAGACTCTGCTCTTCCTGCTCAGCGGGCCGCGGTATATTACGGGCGAGATCATCCACCTGGACGGCGGAAGGCATTTGGTGTAGCCAGCATGGACAAGATCATCATCAAGGACTTATTGGTGCGCGGCATTATCGGCATCAATGACTGGGAGCGCGAGGAAGCCCAAGAGATCCTTATCAATGTCGAAATCAGCACCGACCTGCGCCAGGCCGGGGAAAGCGACAACCTGGAACATAGCATCAACTATCGGACGATCAGTAAGAAGATCATCGCCCACACGGAGCAGGCGCAACGCTGGACCGTGGAAGCTTTGGCGGCGGACGTTGCCGCCATCTGCCTGGCTGTGCCCGGCGCTCAAGCCGTACGGGTGCGCGTGGAGAAGCCAGGCGCCTTGCGTTTCGCCGCTTCGGTCGGGGTAGAAATCGAACGGCGCAAGGACCAATGATCCCTGCGCCGCCGGTGTTCAGATGGGGTTGAACTTAGATCGCGGCGACAATATTAAAGATCAGCCCGTTCAAGATCCCGTTGCCAAAAAAGCTCCAGGTGGCCAGTAGAAAGAGGGCCACCAAGAGGATGATCAGAACATATTCCACCATCCCTTGGCCCTGTTCTTGAGAGAACTGCGTTCGCAAAGCACTCATCGGGTCACCGCTCCTCGCTGATTAGATTCCAACATGTTACACGAGGCCGGCCATCTGCGCGCAGGGTTTGCCAGCCGGATTGCGCCTAGAAATGCAGCGCTTCGGCGCCGCGCGAGATGCTATCCAGGAATTCCTGCCGGGTGGCCGCGTTGCTGCGGAAACTGCCTACCATGGCGGAGGTGGTCATGCGCGCGTCGTGCTTCTTCACCCCGCGCATCATGGAGCACAAGTGGACGGCTTCGACTACTACGCCAGCGCCCAGCGGGTTGATGGCGCTACACAGGAAGTCGGCGATCTGGCGCGTCATGCGTTCCTGCACCTGCAGTCGCCGTGAAAACATGTCGACGATACGCGGGATTTTGGACAGGCCAATGACCTTCCCCTGGGGGATGTAGGCCACATGTGCCCGACCGATGAAAGGCAGCATATGGTGTTCGCACAGGCTATAGAACTCTATATCCCGCACCAGAACCATATCGTCATATTCGACGTCGAAGAGAGCGTTGTTCAGTAATTCGATCGGCTCTGTGCGGTACCCGGCCAGCAATTCGACATAGGACCTGGAGATGCGCTCGGGGGTGCGGCGCAACCCCTCGCGGGCCGGGTCCTCTCCAATGGCGGTCAGAATACGGCGGACGGCCTCTTCAATGGCGGCATGGTCGATCTGGGAGCCGAGCAGCTCGGCGGCCTTATAGACGTTCTCTTTAGAGGTCATGTTTCTTTCCTATTAGGCGAGTTCCGTATCGATTAGCCCGTAGTCGCCGTCGCTGCGCTTATAAAGCACGCTCACACAGCCGGCGTCCATGTTGTAGAAGATGAAGAATTGCTCGTGCCCAACCAGCTTCATCTGCTCCACGGCCTCAACGGCCGTCATGGGGTAAAGCACGAAACGTTTGCGCCGGGCGATCTCGGCGGGCGGTTCTTCTACATAAACCGACTCCAACTCGGCCAGTTCATTGAGCGATTGATCCTCATTCTTCGCCTGGCTCTGATAGCGCTTCCCTTTGTAGCGTTCCATCTGGCGCTGGATCTTATCCACGGCGGCATCGAACGCCGAGTGCACCTGGTCGGTGCGTTCCTCGGCGCGCAGCACAAAGCCTTTGCCATGTAAGGTGATCTGCACCTTATAGCGGTCGTCGGCGGAGCGTTTGGCCTTGCGATAGGCAAGGTCCACCCGCACACCCTCAACCCCTTCCACGTATCGATCTAATTTGGAGGCCTTTTTCTCGACGTAGTCATTCAAGGCCGCATCGATCTTCATCTCGCGGCCAAAGATCTCTACCTTTGCTGCCATGTTTTCTCCTTGGGCGTACCCTATCTTACCAAAATCAAGGTTCGCCCTCAAAGAGGGCTCTGGCCAGGGTCAGCGCATACACGCTCCTGGCCCCAGCCTTGTTGAGGGCCTGGGCTGCAGAATCCAAGGTGGCCCCTGTGGTCATAATATCATCCACCAGCAATACACTTTTGCCTTTCAGCGGAGCAGGGTCGGCCAGGAATGAACCATGCAAGTTCTTCCAACGCTCGCTGGCGCTCAGCTCAAATTGTGGCAGGGTCTCATGCAGACGCACCAAGACGCCCGCGGCCAGCTGGAGGCCGGCCGCTTCAGCGAAAGGCCGGGCCAGCAGCTCAGCCTGGTTGAAGCCTCGCTCCCGGTGTCTCCTCGCTCCCAGCGGAATCGGGATCACAAGATCAATCTGCCAGGCCTGCCCACAAAAGGCCTCCATCAAATGCTTGGCAAAAGCCACACCCAGGGCCGCATTCCTGCGATGCTTCATACTCAAGATGGCGTGGCGCAGTTCCCCCCGATAGGCAGCCCAAGACCTGGCCGACACGAACTGGTACTGGTTGGCGCTACAAGCGCCGCATTGCCTTTCCTTGCCCAGGGGCAAGCCGCAGATCGGGCAGCTGGATCCTTCGATGCGCACAGCCCTTCCGGCGCACAGGGCACACCAAACCGCGCCGAGCTGTCCGCAGCCAGCGCAACGAGGCGGCAGCAACCAATCCAAGGCCACCGCGAACCCGTGTTTCACGTTCCGCGCTGCCTTCCCCATAAGTTCGATCTAGAAGAGGATGCCGGAGCCGATGATCTGCAAGATCGCAGGCCCCATCAGGATGATTACGATCGTTGGGAAGATAAGGAAGACCATGGGCAACAGCATTTTCACTGGGGCTCGCTGGGCACTCTCCTCGGCTCGCTGGCGACGCCGAACGCGCATGGCGTCGGCCTGGACGCGCAACACGCGCGCCATACTCACGCCTAGCTGTTCGCTTTGGATGACGGCGGCCACGAAGCTATCCATCTCCGCCAGGCCTAGCCGGTCAGCCATGTCGCGCAAGGCCTCCCTACGCAGCTTGCCCAACTGAATCTCCTGCAGCACGCGCGCAAAAGCCCTGGAGAGGACGTTATCCCATTTTTCGATGACTTTTTTCATTGCTCCATCGAAACCCAGGCCGGCTTCCACGCAAATGGTAAGTAGGTCCAAGGCGTCCGGCATGGCATTCAGCACCTGCTTTTGCCTGCGTTTGATGGTGCGGTCGAGCAGCAGGTTAGGCAGGAAGAACCCGACGGCAGTGAACCCGCCAATGAGCAACAACGAATTCAGGGAAAAGATCGAGGCATTAAGGGAGAACGTAAACATCATTAGCAGCCCTAAACCTATGCCAAAGATGAAGCGGGAAGCCAAGAATACAGTCGGCTCCAGCCAACGCGGAGCGCTTGCCATCTCCAACCGACGGCGGGTCTCCACAATGGCATTCTGCGGCGTAAAGCGCTGGGCAAGCTCCCCAAAGCGCCTGGCGGCCGGGTACACCACACGCTCCATGAATGGCTGTGAGAGTTCGATCTCCTCCAGGCTGGCGACTTCGCCGCGTTCGGCGTATTCGGCCAACCGGGCGGCCAAAGGGTCGATGCCGGCTCGTTCGCGCAAGCCGATCACCACCAAAGTAATCGCGGCGATTACAACAAGGAGGATAAAGGCGCCAATCCAGAACATGACCAGGGGTCTCTAGATTTCCACGTTGCCGATGCGATTGAGGATAACGTAGCCTGCGACTAGCATCACAGCTGCCGTCACCAACATGGAAATACCACAGATAGCCGGTGGAGAGAAAAACTGCAATATGTAATCACGGTTCAAGGCCCATAGCACCGCAGTCAGTATGATGGGCATGACCGCCAGGAAACGCCCCGAATAGGTCACCTGGGCTGTCGCGGAGCGGATCTCGCCTTTGATGCGTACTCGCTCACGGATGGTATAGGAGATGGTATCCAAGATCTCGGCCAGGTTGCCACCCACCTCCCGCTGGATGTTGATGGCCGTGATCGTCAGGTCCAGATCATCGCTGGCGATGCGCCGCTGCAAGTTTTCCAGAGCGCCTTCCATAGGGACACCTAATGACATCTCCTGCACGACGCGGCGGAATTCGTCGCTGATCGGAGCAGGCAGATCCTGGCTCACCGCCTCCATGGCTTGCAGCGCCGAAAAACCGGAGCGCAAGCTGTTAACCATCAAATTTAGCGTGTCGGGGAGCTGCTCGTTGAACTTGCGCAGCCGCTGGCTCTGTTGGCGGCGCACGAATATGCGCGGAATGAAAAGGCCAAAGACGCCACCCGCGATGGCAAATAGCATGGAGCCGCCGCCAAAGAAATAGCCAATCAGGCCGACCAAGGCGGAGGAAATAATGACCAAGGCAATATACTCGCCAGTTTTGAACTTAAGATCCGCGCGGGCCAATTCGCGCGAAATGCCTTCGCCGAGATGAGTAGATTCGATGCGCTGGGTGATCCAACTGGTCAGGATGGAGGCACGAGCTTTTTTCTTCGCCTCCCCTTTGGATTGGTCGTCCCCTTGCTCCAGGTAACGCTCCAACCGCTGGTCCACGAGGGACTTTTCAGTCCTTAATGTGACGATGATGCCAGCGAGCAGGATGACCAGGGCGACGCCGATACCAACCCACAATAAGGTTGTCATGTCGCCTCTAGAACCTCGTCCGCTGTTGCCCTGCACCGAAGATCGTGGGGGCTATATGGATCCCCGCGGCCTCGATGCGGTCCATGAAGTTGGGGCGCAGCCCTGTTGAACGCAACAGGCCCACCACCTTGCCACCCTCAAAGCCAGTCTGTTCGAAGGCGAATAGATCGGTGAGAGTAATGACCTCGCCCTCCATTCCGACCACTTCCGTGACTTTGGTGACTCTGCGGGATCCGTCGCGTAGGCGATCGATGTGCACGATCAGGTTTACGGCGGAGGCGATCTGCTCGCGGATGGCGCGTACCGGCAGGTCATAGCCCGCCATCAGGGTCATCGTCTCGATGCGCGAGATCACGTCCCGCGGACTATTGGCGTGGGCGGTGGTCATGGAGCCTTCGTGCCCGGTGTTCATGGCCTGCAGCATGTCCAGGGCTTCCCCGGACCGAATTTCGCCCACGATGATGCGGTCAGGGCGCATACGCAGCGCGTTCACCACCAGTTGCTGGGCGCTGATTTCACCCTTACCTTCAATGTTGGCCAAGCGCGTTTCCAGCGTCACCACATGCTCTTGGCGGAGCTGCAACTCAGCCGCGTTTTCGATGGTGACCACGCGCTGATCGGACGGGATGAAAGTGGACAACACGTTCAGCAACGTGGTTTTACCTGAACCAGTGCCGCCGGAGATGACGATATTGAGATTAGCCTCTACACAAGCTTGCAGAAAGGTGATCCCGTCCCGCGAAACGGACCCGAACTCGACCAATTGCTCCACAGAGATGGGATCCCTGGAGAATTTCCGGATGGTAAGCACCGGGCCTACCAGGGACACAGGCGGGATCACGGCATTCACGCGCGACCCATCCGGCAGGCGCGCGTCCACGTAGGGGCTGGCCTCATCGACGCGGCGGCCCAACGGCGCCACGATACGATCGATGATGCGCATGAGGTGCTCGTCGCTTTCGAACTTCACTGGGGCGCGGAATAGCCGCCCGGCGCGTTCCACGTAGATATGGTCGAAACCATTGACCATAATTTCGGTGATGGTTGAGTCCGCCAGCAAGGGCTGTAAAGGCCCAAACCCGAGGATCTCATCTGTGATTGAGTCGAGCAGGCGCTGCCGTTCCGGGCGCGTGAGAACGATGTTCTCTTCGACCAGGATTTGCTCGAAAAGACTCTGGATCGTGCCGCGCACCTCGTCCAGTTTGCTCAGATCCATGGCCGTGTCGAGCTCGGCGAGCAGTCGATTCTGTACGCGAGTCTTCAGATCCTTATATGAGGATCGCACCCCCGCCGAAGCTGGTTCATCGCGCGTGGATCGCAAACTCGGCAAGTGGCCGCTGCCGCCGGCAGAGCCGGAGGCGCCAGCGGGCTTTTTGTCCACCAAGGGGTTTGTGGATTTGCGCGGCTCTTCGGTCTGGCCGCGTTCCAGCCTACGCATCAATGACATGGATCAGACTCCCAAGTCATGCGGCTTCCATCTGGGATTGAATCCTGGATTTCAGCTTGCTGACCACTTTGGCGGCCAGTTCCTGCATGGCTTTACCAGCGGGGTTGTTCGCGCCGCGCAGTGCAAAAGGCTCCCCGCGGTCCATAGCGGGCACGATCAATTTTTCATCCACAGGGATGACAAGGTCAACTTCCTTCTTGAAATTGTCTCGGACGCGCTCTGGGGTGATGCTGCGCCGTTTATCGAAGCGGTTCATTACCAGCAAGATCTGGTCGCGGGAAATTCCCAACCCATCGGCCAAGTCCAGGAACAGGCGCGCATTCTTGATGGATGGAATGTCCTGCGTAATAAGCAGGACCAGCAAATCCGTGGCGTCCAGAACGGCAAGTGTAAGTTCATTCAATAAAGAGCTGGTGTCCACAATTACATAAGGGTAAGTGCGCGCCAGGTATTGGACCACTGAGCGGAGTTGGGCTCCGCTTACCGAGTCGGCATGTTCCGGGCGCATGGGCGCCGCCAGGATATGCACTCCGGAGGCCTCGTGCTTGATCATGACTTCGGCCACAACTTCGCGGTCCAGTTCCTCGGCCCGCGGGGCCAGGTCGGTCACGTTGTTGCGCCCCTGCTCGTTGAAGAAGAAGGACAGGTCTCCGAATTGCAGGTTGGCGTCAACTGCAGCAACGGCTGACCCCTGCTGTTTAAGCACCACCGCCAAGTTAGCTGCAATTGTGGTCTTCCCCGTTCCGCCTTTCGGGCTGAACACAGTAACTACATGCCCTTGGTCGCCGGGGATCAGCTGGCCACTCCCCTTGCCGCCAGAGCCAGACCCCGGGAATCCCGTTGAGCTCAGTTTCTCTTTTTCGTTGCGCGCCACTCGGCCAGCACGGTGGATGGCAGCGGTCAACTCATCGATATCGATCGGCTTGGTGAGGAAATCGCGGGCGCCCGCCAGCATTGCCCGGCGCATGTAATTCGAATCGCCTTGCACAGAAAGAATTACGATCTGCGTGAAGGGTACCTTCTTGCGGATCGCCTCGGTGGCTGTGATCCCGTCCATGTCCGGCATGTTGATATCCATCAGGACCACATCCGGCTGGGTCTCAATGGCCAGTTCAAGCCCCTCGGCGCCAGTGCGCGAAGCGCCGGCCACTTCGACACTCGCGTCGAATTGCAGCAACTTGCGGATGTTCTCGCGGGTTTCCGCGACATCATCCACGATCAGAACGCGGATTTTATCTTCTTGAGCCATGTGTATAGCGGTACTTCGGCTTTCAGGCTACTGCGCAGGCTGCGGAAGCGTATCCTGCTGGGTGGGCGACTGCATGGAGTCGATGCGCGGTTCCAAGCCGTAAGGCAGCTTGGTGGGCACAGGTATATTGTACGTTGTCAGCAGGTATTCCAGCGTTACCGCTTCCGTAGTCGCCAGGGTATCGTCGCTGGCAGAGCGCAGCGCCAGGGTCAACTCCGCTCCGGCATATACCAGGTAGTTCAAAGTAATGGCATCCTGCGGCGTGACGATCAAGGTGATCAGGTCCGGGGGAGGATAGATGGTCGTTGTGGTGCCGTCGGCGTTGGTTATCGTGGTCCCAAAGGGGTTTTGCACTTCATCGCCAGATTCATTTGTGTACAGGAAGTTGCCTACATGCAGAACAACCACATCCTGCAACAGGGTCTGGCTCACCAGCCGCGGGCGCTGCATTTCGGAAGGCACCACATAGAAGGTCTGTCCGAGAGCCTGGTCGGTAACGCCCTGGCCCAAAGGAGACGTTGCGCCGCCGCTGACGATTTGCGCGGTCAGTGCATTGATCAGAGGATCGACCACCAATTCAGAGGTGACCTGGTCCTCCTGCTGCGAGCTGGAGATGACGACTCCGCCGGGGCCAAGGATGCCAGCCGTATTATTCGGTAGGCGAGTTTGGAAATTGCCATCCACGTCGATCAGCAGCAGCGTGGCAATGACATTGACGTGGTCACCCTGGCGCAAGCCGTAGGCCAGGCTGGAGAAGCGGTCAATAGGAATTGGGAAAGCCACCATCCCAGGAGGGATGAGCAGCGAAGTATCAGAGCCGCCCGGGGAAACCTCGTTGGCCGAGCCCACGGCCATGCTGGAAAGCAAAGGCTGGTCGGGTTCCAAATCATAACGCGCCAGCATGCCAATGGCCTGGCTTGTGTTCAGCAGCATGTTGCCG
Organism: Anaerolineales bacterium; assembly: GCA_040902205.1. Lineage (GTDB taxonomy): Bacteria > Chloroflexota > Anaerolineae > Anaerolineales > UBA11579 > JAMCZK01. Next base: position 16,367 of record JBBDXR010000030.1, on the reverse strand, counting down.
GTGACCAGGTCAGTGGGATAAGGCCGGTAAGCGATGGCCTCGGCCGTGATCAGCCCGCCGCGTGGGATGGACTGCACTACAAAAACCACGTCAGTGGTTTGCGAGGCGGCATCGGTTGGCGGCTCAGCGTTCAGCTGGAACACCGCATATAGAGCCACAAGCCCCAGGATAAGCAAAATCGCCACGACGATCAATAGTCTTCCTGCTCGCATAAGACATCCCTTTCGTCAATCGAAACCGCCGGCTCGGCGAGATTCGATGGTCAAGCCTTGCCGCTGGCTAGGCGTTTGCAAGTCTACCTGATATCAACCGAGTATGCCACAAATGGCGCTCGGCTCCTTAACTCGACCTTAAACTACGTAGCCCTGGGACATTCCCAGGGCTACGAAACATAGCAGTCAGGCGATTAGATGTTCGCGACGATATTGAACACGAAGTTCATGATCGTGCTGCCCAGCAGTTGCCACGCGACGATACCCACGATAACAACTAAGACTAGGATCAAAACGTATTCCACCATCCCCTGCCCCTTTTCTTTATGAAAAAACATGGTCAGTTCCTCCTTTCGAGAGACTGTCTGCGGAGACGCAGTTGTGACGTAATTATAGGAGACAGGGCCATCAGCGCAATAGAAATTAGGTACTAGTTTTGCTACCGTTTAGCCTGCACTTTGCCTTCGGCAGGCATGGTAAAGTTGAATCTGGCTCCCTTGCCCACGGCGCTATCCAGGTCGAAACTGCCGCCCAGCATCTCCATCCGCTCCCGAATGGCTTTGATGGTCAGTTCGGCTTCGTTCGGGATCGTGTGCGGGTCGAAGCCACGCCCATTATCCTCCAGGCTGGCGCGCACCTGGCGTTCACCGATATCCAACTGCACTTTCATATTGCTCGCCTGAACATGCAAGGCGCTGTTGCTCAGGAGTTCCTGGATGGCGCGGAACACGATCACCTCCAGGTAAGGCTCCAAGCGCCGTTCGGAGCCGGTCACGGTCACATTGATCTCGCAGCCGATCTTCTCCGCCAGATGGTTGGCATACCGTTTGACAGTAGGCACTAGGCCGAGGTCATCCAGCATCATGGGACGCAGATCGAAGATGAAGTCGCGCACCTTCAGAAACGTGCTGGAGGCGGCCTCCTTGAGGCTGTTCAATTCCTGTCTGGCCTGCTCCTGATCCACCTCGAACAAACGCAAGGCGATCTCGGTCTGCAAGATGAAATTCGAAAGCGCCTGAGCCGGGCCGTCGTGCATTTGGCGCGAGAGACGCTGGCGCTCAGACTCCTGCGCCTGAGTCATGATCTCGATGGAGGCTAGCGGGCTGCGCCCATTCTTCTCTTCCGGGACGCCGGCCTTGCTTGCCTCGCGTACCCGCTTCAGGATCTGATCGAGCCGCTCGAGGTGGTTGCGGTCGCTGGCCAGTTTCTCCATTTGGCCGCGCATCACTACCAGGCGCTGCTGCGCTTCCAGCGCGGCGTCGTAGGCGGAGCGCACATCTGCGGCCGGCACTTCATCGATCTGCAGTTGGATCTGCTGTAGGTGCGCGTTGATCGTTGCATTGCGCTGGGTGAGCTTGTCGACCTCGCCTTTGCTTTGCTCCAAAAGCAGGTCGATCTCTTTCAGCTCACGCTGATTTTGGGTGATCTCTTGCTCTAATTCTGCAACTGCGGCTTTGGCGCTAAGGTCCGCTTCTTGGTCTTTGGATGTCTTTCCGGCTGGCAAGGTTTCTCCTGAAGGAGCTAGCTATCGGTCTTGGGCTGGTCTTCTACCAAACGCACCCACCCCTGCCGCAGGGCATACACCGCCGCCTGGGTGCGATCTTCTACATTGAGCTTGCGCAATATGGCCGTCACGTGGTTCTTAACCGTTTGATGGCTGATCTCTAGCGAAGTGGCGATCTCTTTATTGCTCAGGCCGCGCGTCACGCATTCGAGCACTTCCATCTCACGTCCGGAAAGCGGCTCGAAAGGAGCTCCGGGGTCGCTGAAGGCTCGCGTCGATGTGGAGGTGCGATCTTCCAGCCAGCGATCCAGGCCGGATTGATCCATCACCTGGTCGGCGACCACAAAATGGCCTTTCGCCGCCGAGCGCACGATGTTCACCAGTTGCAGAGGGTCGATATCCTTCACGCAGTATGCGGAGGCGCCGGCCGCCATGGCGTGCACGACCTGGGAGCTGTCGTCATATGCAGTCAACAAGACCACGTGCGTAGGGCTCTTGGCATCCTTCAACTGGCGGGTCAGTTGCTGCCCGTTGAAATAGGGCAAGTTGACATCCACGATGGCGACTTGAGGCTTTAGGCGCTTAATGATTTCCAGCGCCTCATTGCCGTCCGAGGCCTGGCCCAGCACTTGCAGATCTTTCTCCAGGGAAAGCGTGTCCACCACGCCCTGGCGAAAGATCGGGTGGTCATCCACCACAACAATGGTGATCTTAGCCATCGATCCTCGGTTGCCGATCACTCTAATCCGCCTTCAGGGCAGACTGAAATGAGTATAGCATAGGCAAAAGTTGCGGGCAATTGATGGCAATCAGCGCTCGGCGTAAGCCCACATATTCAGGCCCAACTCGAAATAGCCGAAGCGAACGCGCTGCATGGCGAACCCTGCCCGCCCGAAGTACCAGCCCAGTAGAGGTAAGGTGTAGGCATATACGTGTTCGGAGATCTCCTCGGCGCTAACCAAACCCCACCGCGCCATGCGGTGCAGCAAACCATCGGACCACGCCGATGGCGTGGTGATGATCACCCGGCCACCAGGCTTCACCGTGCGGTACGCCTCCTTGAGCAGTGCTTCCAGGCTGTCCGGATTCAGGTGCTCGGCCACCGCCAGCAGGGTCACGACATCAAAGTATCCAACGTCAAAGGGCAGTTGCGGGGTCACGTTCAGGTCCAGTGTGTGCCATTGAATGTCTTTATGGTCTGCGGCCGGGGGAAGCTGATCGATGGCAAACTTCTCTTCAAAGGAAGTATGGGCCAGGAAATAAGGGAAGGAGCCGCAGCCGACGTCCAATATTCGGCCTCCACGCAGGTCCGGCGGGATCAGCCGGTTAGCCATGGCCGCTCTCCGGCGAGCCAGGAAAGGCTCAAGGAGGCCTTTTCCTCGCGTAAAACCGCTCTTTTGTTTATTGGGCATGCGCGCTATCGTCCATAGAGTACGGATACTTCGTCTTTGTACAGCAAGCGCCAACCCTCAGTCGCTTCCAGCAACTTTGCCAGTTGCCAAGTGGGCTCAAGCAAGACCAAGCGAATTTGCCAACGGTCTAATGTGTCCTGCCAGCCATCTTTGGCGCTTACGGTGTCGACCCACTCTTCAAGTAGACCATCATCATATAGGTCTGTGCGCCCATCGATGTAAACCGGGTACTCGCGCAGATGCCAGATGAGATAGCCGCCAAAATTGTAGGAGTTGAAGAGATTACCCGGCGGTCGGTGCGTTTTTAGGTAATCGACTGCACCGACCGGCAGCATGGCTTTGGCGGCGTCCAGATTAGCTTCAGCAGGATACAAGGTAGCGGCCCGCGCCACCGCAGCCAGCGCCAGGACCAGCACGATGGCCGCATTCGCCCAGGCCAGCCAGGGGGCAGGCCGCGCCGTTTTGCGTTTCTTGAAGGCCAACTTTTTCCCTAGCGACGGCAACCAGGCCGCGGCGTGGCGACTTAGCACGATGGCAGCAACCAACGCAAAAAGGGGAATGTTGCGGGCCGCCAACAAGCCCAAAAAGCCAAAGACCGCCAGCAGCAGGAAATCGGAAAGGGCCAAACCAATACCGGCAGCACCTAGCACGCCGAGCGTAAGGATTAGAAGCCAGGCAAACGGCTGCGCCTGTAAGATGTGGAAGTTCGGCGACTGCCATTCCTGGATGAAATCCTGCAGCACGCCTATGGAGACGGTCTCAAAAGGGAATGTGAGCAATTTGGGTCCCGCCGGATTGATACTCGTCGCAGCGATCATACCCACCACCAAGAGCAGCATGGCGCCCAACCGTTGCCGGGACTTGATGGCCTCCTTGCGCGGTCCATGCCACAGCGCCAAAGCCCAGCGCAACGCTTCATCGACCCCGTAAATTGCCAGCAGGAGAAAGCCTGTGGCGAAACCTGGATGGCTATTGGCCCAGAAGATCATTAAGGGCAGAAGCCAGACCAGCCGGTTCTTTCGCCTCCAACGGTAATCCTCCAGGATCCAAAGGAAGACAGCGCTCAACACGAAGCTCAGCATATAAGGCCGCGCCGCCCAGTAGATGCCGGCTGCTGTCGCCGCCAGCACGATGATGAAGGCGCGCAACAGGGGCGGGCCGCTCATCGCCATGTAGATGAAGATGAAGGTCAGCGTGACCATGGCCGCCACCCAAATATTCAATCCACCGGGGCCAAACACCGCATGGATCTCGAAGAGCTGCAACTCGGATAACCAGGCCCCGCTGGGGTAGCGCCACGCCTCACCGGTTCGGGTGAAAGAGAAGGAATCTTGTGTGGGGATGGCGCCCTGCTCGGCGATCAGTTCGCCGGTGCGCAGCTGCCACCAGGTGTCCGTATCCATCGAGAACCGCAGTCCCATAAAGAATACTGAAAGGAACAGAACGGCGAGTGCCAGATTGCGAAAACTCATGGCGCCAATGCTAGCACAGAAGAAAAACGAGAGAGAGTGAATGCGAGCTTGGTCTATTGGCCAAGGGCCAATCTGCCGGTCGAAAGGTGCTATATAAGAAAACAAAAGGGCGGGTTTGCCACCCGCCCTACCAAAACGGATTTGTGCCAGCTGAGGCTAGGCCTCGCCGAGGTATTCCTTGAGCTTCTTGGCCACAATCGGGTGGCGCAGCCGGCTCAAGGCCTGGGCTTCGATCTGGCGAACTCGCTCGCGGGTCACGCCCATCTTGCTGCCCACTTCCTCCAGCGTATAGGCCTGCCCGTCCAATAATCCGTAACGCAGTTGCAGGATGCGCACTTCGCGCGGCGGCAGGCCATCCAGCACTTCGTTGAGGTGCTCGCGCAGCAGGTTGTACGTGGCCGAGTCGTCCGGCGCGGGGGCCTCGTAATCTTGGATGAAATCCCCCAAAACCGAATCCTCTTCGTCGTCCGTAGGCGTCTCCAAGGAAAGTGGGCGGCGAGCCACCTGGATCATGTTCTCGACTTTCTTGGGATGAACATCCAGGGCGTTGGCCAGTTCGTCTACTGAAGGGTCTCGCCCCAGGCGCTGGGTGAGCTGATGCTGCACGCGCAACAGCTTATTGATCTGGTCGCCCATGTGCACGGGGACGCGAATGGTGCGGCCCTGGTCGGCGATGGCCCGGGTGACCGCCTGGCGGATCCACCAGGTGGCATAAGTGCTGAACTTATGGCCGCGGCGGTAATCGAACTTCTTGGCGGCGCGGATCAGGCCGATGTTGCCTTCCTGGATCAGGTCCTGGAAGGGAACCCCGCGGCCCATATACTTCTTGGCCACGCTGATTACCAGCCTCGAATTGGCAGTAATAAGATGCTCACGAGCCGCCCAACCGTCTTCGATCTGGCGGCGGTGCCTGGGGCGCTGCTCTTCTTTAAAGCGTCCCGAAGCCAGAACCTCACGGGACACGCGGCCCTTTTCGATGCGCTTGGCTAACTGGACCTCTTCCACGGCAGTCAGCAGGGGTACCCGACCGACTTCCTTCAGGTAAAGGCCGATCATGTCATCGGTATCGATGTTGGCCAGGTAGTTGTCGTCGGCTTCCTGCAGCCGCTTTAATTCCTTTTCGTCATCTTCGACTTCTTCGTCGAGGTTTAGCTCGGTTTCTACCGGCTCTATCAGTTCGGGGTCGTCGACGTAGGCAATGCCGGCGCTCAAAAGGGCGGCAAAAGCCTCCTCCAGTTTGTCAACATCTCTTTCGGCTTCGGGGAAGAAGTTCAGGATATCGTCTATGGTGACGTAACCCTGCTTGCGGCCCAGCTCGATCAGCCTGGCGATCGCAGGATGGTCTTGCTCGCTCTCGCGGCCAGGGTCGGCGTCACGCCCGACAATATCGTCAAGGAGTTTTTCGTTGAGCACAGGTCTCGTATTCTATCGGGTCAGACCCGATTCTGGATTAACTCGCCGAAAGCGGCGCAGCTGGGGCTGGGCGCAAAAAGCCCAGCAACCACTTGCTCGTTGCTGGAGCTTTTGTTTTCGTGCAGTTCAATATACAGCGAATCAAATCGCCGAGTCAATAAGGAAAACGTTGACATGCCTTTCATTAATGCAGGGACTGTGCCAGGGGGCGAGCCGGCTAACCTGGGAGCCGGAAGTCATGACTTAGGCGGTTTCAAGTAGATAAATAGGCTAGCTACAGCCAGCAATAAGGCGGCGGCAAATTCGGAGTTCTCTTCGGTCCAGACGTGCCAGTCTCGGGCCAATACCCCGCTGGATGTACCCCGAGTATTTGGCAAGTAGAAGTAGTCTCTATCCAGGGCCTGGGCAACCAACAGGAGCACCACGGCCAGTGCGACGTAAACCAGATAAGGCCTGGCGTTAACGTACTCTGCAAAACTGCGGCCAACGTGCGGCCAGTCCCGCATAAAAAAGTGATGGTTAGATGTCAAAAGAAGCAGGAGGCTTTGGGCGGCGCCCCAGGCCAGGACTGGCATGAGCCTTTCGATGAACACCACCGATTCCGGGGCGGAGTTGAAAGAGGCTGCGATTGCCGTCACCAGGCTAGCGAAAAGCGCCAGGATCGCAACCCACCGAACCAAGGAGGCCAGCCGCGGTTTGGCGAAGAGCGTTGTAACTGACCGCGCAATCGTCCCTGAGGGTAGATGGTTCAACCTACTTAGGGCAATCAACGCCAACAAACCTGTCAGGCTTAGGAACAAGACCTGAGCCAACCTTAGGGATGAGAGCCCGAAGAGCACTGCATTTTTAGGATCTACAGGGATAAGCAGCAACCAGCCTGCACAGATAAAACTTATCACCGCCGAGAAAGCGAGGGAAAGAGAAAACAGCTTTTGTTGCTGGGTCTTTTTTGGCTGTTTTCGAATCACTGATCTGATCCCAAAGATCCATGCAGCCGCTAATAGCACCACAAAACCCATAATCAACAGGAATTGCCCAAGAAGATTCCCATTCCATTCTCCCAACCCTAATTGGCGCTCCGCCCAGCGCAGGAATATGTGGATGAAGTTATGGAAGTCCTGAAAAAGAAGGTCAGGAGAGCCCACGTAAAACGGCTCGTACCAACCGAGTTCCATACCGTAGGAGATTTCCTCGAGGAAACCAAACACAGCCAGCAGAGGGATTAGGAGAAATCCCCAGAAGCCTCTACGACCCTTAAGCCGCCAGACTGCCCAAAAGCCCAGGATCGCAGCCACCAAGTACATCAGCGGACTCAACTCCTCAGGGTTCGGGCCATAACCGGAGGAGAGTGTGAAGAAAACCAGGGTGGCGACAGAAAGCAGGAGGGCCAGCCCAAGGTGCCAGATCGGTCGCATAGGGAACCTAGGGGGCAGCCCTGTGTTGGACGCGCAATAGGACCTGCCGGGAGCCATTGCCCAGGCAAGGTTCCACGGGGTCAGTGATCAGCACGGTGTCAAGTTGCATACTTTCCACGATGGCCTTCCATTCTGAAAAGCGTCGCTCCTCCACAAGGATATAGTCCGCCTCTTGGATCCATCCCTCCTTGATCTCCTGGTTCCAATAACCGAAGCGCAACAGGTCATCGACGCTGGCCTCGGGGTTTTCATCGTTAAAGGAAAACGTGCCGTTCAGCTGCTGCGGGAAGATCCTAACACCGGGTAGATAGAGGATGATCGCCGGGGAGTTAGGCCCATGATAATAGAGGAGGTCGCCGGGCTTAATGTATTGGCGCAACTGGCTTCCCAGCTTCTCATAAGCCTGCGGAAGGTTGCCGCCACATTGCAGGGTTTCGTCGCCTAGCGATAATAGCGCGGTGGGCGCTAGTACGAATCCCAATCCGAAGAATAAGAGCCAGGCTGACATAACCCATGGAATTTTGGTTTTCCGGTTCCGCAACCATTGAACGGCCAAAAGGACGGCCGCCAAAGCAAACCCGGCAATTGCGGGCAGAATCCTTCGCGAGTCACGGTATAGGATCCCAAACTTGTTTTCGAAAAATCCCCAAAGCGGGAAGGAGCCGCCCGGCCTGGGCACTTGATACTCAGCCAGGGCCTTTCCCGTCGTGTTAGCTGTGCCGAAGCCAAGGCCTGTGCCGACCAGCAGCAACGCCAATGCATAGCCTGCTTGTCCCAATGCTGAATGCTCCCTGCTCCAATAGGGTGCAGTGACCACGACGGCCAACAGGCCGAGGGAGCTAAAAAAGCCCATATAGCCCGAAAAACAGAACTCATGGCAGCTTTGGCCGCCGAGTGCAGCCCACATGTGCACAAGGGTCAGGGCGATAAAAGCAACATTGAGGAACAAAGCGGTACGGAAAGCAAAAGCATCCGGCCAGGCCTTGCGCCGCGGCCAGAACAGGAGGTTGAGAAACACACCAACCATGGCCACAAAATTGAAGCGCAGGCCTTGCCAGAAACTTACGATCGGGTTCCAAGTGCGGTCATCCAGATTAGTAAGCCAGGCCCAGTTGGCGGTGATCTCAACCCCGGTGTATTTATCCCAGGGGGTGTAAAAGGGCTCCAGGCCTGGCACGAGGTCCTTTGGGACCCAGTAAGCCCACATGCGCAAGATGTTAGGCCAATATACGATGTGCACCAGCAGAGGAATGGTCGCCAGCGAACCTAAGGCAATTAACCCGACCCGGCGAGGATGTTGCCAAAAAATATATAGGACCCACAGGATGGCGAACGGAAACATGTTGATGCGCACCATTAGCATGGCCCCGGCCAACAGCCCCGCCAAGGTCACCTGCCAGGGCAAGGGGTCACGGCGCACGGAGAGCAACAGGATAAAGATGAGCAGCGCCGCCACCAGCACCTGGGATAGGGCCAGGCTGTAGATGCGCACCAGAGCCACATTGAGCACAATGCCCCACACAGCGAAGGCCGCCCACCACTTGCCACTCAGACGGCGCGCTAGCCAATACAGGCAGGCCAAGCCGGCGAGGCCCAGGACTACCGCATAGAGGCGACCAATAAGCAGGTTGGCGCCAAAAATTTTGAGCACCGTGCCAGGGATAAGGAACGCTAGCGGCATATGATTGGTAAGGAGCCCGTAGTCCTGGAAAGGTGCGTATTGGCCTGTGGCGAAGTACCACCCTTTTATGAGATACAGACCCTCATCCAGCATGCCGCGCGAGGTGGCGACATATACAAGTGTCTGGATCGCGTAAATGAGGCCACCCAAGAGCGACAGCAAGTCGGGCAACAGGGGATAAGTAGCAACTTTGGTGGTCAGTTGCCTGGCGCGCTGCGTGAATTGCATCCGCCCATTCTACATTAGGGTCTCGGGCCAGGCTGTCCAAACAAGAGCGGGTGGGCTTCGGCATGGTTAGCCAGCGTTGCTTGACACAGCTTGTGCCCCCCATTACAATCCGCTGTGTACTTCAGCAATCGTGCTTCAAAGGCCGCCGGCGCATCCCTCGCCGGCGCTTTTTAAGGAAGCCCTCGCTTAAACCAAAGGAGTCGTTGTTCCATGCAAGAGCTAAATCTTACGCTTTTCGAACAGATCGCCATCTACAGCGTACTCGGCGTGGCCATCTTGGGCCTGCTGTACGCCGTCTTCCTGCGCAGGCAGATCATGCGCGAGGACATGGGCACGCCCAAGATGCAGCAGGTGTGGAGTGCCATTCGGGACGGCGCTGATGCCTATTTAGGCCGCCAGCTGCGCTCCATTGTTCCTTTGATCATCGTGCTCACTGCAGCTATGTACTTATCGGTGGTGATCGTCCCCCCCAGCCCCGAAGCCAGCGAGCTCTTTGGCGCCAACGCCACGACGATCATCGGCATCGGCCGCTCCATCGGTTTCATCATGGGCGCCAGCTTTTCCCTGCTGGTCGGCCAGATCGGCATGCGCATGGCCGTGCAGGCCAATGTACGCGTGGCGGCCGAAGCGCGCAATAGCTTCGGCGGCGCCCTGCGCATTGCCTACCGCGCCGGCACTATCACCGGTATGCTCACCGACGGTTTGGGTCTGTTCGGCGGCACCGTGATCTTCATTATCTTCGGCCTGGCCGCACCGGACGCCCTGTTGGGCTTCGGCTTCGGCGGCACGCTGCTGGCGCTGTTCATGCGCGTGGGCGGCGGCATCTTCACCAAGGCGGCAGATGTGGGCGCCGACCTGGTGGGCAAAGTGGAAGCGGGCATCCCCGAGGACGACCCGCGCAACCCCGCCGTGGTGGCCGACCTGGTCGGCGACAACGTGGGCGATTGCGCCGGCATGGCCGCCGATATCTTTGAATCCTACGAGGTCACCATTGTTTCGGGCCTGATCCTGGGTGTGGCTCTGTTCAATTTCACCGGCCACATCGAATGGATCATCTACCCGCTGATCGTACGAGGTATCGGCGTGCTCTCCTCCATCATCGGCACCTACGCCGTGCGAGCTGGACGCGAGGGCACCTCTGCCAAAGCGATGGCCGCCATCTTCCGCGGTTTCCTTTCCTCCGCGGCTATCTCCGCGGCGTTATTCTTCATTGCCGGTTTTGCGTACCTCTCTTCACCCACGTTACCAGGTGGTTGGTGGCGCACACCCCTGGCGGTTGGGATCGGGGTGCTGCTGGCCATTCTCATCGATCGCATGACTGAATACTTTACCGGCACACATCAGACGCCTGTGAAGGAAATCAAGAAGGCGGCCGACACCGGCCCGGCTACTCTGATCCTGCAAGGGATCGCCGTCGGCTACGAATCGTCGGTGTGGGCCGTGGTGGTGATCGCTGCGACGATCTTCTCGTCCATCCTGATTTTTGGGAACGTGGGCGCGACCGCCATCGAAAATGTCACCTACATCCTGTACGGCGTGGCCATGACGGGCATCGGCATGCTTACGCTGACCGGCAATAACGTCGCTATGGACTCCTTCGGGCCTATTGCGGATAACGCCAATGGCATCGGGGAAATGTCCTGGAGCGGGACGCGCGACAAGAAGCTGCTGAAGGCGCAGCAGATCATGGCTGACCTGGACGCGGTGGGCAACACCACCAAGGCCATCACGAAAGGCGTAGCCATCGGCTCTGCTGTGATCGCTGCCGTGGCCTTGTTTGGCTCCTTCATCGTTGACGTGACCCGCGCCCAAACGGCGTTGGCCATTTCCCCGACCATCCAGGAAGTCGGCATCCGTATCGATGTGCCTGTGGTATTCGTGGGCATGCTGATCGGCGGCGCCCTACCCTGGCTCTTCTCTTCGTTCGCCATCCAGGCCGTCAGCCGCGCCGCGGCCCTCATCGTCGAGGAGTGCCGCCGCCAGTTCAAACTAGGTGTGCTGAAGGGCAAAGTCAAACCCGACTATCGTCAGGCCGTGAACATCTCGACTACCGCCGCACAGAAAGAACTGATCCCGTTGGCTTTGCTTGGAGTGATCACGCCAATTCTGCTGGGTCTGCTTCTAGGCGTAAATGCTCTGGGCGGCTTCCTGGCCGGCATCATCCTTTCAGGCCAGTTGCTGGCCGTGTTCATGAATAACGCCGGCGGCGCTTGGGACAATGCCAAGAAGCTGATCGAAGATGAGCCCAAGAACGCGGCCAAGAACCTGGGCAAGGGTTCCGAGCGTCACATGGCTGGCGTCGTTGGTGATACGGTCGGTGATCCGATGAAGGACACTGCCGGACCTGCACTGAACCCGATGATCAAAGTGGTCAACCTGGTATCGGTGATCATCGCCCCTGTAATCGTCGGGGTAACCAGCCTGGGCACGCCAGAATTGGGGGCCGCCGCGGTGTTAGCGGCCATCCTTTACTGGGCCATCCGCACCAGCAAACGAACGGCGCCTGCTCTCAAAGCACGCCGGTAGCCCTAATCGGATAATCAAAAAAGCGCTCCCAAACCAAGGGAGCGCTTTTTATTTGGCCTCTGATCGGGACTATCAGGCAGGCGCAATCCGACCAGCCGTCTCGACCTCTTCCTGTTTCTTGAACTGGCTCATGTAGAGCTCGTAGTAGAAGCCCTTCTGCGCCAGCAGGGCGCCATGCTTGCCGCGCTCGATGATCTGGCCATCTTTGAGCACCAGGATCACATCGGCATGTTTGATGGTGCTTAGGCGATGGGCGATCACAAAACTGGTGCGCCCCGCCAGCAGCTTCTCCAGCGCCTCCTGGATCAGCCGCTCGGTGCGCGTATCCACGCTGGACGTGGCTTCATCCAGGATCAGGATTCTTGGATCGGCCAGCGCGGCGCGGGCGATGGCCAGCAATTGCCGCTGCCCCTGGCTAAGCCCGGAGCCGCGTTCGCCTAATACCGTCTGATATTTATCGGGCAGCCGCCCAACAAAGGTGTCGGCGTGGGCTAGCTTGGCGGCCCCGATCACTTCAGCATCGCTGGCTTCCGGCCGCCCAAAGCGGATGTTCTCCATCACTGTGGCGCTGAACAGGAAGGTGTCTTGCAATACGATGCCGATCTGCCTGCGCAGCGATTCGGCCGTCACCTCGCGCACATCCATGCCATCGACCTTTACCGAACCGGCGGTAACGTCGTAGAAGCGCGGAATGAGGTTGATGATCGTGGTTTTGCCTGCCCCGGTGGGGCCGACGATGGCCACCGTCTGCCCCGGCTCGGCCACAAAATCGATGCCACGCAGCACAGGTTCACCGGCTTTGTATTCAGCGGCCACGTGCTCGAACTCCACGCGCCCCTGAATGGCATCGATTTCCTTTGCGCCAGCCTTGTCCTTGATGGCTGGGTCGATATCCAACAAACCGAAGATGCGTTCGGCGCCGGCCACAGCGCTCTGGATGTTTCCCCATAGCACTGAGATCTGCTGGATGGGTTGGTTGAAGCGTTGCACGTAACCCAGGAAGGTGATGACTAGCCCCAAGGAGACGGCCGTGCCAAAGAGCGAAGCGCCGTTCAGCAGGGCCAGGCCGCCGGCTGTGGTCACCACGGCCAAGCCCAGATAGCCCAGGGCCTCGAGCGCCGGCGCCAGAGCGGCCGTAAAGGCCACCGCCTTTACATTGGCATCCCGGTTGGCGGCATTCGCCGTGCGGAAGTTCTCGATGTTCTCTTCGGCGCGATTGAAGGCCTGCGCCTCGCGCACCGCGGCGATGCTCTCCTGCAAATTGGCGTTCACCGAGCCCATCTCGACGCGCGTGCGCCGGAAGGCTTTGCGCGCCTGGTCGGAGAACCACAGAGTGGCGATCAGCATCAGCGGGGTGACTGCCATACTCAACAGCGCAAAGGGCAGATTCCTCGTGAGCATGTTGTAGGCGATCCACACCAGCAAGAGCAGGCCGCCCACCACGTTCACCAGGGCGAAGCTCAACGCCTGCTGGATGGTGTCGCTATCGTTGGTAATGCGGCTCATCAGGTCGCCGGCCTCATGTTCCACAAAGTAGCTGATTGGCAAACGGTGCAGATGCTCGAAGATGGCGACGCGCAAGGTGCGCAACACATGCTGGCCTGCCCAACTCATCGAGTAGAAGGTGAGACCGGTGAGCAATGAGGTCATGATGAAAAGGGCGATGATGACCAACAAGACCCCGCCCAATCCGGCGATTCGCCCTTGGGTGTCCAGGTTGGCGGCCGCGGAAGGCAGCGGCGTATTGAGCCAGTCCAGCGCGCCCTTCACGAGGCTCTGTGTAAAGCCGGCGGGTTCCACGTCGGAAGAAAGCCAGCAGCCGGATACAGAGCTGGCCGCCACCTCACCGGCCAATGGCGACTCGGCGAAATTACCGGCCACCGCCGGGGATAAAAAGCAGTCCACGACCTGGCCAGTCAGTTCAGGAGTTGTAACCTGTGACCAGGTGGAGATCACCATAAAAAGCACGGCCAACAATAGCACCGGCCAAAACGGCTTAAAGTACCGAGCCAAACGCGTCAGGGTCTGGCTGACGGCCTTGGGCTTGGTGACTTCGCGCTCCAGCAAGAATCTGGGATTACCGAACATTCAACTATTCCTTCTCCTCGGCCTAGGCGACCAACTGCGAGTTGTAGATGTCGGCATAGATCTCGTTATCTTCCAGCAGCTGGGCGTGCTTGCCGCGCGCCACAATCTTGCCTTTGTCCATCACCAGGATCTGGTCTGCATTCATCACAGTGCTTATGCGCTGGGCGATGACGAACGAGGTGCGGCCTTTCATCAGTTTATCCAGCGCCGTCTGGATCTCGGCCTCTGTTTGCAGATCCACGCTGGAGGTGGAGTCGTCCAAAATGAGGATGCGCGGGTCCAGCAATAGAGCGCGGGCGATGGCAACGCGTTGCTTCTGGCCGCCGCTCAAGGAGGTACCGCGTTCACCGACAGGCGTCTCGTAGCCTTCAGGAAATGAGGTGATGAAATCGTGGGCTGCCGCCGCCTTGGCGGCCGCCATCACTTCCTCCATGGTCGCCTGCGGCTTGCCAAACGAGATATTGTCGCGAATGCTGCCGGTGAACAGCGTCGTCTCCTGGAGCACAATGCCGATCTGGCTCCTCAAAGACTCGAGGGTCACGTCGCGCAGGTCACGGCCGTCGATGGTCACCCGGCCCTCGGTAGGATCGTAGAAACGGGGCAGGAGGTTGATGATCGTCGTCTTGCCGGAGCCCGTGGCGCCCAACAGGGCCAGGGTTTCACCCGGCCTGGCTTCGAATTCCACGTGGTCGAGCACCGGGTCGCCGCTGCCAAAATAGCGGAAGCTGACGTCCTCAAAACGGATATTTCCCTTTACTGGGGGGAGGACGATAGCGCCGGGTTTGTCGGTGACGTCCGACTTGGCGTCCAGGATTTCGAAGATGCGCGCCGCCGACGCCATGGCCTGTCCGAATTGAGTGATGATGAACCCGAACTGCGCCAAGGGCAGGAAAAGGTAGATCAGGTAGAGGCTGAACTCCTGCCACTCGCCGATAGTGAGAGAGGCATTGATGATCTGCACACCGCCGGCGTACAGCGTGGTGGCCTGCCCCAGACTGGCCACCAGGATAATCACCGGGAATAAAAAGGTAAAGATCTGCGAAATGCGGATCTGCTGCTTCATGACCGCATCCGCTGAATTTTCGAACTTGGCTTGTTCTCCCTTTTCGCGCGTAAAGGCTCGGATCACCTTGATGCCGGCCAGGTTCTCCTGCAGGATGGTATTGAGCGCCGAAAGCTTCTGCTGCACGCGAGCGAACAGCGGCTGCGTGATGCTGCCGAAGACCATGAAGAGGATCAACGCCACAGGCAGGATCCAGATGGTTACCAGTGCCAATTCGGTGTTGGTAGTGAACAAGATGATCAACGTGACGGTGACTAATATCAGGGCGCCCAGCAGCTGCACCAGACCTTGACCCAGAAAGAGGCGCACTTTCTCAACATCATCCGTGGCGCGGATCATGAGCTGGCCGGTTTGATTGCGGTCGTGATAGGAAAAGGATAGACGCTGGATCTTGGCATACAGGTCGTTGCGCATATCGAATGAAACAGCCTGCGAATTGCGTTCCGACCAGTAGGCCTGCAGGAAGGCGAATAGGCCGCGCAGGGCGGCGAAGGCCACGATGGCGATGGCTGCCGATATCAAGAGATTCGGGGCCTCGTTCTGCTGCGTCGTGAGGTGGACCACCAACTCCTCCTGGCCCGTCGTACCCGGCAGATGGAGGAAATCCAGGATGCGCGGTAGTGCCTGCGTCATGAAGGCGGCCGGGATCTGCGCCAGGCCGTCCAATACCTGCTGGGCAACGACTCCCTGGGTGACGGCGTCGATAATGTTGCGCACCAGGCGCGGCACCGCCAGCTGGGCCAGGCTGGCGATCAACAAAAAGATGAACGGCAGCCAGGCCCGCCAGCCGAGGCGGAACAGGTAACGCACCGAACGGCCGATGACCCCTTTGGGCATTGAGGGTCGTTTGGCCCCGCGGGCGCGGCTCATAGCTTGGGCAGCTTGCACGTCTTCCTTTCCTTTTGTTGCGCTTGGAACCAATGGCGAGCGCAAACCCGCCCAAGATAACACAAACCTGGGTGAACATGAACTGGGCCTTGGACTAGTAAGCAAAAAACGCCCTTTCTTGGTAGCACGATGGCTTTCATAGGTTCCCTGGTATTAAGGACGAAATGCGGCACGGGAAATTGTAGGACAACTGCACCCAGCGGAGCGATAGCCTTGACGTCACTGACCAGAATCCTTCTTGATTGCCAATTCGTGGTATTTCTTCTTGGAGTCGAGGCTTCAATCGGATACTTTGAGTCACAAAGGTGTTGCATATCTTGCCTAGGCATTGCTTCGGCCAGGTTGGGAGGGTGCTACGTGTCGAAACTATCAACTTCCGGCTTGGGGAAAAGGGCCAAGTTGCTAATACCCTGTGTGAAGTGCACCCCAGAAGTTGGACACAAAATCGGCTAGCTTAATGGAATC
>JBBDXR010000029.1:2648-85544 GCA_040902205.1 Anaerolineales bacterium | reverse complement strand
GAGTACGAGCAGTCTCATGGACATTAACCGTGTCCACAAAACTGGGGGAAGACCATACCTACAATACCTACAATTTCGACTTGACCTACAACACCTACAATATCGACAACGCCAGCGTTTGCCTTGCGAGAGCTGCTCAAATCTCCTTGGTAGGGAAAACTGGATAAGGGTGGGGGAAGAGTGATTCTTTTTTTTTGTGCCACCCTGAGCTTAGGTTTTGAGCGTAAGCGAAAACCAGCGAAGGGTAACTAGAACGATGCTTGAATTACAGTCACTGTTGGTAAGAAGGTCAAGAAAGGTAGATGCTCAATTGGTCGCGGTCGTGGGTAAGGTCAACTCCCAGCCGCTTGGGATGAGGTGTGCTACTTCTTCTCCCACAATTCTCTGGCGATCAGTTCCTGGTCGACCGGCAGCTTGTCGATCCGGACGCCCACCGCATTGAATATGGCGTTCGTGATTGCTGGGGTGGTAGGGATGCTGCTCACTTCGCCCACGCCCTTGGCGCCATAAGGCCCTTCGGCGGTGGGATGCTCGACCAAAATGGAGGTGATCTCCGGGGTGAGCATGATGCCTGGCACGCGATAGCGCGCCAGGTGATCGCTGACCACATACCCGTCCTGCATGATGAACTCTTCGGTGAGCGCGTTGCCCAGCCCCATCATCACGCCGCCTTCCACCTGGCCCTGCAGGCCCAGGGGGTTCACCACCGTGCCCACGTCGCTGGCCGCAATGACGCGCAGCACGCGCACTTCTCCCGTCAGCGTGTTGACTTCCACTTCCGCAGCCTGCGCCGCGAACGAGAAAGCGAAGTGCATGTCGCCGCCGCTGCCCAGCGGCTGGGTCTTGGGCGCTTCATATTCATACAAGACGCGCGGCTGCTGGCCCATGGCCTTCATCTCTTTGGCCACCTCGCCAAACGTCAGGGCATGCCCATTCGCATGCACTTTGCCGTCTTCAAAGCGGATCTGTTGCGGCCTGACGTCGTATTTTTCTGCCAGCGCCGCGCTCATTGCGTTGCGCAAGGTCTGCGCAGCCAGGCGCGCCGCATTGCCGGTCACGTAGGTCTGCCGCGAGGCCGTCGTCGGGCCGCCATCCGGGGTCAGGTCGGTATCCATCACCAGCACCCGCACTTGGCTGGGCGCAACGTGCATTTCTTCGGCCACCACCATGCGCATCACGGTGACCAGGCCTTGCCCCAGCTCCGCCGCCGAACTGCGCACTTCCAGGCTGCCGTCCTCGAACAATTCCAGGTCCGCGCCGGACTTGTCCGGCGCCCCGCCGCCGAGGCCTGTGTTCTTGTATGCCGCCGCCAGACCCCAGGCGCGCACCAGGTGCGCTGCCTCGGGCACGGTGCGCGGCTGGAAAGGATGCGGCGTGAGCCGCTGCATTTCCGCGCTCACCTTGTCCACGCATTCTTTCAGTCCGACGGACTCGTGCAGGGTCTGCCCCGTGTTGGTGATAGAGCCGACGTCCAGCGCGTTCAGCTGCCGCAGCCCCACGGGGTCAATTTCCAATTTGGCGGCCAGCATATCCATCATCGACTCAACGGCGAAGGCGGATTGCGTCACGCCGAAGCCGCGAAAGGCGCCGGCCGGCGGGTTGTTGGTGTACATGGCGTAGCAATCGGCGCGCACATGCGGGATATCGTAAGGACCGGCCGAATGGGTGGTGGCCCGCGTCATCACTTTGTCGCCCAGTGACGCGTAGGCGCCGGTATCGCCATACAGCTCGGTTTCCATCGCCACCAGGCGTCCATCTTTCTTGGCCCCCACTTTGATGCGTATCTGCGTAGCGTGCCGCTTGGGATGCACCAGCATGCTCTCGTGCCGGTCGAACAGCAGCTTCACCGGCCGCCGGGTGGCGTTGGCCAGCAAGGCGGCGTGGATCTGTCCGGCGATGTCTTCCTTGCCGCCGAAGCCGCCGCCCATCAATTGCCCAATGATGCGCACGCGCTTCTCCGGCCAGCCCAGCACGCGGGCTACTTGCGCCCTGTCTTGATAGGGAATTTGCGACCCGACGTAGATCTCCATGCGCTCGCCGGCCGTGGGTACCGCGATGCTGCATTCCGGCTCAAGGAAGGCATGTTCGGTGATCGGTGTGTGGAAAGTGTGTTCCAGGATCACGTCGGACTCGGCAAAGCCTTGCGCGATATCGCCCTTGCGCACCTTGATGTGCTTGAGTAGATTGCCCTTCTCGTGGATCTGCGGGACGCCTTCCTGGCGGGCTTGCACTGGATTGCTGATCACGGGTTGCAGCTCGAACTCCGCTTCGATCAGGCCCGCGGCCTGTTCGGCGAGTTCCGCGGTCTCCGCCGCCACGATGGCCAGCGCATCCCCCACGTAGCGGATGCGTTCGCCTACGCCGATCATCACCGGCCAGTCGGAATACACTAGGCCGTGATTGTGCTCCCCCGGAATATCGGCGGCGGTAAGCACCGCAACCACGCCTTTGACGATCTTCGCCTTGTCGGTGTCCAGCCGTTTCAGGAACGCATGCGGCACGCCCGCGCGGCGCACTTTTGCGAAGAGCATGCCCTCGAACTCAAGGTCATCGGTATACATCGCCGAGCCGTTGACTTTTTCGATGGCGTCCGGTCGCACCTGAAAACGGCCAACGACGGCATGGGCGGTGGCTGATTCAGGGACCTTGGCCGCCTGAATAGGTTCGCCCGTGCGCAGAGAACGCGCCGCAGCCAGGATGGCGTTTTCAATGCTGGGATAACCTCCGCAGCGGCACAGCGTATCTTTGAGTGCCACGCGCAGATCCTCTCGCGACGGATCAGAGTTGTGCGCTAATAAAGCATGCGCCGTCATGATCTGCCCAGGGATGCAGAATCCGCATTGCACCGCGCCGTGCTCGATGAAGGCTTCCTGCAAAGGATGCAAGTCGTTGGAAAGTGGAGAACGGGCTTCTGCCTTTCCGTTCTCCAACGCGTCGGTGCTTTCCCGACGCAACCCTTCAATGGACAGGACGGTTCTCCCGGTTGCGCGCTGGGCGGGATACATGCACGCCAGCACCGGTTCGCCGTCCACCAGAACAGTGCAGGCCCCGCATTCGGACTCTTCGCAACCGACCTTGGTGCCGGTGAGCCGCAGGCGGTTGCGCAGCAGATCGGCCAGGGTTTCCCCGGCCAGGGTGGGCAGCGTGTGGTCTTTTCCGTTGACCGTGAGCGTTAGCTGATCATTCATAGCAGCCTCAGCCCGCCCGCTTCCATGCGGTTTCGAGCGTATCTTTGAACAAGCCTTCCACCAGATGTCTGCGGTATTCGGAGCTGGCGCGCCGCGCACTGGAGCGGAATCCCACATGCGCCAGCAGCGCCTCCAGCCCAGCATCGACAAGCTCCTGCCCATATACGTTCCCGGTCAATACTTGCTCCGCTTGCTCTGCGCGCCAGGGGATAGCCGCGCCTGGCCCGACGGCGATGCGTATTTGCGTGATGGCCTCGCCATCACGCAAAACCCGGATGGCCAGATTGATGATCGGCAGCGCCACACCTTGCGGACGCATGATGCGTTTGAAGCAAGACGCTTGATGAGCTTTCATCAGCGGGATATACAGCCCCGCCAACAATTCCTTCCCGTGCTTGAGCGCCGACTTTCCGGGTCCAAGGAACAGCTCACTGAAAGGCACGCGGCGCAACCCGGTGCTGTCGGCGATCTCTGCTTGGGCATCCAGCGCCAGCAAGGCGATGGTCCCGTCCGCCGCGGGTAGGGCATGCGCAACGTTACCCCCCAGGGTGGCCACGTTGCGCACCTGCGGTCCGCCGACCAGATCGCAGGCCTCGACCAGGGCCGCGGCGTGCTTGGTAACCAGCGCATGGCGCGCAATGCGGTTTAGCGGCACGGCGGCGCCGATGAATAGCTGCCCGTTCCTCTCCTCGAGCTGGTTTAGCTCGGGGACTGTGGTCAGGTCAACTAGCGTGTGGACTGGCGTGTGGCGGCCCTGCTGGAGATCCAGCAATAGGTCTGTGCCGCCGGCAATTGGAACAGCCGCTCCCGGCGCAGAAAGTAGAGCCTGGATGGCCTCGGGGATAGAACGCGGACTTAGATACTGCTGCCATAGGTTCATAGTGGTGCGACCTCTTTCAAGGACGGCGGCACTTTTCGAAGGGACTTGCCCTACGCCGCTGAAGGGTTGCTGCAGCGACCACCGAACCAATGGAAACTAGATTGTACTACCTACGCCTTGCGATTGCTTCCTTCCTCCACAGATACGCCGGCCATCAGCAGCCCCAGCTTTTCGGCTGTGGCTTCCGCGCGCGGCACGATATCCATGATGCGCCCTTCGTACAGGACGGCGATGCGATCCGAGAGAGCCAGGATCTCGTCCAGGTCCTCGGAGATGAGCAGGATGGCGGCGCCCGCCGCGCGTTGTTCCAACAACAGGCCGCGCACATATTCCGTAGCGCCGATGTCGAGGCCGCGCGTGGGCTGCGCGGCCACGATGGCCCGCGGCTGCCGCGCCAGTTCGCGCGCCAGAACCATCTTTTGGATGTTGCCCCCGGAGAGACTCTTGGCCGGGGTTTCTCGCGAAGGGGTTTTCACCTGGAATTGCTTGATCAGCTTGTCGGCATGCTGGCCGATGGTTCGCAGGTTCAGCATGCCATTGCGCGAGAATGGCGGTTTGTGATGTTCCCTCAGGATCAGGTTTTCGGAGACGGTGAACTCCCTGATCATCCCATCCCGCATGCGCTCTTCAGGGATATACGACAGCATGCGCTCGGTCAATTCATCCGCCGTCAGGCCAGTCACATCCCGCCCTTCCAGGGTGATCTGGCCCTCCGTAGTCTCTCTTAGGCCGGTGATGACTTCGGCCAGTTCTCGTTGGCCGTTCCCTGAAACACCTGCAATACCCAAGATCTCTCCCGAAAGGACCGCCAAGCTGACTTGGCGCAACCCGGGCGTGCCGCGGTCGCTGCCGCAGCCAACGCCTTTCAGTTCCACGCGCACCGCGCCCGTTTCCACGTTCTTATGTTCGGGCATGAAAATGATCTCGCGCCCGACCATCCAGTTTGCCAGGTCCCGCTTGGTGGTCTCGATCGTCGGGCGAGTGCCGATCTTGCGCCCATCACGCAGCACGGTGACCCGATCGCTGATTGCGACCACTTCATGCAATTTGTGGGAAATAAAGATCAAGGCATGGCCGTCCTTGACCATCTGGCGCATAATAGCAAACAGTTCATCCACCTCCTGTGGGGTAAGCACGGCGGTGGGTTCATCTAAGATGAGCAGGGCCGCGCCGCGATACAGGGCTTTGATGATCTCAACGCGTTGCTGCTGTCCTACGGATAATTGCCAGATATACGCATCCGGGTCGATCTTTAAGCCGTACACGCCGGCCAATTCCACAATGCGCTTGGAGACCGCCGCCAGATCGGTTAGCGGGCCGCGCTTGGATGGCACCCCCAGCGCCACGTTTTCCGCCACGGTGAGGGTAGGCACCAGCATGAAATGCTGATGGATCATGCCGATCCCCAGATTGATCGAATCCGTAGGCGAGCTGATGCTAACCGGCTTGTCGTTTAGGAGGATCTCTCCTTCGTCCGGGTGATACATCCCGTACAGGATCTTCATCAGCGTGCTCTTGCCGGCGCCATTCTCGCCCAGCAGGGCGTGAACTTCCCCCGCGTGCACATCAAAGTCCACATGGTCGTTAGCCAGCACGCCGGGGAATCGTTTGCTGATCCCCTTCATCTGAAGAGTTTCGATCCTATTGCGGAGTTCGAGGGTTTCGCTCATGGCGTGATTCTCGATGGGTCTGGCAGGCCGCCTTGCGACGGCCTGCCAGATCTTTAGGTTCTTCTACGTACCTCTATGGCAGAGTGATCGTGATCGATCCGTCAATGATCCCTTCCACCGTCGCATCCCCAAGGGCCTGCGCGTCGGCGGGCAGGGCATAGTCGGGGTTGAATTCCACGACTTCGCCGCCATTCTCAAGGTTGATAACGAAGGACTCGCCGCCCAACGTCCCACCCTTGATCAGGTCGATCATCTGGGTCAGCACAACCTCCCAGTGATACACCTGGCTGGCAACCACGATCGTGGGGGCCAGCGAGGTCTGGTTGGACTGCGTGCCGAACCACAGCACACCGTTCTCTTCGGCTTTGCCGATCGCACCGACCACCATTTGGGCGGTGCCGGTCAACACGTCAGCGCCCGCAGCGATATGCGTGGTGGCTGCTTCGGAAGCCAAAGCGGTGTCGGAGAAGGATCCGGTGTAAGTGACGGAAACGGTAAACGTGGGATCGGTGGCCAGTACGCCGGCCTTGAAGCCGTCCACATACAGTTTGGCATCACCGGTTTCGATGGGGCCGATCACGCCGATGGTCTTGCTGGAGGAGAGGCTGGCAGCCACCACGCCATTGACGTAGCCGCCTTCCTGGGAAGCCGCTTCATAAGCAAAGATGTTCGGCTGGCCGAAGGTATCTACCGTGGTGCCCCAGGCAAAGCTGGTTTCCGGGAAATCAGGGGCAATTTCCTGGATGGAGGAACCGTACTGCGAACCGTGGGCGATCACCAGATCAAAGCCTTGGGATGCGTAATCACGGATGGCGGCCGCGGCATCGTCCACCACGAACATATTCTCGGAGTAGACGATCTCAAAGGCAGCCTCGCCGCCCATTTCTCCTTGAACACGCACCAGGGCGTCATACATGCTCTGGCTGAAGGCCAGGTCATTGATGGCGCTGGGCATCACCACGGCCACGCGGAAGGTACCCTGCTCTTCGGCCGCGGCGGGCGCACAGGCGCTCAGCACAAGCGACAGCGAAACGACCAGGGCAAAAAACAAACCTAATTTTTTCATCATCTTCTCCTTATAGGATGAGGTTCTTTTTACACATCATTGGTTCTCTTGCTTGCTGGTTTCTGACGCACCTCCTTCGCTTGCTTGTCGGATCGAATCATCATCTATGATTCCCGTTCGAAAGGCCTCGTCAAGGCCGCCGGGGCGCGGGCCCTCCTGACCGTTACAACCAGCACCAGGATGGTTAAGACGTATGGCATCATCACCGCAATATCCGAAGGGATGGGGATGCCCAGCACCTGGACCCATAATTGCAGCGAATTCACCATGCTGAACAGCAACGCGCCCGCCATCACGCCCCAGGGGGACCAGGCCCCGAAATACACCAGGGCCACGGCGATAAACCCCAGGCCGCTGGTCATGTTCTGCTGGAAGACATTCAGCAGCGCGATCGACATCGAAGCCCCGGCCATCCCCGAAAGCGTGCCCCCCAGGATGATCGTAAAGTAACGCACGCGCACCACGCTGACCCCCAGGGAATCGGCCGCATCCGGGTTCTCACCCACCGCGCGGATTTTCAACCCCAGCGTAGTTTTGTTCAGAACGAACCAGGCGATGGGCACCAGCGCAAAGGCCAGGTACACCAGCACGTTCTGGCTGAAGAAAATTTCGCCGATGCCGGGGATGTCGCTAAGGTACGGGATATGGATCTTAGGGAAGCCCTTCACTGTTTCCACAGTGCCTAGCATCTTCTGGAATAGCAGATCGCTCATGCCTAGACCGAACAAATAGAATCCAATACCGCTGATGCCCTGTTGCGCATGCAAGTGCACGGTTACGAAGGCCATGGCCAGGCCCATCAAAGCGCCAACCATCAGCGCGGCCAGCACGCCGAGCCAGAGGTTTCCCGTGGTGAGGGCGACATAGAAAGCGGCGAAAGCCCCCAGCAGCATCTGCCCTTCGACGCCCAGGTTGAGCACTCCGCTGCGCTGGCCGAAGGTCTCACCGATGGCGGCGTACAGATAAGGGGTCGCCAGGCGGATGCCAGAGGCCAGGATGCCGACCAGCACGGTAATGGAGAAAAGCTCAGAGATCATGCGCCCACCTTCAGGCCGCCCGCACCTTCGCCCTGTGCACCCGGCGGAGATTCGGACTCGGGGGAATCAGCTGCCAACCGTCGTCTTTGACGCCGGCGGCGCCAGATCTCGCTGCTGACCACGAAGACCACCACCAAACCGTTGAGCACGGTAACCAATGCTGAAGGCACCTGCACCGCGCGCTGCATACTGTTAGCGCCCACCAACAATGCGCCGAACAGGATGGATGCCGGGATGGACAAGATGGGGTGCAGCTGCCCAAACAGGGCGGCGACGATGCCGTTGAAACCGGCAGAGCCGGTGAAGCCGGAGGCCGATCCGTCTGTGATCATGCGATAGTTGACTCCGAAGACCTGCGTAGCTCCAGCCAAACCGGCAAACGCTCCGCTGAGCAATAGAGCCAGGACCACATAGCGCTTGACTTTGATGCCGCCGTATCGCGAAGCGTGCGGGTTCTGGCCCACGGCGCGGATGCGGTACCCAAGCGTGGTGCGCCAGAGCACAATGTAAACCAGGATGGCCAGGGCCACGGCGATCAAGATCCCCAGGTGCAGGCGAGTAGGCGCCAAACGCGGCAGCTGAAAAGCGTCCAGCAACCGGGCGGTTTGCGGGATCTTAGAAGCCAGCCGTTCCTGAGAAGGGTCGATCATGGGACCGCGCAGCAGGAAATTCATGATATACACCGCGATCGAATTCATCATCACGGTGCTCAGGATCTCATTAACGTTGAAATAGGCTTTGAGCAGGCCGGGGATGCCGCCCCAAATAGCGCCGCCAATAAACCCCGCAGCCATCGCCATGCTGATAACGACCCAGCCCGGCCACTCGGTGAAGTAAAGGCCGACCCAGGTCGCAAATATGGCGCCGATGATCATCTGGCCTTCGCCGCCGATGTTGATCACATCGCCGCGAAAGGCGATGCAAATTCCCAAGGCTACAAGTAAAAGAGGTGTGGCTTTGACCAGCGTTTCCGCGATGGCATTACTGCTGCCGAAGGCTCCATCCCAGAGGGCGCGATAAGCCTGGAGCGGGTTAGCCTGCAGCAGCCAGAGCATGACCGCACCCAGAAGCAGCGCCGCCACAGCCGCAAAGACCGGCAGGAGGGCGTCAAAAATACGGGAAGCCCACTCACGGCGAAACAGCTTGGTCATGGCGATGGCATTTCCCATTCAGTATAAATGGCACCTCTCAAATATTTGTCAGACAAATGGTAACCAAATAATGGGATGTTTGTCCCGTATGTAACTCTTTCATAGACACCAAAGGCCCCTGTCTGAACAGGCAGAGACTGCTACCGCTAAATCGAATTAGCGCCGGGGTTCGGCCAACTCGATCAAGTTCCCTGCCGGGTCGTGGCATATCACCCAGCGGCCCTCAGCGTCCTGCCCAACGCCCCAGGGCAGCGGCACGCTGGCCGCCTGCAATTCGCCGACGGCGGCGTCGAGATCGGGGACCTGGAAGGCGATAGCCGGGAAGCGCATTGATTGCCCCTCTTGCGTGATCGGCTTGCTGGCCGGCAAGATGGTGATCAGCGTCTCGCCGACCTGGAAATGCGGCCGCTTGCCATGCTGTGGTAGCAGGGTCAGCCCTAGCACGTCGCTATAAAAGTGCGCCGCGGCAGGCACGTCCTGCGCCCAAAGGGTCACAACGTACACGCGATTGATCTCCATGGTTCTCCTTTGTCAATAAAAAAGACGGGCGCACCAGCGCCCGTCTCTCATGGGGAGAAGTTAATTCTACTCGAAAGCCTCGAAGATAGGTGGGAAGGTAAGCAGGAAGCCGATACCCACCAGGATCAAGGTGATGGTAAAGGCGCGACTGAAATTGAAATCTTTGTCCTTCCAGATCGTTCCGAGGATCACCCAGCTAAGCAGCCAGGCGGCAAACGCCACGGTGGTCTTGCCGCTCAACGGGCCCGCAGGCGCATAGAGGGACAGGGCGTTCTTCAGGTCCACACTGATCACTGCACCGGTGGTCATCAAGCCGAGGAACAGGCTGCCGATGCCGGCGGAGATCATGGCCGCGGCACCCGGGCCGCTTTTGATCGTTTTTGTATCTGCGCTCATTTATTACTCTCCTTGTCTTGGCGGCCTAGATGATCGGCGCGGCCTTAGTGATCAGGGCGCCCAGCAAACCGGCCACCGCCGCAGCGGCAAAGGCCAGGATCAACAGAGCGATGGTGATGCGGCGTAGGGACTGGTTCTTTGACAACTCGGTCCCATACTTGACCACCAGATACGCAACCGCAAAGGCCAGGATCGGAGAGAGCCAGGCCACGTGCTCTTTCCATTCCATGCCGAACGTGTGCCATCCCGCGAGATTAGGATCGGCCAGAAGAAAGTTGCGCGGATAGAGCGCCAGGTCTGCACCTTCGGGGGCGGTGGCGCGGTACCAAGGATAGACCAAATAGGTGCCACTGAACACCGTGAGGAACGAGATCACCGCCATGATGCTCGTGTACCATTTCATGCGCTGCACCCGCTCTTTGATCCCGTCAACACTCAACCACCCTTGTCTAAGGCTGTAAAGCCCAGCCAAGCCCGCGGAGAAGGAAAGCAAGAAACCGCCTCCTAGGATCATGCCGTGAAATACAGCCCAAATCTCTTTTGCTGTGAGAGCCATTCTGCCTCCAAAAATAAACGGGTTTTTGTGAATGCTATTTCCGTAAAACCATACACCAGGCAATTCGTCCGTCGATACTGCCTCCTTATTAGGCAAATGAAGCGGCTAACGGTATTTCAAAGATACCACTTTGCGGACCAGGGGAACGCCCAGGACCAGGATGCTCAGGCCCAGCCCGGTGAAAGCAAAGCCGATGCCAATTACCAGCAAAGAGATCTCCAGGCTTACGTGCGCCTGATGCAGGGAACCCTGCAGAACGAGGCTGTCCAGATAGAAGGCTCGATTTGGATCTTCGCGGTCCATCTGCGAGTAGGTCAGGCCGCCGGTGCGTGTCAGCGTGTGCGTGCGGATGACCATGGCCTGGTCATGCGCTTCCTGCGATGTGTCGACCACAACCGTGGGAACCTCCACGCCTTCGGGGGCGCGGGCGCCCTCGTAGGTGAGCAGGATGGCCGGGTCGGCAACTTCAAGGTTCTCGTTGACCAGGCTGCTTACGACTTCGCCCCGATTGTGCCAGCCCAGATACATCACGGCCAGGCCGGCGATCAGGAAAGCTGCACCAACTGCAACGGTCCCCCAGGTGAAAAATGCTTTATTCATGGCTTCTCCTTATAAGGCGGTGAATCCGCCATTCGTCGCTATTGTATGTAGATATATACATATCATTAGGGTCAATCGCCCTGCAAAGGCGATAAGTTGTCATTGTTACAGGGACAGCTTCTGTGATATTTGCCCCAAACAGCCCGAAACCAAAGACAGGCGCTATTGCGCCTGTCTTGTTTTTTCTGGGCTGTTGGCGAGACTAATGGCCTTCCTCTGGCCGGCCAAAGCCGATCTGCGGGCGGCGCGGCCCGCGATCTCCACCGCTGCGTCCCCCACGGCCGCGGTCGCCACTCCGGCCACGATCGCCGCCCCGTCCCCCGCCGGGACGCCCACCGCCGCCCGGTCGGCCCCCGCTGGAGCGCCCGCCGCGGTCCTTCTCGCGGGCTTCTTCGGCGGTCCAGCCTTCCAGCACGGCTTGGCGGCTCAAACGGATCTTGCCGCTGGGATCGATATCAGTGATCATCACGGTGAGCTCATCGCCCACGCTTACTACGCTCTCGACGCTTTCCACCCGGGTGCTGTCGAGTTGGGAGATATGCACCAGGCCGTCGGTGCCGGGCATGATCTCCACAAAGGCGCCGAAGTCCGTTGTGCGCACTACCTTGCCGGTGTAGATCTTGCCGATCTCCGGCGTTTCGGTGAGGGCTTCCACGCGTTCGCGGGCTTTTTGGGCCGCTTCGGCGTTGTCGGAGGCGATGTAGACCGAGCCATCGTCGTCGATGTCGATCTTGGCGCCGCTTTCTTCCTGGATGGCGCGGATAGTCTTGCCGCCGGGGCCGATGATAGCGCCGATCTTCTCCACGGGCACCATCACGATGGTGATGCGCGGGGCGTGCGGCTTCAGGTCAGGCCGCGGGGCGGGGATGACTTCCAACATCTTGTCCAGGATGTGCTTGCGCCCGGCCTTGGCCTGCTGCAGGGCCTCGGCCATCATCTGGGTGGTGAGCCCGGAGATCTTGATGTCCATTTGCAAGGCGGTGATGCCCTTGTCGGTGCCGGCCACCTTGAAGTCCATGTCGCCCAGGTGATCTTCGATCCCCTGGATGTCGCTAAGGATGGTGTACTTGCTGCCATCCGTGATGAGACCCATGGCGATGCCGGAGACCGGCGACTTGATGGGCACACCGGTGTCCATGAGCGCCAGGGTGGAGCCGCACACGGAGGCCATGGACGTGGAGCCGTTGGAGGACAAGCACTCCGACACCAGGCGCAGCGTGTAGGGGAATTCTTTTTCGGGGGGCAGCACCGGCACCAAAGCACGTTCCGCCAGGGCGCCGTGGCCGATCTCGCGGCGGGAGGAGCCGCGCAGGAACTTAACTTCGCCGGTGGAGAATGGCGGGAAGTTGTAGTGATGCATGTAGCGCTTCTCGTCGATAGGAGAAAGCGTGTCGATCTCCTGGGCCTCACGCGGGGTGCCCAGCGTGGCCAGGGTCAGCACTTGCGTCTCGCCGCGGGTGAACAGTCCCGAGCCATGGGCGCGCGGGCTGTAATCCACCTCGCACCAGATGGGGCGGATCTCGGTGGGCTTGCGCCCATCGGGGCGCTTGCCCTGCTCGATGATGCGGCGGCGCACCACGGCCTTCTCGGCCGCGGTGTAGGCTTCCTTCACGTTGGCGGCCAGCTCCACGTCCTCGGGAGCTATTTCGGCGAGCACGGTAGCTCGCAGGGCATCGATGGCCGCGTACTGCTCGGCCTTGCCCAGGCCTTTGTCGAAGACGGCTTCCAACTCTCCCTGCACACGGACCAGCACCTTTTGTTTCAGATCGTCAGCGATGCTGAAGTGCTTGTAATCGCGCTTGGGTTTGCCGACTTCTTTGGCCATCTGCAGTTGCATGTCGATCAGCGGCTGGATGGCCTTGTGGGCTTCTTCGATGGCCGAGACCATGACGGCTTCGTCCACTTCGTTGGCGCCGCATTCCACCATCAGGATGGCATCCCGGGTGCCGGCCACGCGCAGGTCCAGGTCGGATTGCTCGAGTTGCGGGTAAGTGGGGTTGATGACGAAAGCGCCGTCTACACGGCCCACTCGGACGGCGCCGACGGGGCCGTTCCAGGGGATGTCGGAGATCATCAAGGCCGCGGAGGCCGCGTTGACCGCGATCACGTCGATGACGTTCTCTTCATCGGCCGAAAGGGCATACATGATGACCTGCACTTCGTTATGCAGGTCTTTGGGAAACAGAGGGCGCAGCGGGCGGTCAGTGAGGCGCGCGGTGAGGATGGCGCCTTCGCTGGGGCGGCCTTCGCGGCGGAAGAACGAGCCGGGGATCTTGCCGCCGGCATACATGCGCTCTTCGTAATCGACGCTAAGCGGGAAAAAGTCGATGCCCGCCCTGGGCTCCGGGGCCATGGTGGCCGTGGCCAGGATCAGGGTGTCGCCCAAACGGGCGGTAACGGCGCCGCCGGCCTGGCCGGCCAGCTTGCCGGTGGCGAAGGTGAGCTCTTGGTTGCCCACCTGCGCGGAAAACTTCTTTGATTCGGGTTTCATAATGCTCCTTGCCCCCACAGGCCTAGGAACTGGAATTTGCTGGCAAAGCGCAGGCTTTGTCCCCAAATTCCAATGCCCTGACCGGCGGGGTATTGAATAGTTGGTCGGGTGGTTAATTATAGTTAGGGTTCTGGGTCGGCGCCCTCCCTTTGCCTGAATAAAACGAAACAGTGGGCCAGCCTGACCCACTGTTTCGTTTCAACTCTTGCGGCGGATCTTGAGCTTGTCGGCGAGGGCCACGTAGCCTTCATAGTTGCCCCTGCGCAAGTATTCCAGCAAGCGGCGCCGCTGGCCCACCATCTGCAGTAGGCCGCGCCGTGAGGCGTGGTCCTTCGAATGGATCTGCAGGTGGGCGGTGAGCTGTTCGATGCGGCTGGTGAGCAGGGCGACTTGCACTTCCGGGGAACCGGTGTCGCCATCCGCGCGATGGTACTCTGCGATGACTTGGGTCTTCTTATCTTTGGCTAACGGCATGACGTCTGCACTCCTTGTTTGCAGGTCTCCGGGCGGCGAGTCGTAACCAGCCGCCGGTCTAGTCAGAAAAGAGATTATACCTCTTATTCTTGTCATTCCGAACGGGTTTCACAAGTTGTACCCAGGTGAGAGTGGGACCAGTGAGGAATCCCCCTGTGCTGTCTTCCGCATAACCAAAATTCTCCAAATCTACCGCGGTTCTTTCCTTCCCTTGTGCCCTTAGTGGTTAAGCTTCTATGCTGCGATGCAATCTCACTCGGCTGTCCTCAGGCAGCGCTTTCATGGCCTGGCGGGCGATCCAGGCAGTCCCTTGGTTGGCTCTGCCAACCTTGGCTCCGGCACTCAGGCACTGCTGCAGGAAGTACTCGGTCTCCTGTGGGCTGCGCCTGGCCAAGAGCGACAGCAATTCGGCAAAGTTGGGCCTCAAGTGCCTCTCCGCGGCCTCAATAGCTCCCGCCAGGAGATCGAAGATCAATGGCAGGTTGCTGTACCTGGTGTCGATCAGCAGGCTCTGCAGGGCTCCCAACGCCAGACCCTGTTTGAGCGCATCTTTGGTGCCCAGTAGCTGTTTGGCGAACTCCACCAACTGGTCAGGATATTTGGCTGCCAAGGTTCGCGTGCCCTCGTGCTCCAGCTCTGGAACCAGGATCGGCTCCTGGTTTTCCTTGGCCCACATCTCAAGGCGGGCCATGATCTCCGCCGGCTGGCTATCGATGGCGCCTAGCAAACGGACAGCCAGCTGGCGGGTCTCGATGCTGCGCTCGGCCCACAAACCGTCCGCGATAAGCAGCGCTGGCTCCGGGCTGTCTTCGGCTTGTAGAGCCATCTCGAATTGCAAGTGCTTCATCAGGGGTGGGGGAACTTCGTAGCTCATCAGCACGAATCGCAGGCCCCTGATGCGCCCCTGACGATGAACCGGCATGGAGTAATGCTGTAACAGATGCACCACGCCTTGCACGTAGGCCTCAGGCTGCGAAAACCTGACCGCGAGTTGGGCGGTTTCGACCTTGAGCCGCGCTAATTCGATGGTAGGCATGCCTTAGCCCGCCGGGGTCTGTTTTAGCAGCGCGACGGCGGCTGCGGCATCCGCAGCGAAGCCGAGCAACTGCCTGTGCGCCGCCGCGATATGGCCGTCCATCTCTGCCATCATGGTTTGGAACGTCCTCTGCCATCCCGGACCGATCAGGATCAATTGCCGCGCGGGCATCGAACGCGTCTGCATCTGGCTCCACATTGCGGCGATCTCGGCTAGGGTGCCCACGCCACCGGGCAGCGCCAGGGCCGCATCGCAACTCTCGATCAGGCAATACAGGCGCTCGCGCAAAGTGGGAAAGCGGCGTTCTTCGCGCACCCAGGGGTTGGCTTTCGCTTGGCGCCAGGCTTCGATCTGGTCGCAGGTCACGCCGATGGTATGACCTCCCGCCTCGGCTACGCCGCGGGACACAGCTTCCATGGTGCCCATATAGCCGCCGGTGAGCACGGTATGGCCGGCGCGGGCCAGCAAGCCACCCAGTTGGCGGGCTTCTTCGTAGGCCGCGTCACCGGGTACCGGGGAAGAGGAACCAAATACAGTGATATTCACGGTCGTCTCTTAATTACCATTTACCAATTGCAAACTGCGTCTCTCCAATCTCCAATCTCTAATCCCTGTTCTCGATTCTCCCCTTCGCCAACTCCACATACTTTTCGCTGGTCTCATACCCCACGTAGGCGCGCCCCGTTTCCAACGCAGCCAGCGCTGTGGTCCCGCTGCCCATGAAGGGATCCAGCACCACGTCGCCGGAGAAGGTGTAAAGCTCGATGAGGCGTTCGGGGAGTTCCCGCGGAAAGGGAGCCGGATGACCTATCTTTTTGGCCGACACAGCCGGGAAGGTCCACACGCTCCTGCTGTTCTTTAGGAACTCATCCTTGCCGATCGTGTTTCCCCGGCCCTTTGGTTTTTTGCGGCCGAAACTACCTTTGCTGAAGACGAGGATATATTCGTGCACATCGCGCAGGGTGGGGTTGCTGGCGCTGCGCCAGGATCCCCAGGCGGTCGAAGAGGCGGAGCTAGCCGCCTTGTCCCAGATGATCTCGCCGCGCATCAGGAAACCCAGCGCCAGCATGTCGCGGATGATGAAGGCGTGCAGTGGGATGTAGGGTTTGCGCCCCAGATTGGCTACATTGATGCAGGCGCGGCCGCCGGGGACCAGCACGCGCAGGGTCTCGGCCCACACGCGGCGCAGCAAGCCCAGGTAATCATCCAGATTCAGGTCCTGGTCGTATTCCTTGCCGGCGTTGTAGGGTGGAGAGGTGACCATCAAGTGGACGCAGCCGTCGGGCAACTCGTGCATGGTTTCGCTACTGTGCGCAAATATTTTGTTATGCGCCGATTTGGGCAGAGGATTCTCTGTCAGGTCAGCGGTATGCTCGCCGGGCTGGCCGGCATACAAAGCGCTGCCGTAGAACGCGCTGGCATCGTGGCTCACGCGCCCCGCCGCGCCGAACGCCGAACTGCGCGTACCCTTGCGTTTCTTGGCCGCTTTCCTGGGCATATCCCCACTGTAACTTAAACCGCGCGCCGCGGCAACGCGTTCTATGGGCTTATGCAGGCAGGGTTATCGTCTTCGATCAGAGTCACGTCGAAGAAGTCATCCGAGGTGGAGTAGTAGCCAAGGTCTTCTAACAGACCATATTCGGTACCAAAGATTGTGTCGAAGATCAAACGGAACGTATTTACCGGGGTAATCGAGGGGTACAACTGCTCCTGATGTCCCGGCCAATAATAGGCGTTCAAGATCTTCATGCGATCAATACTCTGCTGGGTACCTGGGCCGCCATGGTCCCCTTGCAGGATGATCACCACAGGCCCGCTCGCTTCTTCGATGATATTCGTCAGGATCTCGATTAACCGCTTGTTTAGGTAGACCAGCTGAGCGTTGTGGGCTTCGACAAGTGGCCGGTCTTCGTTTGTGAAATTCCCTTGTTCATCGACCACAAATGGGCCGTGCGGGATCAGCAAGTGGGCGAATACGAATTTAGGGCCGGGGACCGCCCCAAGGCCATCCAGTGCATTCAGAGCGTTCGATGTAATGTTGTAGTGTTCTTGCGGAGTTCCGCCCGAGACCGAGCCGCTGTATGGCGACTCCGTCTCCTGTTTTTGCCAATCGGTCACTGCTCGCGCCACGGTTGTTTGCAAGAGAAGCGCCTCAAAGCCGCTTAGACGCCAAAACCCAGGACCTCCGGCTGCCCCGGAAAAATACACATCCGCGTCGGGCCATTCGGTCCAATAGAACCCGGTCTCCAGGGAGACGATCATATAGCCTTCGGCCGCTAGGGTCTTGCGAACAACATTGTTGCGAATTCGACGGAAAAACACGTCCAATTGATCATTGGCAGTGATGCCCAGCTCTTCCATATAGTTCAGATTTAGGGAAGACGTGAGCGAGAGACGAGTTTTTGGATAATTGGATAGCGAACAGTCTGCTACGTAGAAACCCAAGTCCTTCAGTTGCCCAAGGAAATTGGAGTTGTCAAAATCGTAGAAATCTGCGAGCACATCTTGCCGTGAATAGGCATCCGTTAGGATGTAATAGATATCGGGTGCATCCTCGGATGCCGATGATTGGACGTCAATGGCTTCTGTTTCTCTGGCCAGCAACCCGCGGATCGTGAAGTTGGATAAGCTAAAGAGGGGAAAGGCCAGCAAGATGATCGCCACCAGGTTTAGCGTGCGGCTGGTGGCTGTGGAGACGGGTGCTGTTTTCCATGCGTACCAGATGAGAACCAGCGTAAGGGCAAGCCAAACAGGCAACAGGAAACGATGCCTGGCAAGCAGCAATCCCAATTCCCCTAACGTCTTCAAGATTGAATAAGTATGGCCGTAGCCCCAGACCCCGACCAGGATGATGGACGCTAGCAAGCCCGCCCGGTGCCAATCCTTGGTGGCGAACCTGGCCGACCATAGCAATATGGCGGCCAATGCCAATCCAAAAACCAGGGCGCGGACGCCGTCTTCCAACGGCGCCTCGTGAACGTTGGCGGCCATGAGTGCCAAGACTGGATACGCCCCCAGGATCAATGAGTGCCACGGAAAATTTGTTAGCCTAGCCATGCCGCTTCATTATGAATAGAGTGCGTTTGGAATCCGGAATAGGACTCTCTTCCAGAAAATCGTAAAGAATTCGTACCGAAAGACGCGCAGGTTCAAAAGCTCTTAAGCGTGCGCAGGGATGTTCTCGGACTATCATACAGAAGGGTTTGGGGAGGCTTTCAGCACTCAGTCAGCGCCGATAAGAAAAGAGGCTAACTGGGCCAGACGGCGCCGGCGCGCACAATGCCGCCGGCGGGCACATCGCCTTTCACGGTGGCGCCGTTGCCTACCCGCGCTCCGGCCCCAATATGCACATTTAGGTTGACCGTGACGCCCATGCCGATGAGCGTGCCTTCATCTACGCGAACTGCTCCGGCCAGGATGGCGCCCGGCGCCAGGTTCACATAGTCTTCCAGGATGCAATCGTGCGAAACGATGGCGCTGGTGTTAATAATGCAGCCTACTCCGATCTGAGCGTCGGAACCTACGTAGGCGTGCGGAAAGACCTGCACCCCCGCGGCCATCACCGCGCTGGGCTCGACCACCGCGCTGGGGTGTACTAGCGTGGGAAGTTCGAAGCCCGCCGCCTTTAGTTTCTCGAAGACCTGGATGCGGCTGCTCATGGCGCCAATACCGCCCACGGCATTCACCGCCTGCAGGCAGCCGGCTTCCAGCACCGCGGCCAGCAAGCTCTCGCCGCCCAGGACGGGAGCCGTGAGGACTCGATCGCCAGGCTCTTTGCCGTCATCGATGACGCCGATCAGTGTGAAGCCGCCCACGGCCTGCAGCAGCTCGATGACCGCCTTGCCGTGGCCGCCGCCGCCGTAGACAATGACGGCATTGGGCTCGCGCGCTTCCAGTGGGATTTTCATGGCTGCGGCCGGTTTCGAAGCCCGCAGGGCCCTGCGCACTTGCTCCTCGGTAACTATGGGGCCAATAGGTAAAGCGCCAAGGTCGAGCTTCTCTTTTTGCGCCAGCATCAGAGCCGGCTTAGTGATGCGCAGCCCCGCGGGGAGGCCTGCCGCGGTGGAGTATCTTTTGGATTTTGGCGGCTTCCAATCCTTGGTCGCCGCCAAGTAGCAGAAGACCGCGCCAGTCTTTAATTGTTCCCCGGGCTTGGCGCTAATGCCGGCCACGTAGCCGACCTTTTCCGCAGAGAGCTCGAACGTGGACTTGGTCGTTTCCAGGGTGGCGAGCAAAGCGCCGGCTTTCACCTTCTGGCCCCGCTTCACATGCACGGCCACCAGGCGCGCTTCGTTTTCGTTGGGGTTGATTAACGGGACGGTAACGGCAGTAGCTGCGGCCATGGCGGCGGTTATACCATCTTAAGCGCCGCGTCTACGATGTCCTGCACGCTAGGTAGCGCCGCTTCTTCCAGCGGCGCCGACGCTGGGATGGGACAGTCGGCGGCGGCCACGCGTTGGGCGGCCTTCAGCTGTCCGGCAAAGACCTGTGCGGCACGCGCCAGGATCTCTGCGCCCCAGCCAAGTGTGTAGCATCCCTCTTCAATGGCCAGTACGCGCCCACTGGTTTCCAGGGAGGCCTGAAGCGCGGCATCCAGCCTGCCTTCTGCTCCAAATGGGGAGAGCTGGCTAGGGACCACCAATTCACAAAAGAATTCGTTTTCGAAGGCAAGACGCAACAAGGCTTCGCGGGCAAGTTCGGCCATATAGCCGTAAGCCACCAGAGTAAGCGAGGACGCCGGCGTACCTTTTAGGCGCAGCGTATGGGTGGGTGCGTAACTGCCGACCGCTGTGCGCACTTCGATCTCGAAATCTTGCAGCGCCTCGCTGTCCAGCATAGGCTTCAAATACAGCAGCTTATTTTCAATAAAGAGCACCGGCCCATTGTCTTCCAGGATAGCTTCTCGCAGTAGTTCTCCGGGGTCGGCCAGGTTGTTGGCCGCCAGCGTGCGCAAGCCCGGTACCCCGAGATAGAGCTTCTCCAGGGTCTGGCTGTGCGTGGGTCCGTAGCCGCGGCGGCCGCCCATAGGTGTGCGGATCAGCAACGGCACTTCTGCCTGCCCGTTGTACATGCCCGGGAATTTCGCGATGCTATTGATAAGTTGATCGGCGAGGAGCGTGCTGAAATCGCCGAACATGATCTCAACTACGGGCCGTAAGCCGCGCAGCGCCATGCCGGCGCCCACCCCGGCGAGGGCGGCTTCGGAAACGGGGCTGGTCCACACACGCTCGGGATATTTCGTCGATAACCCTTTGCCTACCTTGAACGCGCCGCCGTAGGGATCGAGCAAGTCCTCGCCGATCAAATAGACGCGCTCATCCTCTGCGAAGGCTTGGTGCAGACCGCGATTGAGGGCTTCCAGGACGGTGGGCATGTCAGGGAATTGGCAGCGGGTCGGCTTGGGCTTGCTTGAAAGCGGCCGCCACTTCCGCTTTCACTTCACCTTGGATACCCCGCACCTGTTTTGCTGAGAGCCGCTCGCCATGGATCTTGAGCGGATCGCGCTTGGCGCGCAGCCTTGCCAGGGCCTTTTCGTCGCGGGTGTCGTCGCCTTTGGAATGGGGGCCGAAACGCACGGTATTCAAAATGAGGGCGCGTGGGCCGCCATTCTTGCGCAACATTTTCAGTTCTTCGCCCGCTGCGGTACCTATCTCCTTCACATCGCTGGTGTCCAATTCGCGGGCGGGGACACCGAAGGCGGCAAAGCGGGCGGGGATGGTTCCAGCCAGCGCCAACTCTATCGGCGTGGTTTGGGCGATGTGGTTGTTTTCGAGCACGAACAGGATGGGCGCTTTCCACAGCGCAGCGATATTGAGACTCTCGTACACCACACCTTCGCCCAGCGCCCCGTCGCCCAGAAAAATGGCCGTGATCGATTTGCCGCCTTTGGCCTTCTCGGCCAACGCCGCGCCTACGGCGACCGGTGCAGTGCTGCCAAGAACGCCGTTTGAATAGAAATCCTTCCAATGCAAATGCTGTGATCCGCCCAGGCCGCCGCAAACCCCGGTGGCCTTGCCCATCAGTTCGGCGAACAGGGCGCGCAGATCGCCCCCGTAAGCGATGAAGTGGCCGTGGCAGCGGTGGTTGCTGAATACCAGGTCGCCGCGCTTGAGATGCGCCATCACGCCGACGGCGTTAGCTTCCTGGCCTAGATAGGTGTGGGTGGTGCCGTAAAACATACCCTTGGGAAAAGCAGCCAGCACCGTTTCTTCGAAGTGCCGGATGCGGCAAAGTTGCCGATAGAGACCGGCTTCGTCCAGCATGGCGGGCATTATAAACGGCGGCCTTTCTGGGGTTTCGGGCTGCCCATGAACTCTATGGCCGTGGCGTTCCCCGGCTGGCTGATCCCTTCGCGGCGGAAAACTTTCAGCGGAGTGAGCAGCAAGATCTTGAGGTCGAGCCACAAAGACCAGTGGTCGACGTACCAAACATCCAGGGCAAACTTGTCTTCCCACGAAACATTGTTGCGCCCGTTGATCTGCGCCCAGCCGGTTATGCCAGGCGGGGCCAGCATGCGGCGCGCCTGCTCGGCGGTGTAGCGATCGAGGTACTGCATCAGCAGTGGGCGCGGCCCCACCAGGCTCATTTCGCCCCGCAGCACGTTATACAGCTCCGGCAATTCGTCGAGGCTGAGGGCGCGCAGGATGCGGCCCAGCCCGGTCAGCCGTTCAGCGTCCGGCCGCGGCTTGCCCTTGGCATCCTGCAATTCATTCATCGTACGGAATTTGTACAGAGTGAAGGGCAGCCCGCGGGTACCGGGGCGCACCTGGCGGAAGAGCACCGGGCGGCCGTGGAACAAGCGCACCAGGAGGGCAATGAGCGCCATGACCGGCAGAGCGATCACAGCTCCCAAAATGGTGATGGAGAGATCGAGAATACGTTTGGAGCGGGGGATCCCCTTCAGGAGGGGAGAATCCGGCACGATGTGGATTTTATCAAAATGGGGTCAGGCATCGGCGAACATCTTGGCCACGGCTTTGGCATAGATGCCCTTGGCCAGGGAATGTCCCTCTTCGACGTGGCGCACGAAGTATTCCATCATCACCCCGGAATTGATCTCCAGCACCAGCAGCTCGCCGCCGGCGCGCACAATGTCGACGGAGGCAAAGCGGATGTTGATGCCCTGCTGCGCCCGGCAGGCCATTTCCACCAGTTGGTCATTCAGCGGGCCTTCCTCTACGAACTGCGGCGCCGAGCCTTCGCCCAGGTTGTGCTTCCAGCCGATGATGATCTCCTGGCCCTGATTCGGAACCTGGCGCAGCTCGCCGCGATGTTGCTCGATGGCCTGGCCGGCCAGCTCCTGGGAAAGTTGGCCGTTCAGGTGTAGCTTCTCGATCAGCTCGAGCACGCTGGACCTGCCGTCACCGATCACGGAGGGCCGCCGCTTGGTGTAGAGCAGTTCGCAATCGCCGTCCAGCATCACCGCGCGGTACTCCTGATCGAAATCGAGGTAAGGCGAAAGACAAATGGCGCGATGCAGATCGAAGAGGGCGATCACCGTCTGCTCTAGTTCGGCCTGGTTATCCACGCGGGTCACGTCCTCGCCGCCGGTGCCGTTGTTCGGTTTGCAGACCAGCGGATAGCCGACGGACTGGGCATAAGCCATCATGGCCGGCCAATTGCCTTTTGAAGATACGTACCCCGAGAGGCGCGGGTGCAGGAAGAGGCGATGCTCGACGTGCGGGATGTCGAGGTGCGCCATTAGGTCGGACACGGCGGCCTTGTCGGCGGCGATCAGTTGGGCGCCGGCGCTGTTGAGTTCGAAGTTGTAGCCGAAGACGTGGCGCGCCAGGCCGCCTTTCTCGAGCCGCAGGATCCAGTCGTGTGAAAAGGAGGCCAGGCTGTAGCCTTGTTCCGCGGCGATCTCTTTGATAAGGCCGGGGAGGATGCGGTCTTGGTTGGCTAGCATGCCGCTATTGTAATTGCTCCCCTCTTGTCATGAAGGGTTCTCGCGCTGGACACCCACCGCTTGCGGTGGCGAAGCAAACTGTAAGAGTGGGGATATGCTCCTTTTTGTGCCACCCTGAGCGCAGCGAAGGGTAATAAGAACGATGGTTTTATGCGGTCTTCACTGATAAGAAGATGGAAGAAGCAAGAGCGATTTGGTCGGTCGTGGTCAGGAGGTCAAGGCCCCACCGCCCGGGTCCGTTACTCCGACCGGTTGGGGTAATATAAAAAGCCCGCCATTCTGGACTGAACCCCTAAAACAGGACAGGAAAAAGAAAGCACCTCAGGTAAGATGAAAGCTGAGGTGCTTTTGTTATGGCCAGCATCTAGAAGAGGGGAAACCCTACGCAGAAATCACGGAGGAGTTGGGGATCCGAGATCCCAAGCGCGTGAAACGATGGCTAGGGCAATATAGGCGCCAAGGGGTAGCGGCGTTTGGCAAACTCCGACGCGGTCGAGGACTATATCTACTTCTATAATTACGAGAGGATCCAATTGGAAACAAAACTGACGCCATTTGAAATCAGGCGTCAGTTTGTCTAAAACTCACCCCGAGGGCTTTCTTTTATCTGTCCACCTTACTGGGTTCAGTCCATTCAGCGGGCTTTTTAGGTAGAAGAGTCTCAGTTTCGCAGAGTTTCCATCTGGCGGATGACCATGACCACTTTGCCCTGTACGCGCACACTGCGCGGGTTATCCACGAAGATGGGCTGCATGGTGGGGTTGGCGGGCTGCAAACGCACGCGGCCGTTCTCTTTGTAGAAATACTTGAGCGTAGTCTCATCCCGGTCGTTCAGCCATACGGCCACCATTTCGCCGTTGCGGGCTTCCTGGGCACGCTTCATCACCACAATGTCGCCGTCGTTCACCATGGCATCCACCATGGAGTCGCCCTGGACTTCGAGGGCGAACAGGTCTTCGACCTTGTCGCCGGCGGCCAGCAGACTGCGGGCGATCTCGACGCCGCTTTCCGGGTCATAGTAGCCAAAATCGGAACCCGGCACCGGCATGGGCTGGCCGGCCACAATGCGGCCGATCATCGGCACGCGGATCAGATCTTCGATGGCGCTGCGCACGCTGTGCGCCGCGTCCGCCAGTTGGCCGGAGAAATTCTTCACCAAACGCACACCGCGGGAGATCTTGCGGTCGCGTTCGATGTAGCCCTCTTCCTCCAGTTGATTCAGGTAATAGTTGACTACGGAGGTGGATGAGATGCCGGTTTGCTTGCCGATCTCGCGGATGGAGGGGGGATAGCCAGACTCGGCCTGATAAAGTTCCAGCACTTCCAGGATCTTCTTATGGCGCTCGCTTAGCCCCTTGCGCCTTTTTGCCATCATCATAGCCGCTCTCCTCGCGCCGGACTTGGCCGGCGCAGATGTTCGTTCATTTGTGCTAAAACTATACACGAACATCCGTTCTGCGTCAAGCGGTTTGACGATGACTTTGCTGTTTAGCCTTCTCCCTTCTCAGGATCGGGTGGCTTGGGACCTGCCGGGTCTTCTTCCTCGAAGGTGAATTGCTCCCGCGAATAGCCCAGGGAATCGTCCCGATCCTTTTGAAGATCCTCCTTGGCTTCCTCGTCAGTTTCTTTTTTGGCTTCTTCCTCTTTGGTCATAGGGACCTCATTTCGACAATAGTAAACGATAGCTGCCGGCGCTCCGTCGCTCCTTAACGGTGACCTTAACCTTTCGAGCAAGCTGTGCAATAATACAGGCCCTCTGCTTTCCATGGGAGCCATATTATCCATGGAACGCGAATTCCCCAGGAGAGTGCATGCAAAAACAGGCTATTCTCATCACGGGAGCCGCCGGCGAAATTGGCCAGGCGCTTTTGAAGCAACTGGCCGAGGGCGGCGGCCAACCGATCGTTACACTCGACTTGCAGGATCTACCCTCTGAATTAAGTAAATACTCGATCCACGTAAAGGGCAGCGTCGTGGACGCGAATCTGGTTAACGCCCTTGAGCGCGATTACGAATTCGAGCGCATTTACCATATGGCGGCTTTGCTTTCCACCCGCGCCGAGCACACCCCGGCGCTGGCCCACCAGATCAACGTGGACGCCAGCTTGCTGTTGCTGGAACTGGCCGCCCGCCAATCCGCTGCGCGCGGCAAGCCGGTGCAATTCATCTTCCCCAGCTCCAAGGCCATTTACGGCATGCCCGATTTGGCGGCCAAAGCGGCCCACCCGCGTGTAAAAGAAGAGGAGTGGAATTCTCCGGCCACCATGTATGGCTGCACCAAATTGGCGGTCGAGAAATTGGGGGACTATTATTCAAAACACTATTTGCGCTTTGCAGAAAAAGAATCTACGCGCATCGACTTCCGTTCCCTGCGTTTCCCTGGACTGATCAGCGCCTTCACTGTACCCAGCGGCGGCACCAGCGACTACGGCCCCGAGATGCTGCACGCCGCCGCCAAAGCTGAACCCTATGCCTGCTTCGTGCGCCCCGACACCACCATCGCCTTCATGGCCATGCCCGACGCGGTCAAGGCGCTACAGGGCCTGGCGGACGCTCCGCTCAGCGACCTTACCCGCACTGCGTACAACGTGACGGGGTTCAGCCTCTCCGCCGAAGATTTCCGCCAGCAGGTGCTGGCCGCTTTTCCGCAGGCGCAGATCACCTTCGCGCCCGATACGAAGCGCCAGCAGATCGTGGACTCGTGGCCCATGGGCATCGACGATGGCGCCGCGCGCGCCGATTGGGGCTGGGCGCCGGATTACGGATTACGTCGCTGCTTCGATGAATATTTGGTGCCGAATATCAGGAATAGATACGTTCGCTAAGTTTCTACGCGGCAATCCCGCGCAAAAAGCCCGCATCTCCTGAAGGCGCCTCAACAACTTCCACGTGCCTGAAGCCAGCCTCGGCCAGGCGCGCCGCTGCCTGCCTGAGATCTTCGACCGGCGAGCCGTGTCTCCCGCCAAGATGCTCGTGGATCCGGCTGGCGAACGACGAAGAGTGCTTGATGTCGATGGCAAAAAACAAACCTCCGGATTTCAGGACGCGTCTCAACTCTTTGAATGCCTTCTTCTGCAATTCGGCCGGCAGGTGATGCAGCACAAAGCTGCTGGTCACCACGTCGAAGGACGCGTCAGGGAATGACATCTTTTCGACGGCCTCCACCTGAAAAGTAACCTTGCTGTTCTTCTTGGCCCCTTTTTGTCTAGCCACCTTTATCATTTCCGGCGAAGGATCGATGCCAACAATTGCGCTTTCTCCTTTGGTGAACTCTTCGGCTTCAAAGGCCAGATCGCCGGCCCCGCATCCAAAATCCAGGATGCGGCTGCCGGGTTTGAGGCCGGCGTGTTGCAGCGCACCTGCGCGCATCTGGTGGGAGCGGCGGCCAAACATGCGGTTCACCAATAGCTCGTAAATCCCAGCCCACCTGATCACTTTACCCTTCGTTTCCGGTGTTTGTGGGTGTTGATGTTCAGAGTGAGGGTTCATGGCTTCTTCTCCGGATGGCTGGGATCCTCATTGCTTCCTATAGATAATGTAACTTCTCCCAGATTGGGGATCTGATGTTCCAGTTCGTGCTTAAGGCTAAGCAGTAATTGCTCAATTTCCGCAGCCGTTGTGGCTGCATCCACATCCAATCTACCTTCGATCCACAGGCTGTGACCCACCCAGCGCAGGCGAAGGATATCAATGCCCTTTATCTTTGGAGATTGGAGAATAAGGGCAGAAACCTTTTCGCTAAGGGCAGGGTCAACGGCATCCATCATGCGGTACCAGATGGAAAGAGCCGCCTGCCAGGTGATGAATAGGATGGCGACCCCGATCAATACGCCAAAAATAGGGTCGAGGATGGGCCAGCCAAGGAGCGACCCAGCCACGGCGGGCAACACCGCCAGGGAGGTGAGGCCATCGATGCGGGCATGGCGCCCGTCCACCACCATGGCCTCGGAGCCGATCTGCGAGCCGACGCGGATCTCCAGGGCGGCTACAGCCTCGTTGCCCAGGAAGCCGATGATGGCCGCTAAGACTACCCAGCCGCTATTTTGGATCGGTGCGGGGTTGATGAATTTCTGCGCCACCTCCCATAGGATGTAGGCGGCGCTGAATATGATGGACGCCACGACCAGCAGCCCGCCCAGGTCCTCGGCCCTGGCGAATCCGTACGTGTAGCGCTTCGTGGCCGGGCGCCTGGCGAGCCAGAAAGCGATGAGCAGCGGCACCGAGTTCAGCGCGTCCCCTAGATTGTGGATGGTATCCGCAAGCAAGGCCACCGAGTCGCTGGCCGCGTAGATGATGAATTGAATGATCGTGGTCGCCATGAGGAGGAACAGCGACCAGACAAGCGTCTGTGTCCCCAGCCGATTGGTGAACATAGCATCACGGTTGCCGGGCGCGGCATGCGAATGGGCATGGCCGGGCAGGTGCAAGGCAGAGGCGAGGCCTGCCCACAACCCACCCGCGTGAGCATGCTGCCCCGCGAGGTGCTGGTGATCGTGCGGATGGGAATGCGGATGCGGCGGGTTTAGGATCGATGGAGTTCGGGTTTTCTTTGGCATTTGCGTGAAAAGTCCAATGATTCGCCGCAAAGTATAATGATCATCAAATCAGGATTATTGCTGTTGCAAAAACCTGCAAGAACGAATGGCACACCAGAATCTCGACTATTTCCAAGTGCTGCGTAGCCACGGATATCGGGTGACTCCGCAACGCATTGCTATCCTTGACGCCATCTGCGCAGGGGAGGGACACAGCCCTCTGGGCGCCATCTACGCCCGGGCGCGCAAGCAGGATGCCCGGATCGATATGTCGACCGTGTATCGTGCCGTGGAGTTGTTCCAGACCCTTGGTTTAGTGGTTTCGGCGGATTTCGATGGCCATGAGAAGGGCTACGAGATCGCCAAACCCGAGCCGCACCATCATCTGGTCTGCAAGACCTGCAAACAGGAATTCGATATTGACAATCAGGCGGTCAGCGATTTCTACGAGCGGTTGCGTGGTGACTACGGCTACGATGTGACCATGGACCATCTGGTATTAGCCGGGGTTTGTCCCAATTGCCAGAAAAAGAGAAGCTCCGCCAGTAACTGATCGGGCTTACAAATACCTAACGAACTTATTATCTTTGTCCACCAGCACGAACTTTGCCTGCACCGGCTGGTCGCTGATCTCGAAGGCCATGATGATGATCTCCTCGCCCTTCTTGATCACGTGGGCCGCAGCCCCGTTCATGGCGATGGTGCCGCTGCCGCGCGGCGCCACGATCACGTAGGTCTCCAGGCGCTCGCCGGTCGTGTTGCTGACCACCAGCACCTTCTCGCCCGGCCAAAGCCCGGCCCGCTCGATCAGCTCTTCGTCGATGGTAATGCTGCCGATGTAGCTCACGTCGGCATCCGTTACCGTGGCCTTATGGATCTTGGAGCGCACTAGAATTCTCATCGTTAACCCATTT
Organism: Anaerolineales bacterium; assembly: GCA_040902205.1. GTDB lineage: Bacteria > Chloroflexota > Anaerolineae > Anaerolineales > UBA11579 > JAMCZK01. Next base: position 57,122 of record JBBDXR010000029.1, on the reverse strand, counting down.
TACACGACAGATTGAAGGCAAGATGGCCTCATCATTTGCCTTCTGCAAATACGTAAAAGGTTGACGCCTCGCTATAATACCTGGCTGTGAATCGCCTCCCCATTTTGACAGGCCTATCGGCGTTGTTCTTACTGTTCACGACAGCCTGCCGCGTTACCTTTGCCCCGCCGGTGCCCACTGAAGCTCCTACCCCTGCGCCCACAGCTACCGCCACCCCCATCTGGTTCCCGCCGACCGCCACGCCGACTCCCTTTACGGGAGGAAACCTGGCTCCCACGCCCGACATGCGCCCCGGCATTGGCGAGTTGCTGTTGGTGGATGACCTGAGCCAAGCCGATCCCTGGACAACGGCCAGCGATGCCAACGGTGTGGCCGCCGTCTCTGAAGGCACGCTTCACCTTACCTTGAGGGAGGAACGCAGCTATATGTTCAGCCTGCGCACGGCGCCAGTCTTCACCGATTTCTACGCCGAGATCACCGCCAACCCGAGCTTGTGCGACGGGCAGGACGAATACGGCTTCGTGGTGCGCGCCAAGGATGGCGACCATTACCGCCTGGCACTCACCTGCGACGGGCACGCCAAAGCGGAGCGCTATCAGGGCGGCAGCCTTAGCCGCCAGGCCGGCTGGGTGCAGGACCTCGCCATCCCGTCGCTGGCGCCCAGCAGCAGCCGTTTGGCCGTCTGGGCCTCCGGCGAACAAATGCACTTCTTCGTCAATGACTTCTATCTGTTCAGCATCAGGGATACGCAACTGTATTTCGGCACTCTGGGTGTGTTCGTGCATGCCGCGGGGGAAGGCGATGTCTCAGTGAGCTTCGACGATCTGCAAGTGTGGACTTTGGGGGATTAGCGCATCGCCGCTTGACATTCCCAGCCTTACCCTGTATGCTTGCACGGTCTTATCAACTACCAGTATTCAGCCTCGCCTTTGTTATTGGTTGAACTTAGTACACTTCGTTCATTCCCCCAACATCTGCTTGAGTTCTGAATACACCAGGCCGCTCGCGTCGCCTCAAACCGAGTGTATTCGCCGCGGCAGAAGGAAATGAATGAAATTTACTGAATTTAACCTCGATGCACGCTTGCAGGCGGGCATCCAACGTGCTGGTTACACCCAGCCGACCCCCGTCCAGGTGCAGGCCATCCCCGTGGGCTTGTCTGGCCAGGACATCATCGGCACGGCCCAGACCGGCACGGGCAAGACGGCGGCCTTCGTGCTGCCCATCTTGCACAAATTGCTCAAGGGGCCGCGCCACCAAACCCGCGCCCTCATCGTCACACCTACCCGCGAGCTGGCCGAGCAGATCCACGACACCATCAAGGTCCTGGCCACCGGCACCGGGTTGCGCTCCGCTACCGTCTACGGCGGCGTAGGCGCCAACCCGCAGATCAAGCTGCTGCGCTCGGGAGTCGAGATCGTCGTGGCTTGCCCCGGCCGCCTGTTGGACCTTTCCAACCAGCGCGCCGCCAGGCTGAACGGCGTCGAGATCCTGGTGTTGGACGAGGGCGACCGCATGTTTGACATGGGCTTTCTGCCGGATGTCAAGCGCATCCTCAAGCTGCTGCCTGCCCAACGCCAGAACATGCTCTTCTCCGCCACCTTCCCCAAGGAAGTGGAAGAACTGGCTCGCCAAGTGCTGCACAACCCCAAGCGCGTGGCCGTGGGCATCAGCGCCCCGGCGCACACGGTTTCGCACGCCCTGTATCCCGTATCCGGCGCATCCAAGACCCCGCTGCTGCTTGAACTCCTCAAGCGCACCGATACCGGGTCCGTGCTCATCTTTACTCGCACCAAGCATCGCGCCCAGAAAGTGGCGCAGAAGATCGAGCAAGAAGGCTACACGGTCACCAGCCTGCACGGCAACCGCAGCCAGGGCCAGCGCCAAAGCGCGCTCAAGGGTTTCAAAGATAGGCGCTTTCAGATCATGGTGGCCACGGACATCGCTGCTCGCGGCCTGGACGTCGAGAACATCTCGCATGTGATCAACTACGACATGCCGGACACCACGGATGCTTACATCCATCGCATTGGCCGTACCGGCCGCGCCGAACGCAACGGTGATGCCTTTACCCTGGTGACACCGGAAGACCATAGCACCCTGCGTGCCTTGGAGCGCGTGATGGGAAAGCCCATCGAGCGCCGCAAGTTGGATGGCTTCAATTACGGAGCCCCCTCACCTGAGCTGCGTAGATTTGAGCCGGCGCCTTCGGCACAACCTCGCCGGCCGCGTTTCCAACGGCGTGGCGAAGGTTATGCCAAGCGCCTGGAGTCCTACCGCTAGAGTATTTGAAGGGCGGGTCGAAGACCCGCCCTTCTTTATTTTGCGTCTTTCCGAGCGTGTTTATGGACCTTCATCCTCTCGCAGAGATAGACCAGCGAGGAATCCCTATGATCATCTCTCACTGAAATTATCATGTTATATAAACCATCCTTGCTTGTTAAGCCAGGAGACAGAGAGAGACCGCCAGAGGCAATGGAATTCCCTAGGCAGCCTCTCTTTTGATTAATCGATTAGCGGTCCCTCCCGCGTGATCCCCTAAATGCGCTTTTCCGGCCGCCGGCCTGGTCCAGTTCCTATTCCGTTAACCAGACCGCTTTTCTTCCAACCTGGGCCATTTCTTCACCCTGGTTCAATCTGTAATTCCCATGCGTTTGATTCGGAGTGCACACGGAGCGCTAGTGACACCTGGCATCCTCAGCTACCATCTACCCGTACCCTGGCGCGAAGGCAGGCCGGGGTGCAAAACTTGCCCCAGGAGAAGGAATGCTTTCTTCATTTTTACTCGCATTACGTGAAGGACTCGAAATTACGCTGATCGTCGGCATCCTTTCGGGCGCCTTGCATCAATTCAAGCGCACGGATCTTTTGCCCACGATACGGCTGGGTGTGGCCTCCGCGGTCGCGGTTAGCCTGCTGGCGGCCATTCTGCTGAACCTGCTAGGCGCTTCTTTGGAGGGCGACGCTGAGGCCGCCTTCGAGGGGGTGATGATGTGGACCGCGGCCGGGGTGCTAACCTGGATGATCCTGTGGATGCAATCTCGAGCCGCTCGGATCAAAGAGATCCTGCATCAGGAAGTTGGGCAGGCTGCCCGCATCGGGGGTCTATCCATCTTTCTGGTGGCCTTTGTGGCCGTGCTGCGCGAAGGCGTGGAACTTGCCCTTTTCCTGACCGCATCCGTCTTTACCAGCGACATCGCCCAGACCATGGCCGGCGCTTTGGTGGGCATTGCCGCGGCGGTCTTGATAGGCTGGGGCATCTTCCGTGCCTCGATCCGTCTTAATGTCAAACGTTTCTTCCAGGTCACCAGCGTGTTACTGATCTTCTTCGCGGCCGGGCTGGTGGCGCATGGCACGCACGAATTCAACGAGATAGGTCTCATCCCCGGCATCGTCGACCCTCTTTGGGATGTGAACGGCATATTGGATGAGAATTCCATCGTTGGCCAGATCCTTAGAACACTATTCGGCTACAACGGGGACCCATCCCTTTCCGAGATGATCAGTTATGCGCTCTATTTCGCCATCTTGTACTTAGTAACCCGGCCGAGGCGGCTGGGGGTTATGGCTCGCCAAGAAGTATCCAGCGGATAATGATGCAGGGCTGATGATGAGGCCGGGAAACCGGCCTCTTTTTTTCCGACTTGACTCTATTCGCACATTTGGTCTATAATCCTTTTGCCGGTGAGTGACAGGCAACTTGCACCGGGCGGCCTTCGCCCGGTTAACCTAGACCAAAACCACTCATCCGAAAGGAGCCCCATTTCTAATAACTGCATACGTAGCCTAACGGGCTGGTTTGGCGTTGCTAAAGCCAAACCGCGTTGACGCGCCAACTCATTTTTGCTAAGGAGCTCTCATGTCGTATCAGAAACTCACCATCGTTGGAAACCTGGGTCGCGACCCAGAAATGCGCTACACCCCAACCGGTCAGGCCGTCACCAGCTTCTCTGTGGCCACCAACCGGCAGTACACCAATTCCAATGGCGAAAAGATTAAGGAAACGGTGTGGTTCCGTGTGTCGGCCTGGGGCCGCCAGGCGGAGATCTGCAACCAGTTCCTTAAGTCCGGTAAACAGGTGCTGATCGAGGGCCGCATTACCGCCGACAAGACCACGGGCGGCCCGCGCATCTGGACGCGCCAGGACGGAAGCTCCGGCGCCTCCTTCGACGTCAACGCCGAGCGAGTTGTCTTCCTGGGCCGCGCCGACGGCGCGGATGGCTCGGCCGCCGCAGACGCCTACCAGGGCGCCCCGAGCGAACCGGACGCGGCTGTCGAAGACGAGATCCCGTTCTAGACCATCGTTGAGCCTTGCAAGGGTTTGAGATTGCTTAGGCAGGCTGCCGCGTAACCAAACCCTTGCAAGGCCAGTAGCAAAGGAGTTCATATGTCCGATCCTGTACCCGCTGCCAAAGGTGAGGAGACCGCCAAGCCCGCCGGCCCGGTGCGCGCGCGCCTGATAATCCCTCCCGGCCAAGATGCCGTATATAGCAACGTTGTGCGCATCGCCCACTCTCCCTCCGAAATGGTGTTCGATTTTGCGCGCCTGTTACCAGGCGAGACCAACGTGGTGGTCAAAGCGCGCATCATGATGTCCCCCTTGAGCGCCAAGCTGCTTCAACGCGCCCTGGCCGATAATCTGGCTAAGTACGAAGCCACTTTCGGCGAGATCAAAATACCGCAAGGCAAGTCGCTGGCGGACGACCTGTTCAAATCCCTCCAGCACCCCGAGCCGCCCAAACCGGAGGGCAATCCATGAGCCGCCTGGACCAGATCGCTGACAAAATCCGCGCCGATTTCGATGCGCAGACCGCGGCGCGCGATGCGGCCCTGGCGCAGACGCGCCAGCTCACCCGGCATTGCGCCCAGGCCATCCGCGCTATTCACCGCGACGAGCATGACAATGCCGGAGCCGAGCTGGAGGCCGCGCACCAGCTGGCGGACGCCCTAGTGGCTGGCCTCAAGAATTTTCCTGATCTGTACTTTGCCGGCTATACCCAGGATGCGCTAAAAGAATATGCCGAAGCCAGCATCGTTACCGCCCTGGTGCAGGGCAGTGAGCTGCCAGGCCCGCAGGATCTTAAAGTGGAATCGGCCACGTACATGCAAGGGTTGGCCGAAGCGGCCGGGGAGTTGCGCCGGCGCTGCCTGGATATCCTGCGTCACGGCCACTCCGACGAAGCCGAACGCCTCCTGGGGCAAATGGACGACATCTATGCCGTGCTGGTGACTATGGATTACCCGGATGCTGTCACGCGCGGCCTGCGCCGGCTCACCGATATTTGTCGCAGCCTGGTGGAGCGGACGCGCGGCGACATGACCATCAGCCTGCGCCAGAAGGGCTTGGAAAACAGCTTGCGTCGGTTGGAGGACCGCTTGGGCGGCGACGCTGGCAAGAATGGATAGGCGATGGATCAAGGCCTCCGAGATCGGCGAATATCTGTATTGCCGGCGGGCGTGGTGGTACCGCGTGCAAGATGCGGCCAACGCTAACCTGCCCGAGTTGCTGCTGGGCTCGCGCGAACATGCGCGCCATGGCCGCGGCCTGCGCACCGCGACCTGGCTGCGCCTAGCGGCCATCGTCTTGGGGCTGGCGGCTCTGGGGCTGCTTCTGCTTGAAGTGATCATGTAACGAAGATGACCGCGTTCTTGGCCATCATCCTGCTTGCGCTGGCGGCGCTGCTTCTATGGTTCTCAGCGCGGCAGCGCAAAGGCTTGGGCCTTCCGGGCGGCCAGGTGCTTTATGAAGATAGCGGCGTGCAGCTACGTCTTGAGCAGCCCCTGCTGGCGGAAGATCTCAACCTGATCGGCAAACCCGATTATCTGGTCCGCAGCAAACAGGGCCTGGTGCCGGTTGAGGTCAAGAGCGGCCGCACGCCGGGCCGGCCTTTCCAATCCCATGTTTTTCAGCTGGCAGCTTATTGCGCTCTGGTGGAGCGCAACTATGGAGTAAGACCGCCCTATGGCATCCTGCGTTACCCGGGGCGCTCCTTCACGGTGGAATTCACCCGGGAACTGGAAATCCAGTTGTTGGGTATCCTGGCGGAAATGCGCAATAACCTCGGATTACCCGAATTGCATCGCTCGCATCAGGTAGCGGCGCGTTGCCGCGCTTGCGGCTACGCGGACCTGTGCGATGAACGCCTGTAGAATGGGCAAGAACGGTTAAGATTAACACCATCATGGCCAAAGGCCCTACCCCCAAATTCAAGCATGTGGCCGTGCTCTCCCGCAGCCGGGATGGAGAGCCGATGGATCAGGCTAACCAGATCGCCGGCTTCCTGACCGGCTTGGGCCTAAAGGCTTCGGCGGCCTACATGCACGAGGACGCGGTTCGCCAACGGGTAGAGAACCGCGAATTCGATCTGGTCATCGCCGTGGGGGGTGATGGCACCATGCTGCGGGCCGGGCACCTGTGCGCGCCCCTGGGCATTCCGTTACTGGGCATCAACGAAGGACACTTTGGCTTCCTGATCGAACTTGAACCGGAGGAATGGCGTGGCGTGCTGCCGCGCTTGGCCAGCGGCGATTTCCGCCTGGAGGAGCGCATGCTCCTGCGGGCAGACCTGTGGCGAGCCGGCGAGCAGATCGGTAGCTGGCAGGCGGTGAACGAAGCCTTCATGGGCCGCGGACGCGTAGCGCGGCCGGTGCATCTGGCCGCCAGCCTGGACGGCCAGCCGCTGACCACCTATGTGGCCGATGGCTTGATCATTGCCACGGCCACCGGTTCCACGGCTTACTCCCTGGCCGCCGGGGGACCGGTGCTGCCACCCACCTTGCGCAACATGGTGCTGGTGCCGGTGGCCGCCCATTTAAGTATGGAGCGTGCCATTGTGCTTGCGGAAGGCGCCAGCATCCGCGTCGAGTTTAGGCGCGGCGAGGAGGCCGTGTTAAGCGCCGACGGGCAGTCTCCCGTTGAACTCCAGGTGGGCGATTTGATCGATCTGCGCGCCAGTGAACACAGCCTGCGCTTCCTGCGTTTCCAGCCACCTGGAGCGTTCTATACGCGCTTGTTGCGCATCATGGACAATAATCCTTCTACAGAGGCGTTTTCCTCGTGAGCGAAGCCGTGGTCAACTATTGCGCCAACCATCCCGACCGGGAAACCAACCTGCGCTGCAACAACTGCGGGAAATTTATCTGCACCAAATGCGCCATCCGCACGCCAACTGGCTATCGCTGCCCTGAATGCGTGCGCGGCCAGCAGAAAACTTTCGAGACCGCGCAGGCCGGCGACCACGTGATCGCCTTCGTTGTAGCTACTTTGCTTTCTGCGGTTGGCGCCTTCCTGGCATCTCGGATCGGATTCTTTACCATATTGATCGCCCCCGCCGCGGGCGGAGTGATCGCCGAGGCCGTGCGGGCGGCCACCGGGAAACGCCGCTCGCCGCGCTTGTTTCAATTGACAGCCGCAGGTGTGATTGCGGGCGGTTTACCCTTCGTGCTGCAACCCTTGCTGTTTTTGCTGGCCGGGGGGAACCTGGGTGTAGTCCTTCGCATCCTATGGCCGCTGATCTACATTTCGTTTGCCACGTCCACGGCTTACTACCGCTTGTCCGGCATTCAGATCGGCCGCCGCTAGGCTATGCTCACCGAATTGCGCATCCAGAATTTTGCGATCATCGCCGACCTGGCTCTCGACCTGGGCGAGGGGTTGATCACGTTGAGCGGAGAGACGGGCGCAGGTAAATCGATCCTGGTGGATGCGGTCGAGACCTTGCTGGGCGTGCGCGCCGACACCAACCTAATTCGTACCGGACAGGACCGCGCCAGTGTGGAAGGCACCTTCAGGATCCCCGAGGCGATCAAAGCTGAAGTGCACGCCATCTTAAAGCGCGAAGAGCTCCTGGATGACCCCAAATACCTCAACATGCAACGTGAGTTCCGCCGGGAAGGCCGCAACGTGGCCCGGGTCAACGGACGCCCGGCTACCCTGGCCCTGGTGAAAGAACTGGGTGAGCTGCTCATCGATCTGCACGGCCAATCCGAGCACTTGTCCTTGTTGCGCGTTCCCGCCCATCGTGGACTGTTAGACCGCTATGCCGGCGTGGAAGCAGAGCTGGCTGCCTATCAGACCACGCACGCCGAGCTCCAGGAATTGCGTCGCGAGTTGGCCAGCCTGCGGGCCGCCGAACAAGACGCCGCCCGGCGCATCGAGCTGCTCACCTTCCAGGTGCAGGAGATCGAGGCGGCCAAGTTCCAGCCGGATGAGGAGCAACCCTTAAAGGAAGAGCGTACGCGCCTGGCGAATGCGGAGGCCCTGGCGGCCAATGCCAATCTGGCCCTGGCTGCCCTCGACGAGAGCGAGGCCGAGGCGCCTTCGGCCAACGACCGCATGGGCGTGGCGCTGACGGCCTTGGAACAGCTGGCCAAGGTGGACGCCACCCAATACGGCCTTGAGAACAGGGGCCAGGGTTTATTCGATGAAATGGCCGAGCTGGCGCGCGATCTGCGCGGCTACCTCGAACAGATTGAGTTCAACCCCAAACGGCTGGAAGAAGTGGAAGAACGCCTGGCCTTATTGCAGAATCTGAAACGCAAATACGGGAATTCCATCGCCGAGATCCTCACGTTCGCCGAGCGGGCGCGTAAGGACCTGGACAATATTTCGCACGCCGAAGAGCGGCTGGCCGCTTTGGAGAAGGGCGAGGCCGACCTGCTGAAGACCTTGGCAGGCCAGGCCGAGGCTCTTTCGGCCAAGCGCCACACGGCCGCGCAGGATCTGGGCAGCGCCATCGAGACCGAACTAGATGACTTGAAGATGGAAGCCGCCCGCTTCGGCGTGGATTTCAAAACGCGCGAGGACCCCGCCGGCCTACCGTTAGGCGGAAAGCGCGTCGCTTTCGATGCCTTCGGCCATGAGACTGTTGAGTTTCTCGTGGCGCCCAATCCCGGCGAAGGGCTGAAGCCGTTGGTCAAGATCGCTTCCGGCGGAGAGACGGCGCGCCTGATACTGGCAATGAAGAACGTGTTGGCGCGCGCCGACCAGACACCGACTTTGATCTTCGATGAGATCGACCAGGGCATCGGCGGCCGCGTGGGCGCCGTCGTGGGCGAGAAACTGTGGCGCTTGGGGCGCCGGCATCAGGTGCTGTGCGTCACGCATCTGCCGCAATTGGCCGCCTTCGGCGACCAGCACTTCAAAGTGGAAAAGGCGGTGCAAGCCGGGCGTACCACGACGCAGGTCATCGAATTAGAAGGGCCGCCGCGTTTGCGAGAACTGGCCAATATGCTTGGCGAAGTGAGCGAAGGAACTTTGCAATCGGCTCACGAGATCCTGGAGACGGTGCGGGCCACCACTTCGGCGGCCTGACCCGTGTTATAAATAGACTTCGCCGCGAATTTCGCGGAACCACCCTTTTATGTTGACTTTATTATTTGCGCCGGATCCAGACGAAGCAGCCATATTGACTTTGATCCTCGAGCGCGCCGGCTTTGAAGTCCGGCTGATCTCGGAAGCCGACCGCATTGCGCAAGCTTGGCAGGACCGCCCGGCGGAATTGTTCTTCTTCGCCTTTGTCGATGACAAAGAATTGACCCCCGAATACATCAGCCAGCTGCGTCTGGAAAACCAGGCGCCCATTGCGTTATTGCTCGAGCGCAGCGATGAACGCCGCCAAATTACGCTCATCGAAGCAGGCGCCGACCTGATCCTTGTGCGCCCCTACAGCCCGCGTTTGTTGGTTGCGCAGCTGCGCGCCCTCATGCGCCGCGGTTCTGGCATGCCTTATTTCAGTTTGCCCGCCCTTAGCCAGGCCGGCGTCACCCTCGATCCGTCCAAGCGCAGCGTGCAAGTAGCTGACCGGCAAACGGCGCGCCTGACCCAGCTGGAGTTCCGCCTGCTTTATGCGCTGATGACGCATCCCGGCCGTGTGGTGCCTTCCGAGAGCCTCGTCGAGTATGTGTGGGGTTACGGCGGCGATGGCAGCCAGAGCCTGGTGCGCGGCCTGATAAGCCGGCTGCGCAGCAAGTTGGAGGCCGACTCCTCCAGCCCGCGCTATATCCTTACCGAAGCGGGCATCGGCTATTATTTTGAGCCCGAACCTGACCAGCAGCGGCTATTTCCGAAAACTGAAACGCAATTTACATAATATCTCTATGTGCGAGAATCGCTTTCCTTGTATAGTCCCGCCATCTAAAACGCTGGTGATTTCTGAAAGGAATCCATAGGCATGAGTGATGCTGTTTGCCCTTCTTGCGGTGCTTCCGTGGCCGTCAAGGGCGCTCCCAAGATCGGCATGAAGGTAACCTGCAAATCCTGCGATACGGAAGTGGAAGTGGTTTGGCTCGACCCTCTGGAATTGGATTGGCCGATGGATGAATATGAAGATGAGTTGGAAAACGAGCCCGATGGCGCTACTGATGAAGGGGAGTAAGGAATCGATCGAGTGAACCAAAGGGCGGGTCTTAGACCCGCCCTTTTCTTTATCTAGCTTCCACCTAAATATTCTCGTAACTGGTGGCTGCGAGTGGGGTGGCGCAGTTTGCGCAGCGCTTTCGCCTCGATCTGGCGGATGCGTTCGCGAGTGACGTTGAAATATTGGCCCACTTCTTCCAGGGTATGGTCCTTGCCATCCACTAACCCATAGCGCAGTTCCAGGACCTCTCGTTCGCGGTCCGTGAGGGCGGCCAGGGCATTCTGCACCTGCTCGCGCAGCATTTCGCGGGCGGCCGCATCCATGGGGGCCAGCGCATCCTCGTCCTGGATGAAGTCGGCCAGTTCGCTGCCGTCGCCTGCGCCCACCGGGCTCTCTAGGGACATAGGTTCCTCGGCGCTGCGCAGAGTCTGTTCCACTTTGCTGGTGGCGCGCATCCACCGGCGTTTCAGGTCGGATGGAATGGCCTGCCCCTTTTTTAGGTGGTCGCGGATCTCAGCCGTGTCTTTTTCTTCCAGGAAGCCGCTATCTAAAGCGAGTTCTTCAAGGCTGGGGTCACGTCCCAGGCTTTGGGTCAGTTCGCGTTGCAGGCGCATGAGGCGCTGGATCGACTCGAGCAAGTGCACGGGGATGCGAATGGTGCGCGCCTGGTCGGCGATGGAACGCGTGATCGCCTGGCGGATCCACCACGTGGCATAAGTGCTGAACTTGAAGCCGCGGGTGGGATCGAACTTGTTCACCGCCCGCAATAAGCCGATATTGCCTTCCTGGATCAGGTCTTCGAAGGTGGAGCCGCGACCCACGTAACGCTTGGCGATGCTTACCACCAGGCGCAAGTTGGCATTGATGATGGCGATCTGCGCTTCCATGGAGCGGGTTTCCACCGAAGCCATGGCGACTTTCAGCTCGTCGTTGGAGGGCAGCAGGGCTGCAAAACTGCGTGGGGAAAGTACGCCAGTGTGAGACTCAAGGTGGCGGCTCAGCTTTTGAAGCAATTCCACCGGGCAGACGTAGAAGGCGATGAAGATGATAAAGGCGCCGCGAGCCACGGCATCCCAACGAGGGTCCTTGCCCCACAACCCGTTATCCAGGTAGCTGCGTAAATAGGAGGGGACTTCGATATCCCAGGTGCGCTGCAGGTGCAGCGCTTCCTGCAGGATCGGGGCAAGTTCTGGTGGCTTGCGCCGCAGGCCGCGGCAATCTGCCTTCAGCCGCTCGTGTGCCCTAATGAGCTCAGCATACAGGGCGCGGTAAACGCCGCGTGGCTCCCCGCCGGCGCGCAGCGCAAGTGGGTGTTTCTTCTGGATCTGACGCAGACGTTTGGCCGCTTCGACGCGCGAAGCCAGCCAGAGTTCGCGGTCGGTATTGAGCAGGCTGACCAGACCGATTTCTTTGAGGTAAAGCCGAACCGGGTCATCCCCCATTTCACCCGGGGCTTCCCGTTGCACGCGGACGGCGTCTTCCAGCTTGGGCCAATCCTCGCGCAGCGAGTCCAAAGCCTCATCGTCTTCGGATGGTTCGGCTCCGATCTCTCCTTCATCCTGAGCGAACTCCTCGTCGAGGGGTTCCTCTTCGGCTTCCGGCGGTGTCGGCGCTTCCTCTTCTGGGGGTCGCTTTTTCATCTTTATTGGGCGGTGGGTAAATTGCGGCTGAACGAAAGGGCTTTATCCAACCGTTGCAGGGTCAGCGCGTTTTTGACCATTCCCTGGGCAAACTCGCTGGCTTTCATATCGCCGTCTTCCTGGGCGGCTTCCTGCAGGAAGCGCATTTGCTCATTGGTCTTTCGCAGCGTGCGGCGCCGCAGGGTGAGTATGCCTCGCAGCAGATCCTCGAAGACGCGCTCTGCGTTCGGATCCAGTTCTTTGCTGGTCACCAGCAGTTCGTCGGCGCGTTCCAGCAGGGGCAGCGGCAGGTTTTGCAGCGCGTAGCTGGACGGTTCCAAAATGTCCTGGTCCAGAGACTCCAGCGAGAGGCGGAACATCTCCTGGAGGTCGGTGTGTTCGAAGTCGTTGGATGACAAGCGGGGCAGCCCGGCTTCCTGCAAGGCACGGTTCAAGCGATACATCAGCTCGGGTGTGCGAATGATGATGCTGAGGCAATGCGCCTCCAAGTTGAAGGTGCCATCCTGCGCCACCGGGGATGCCGGCACTTCCTTGCCCGGCAGGTTCACCGCGGCGCGGTGCCGCGGTGGAGTCCGGCGTTGGCTGGGCCGTTCGCTTAACAGACTGCGCTCGTCCACCTGAAGGAGGCGGGCCAATTTTTGTGTATAGCTGTCGCGCTCAATAGCGCTGGGCAGGTCGGCGATCAAAGGCATGACCTGCTGCGCGAGCTCGCGCTTGGCCTTCGCGTCGTTCAGGTCGCGTCCGGCGGCCAGGCTGTGCATCACGTGTTCTACGACGGGACGCGCCGCCTGCAAAACGCGCGGCCACTCCTGCGGGTCGCGCTGCACGATCTCGTCCGGGTCCAAGCCGTCCGGCAGGGCGGTGACGCGGATATCCGCCTGCAGGCGCCCTTCGTGGTGTAGCAGGCCCCGGGCGTCGAACACCGGGTCGCTCTCGCGATCCAGGCTCTTGCGGGCCACCTGCAAGCCGCGCAGCGTGGCTTGCGTCCCGGCGGCGTCTGCATCCAGCGCCAGCACAATGCGCCTGCTAAGCCGCTTGAGCTGGCGCAATTGCGCTTCCCCCAGGGCGGTGCCCATGGGCGAGACGGCGTTGGCAAAGCCGGCCTGATTCAGGCCGATCACATCCATGTAACCTTCCACGATGACCGTCTGGTCTTCGCTGCGGATAGCTTTGCGCGCTTTGTCCAGTCCGTAGAGCAGGGAGCCTTTATCGAACAATTCGTTCTGCGGCGAGTTCAGATATTTCGGCTCGTCCCCCTCCCTAAGGGCGCGCGCCCCAAAGCCTGCCATGCGCCCGCCGCCATCCCGGATAGGGAACATGAGGCGGTTGCGGAAGCGGTCGTAACTGCGGCCGTCCTCGCGTTCCGTGAGCAAGCCGGCATCGCGGATCTCTTCGTTGGTGTACCCATTGGCCTGCAGGTGGGCGGAAAGGGCCTCATACGAATCGGGCGCGTAGCCCAGGCCGAAGGCTTCGATGCTGGCGTCGGCGAGGCCGCGCTTGCGTAAATAGTTCAACGCGGGCCGGCCGGCTTCCGTATTGATCAGTTGGTGGCGGAAAAAAGTGACGGCTTCTTCCAGCAGTTGGCGCAACCGCCCGTGTTGTTCCTTGGCAGCCATCTCGCGGGGAGTAGGGGCGTGCAATTGCACGCCGGCGCGTTCTGCCAGGCGGCGCAGCGCCTCGGGGAAATCCCAGCCTTCCTTCTTCATGACGAACTTAAAGATGTCGCCGCCCTCATTGCATTGGCCGAAACAGCGCCAGGTGCCAGTTTCCGGGAATACCACAAATGAAGGGGTGCGCGTGTTGCTGTGGAAAGGGCAGAAGCCGGTGTGATTCTTCCCCGCACGGCGCAGTTGCACCGTCTCGGAGACCAGGTCGACGATGTCGAGACGGGCTTTGATTTCCTCTACGCTGCTCATTCAACTCCCGCCGGGGATCGCGGTGCGGGGCTCAAGCTGACGCGACCGGGATCACCAGAGGTGCGATTATAACCTAGGCGCTCACCACGCTTATTTAAGCCCAAAAGTGGCGCATGGTAACATTTTGTGCCAGACCTCTCGCTTCTAGGAGACCATGCACGAGTTTCGAGCTCACCAACCCAACCATTTCGATCTGCCCCAGCGCATCAACCGGCTGGGGGAATTGGCTTACAACCTGTGGTGGACCTGGCAGGCAAGTGCGCATGATTTGTTTTCTCGCATCGAGCCGTTGCTTTGGGATAAGCTGGGTCACAATCCCATCTTGCTCTTGAGGGAGGTCCCGCAAGAAAGCCTGAAAGCGGCTGCAGACAACCTGGACTATGTGGATCTGTACGACAGTGTGTTATCCGCATTTGATGGCTACCTGCTTTCGCAGGGCACCTGGTTCAAAAGCTCCCACCCACAGTTCGATAAGTCACCGATCGCCTATTTCTCCACAGAATTTGGCTTGCACGAAACCCTGCCCATGTATGCCGGCGGCTTGGGCATCCTGGCGGGCGATCACCTGAAGGAAGCCAGCGATCTGGGCTTGCCTTTAGTAGCCATGGGCTTCATTTATACGCAGGGCTATTTCTTCCAGCATATCAGCGAAGATGGCTGGCAGGAGTCCCGCCGCGTCACGCTTCGTTTCGAAGACCTGCCGGTCATGCCCATACTGGACGAGGCCGGCCAGCCATTGATGGTTTCTGTCGATCTACCCGGTCGCGTGCTGAATGCGCGCGTATGGGAAGTGCACGTGGGCCGCGTTCCGCTGTATTTGCTGGATAGCAACATGGAGCAGAATAACGAGGCTGACCGCGACTTGACAGCCCGCCTGTACAGCAGTGATATGGACCTGCGCGTCGCCCAAGAGATCCTGCTGGGCATCGGCGGGGTGCGCGCCTTGCGCATGCTGGGCTACAACCCGGTGGTGTGGCATATGAACGAAGGCCATTCGGCCTTCCTTGGCCTGGAACAAGCCCGTGAACTTGTGCAGGCGGGCCATGCCCTCGCGGATGCTCTCGGAAAGATCCGCTTGCATAACATTTTCACGACCCATACTCCGGTCCCGGCAGGGAACGAGGAGTTTCCGCTTTGGCTGATGGACAAGTATTTTTCGCAGTACTGGCCCAGCCTGGGCCTGGACCAGAAAGGATTTATCGACCTGGCGGGCCGCGAGGAACCAAGGGGGACCGTGTTCAGCATGCCAGTATTGGCGCTGCGCCTCTCTGCTCAACACAATGCCGTCTCGGAAAAGCACGCCCGAGTATCCCGGCGTATGTGGAATTTCCTGTGGCCCGATCTTAAGGAAGAGGACGTCCATATCAGTTATGTCACTAACGGCGTGCACACCGGCACCTGGTTGTCCCGACGGATGGGCAGCCTGTACACGCGGTTCCTCGGTAAGGATTGGCGCGAGCGACTGGATGACCCCGCTCTGTGGGAGGCTGTGCTCGATATCCCCGACGAGGAATTATGGAGGGTTCGCAAATATCTAAAGCGGCGGATGGTGGCTTTCATCGGTGAGCGGGCTCGCAAGCATTGGATGCACAACGGAGTTCATCCCGTGCAAGTGATCGCCTCCGGTGTGATGTTGGATCCTTACGCGCTCACCATCGGGTTTGCCCGCCGCTTTGCTACCTACAAGCGAGCCAACTTAATCTTGAGGGACATCGACCGGTTGTTTGCCCTGGTCAACCGCCCCAGCCGACCCGTGCAGTTCATCTTCGCCGGTAAGGCGCACCCGGCCGATGAGCCGGGTAAATTGCTGATCCAGGAACTTTATCGAGTGGTGAAGAAAGCCGAGAACGGCGGCCGCCTGGTCTTCCTGGATGATTACGATATTCACTTGGCGCGCTATTTGGTCCAAGGGGTGGACGTGTGGCTGAACAACCCCCGCCGCCCCATGGAAGCTTCCGGGACTTCAGGGCAGAAAGCAGCGCTGAACGGCGGGCTCAATCTCTCCGTCTTGGACGGTTGGTGGTGCGAGGGATACAACGGCAAGAATGGATGGGTGATCGGCGAGGACAACGACCAGGCAGACCCACACGAACAGGATGAAGGGGATGCCGCCAGTCTGTATGACATCCTGGAGAACAAGATCGTTCCCCTTTACTATGACGACCGCACGCACCACCAGGCCTCGGAGGCGTGGTTGGCAATGGTGAAAGAGTCTATTCGGTCGCTGACGCCGCGCTTCAGCGCCAGGCGCATGTTGAAAGAATACGTGAACAATATGTACCTTCCGGCGATCGGGTCGCAAGAAGAACTGCTAAGGATAAAGCGCTAATGGAATTTATCCTTACCCCCCAGACCCTCGTAGTGGCGATCGGTATCTTTGCGGCGCGCCTGGTTAATCAGACCATCGACACCGTACGCTTCATGATGACCATCCGCGGGCGGAAGCTCATCGCCTGGGTGTTGGGATTCCTGGAGACGGTGATCTTTGTCGTAACCTTGAGTGCGGTATTCAGCAACCTTAACAACTGGCTTTACATCGTGGCTTATTCAGCCGGCTTCGCCTCGGGAAATGCCATGGGCATGTTGGTGGAGGAACGGCTGGCCATAGGCCACATACAAATGAACATCATCAGCCCCAAACGAGGCAGCGCCATTGCCGAGAAGTTGCGCAAAGAGGGCTACGCCGTCACCGAGATCCCGGCGCGAGGCAAGGACGGCATGGTGACGTTACTGCACGTCGGCGTGCGCCGGCGGGATGCAAAGAAGGTCCACCTGATCACACAAAAGATCGACAAGGCGGCCTATATCAGCGGGGAAGAAATGCGGCCGATGTGGCGCGGCTTTTGGGGCCGCGTGAACTAGCTCGCAATCCAGAAACAGTTCCCTCCCTCCACCGGTCTGCGGCCGTTTTTTGAAAATGATAGAATGCCCCAGGCTCCCGGTTTGACCCCATGAAGCAGCTATTACAGGATCTACACGCCAAGAAACCGCATCTGGTCGAGGTGCCGCTGCCAACCCCTCCGCCTGGCATGCTGCTGGTGTGCAATGCCGCCTCGCTGGTTTCGGCGGGCACCGAACGCGCCCTGGTGGAATTTGCCGGGAAATCTCTATTGGGCAAAGCGCGCTCGCGGCCGGACTTGTTGCGCCAGGTATTGGATAAAGCCCGCCGCGAAGGCTTGCTGAATGCCGCGCAGGCCGCTTTTGGCCGCCTGGGCGAGGCCATGCCCCTGGGTTATTCTTCGGCCGGCACGGTTGTGGAATTGGGCGCCGGCGTACAGGGTTTCCGCGTTGGTCAGCGGGTGGCCTGCGCCGGCGGCGGCTACGCGGTCCACTCCGAATACGTGGTGGTGCCGCAAAACTTGCTGGCTGCGCTGCCCGACGATGTGGAGTTCGAGTCAGCCGCGTTTGCAACTCTGGGTGCGATCGCTTTGCACGGTTTCCGTTTGGCCGAAACGCAATTGGGCGAACGTGTAGCCGTTATCGGTTTGGGCTTGCTTGGCCAATTGGCCGCCAGCATTGCCGCCGCGGCTGGCTGCCAGGTACTCGGCATCGATATCGACGACGGCCGCGTGGCTTTGGCTAGAAAGCGCGGGGTACAGGCGGCGCTGCGCGGCAAGGCGCTGGAAGTAAGTCGAACGTTCACCGGCGGACATGGTTTCGATGCGCTATTGATCTGCGCCGACACGCAGTCCGATGACCCTATGGAACTGGCTGGCGAGCTCGCCCGAGATCGCGCCCGCGTAGTGGCAGTGGGTGCCGTGGGCATGCAGGTGCCGCGCCGCACGTATTACGCCAAGGAACTCAATCTGATCGTGTCGCGCTCCTACGGCCCAGGCCGCTACGATCCCGGCTACGAGGAAGCCGGCCTGGATTATCCCGCCGGATATGTCCGTTGGACTGAAGGCCGCAACCTGCAGGCCTTTGTGGACCTGCTGGAGCGCGGCCAAATAGAAGTGGCTTCGCTGATCAGCCATCGCTTTGACATCCAAAAGGCAACCCGGGCTTACGATCTGATCAGCGGCAAGCAGGCATTCCTGGGAGTCCTGATCACCTATCCTGCGGCCAAAGGCCGGGCTGAAAAGAAACTCACCGTCTCGGCGAAGCCGCTGACCAAGGGCAAGATCGCCATCGGTTTCCTGGGCGCGGGCAATTTCGCCCGTTACACGCTATTACCCGCGCTCAAGGGTATGCCCGGGATCGAACTGGTGGGCATCGCCTCTGCATCCGGCCGCCCGGCGGCTGACCTGGCGCGCCGTTATGGTTTCCGTTACGCCGCCAGCGATGAAGAACAGATCCTGCAGGATCGAAATGTGAAAGCCGTGGCCGTGCTCACCCGCCACCATTTGCATGCTTCGCAGACGCTGGCGGCCCTGAAAGCAGGCAAGCACGTATTCTGCGAGAAACCCCTGGCCTTGGACGAAAAGGAACTGGCCGCGCTGGAAAAGGCGCTCGCCAAAAAAGGGACGCCGCTGCTGATCGTGGGATTCAACCGGCGTTTTGCGCCGCTATCCAGGCAGCTCTCCGGTTTCCTGCAACCGCGCAGCCAGCCGCTGGCGGCCCATTACCGCGTCAACGCCGGCCCCTTGCCGGCTTATCACTGGCTGAACGATCGCTCGCGCGGCGGCGGGCGCATCCTGGGCGAAGGCTGCCATTTCATCGACTATTTGATCTTCCTGGTGGGTTCCCCGCCTGTCGCGGTGAGCGCCGCGGCTTTGCCATCCGAAGGCGGCAACCCGCAGGATAATGTGCAGGTCACTTTACGCTTTGGCGACGGATCGATCGGAACTCTGGCCTACCTCGCCAACGGCGACCGCGCCCTGCCCAAGGAACGTTTGGAAGTATTCTGCGACGGGAAGGTCGCCGTGCTGGACGATTACAGAGCGCTGGAGCTGACCGCCGCCGGGCGCACGCGCGGCATCCGCCACGGCCAGGACAAGGGTCACCGGGCAATCTGGCAGGCCTTCCTCGCCAGCCTGCGCGCCGGCGGACCCCCGCCCATTCCATACGACCACTTGTTGGGCGGGGCTAGGGCAGCGCTTGGCGCATTGCGTTCATTGGAAAGCGGACAAGAAATCTCCCTTTAATGGCCCCGAGTTTGTGAAATTTGACACCCAAAAAGGCCTGTGATAAACTCAACCGGCCTGCAGAGTTTTTCGTTCTTTCGCCGTTAATAATTGTGGGCCGCTAGGTTACCGATGCTACAAGATTATCTGCCGATCGCAGTTCTCATTGTTATTTCGACTGGCCTGGCGGTACTCGTGGTCATCATCGGCCATCTGTTCGGACCTCAACGCCCCAGCGAACGAAAATCAGCGCCTTACGAATCCGGCATGCAACCCATCGGTCCCGGCACGCGCCGCATGCCGGTGCGCTTTTATATGATCGCGGTTCTTTTCATCCTATTTGACATCGAAGTGGTTTTTTTTCTGCCCTGGGCAGTTAGTTTCCGCCAACTGGGCATATTCGGCCTGGTCGAGATGTTCGTTTTTATTCTCATCCTGCTCGTGGGCTATGTGTACGCCTGGAAGAAGGGAGCCCTGGATTGGGAATAGAAAGCAAGCTCGGCAATCTGGGCATCGTCACCACTTCGCTGGAGAAGCTGGTCAACTGGGGCCGCGCCGGCGCCATGTGGCCCATGCTCTTCGGCCTGGCTTGCTGCGCCATTGAGATGATGGGCTCCCAGGCGCCGGATTACGATATGAGCCGCTTCGGCATGGAACTGATGCGTGCCAGCCCCCGTCAGTCGGACCTGATGATCGTAGCCGGCCGTCTGAGCCGCAAGATGGCCCCGGTGCTGCGCCGCCTCTACGACCAAATGCCGGCCCCCAAGTGGGTGGTCTCCATGGGCGACTGCGCCTCTTGCGGCGGCGTGTATAACAATTACGCCATCGTCCAGGGCGTCGATGAGATCGTTCCCGTCGACGTATACGTGGCCGGCTGCCCGCCTCGCCCCGAAGCCTTGATCCACGGCATCATGACCCTCCACGAAAAAGTGAGAGGCGAGAAGATCCGAGAGTGGGCTTAGCCCGCGCCTTCAAATGAATAGTGCATTGCAAGTCATCATCCAGGATCTTGAGCATACCTTTGGCGCCAAGGGCAGCGAATTCCGCGGCCAGGCCCGCGCCCTGGTACCGCCGCAGCGCATCCTGGAAGCCGCCCAGGCGTTGCGCGACAAGCATGGCTTCAACATGCTGGCCGCATTGAGCGCCGTGGATTATTGGCCGCAGCGCGAACCGCGCTTCCATGCCGTGTACGAGTTCAAGAACATCCCGCAGAAGCTGCGCCTGGAAGTGCGCGTCCCGCTGAACGGGGATGAGCCTGAACTGGACAGCATCGTCGGAGTATTTCCCAACGCCAATTGGCATGAGCGTGAGCTGTGGGACATGTTCGGCCTGCACATGAAGAACCATCCTGATTTGCGCCGCATCCTGATGCCGGCAGATTGGACCGGCCATCCCCTGCGTAAGGATTACCCCCTCGGTTACGAGGAAGTTGAATTCACCTTCAACTTCGAAGAGATCGAACAGCGCAAGCCGCGGCCCAAGGACTAAATTGTGACCCTGCAGCAGGTCGAGATCACCACCGAAGAACTGCGCAACCTGGTGTCCCAGCGCGCCATGGATGGTGAGACGGTGCTGCTCAACATGGGGCCGCAGCACCCCAGCACGCACGGCGTATTGCGCCTCCTGCTGGAGCTGGACGGCGAGACCGTGGTGAATTGCATTCCCGACATCGGTTATCTGCATACAGGCATCGAAAAGAACATCGAGGCCAAGACCTACGAAAAGGCCGAGGTGATGACCGACCGCCTCGATTACCTGAATACCATGGGCAATAACCTCGCCTATTGCCTGGCGGTCGAAAAACTGGTCGATCTGGATGTGCCCGAGCGGGCCCAGGCCGTCCGCGTGATCTTCACCGAATTGCAGCGCATCGCCTCGCACCTGGTGTGGCTAGGCACCCACGTGCTGGATCTGGCAGCGATGTCGGTCTTCTTCTACACTTTCCATCAGCGCGAACGGATTCTGGACATCATGGAAATGGCCTCCGGCCAGCGCATGATGACCACCTACTTTCGCCCGGGTGGGCTATGGCGCGATGTGCCCGCCGGCTTCGAAGAAGCCGTACGCACCTTCATTGATGATCTGCCCCGCCACCTGGCCGATTACGAAGGCCTGCTCAGCAAGAATCCCATCTTCCTCGACCGCACCAAGAAGATCGGCGTGATGAGCGGTGCTCAGGGTATCGCCTGGGGCATCACCGGGCCTCCGTTGCGCGCTTCGGGCGTGAAATACGACTTGCGCAAAGAAGAACCGTATTCCGGTTACGAGCAATACGATTTCGAGGTACCGGTCGCCACGGAAGGCGACGTGTATGCTCGCTATTGGGTGCGCATGCAGGAGATGCATCAATCCCTGCGCATCGTACGCCAGGCGCTGGACAAGCTGCCCAAAGGCCCGTTCCGCAGCAACAACCGCAAATTCGTGCCCCCGCCGCGCGCTGAGCTGGGCACCAGCATGGAAGCCGTCATCCATCATTTCAAGTTATGGACCGAGGGTTTCTCGGCGCCCGAGGAATCCGTGTATGTGCCGGTCGAGTCGCCGCGCGGCGAGCTGGGCGTGCTGTTGGAGGGCAATGGCGGGCCGAAGCCCTGGCGCTGCTACTGGCGCACGCCTTCCTTCGTCAACCTCCAGATCCTGCCCCTGCTCTCCAAAGGTCACTTTGTGGCCGACCTGGTGGCCATCATCGGCAGCATCGACATCGTGCTGGGAGACACCGACCGATGAACGCATTGCTGCAGCGCTATGGCGAGGAGATCGAGCGCGTGCTGGCCAAGTACCCGGCCGACCAGAAGCGCTCGGCCGTCATGCCGCTCCTTTATATTGCCCAACGCGAGCACGGCTATGTGACCCGCGAGCAGCTGGATCAGATCGCCGAAATACTGGGGATCTCTTCCACCGACGTGGCTTCGATCGTCGGTTTCTACACTCTGTATCACGACGAGCCAGGTGGCAAGTACCGTATCCAGGTGTGCAACGATCTGTGCTGTGCGCTGCGCGGCTCCGAGAAGTTCCTGGAAGACCTTTGCCGGCGCCTGCAAGTGAAGCCGGGCGAGACCACCACGGACGGTCTGGTGACCGTGGAATCGGTGATGTGCCTGGCCGCCTGCGACAAGGCCCCCATGTTCCAGGTGCAAAGCCATAACGAGATCAGCTATCACGAGCAGCAGAGCGTGGACAGCGCCATACAATTGATCGAATCGTGGCGCCAGGTGAACGGAAAATGAACGAGATCTTGCTGCGCCACCGCGAGATCAACAATCTCGACCAGCTGCCCATCTACCGGCAGCACAAGGGGTTCGAGACCTTCAAGCGCGCCATAACGGCCATGAAACCGGAAGAGGTCACCGAGATCGTTAAGGCCTCCGGATTGCGCGGCCGGGGCGGGGCAGGTTTCCCCACCGGGACCAAGTGGTCCTTTATCGACAAGAATAATTGGCCGCATTACGTAGTGGTCAATGCCGACGAGTCCGAGCCCGGCACCTTCAAGGACCGTGAGATCATGGAGAGCAACCCCTTCCAATTCCTGGAAGGGGTGATGTTGTGCGCTTATGCGGTCAGCGCCAACGTGGCCTACATTTATTTGCGCGGCGAATTCTGGCAACTGGCCGCCGAGTTGGACAAACACATCGAGTACCTGGAGCGCGAAGGTCTATTGGGCGATAAGCTCTTCGGCAGCGAATATACCCTGCGTATCCATACTCACCTGGGCGCCGGGGCTTACATCTGCGGCGAAGAGACCGCGCTGCTCGAGTCGCTCGAGGGCAAGCTGGGCCAGCCGCGCCTGCGCCCGCCTTTCCCGCCCAACTTCGGCTTATACGGCAAGCCCACCGTGGTCAACAATGTCGAGACGCTGGCCTCGGTGCCGCTCATCGTGGAACGCGGCGCAGAGTGGTATCGCGGCTTCGGCACTGAAAAGAGTCCGGGCACCAAAGTATTTAGCCTCTCCGGCAATGTGGAGAAACCCGGTAATTACGAATTGCCGTTGGGCGCCACCTTTCGCGAACTGATCTTCACTCACGGCGGCGGCATCCCCGGCGGGCGTAAGATCAAAGCCATCATGCCGGCGGGTGCCTCCTCTTCGCTCATTGTGGCCGACGATAAGGCGCTGGATACACCCATGGATTACGAATCCGTTCCCAGCGTGGGCGCCCAGCTGGGCTCCGCATCCATCATCGTCATTGATGATTCGGTCAGTATGGATTGGCTGATCAATAAGACCGTTCATTTCTTCCAGCACGAATCCTGCGGTAAGTGCACGCCGTGCCGCGAGGGCACTTATTGGATGCGCCACCTGACTGAGCGCATCCATCTAGGCGCGGCCAACTGGAATGATGTGATCTTGCTCAACGAAGTGGCCACCAACATCAAGGGCAAGTGCCTGTGCGCGCTGGGCGATTTTGCCACCGAAGCGGTCACTTCCAGCATTGCGCGCTTCAAGGGTGATTTTGAGAACAAGCTGCAGGCTGCTTCCGTCGATATGCCGGCAAAGGTAGGTAGTTAATGGCCGAAGCGCTAGCGACCAAGACGGAGCAGAACCTGGTCACGTTGACCATCGATGACCGCAAGGTCAGCGTGGCCCCGGGCACCTGGGTGGTGGATGCCGCCAAGCAAGCCGGCATCGACATCCCTGTATTCTGCTACCACCCCAAGATGGAACCGGTGGGCATGTGCCGCATGTGCCTGGTGGATATCGGCCGGCCCCTGGTAGACCGCGCCACCGGCCAACCGGTCCTGGAACCAGATGGCACGCCAAAGATCCAATTCGGCGCCAAGCTGGAGACGGGCTGCACGATCCCTGTTTCCGAGGGCATGGTGGTGCGCGGCTACACCGACAAGGTCAAAGCCGCCCGCGATGAAGTGCTGGAATTCCTGCTGACTTCGCACCCGTTGGATTGCCCCATTTGCGATAAGGGCGGCGAATGCCCCCTGCAGAATCTGACCATGCATTTCGGTCCGGGTGAAAGCCGCTACATTTTTGACGAAAAGAAGCGCCTGGCCAAACATGTACCCTTGGGCGAGCTGATCTTCCTGGACCGCGAGCGCTGCATCCAATGCGCCCGCTGCACGCGCTTCCAATCCGAAGTCGTGGACGATCCCGTCATCGGCTTCTCGGAGCGCGGCCGCTCGTTGGAAATCATCACATTTTCCGAACCCGGCTTCGACTCGTATTGGTCGGGCAATACCACCGACATCTGCCCGGTGGGCGCCTTGACCACGACCGATTTCCGTTTTGGCGCGCGGCCCTGGGAATTGCGGCAGGTGGCCTCCATTTGCACGCATTGCCCGGTGAACTGCAATACCACGCTCAACACACGGCGCGAGGCCAAAGCCGGCGGACAACAAGTAGTGAAGCGCGTGATGCCGCGGCAGAACGAGTGGGTGAACGAGATCTGGATCTGCGATAAAGGCCGCTTTGCGTACCAGTACACGGAAGCCGTCTCTCGTATCAGCCAACCCCTATTGCGCAAGGGCGGCAAACTGGAACCTGTCAGCTGGGACGAAGCGCTATCCGCGGTGGCCGACAAGGTTAAGAAGGCCGGCAGCAAGCTGGTTACCCTGGCTGGGGGTCGCTTGAGCAACGAGGACTATTTCCATATAAAGAAGTTGAGCGAAAAGGCCAATGGGCTGGCCCTGTTGTACTGCCAGATGGCCGGCGGTGACCTGGTGGCCCAGGTGGGGCTGGGGGCCGGCAGCAATTTGGGCGAGCTCGGCGCCGGCAGCGCCATCGTCGTGATCGCCAGCGATTTGGAAGAAGAAGCGCCGCTGTGGTGGCTGCGCGTCAAGCAGGCTGCCGAGCGCGGCGCCACGCTGATCGTGGCCAACCCGCGCCGCACCAAATTGGACCGCTTCGCCAGGCACCTGCTGCGTTACGCCTATGGCGAGGAAGCCGCAGTGCTCCACGCCATGCTGGACAGCTTCTCGCCCAAGAAGCCGGACCAGGCGGAATCGGTCAAGAAACTATTGCGCGATGATGCGCTCAAAGTCGCCGCGCTGGAACTTACCCAAGCCGAAAACCTGGTGGTGTTCTACGGTAGCGAAGGCACGGACCTGGCCGCCTCAAACGCGCTGGCTAACGCCGCCGCCAATCTGTTGATAGCCACCGGCCATGTGGGCAAGCCGAACAACGGCTTGGTCGCCGTGTGGGATAAGGGTAATGCCCAGGGCGCCTGGGACCTTGGTTTGCGGCCCGGCGAGGATTTGCCGGCGCAGATAAAAGAAGCCGCGCTGCTCTACATTGTCGGGGCCGATCCGGCAGGCGATGACCCCGCGCTGGCCGCCGCGGTGGATGGCGCGCAATTCGTGGTGGTGCAGGAACTGGCGCTGACCAAGACCGCCCAAGCCGCCGATGTGGTGTTGCCCGCCCAGGCTTTCACCGAACGCGAAGGCACCTACACTTCGGGCGAACGCCGCGTACAGCGCTTCTACCCGGCGGTGCCCGCCGTGGATGGTACCCGCGCCGATTTCACCATCACTGCCCAGATCGCCGCAGCCTTGGGTTTGAAGCTCGAAGAGCAGATCGGGTCTCTGGCCTTCGTGCCATTGGCCGCTGCCACCGAGTCCTACAAAGGTCTCGATTATGGCAAGCTGGCCGAGGTTACCGACCAATGGCCCATCGTTGGCCGGGCCGACGTGTACTACGGCGGCACCACCTATGACAACTCGCAGGGCTTGGGCGTGCAATTGAGCAGCGCCGCGGAGCGCGGCCAGAGCCCGGCGCTCTCCTTCGCGCCCCTGGCCGAACCCGCGGCAATAGATGGATTAGTGGCCGTGCCGGTAAGCCGTCTTTACGATCGCGGCAACACCATCCTGCCTTCGAAATTATTGAGCGCGCGCTTGGAAGCGCCGCAAGTGGTCCTGAATCCCGAAGATGCCGAGAGCCTCGGCTTGGAGATGGGCAAGCCTGCCAAGGTGACCCTGAATGGCGTGACCACGCTGGTTACTGCGCACATCGATAACAGCATCCCCAAAGGCACCGTGCTCATCCCCCGCAGCCTTGGGCTGGCGATCAGTGGCCCAACTCCCGTGAAGGTGGCGGCTTAGCATGGACCTTTGGCTGCTGCTCGAGTGGGTTGTGAAGAGCGCCATCCTGCTCGCCATCCTGCTCACCGGCTTTGCCTACACCACCCTCTACGAGCGCAAGTTGGCGGCCAGGATCCAGATCCGCATTGGCCCCAATCGCGTGGGACCCCGCGGTTTGCTCCAGCCACTGGCCGACGCGGTCAAGCTGATCTTCAAAGAGGAACTGATCCCGGCCTCGGCCTATAAGATTGTTTTTCTCCTGGCGCCTGTGCTCACCGCGCTGCCGGCCCTGGTGATCCTGGCGGTGGTGCCGTGGGGCAGCAGTATCGAACTATTCGGCCGCACGATCTCTCTGGCGATCGCCGACATCAATTTGGCCGTCCTTTACATCCTGTCGGTCGCCTCCATTTCCGTATACGGCATCGTGTTGGCCGGCTGGTCCTCGAACAACAAGTACGCCATGCTGGGCGGCTTGCGCTCCTCGGCCCAGATGATCAGCTACGAGCTGGCGCTGGGCCTGGCCTTCGTGGGTCCTATCCTGCTGGCCAGCTCGATGAGCCTGGGCGACATCGTCGAGGCGCAGCGCGGGGTCTGGTACATCGTCTACCAGCCGTTGGGCGCACTCATTTTCTATATCGCTATGCTGGCCGAAGTGAACCGCGCCCCCTTCGACATGCCCGAGGCCGAGCAGGAACTGACTGCCGGCTACCACACCGAATACTCCGGCATGAAGTTCGCCTTGTTCTTCATGGGTGAGTACATCAAGATGATCGCGGTGAGCGCCATCTTCGCCGCCCTGTTCCTCGGCGGCTACCGCGGCCCCTTCGTCGACCAGTTCCCGCTGCTCGGGCCGCTTTACCTGGCCCTCAAGATCATCGTCAGCCTGGGCATCATGATCTGGATCCGCGCCACGCTGCCGCGCTTGCGCTATGACCGCCTGATGGCCTTCGGTTGGAAGGTGCTGCTGCCTCTGGCTCTGCTCAATATTTTCCTCACAGCCATCGCTATCGTGGTGCTGGGACTCTGATGCGCGGGATCTTCGAACTGCTCAAGGGGATGTGGATCACCTTCAAACAGATGTTTGTAAGGCCCAAGACCTATCAGTATCCCGAGGTCAAGCGCCCCGTGCGCCAGCGCTTCAAGGGCCGCCACGTGCTCAAACGTTACGACAATGGCCTGGAGAAATGCATCGGCTGCTCGTTGTGCGCCGCCGCCTGCCCTGCCGACGCCATCTTCGTCGAGGCCTCCGAGAACACCGACGCCAAGCGCTTCTCGCCCGGCGAACGCTACGCCAGCACCTATGAGATCAATATGATGCGTTGCATCTTCTGCGGTTATTGCGAAGATGCCTGCCCGACGGAGGCCATCGTACTGGGCGACAATTACGAGCTCTCCTTCACTGATCGCTCGCAGTCCATCTACACCCGTGAGAAGCTGCTGGAGTCGGTGCCCGCTGGCGGCCAGACCACGCCGCAACAGGTCCAGCCCGGCATGTTCGATCGTTCTATCCCTGTGATGAAGAACCCGGATTGAGGCCATGACCCTCGATCTGCTCCTGTTCTTCTCGTTGGCCGCCGTTGCCGTGATAGCCGCCGTCGCCATGTTGGCCAGCCGCAACGCGGTGTATTCGGCCCTGTTCCTTATCCTGAACTTCGCCACCATCGCCATCTTCTTCCTCCTGCTAGGCGCGCCCTTCATTGCCATGGCCCAGGTCACCGTGTATGCCGGAGCCATCATGGTGCTCTTCCTTTTCGTCATCATGCTGCTGGGCGCCGAACAGGTCCAGAGCCGCCACAAAGGCGGTTGGCAGCGTCCGATCGCTATTCTGTTGGCGTTGGTTTTGGTCGTCGAGACCGGCTACCTGATCTTCGGCCGCGGCGCGCTGAGCGCGGTCGTGCAGCCGGTGGCCTCCGACTACGCCAACCCACAGGCCATCGGCAACGCCCTGTTCAGCGACTTCCTGCTGCCCTTCGAGGTCACCTCGGTGCTGCTGCTGGCCGCCATGGTAGGTGTGATCGTGCTGACTAAAGAAGAAAGAAAGAAGCAGAGCTAGCCATGGTGCCCGTTTCCTATTACTTTGCGCTCTCCGCCATTCTGTTCGCCCTCGGCGCCCTGGGCGTGCTCATCCGCCGCAATGCCATCATCATTTTCATGTCGGTGGAGTTGATGCTGAACGCCGCCAACTTGCTCTTCGTGGCCTTTGCCCGCACCTACGAAGCGCTCAACGGGCAGATCTATGTGTTCTTCATTATTGCCGTGGCTGCCGCCGAGGTGGCGGTGGGTTTGGCCATCATCGTGGCTATCTTCAAGACCAAGCAAAGCATCGATATCGATGAGATGAGCAGCCTCAAGGGTTAGCGTGGAAGCCTTCAACCTAGTCCCCTGGATCGTTTTCCTGCCCGTCATCGGCCTGCTGCTGAACGCGGCTATCGGCCGCCGCATCGGCGAACGCGGCGCGGCGCTCGTCGCCATCGGCGCCTCCGGCGGGGCTTTCGTGATCTCCGTGCTGCAATACTTGTCGCTGGCTGCGCACCCGGAAGGGGCTGTGGTGCCTGTGGCCGACTGGATCGGCATCGGCGCATTGAACATCCCCTGGGCCTTCCGCGTGGATACGCTTTCAGTGACCATGATGCTGGTGGTCTCCGGAGTGGGCACGCTGATCCACATCTACGCCGCCGGATACATGCACTACGACGTGCGCTACAAAGAAGACGTCGGCAGTTATGCCCGTTTCTTCGTTTACCTGAACTTATTCATCGCCGCCATGATGATCCTGGTGGGCGGCGATAGCTACCTGATGCTCTTCGTGGGCTGGGAAGGCGTGGGCCTGTGCTCGTACCTGCTCATCGGCTTCTGGTATTCACGCAGCCCGGATGGCAAGCACGGCATCCTGAATTCCCTGGCGGCCAAGAAGGCCTTCGTGGTCAACCGCATCGGCGACTTCGGCTTCCTGCTGGCCATGTTTGCCATCTTTTGGGCTTTCGGATCGCTGAACTTCGACGAGGTGCTGCCGCACGCCGAAGCTGTGGCGCCCTGGATCATCATGTTCATTACGCTGGCCATGCTGTTGGGCGTCACCGGCAAATCGGCGCAACTGCCCTTGTACGTCTGGCTGCCGGATGCCATGGCCGGTCCCACGCCCGTTTCGGCGCTGATCCATGCCGCTACGATGGTTACCGCCGGCGTGTATTTGGTGGCGCGCTCCGCGCCGCTTTTCGCCGCCGTGCCCGCCGCGCAATCGATCGTGGCCCTGGTGGGCGGCCTGACCGCGCTCTTCGCCGCCACCATCGCCGTGGGGCAATACGACATCAAGAAAGTGCTGGCTTATTCCACTATCAGCCAGCTGGGCTTCATGGTGGCTGCCGTGGGTATGGGCGCCTTTGTCGCCGGCATGTTCCATCTGATTACCCACGCCTTCTTCAAGGCTCTGCTATTTTTAGGTGCCGGCTCCGTGATCCTGTCCCTCGAGCGTGCTCATCATCCGCTCGATGGGCATCACAAGGAATCGGCACATGAGGAGAAAGCGCACGCTCACTTCGACCCGCAGGACATGCGCGAGATGGGCGGCCTGCGCAAGCAGATTCCGCTCACGTTCTGGGTCTACCTGATCGGCGCACTAGCTTTGGCAGGCATCCCGCCGCTGGCCGGCTTTTTCTCTAAGGATGAGATCCTGGCGGATGCCCTGGCCGCAAACCCGCTGGTCTATGTGCTGCTCACCGCGGCGGCCTTCCTGACCGCCTTTTATATGGGCCGTCAGGTGTTGATGGTGTTCTTCGGCAAGGCGCGCTCGCACCCCGCCGAGAAGGCCGTGGAAAGCCCGCTGGTGGTGACGTTGCCCCTCGTGGCGCTGGCGGCTCTATCGGTGTTTGGCGGCTTCATCAATATTCCCGGTGTGCATCAGTTCACCTCTTGGTTGGAGCACACGCTCGGCCACGAGCTAGCGCACGCCACGGAGTTCAACGTGGTTGTGGCGCTGCTCTCCACGGTGCTGGCGCTCGGTGCCATCTACTTGGCCTGGACGCTCTACGGGCGCCAGCCCCTTGAGGCCAAGCAGGTCGACCCGTTGAGGAAACGTCTGGGCCGCATTTTCGTGGGCATGGAGAACAAATGGTGGGTGGATGAGTTCTACGCCTGGCTGATCGTCCGACCCTACAAACGCTTCGCCGCCTTCCTGGCCGACAAAGTGGACTGGGCTTTCTGGCACGATTGGGTGCACGATAGCGTCATCGCTCGCGGCTTCCGTGGCCTGGCACATTTCCTCGCCAACCCTGTCGACCTTGGAGTAATCGATGGTATCGCCAACGGCTTGGCAGCCACGGCCAACGGCCTGGCCAAAGGCCTGAGCTTCTTCCAGACGGGCTTCGTGCGCAATTACGCGCTGGTCACCTTCTTCGGCGTGGTGCTCATGTTGGGTTACCTGGTATTTTCTAGTTGAGGATGGATATGGACTTTATTCTGCAACCCCTAAATCTGGTGACCTTCTTCCCGCTGCTCGGGGTCTTGGCGCTGCTCTTTTTGAAGGAGCGCCAAGATCTAAGCCGCTGGATCGCCCTGGTCGCTTCATTGATCACCTTCGGCATCTCCATCTGGGTGCTCGGTCTGTTCAACGCCAGCGATCCCAACCTGCAATTGGTCATCGACAGGAATTGGATCCAGGTCGCGGGCTGGAACATCAAATACGCTATGGGCGTGGACGGCCTTAGCATTCTGCTGGTCCTGCTGACCACCTTCCTCGCGCCTATCTCGATCCTTTCTACCTGGAAAGCGGTCGAGGATCGCGTGCGCGACTTCATGGTCTTCTTCCTCCTGCTGGAAGTCGGCATGATCGGCGTGTTCCTGGCGCAGGATCTTTTCCTGTTCTACATCTTCTGGGAGTTCACCTTAGTGCCGATGTATTTCCTGATCGGCATCTGGGGCGGCGCGCAGCGCATGTACGCCGCCATCAAGTTCTTCTTGTACACGATGGCGGGTTCCATCCTCATGCTGCTCGCCATCCTGTGGCTGGGCATCAACCAGGGCTCCTTCTACATGCCCGATCTGATCGCCACCGGCGCTATCCCGGCCGATATCCAATTCTGGCTCTTCCTGGCTTTCGCCGCCGCCTTCGCCATCAAGGTCCCCATGTGGCCGCTGCATTCCTGGCTGCCGGATGCCCACGTGCAGGCACCCACAGCCGGCTCCGTCATCCTGGCCGGTGTCTTGCTGAAGATGGGCACCTATGGCTTCCTGCGCTTCAACCTGCCGCTGTTCCCGCAGGCGGCCATCCAACTTGCGCCGGTGATGGCCACCCTGGCTGTGATCGGCATCATCTACGGCGCCATCGTTTCCTACTCGCAGAAAGACGTCAAGAAGCTAGTGGCCTATTCCTCCATCAGCCACTTAGGTTTCGTCATGCTTGGCCTCTTTGCGCTCAACGCGCAAGGCATCGAAGGCGCCATCCTGCAAATGATCAACCACGGCATCAGCACGGGAGCGCTGTTCCTTATCGTCGGTTTCATCTATGAGCGCCGCCACACGCGCGAGCTGGATGAATTCGGCGGCTTATGGGCGGTGATGCCGCTCTACGCGGTCATCACTCTCATCGTCAGCCTGTCCTCAATGGGTTTGCCGGGTCTAAACGGCTTCGTCGGTGAGTTCACTATCTTGCTGGGCGCCTGGGGAGCCGGGCAGGCGGGCGGCTCGCTGGGTTCCGTATGGTACACGGCCCTGGCGGCGGTCGGCGTCATCTTAGCCGCGGTCTACATCCTGTTCATGTTCCAGAAGATGTTCCTGGGTCCGATCACCAAGAAGGCCAACGAAAAACTAAAGGACTTGAGTTGGCGCGAATTGGCCGTGATCGTCCCGCTACTGGTGCTCATCTTTTGGATTGGTCTGTATCCCAAGCCCTTCTTTGACCTGATCCATCCCGCCGTTGAGCAGTTGGTTACCATCTTTCAGAGCTCGGCTGTAGCTCTGCGCTAATATGCCTTCATTCAGCAGCGTCGACCTGCAAGCCCTGCTGCCCCAGATCATTCTGGTCTCCTGGGCCAGCTTGCTCCTGTTAGTGGTGGTGTTCACCAAGCAAGCGCGCCCGAGTTTAGTGCCCGTGCTGACCGCGCTGGGTTTGCTGGTAGCGGCTGTCTTCGTCGTCTTCCAATTTGGCATGGAAGCCGAAGGTTTTGGCGGCATGCTCGTGGTGGATGGCTTCTCCACCTTCATCGACCTGCTGCTGATCCTCGGCGGTCTGCTCACCGTGGCTCTGTCCTACGATTATCTGCAGCGCATGGGCATGGCCCGCGGCGAATATTACTCGCTGCTGCTCTTCTCCATCAGCGGCATGATGCTGATGGCTTCCGCCGCTGATCTCATCGTGGTGTTCCTGGCGCTGGAACTTCTCTCCATTCCGCTGTATGTGCTGGCGGCCTTCGGGCGGCCCGAACCCCGTTCCGAAGAAGCCGGTCTCAAGTATTTCCTGCTCGGCGCGTTTGCCAGCGGTTTCCTGCTTTACGGCATCGCCCTGGTCTACGGGGCGACAGGTTCGACTTCATTCAATAGCATCGTAGCCGCCGTAAACGACGGGGTGGACCAGCCGCTGTATTTGATCCTGGGCGCCGCGCTCATCCTATCGGGCCTGGGTTTCAAGGTCGCCGCCGTCCCCTTCCACATGTGGACGCCGGATGTGTATCACGGCGCGCCCACTTCGGTGACCGCCTTCATGGCGCTGGGCGCTAAGGCCGCCGGATTTGCGGCCTTGCTGCGCACCTTCCTGGTCATCTTCCCCAGCATTGCTGCGCAGATAACCCCGGTGTTAATCGCCATCACGGTCGCCACGCTTATCGTTGGCAACCTGCTCGCCATTGCCCAGAACAACGTCAAGCGCATGCTGGCTTACTCCAGCATTTCGCACGCCGGCTTCATCCTGATGGCCGTAGTGGCTTACGGCAACGACGCCGCTCGCTTTGATGTGGTCGCCTCGGCGCTCTTCTATCTGCTGGCCTTCGCCTTCGCTAGCTTCGGCTCCTGGGCGGTGGTGATGGCGCTGGAGCAGCGCGAGGGCCGCGGCCTGGAATTCAAGGACTATGCGGGGCTGGGCCGCAAACATCCGGGACTGGCCCTTGCCATGGCCATCTTCATGCTCTCGTTCACCGGCGTGCCGCCCACGCTGGGCTTCGCCGGCAAGTTCTTCCTGTTCCGCGCCGTGCTCGAAGGCGGCTATGTGGGTCTGGCCATCATCGGCATGCTGGCTTCGCTGATCTCCGCCTACTACTATTTGCGCCTGGTGGTGATCATGTATATGCAAGAAGGCGAGCCGGAAGTGCATAAGGATCGCTGGCTGTCTTTCACCGCCGGCCTGTCCGCAGTGGCCACGGTGCTCTTGTTCATCTTCTCCGAGCCGCTGTTCGGCTGGGCAGCGCAGGCACTGCTCAAAGTTTTCTGACCCAAACACCCTCGGCTGAGGGTGTTTTTTCTTTCAGGTATACTGCCCTCCCGATGGTCATTAAAGCGCTCATCTTCGATTTCGATGGCCTCATCCTGGACACCGAGCTGCCCGACTACGAATCCTGGCAGCAGGTGTACCAGCATTACGGCTGCGAGCTAGCTGTCGAGGCCTGGGGGCAGATCGTGGGCGGCACTGGCGCCTCGGACTTCGACCCCCATACGCATTTAGAGCAGCTCTGCGGCAAGGCGCTGGACCGCGAAGAGATCTGGGTCGACCGTCGCAAACAATACCTGGACACGATCAATCATCAACCCGTCTTGCCGGGCGTGCTCGCCATCCTGGATGACGCCGAACGCCGCGGGCTGCGCCTGGGTGTGGCCTCCAGTTCGCCGGAGAATTGGGTGCGCGGTCACCTGGCGCGCTTAGGCCTCTACCAACGCTTCGATGCCATCAAGACCGCCGATGACGTGAAGCGCACCAAGCCGGACCCGGAGCTGTACCTGGCGGCGCTGGAAGCCTTGGCTATCCAGCCGAGCGAAGGCATCGTTTTTGAAGATTCTCCCAATGGCGTGAAGGCCGCTAAGGCGGCCGGGCTGTTCTGCGTTGCCGTGCCCAACAAGCTCACCGCCCAACTTCGCTTGGAGCATGCAGACCTGCAGTTGAAGTCGCTCGCAGATCTGCCTCTGAGCAAGCTTTTGGCTCTTGCGGCCGCCTAATCCAGCCTTAATTCAATATCGAGATCCCCCCTTGACTCTCTCACCGTGTGAGAGCCTATACTGCCACCATGTTTCGCATCGGTGACTTCTCCAAGTTCAGCCGGGTTTCGGTGCGCATGCTGCGCCATTATGATCAGCTCGGCTTGCTGCAACCCGCCCACGTAGATCCAGCAACCGAATACCGCTACTACACCGCCGACCAGTTGCCCCGTCTCCATCGCATCCTGGCCTTGCAGGACCTCGGCTTCACGCTGGAGCAGATCCGCAGCCTGCTGGACCGCCAGGTCTCGGCAGACGAGATGCGCGGCATGCTGCTGATGAAGCATGCCGAATTGCAGAACAAGGTCCAGGAGGACCAGGACCGATTGGGCCGCATCGCCGATCGCATCGACCAGATGGAGCGCAGTGAGACCGCGCACTACGACGTGGTGGTGCGCAAGGTAAAACCGCTGCGCGTGGCCGCCATTCGCGTTTCGGGCCGCGAAGCGCGTGACCTTACACCCCTGTTCGAAGAGCTGGAAAGTTATGTGGGCCGCTATAAAGCCAGGCAGGAACAACCGCCGTTGGCGCTGTATTTTGGGGATGAAGCCGGGGAGGGGGAAGCTGCAGTTGCGGT
The DNA here is from genome assembly GCA_040902205.1 of Anaerolineales bacterium. Taxonomy (GTDB): domain Bacteria; phylum Chloroflexota; class Anaerolineae; order Anaerolineales; family UBA11579; genus JAMCZK01. The sequence goes on along the minus strand of JBBDXR010000029.1, from coordinate 22,373 downwards.
ACCGCTGAAATCTCCTATCGAGGAAAGCGAGCGGGTCAGGATGATGGACCTCCCATCCGTGGACAACATGGCTTGCGTCATCCACCACGGCGATTACGAGAACATTCACCTGGCCGGCGACGCCCTGATGCGCTGGGTGGAGAAGAATCCCTTCCAGGTGACCGGCCCGATGCGCGAGGTCTACTATCGCTTTGGGGCCGGTCTGAAGGATTATGAATTGCCGGCCGGCTACCTGACCTCCCAAGATGATGAATTTGTGACTGAGATCCAGATCCCTGTTGAAAGGAAATAAGATGGCCCACTACCTGGTAACTGCCAAGCCCGACGAAGCGCGCATGGCCGAATTGCGTAAGCGCTTGAAAAGCGGCGAGATCAAAAAGATGGAGCCCTTCGGCGAGTCGCTGCATTACAGCCTGGAGCATGCCCGCCTGCAGAAAGATGGCATCGCCATCTGGGAGGAGGAGGATTATTGCCGCCCTCCGCTGGCCCAGGAGCGCGCCGCCATCCTGGACGAGTATTTCACCGGCCTGGACGTGCAGCGCGTGGATGAAGGCTCCGGCTGGGACAAGATCGAGGAATTGCAGGGCATGTTCGAAACGCTATTGGGAGGCAAACGATGAAGCTGCGCTACCGCCTGCTGGGCGCCAGCGGCCTGCGCGTGTCCGAGCTTTGCCTGGGTACGATGACCTTTGGCGAGACCTGGGGGTGGGGCGCCTCCAAAGAGGAGAGCCAGAAGCAATTCGAGCTCTTTGCAGTTGCCGGAGGCAATTTCATTGACACGTCGGTGAACTATACCGATGGCGCCAGTGAGGAGTTCCTTGGCGAATTCCTCGGCAGGGAACGAGATCGCTTCGTAGTTGCTACCAAGTACTCGCTGACTACGCGCGAATCGACGAATCCGAACTCGGGTGGCAATGGCATCAAATCCATGCGCCGCGCCGTGGAAACCAGCCTGCACCGCCTGCGCACCGATCACATCGACTTGCTCTATCTGCACATGTGGGACTATCTGACGCCGGTTGAAGAAGTGATGGCAGGCCTGAACGACCTGGTCCGGCAGGGCAAAGTGCTGTACATCGCCTTCTCCGATACACCCGATTGGATCGTGGCCCAGGCCAATACTCTGGCCGACCTGCGCGGTTGGGCCAAGCCGGTTGCGCTGCAGCTTCCCTATTCCGTGGCGGACCGCGCCCCCGAGCGCTCGCTGCTACCCATGGCGCGCCATTGGGGCATGACCACCCTGGCCTGGGGCGTGCTGGAAGCTGGCTTGCTGACCGGCAAGTATCGCGCCGGTAATGACGAGCCTACGCGCATGAACCGCACTGACACGCAGATCAGTCCTCGCCTGCAGAGCATCATCGACGCCGTAGCGGCCATATCCAAAGAGACCGGGCGCAGCATGTCGCAAGTGGCCATCAACTGGGTGCGCCAGCAGCCCGCTACCATCCCCATCATCGCCGGGCGCACGGCAGCCCAACTTGCCGATAATCTCGCGGCCGCGGAATGGCGGCTGTCCGATGAGCAGCTGGCTGAATTGAACGAGGTGAGCAAGATCGAACTTGGTTTTCCCCATAATTTCCTCGAAGGCAACTCGCTGATCTTCGGAGCCACCTTCGATTTGATCGACAAGGAAGCGACAGCTCGAAACTAAAGCCCCAGCCAGGTTATTACATATCTCTGCAGTATGGCCAAAAACAGCGGCAGCAAAACCGGGATCAGCAAATTGCGCAAGCTGCCGGGGTTCCAAGGCCAGGTAGCGACCTTGCTAACGCTCTCCATTTGTTCGCGGATGGCTGTCCCGGCTATCCTTAGATCGGAGATCTTGGCAAACTTGCGCGAGCTCACGGCTCCCTCTGTTTCGCCATACACTGAATTTAATTCTGTCCCCAAGCGTTGAAGCTCCCTTTGCTTTTCATTGCGCAGGCGGGTGTTGATGCCCAGTAGCGGCGCAATGAAAATGATAAAAGCCAAGCCCACGGTGTAGAGGATATATCCAAAGCCTATGCTCCCGGCGCCAACTAATGTCAAGATGGCGTCAATTAAGATGATCGCCAGGATGAAGACAAGTGCAATGGTGTATCCATAGCGAGAAAGGGCGTAAATGTGCCACAAGTTGAAAAGGTTGACCCTTTTGACATCCTTGTAAAGTGAATTGACCAAGAATAGTTGGCGGATTAACCGAAATAATGAAAGGCCTTCTAGAACCCCACCCAGCGCGGGAAGTAGGCCGATCAGAATTATGGTGAGTGGTTCGGTGATTCCGTAGGAAGCGGCGCGCTGGATTGCGTCGGGGGCCGAAAAGGCAAGTGCACCAGCCAGCAATACAAAGCCCACTGTTTCTCCAACGGAGATGAACTCAACGAAGGTCTTGCTCACCTTGGCCTGGTTACCGCCCTGGCCCTGAATGAAGTCCTGAATTGCGGTGTGAGCCATACCGTCCAGCCAAAGCCAGAAGAGGATATTGGCCGGTAGCCAAAGCGCAGGGAAAAGCAGGCCAGCGTCGATCTGATATTTGGGCAAACTGCCCGCTTGCCAACTAGCCCAGTGATATAGACCCGCGCTTATTAGGAAAAGCAGCAAGGCAAGCGGGGCGCCGTTAAGTGGGGTCTGCCGGAACCAGGTTAAGAATCGATAAAGCCAGCGAGGAGTGGGTTCAGGTGATTTGGCCATGCGGCACATCCTAAGCGAATGGAATTTAGTTGATTGTAATCCCCCTGTTCCCCCCGATGAGCCGAAAAGTTACCGGCCGTACAGCTTGCGGTGCACGGCGCTGAGCACGCGCACCTGTTCGGCGGCGTGGTAGCTGCTGCGCACCAGCGGCCCGCTCTCCACCCAGCGGAAGCCGATGCCGAGCCCGTATTCCTTGATCTCGGCGAACTCGTCCGGCGTGTAATAGCGCTCGATGGGCAGGTGCTTTTTGCTGGGCTGCAGGTACTGCCCCACGGTGAGGATGTCCACGCCCCAGGAGCGCTGGTCGCGCATCACACTCTTCACTTCCTTCAAGGTTTCGCCCAGCCCCACCATGATGCCGCTCTTGGTGAGCACATCCGGTTCCATGATCTTGGCGTTGCTCAACGTGGCCGCGGCCCAGTCGTAATTGTCCTGCGGTTGCACCTTCTTGAATAAGCGCGGCACGGTCTCCACGTTGTGGTTGAGGATCTCGGGGCGGGCATCCATCACGATCTTTAGTGCTGACGCACTTCCCTTGAAATCCGGGATGAGCACCTCGATCGAGCAGCCGGGGTGGATGGCGCGGATGCGCTTGATGACCATGGCGAAGATGGGCGCGCCGCCGTCGGCGCGTTCATCGCGGTTCACGCTGGTGATCACGGCGTGCTTCAGGTCCATATCCTTGACGGCCTGGGCTACGCGCAGCGGTTCGGCCCAATCCATCTGATTGGGCAGGCCGCGTTTGATGTCGCAGAAGCCGCAGGAGCGGGTGCACACGTCGCCCAGCATGAGGAAGGTGGCCGTGCCGTCCCCCCAGCATTCGCCGATGTTGGGGCACATGGCCTCTTCGCACACCGTGTGCAGGGCTTTGCTGCGCATAAGGCGCTTGATGTTCTCGTAGCTTTCGCCCATGGGGGCGCGCACGCGGATCCATTCCGGGCGGCGGCGCGGGGCGGGCGCCAGTTGGATATCTTCCAGCTTGACGCGGTCTCGGGTGGGTGCCTGCTGAGCCATGCGGCAATTCTACCGCGGAGAAACTAGGGAGCAGTGAATAGTGAATAGTGAATAGGCCATGTTTTTTTCCCTAATCACTAATTACCAATCACTCTTCACTTCTTCGCTTTTTGGAGCCTGATAGAATACGGCTCGCGCGGGCGTAGCCAAGCGGTAAGGCATCAGCCTTCCAAGCTGACATCACGGGTTCGAATCCCGTCGCCCGCTCTTTGCGTTGCGGCGCAGCAGAGCTGCTTGCAACGCGGGAGAAGCTACTCGGCGGAGTTTACACTGAGCGAAGCGAATGTGCCGGGTAACGCTTCTCCAGGTTTGATGTGTCTCTGAGTGCATTCGCCTGCAAAGCAGCCAAGGCCATTTGATTTCGCCTCTTCGTCGAGGGTAAGTGAAAACGCCAAATTTGGAAGTAAAACTCAGCCGCCGGGGGATGCTATTCAAAATAGCCAGAGTGGTAACCAGTAAACTCATCAGGGGGCAGTATCATTTCGCCAACGTGAGTGAAATCTCAGCAGAGGAACTGCGCGATCGACTGAATTCGACCCAACCTCCTCTTTTGATCGACACCAGGTCTAAGCAGGAATTTGGCTCGGGGTTCGGACATATTCCCAATTCAAAGTGGATGCCGCTGATGGGGATAGTGGGCAGTTTCGGAAGCGCCGATGCGTTCAAAGCCGCGGTCAAGAGGCTTGAAGCTCAGTTCGCCGAACTCGAATCCTTCAAGGGGCAGGAAGTCGTTACGATCTGTCCGGGAGGCGGTTTTTCTTTGGTCGCTGCGGAGATAATGGCTGAAAATGGATTTAAGGATGTGAAGAGCCTAGATGGGGGTGTGGATGGGTGGTTTAAGAAGGGGTATCCAACGACGTTAGAATAGCTGTAAGCTGTAAGTCATAAGCTGTCAGCTTTCAGCGGTCAGCAATCAGCTGGATCAAAGCGAGGCAAGATGAAGATAGATGCGGTGGGTGTCAGTTCCTCCAATCTCAAGAAAACGGTCGAGTTCTATTCGCTGCTGGGCTTCCAGTTCCCCGAATTCAAACCGGATGAAGAGCACTTGGAGCCGGTAACGCCGAAGGGCTCTGCGCGCCTCATGATCGATTCGGTATCCATGCTCAAGGGCATCCTCGGCAAAGATCCGAAGCCGGGCAACCATTCGTCGTTCGCTATTTTGTACGACACGCCCGCCGAGGTGAACGCCGCGGCCGAGAAGGTGAAGGGTGCCGGCTTCAAGATCGTCACCGAACCCTGGGATGCCTTTTGGGGCCAGCGCTACGCCATCGTGGAAGACCCCGATGGTTACAAAGTCGACCTGTTCGCGGCATCATAGCCAAAGGAGCAAGATGCGCAGGTGGATTCTTTTCAGCGCACTAGTAGCGGTCTTGTTGGCGACGGCGTCCTGCACCTCGGCGCAAGCGCCCGTGTTGCTCTACTACTACAACCCAGAGCAGGACAAGGACGCGGCCGGCAATCTCCAATGTAGCGCGGCCGGCCTGGTTCCCGTTCAGCGTGCGCTGAGCGGGAAAACCGACGATCTGGGAAGGATCGCCTGGACCATCCACTTTCTGCTTGAGGGTCAGCTGACCGATGAAGAGCGCGCTCAGGGATTAACGACCGAATTCCCACTCGAAGGCGTGGAGCTATTGAATGTAGTGCTGCAGGATGGCGTGCTCACCCTCACCTTCGCCGACCCCAACTTCAGCACCAGCGGCGGCGCCTGCCGCACCGCCATCCTCTGGGCGCAGATCGAGCAGACCGCGCTGCAATTCCCGGGAGTGGATCAGGTGCGCTTCGAACCCGAGTCCCTGTTCCAGCCATAAGCAAAAAGCGTCGTAACGGGTGAAGCGGTTATTTATAATGGCTGCTGGAGATTAAAGCCGGGCGAAGCCGGGCAACCATTCATCGTTCGCTATTCTGTATGACACGCCCACAGAGGTAGATGCGGTCGCCGAGCAGGTGAAAAAAGCTGGCTTCAAGATCGTCGCCGAGCTGTGGGATGCGTTCTGGGGGCAACGCCACGCCACTGTCGAAGATCCGATGGCTACAAAGTCGATCTGTTCGCGCCGCTGGGGTAGCCGGTGGTGGGTTGCCAAAGGCCGCAGGCTTATCGCTTGCGACCTTTATATTTGACCGATTCCCACACAAGACCTACACATTTCACATACAGGTTCTCCATGGGGGGAGATTAACCTCAAGGCACAAAGTTAATCGAAGAAGGAGTAACTATGAAAAAGAATTTGATCCTTGTAGCCTTGTTGGCCGTAGGTGTGATGGCTTTTGGTGTCGTTGATAGCGCCTATGCCCAGGGTGGCACCCCGAACCCGTGTGGCGGGAATGGCCCCAGAGACGGCAGCGGCCCGTTGCATGACCTGATGGAGGCTAACCTGGCCGACCAGCTAGGCATCAGCCTAGAGGAGTTCGAAGCTCGCCGCGAGGCCGGCGAGACCGCTTACCAGATCGCGCTGGACCTGGGCTTCAGCCCTGATGAGGCCTGGGCGCTGATCAACGCTGCCCACACCGCCACCATCAACCAGGCGGCCGAGCAGGGTTTGATCACCAGCGAGCAGGCGAGCTGGATGCTCTCCCATAGCCGCGGCAATGGCCCGGGGCTGGGCGTCGGTAATTGCGACGGAACCGGCAGACAGAACCAAGGCAACCAGGTTCGCGGCGGAAACCAGCGCTAAAAGCCGGAGTGGATGCAACCTGAAGCTGGCTGTCTTTGTGGCAGCCAGCTTTTTGTTTCTTGGGACATAAGCCTGACATTTTCCCCATAATTCCTACACAATTACTGGGTATGCTGAAGGGGGTAGGTGCAAGATGGCAAAGACTGTTTTAGTCGTTGACGACGAAGAACGCATCCGCTCTTTGGTGCGGGCGTATTTGGAGCAGGAGGGCTTTCGAGTGGCGACCGCAGCAGACGGCCGCCAGGCCCTGTACACCGCCCGCCATGAGAAACCGGACGTGATCGTGCTGGACCTGATGATGCCCGAGATGGATGGCTATGAGTTCATCCGGCGCTATCGCCAGGAGAAGACTACACCAATCATCGTGCTCACGGCCCGGGTGGAAGAAGCCGACACCGTACTGGGCCTCGAGCTGGGCGCTGATGATTATGTGACCAAACCATTCAGCCCACGCGTGCTGACCGCCCGGGTACGAGCGGCCCTGCGCCGCACCGGGCAAACCAACCCTGAGGCGGAGGTGCTGCACGAAGCGGACATCACTCTGGACCGCAGCGCCCGGTTGGTCAAAGTTGGGGAGCGCAGTGTGGACCTGACGCCCTCGGAGTTCGACCTGCTGGCGGCGCTGATGGGTACGCCGGGCAAAGTTTTCTCGCGGCTGGAATTGTTGGATCGGGTGCAGGGCACCGCCTACGAAGGTTACGAGCGCACCATCGACAGCCACATCAAAAATTTGCGGGCCAAGATCGAGGCCGATCCATCTGAGCCGCGCTACATCGCAACCGCGTATGGCGCGGGTTATCGCTTCATGAAAGGGGGCAATTAATGCGCTCTTTGTCGTTAAAGCTGCTGCTGGCTTTTATTGCGGTCAGCTTGGTAGGCACAGTCCTGCTGGGTATTGTCGCCTCACAGTCCATTGATATGCAGTTTGGCAGCTACGTCAACAACCAACGCGAGGAGAACCTAGCCGCCGCTTTGGAAGCCTATTACCGCGCCAACGGCAGCTGGGATGGCGTGGAGGATCAGATCTCGGTCGATGCGAGGGGAGGCCAAGGGTTCGGGGCCCGCGACGGGGGAAGCGGCAATGGCCGTGGGGGAGGCTTGGGCAACTCCGGCATAAGCGGAGCGGGGAGCAGCTACGAATTGGTTGGCATGGATGGCAAAATCGTTGCCAGCTCAACGGGATTGAACGGACAGGCAGCCGCTGCCGAGGATCTGGCGGCGGGCCTGCCTGTGATTGTTGATGGGCGCCAGGTAGGCACCCTCATTGCCCATCACGGCAGTGCCCAGCAGTTGACCGCAGCCGGACAGCAATTTATGGATAGCCTCAGGTGGGCATTGCTGGTGGCTGCGCTAGGGGCGACGGCGCTTGCGGTGATGTTGGCAATCTGGCTGGCGCGCACGCTGACCCGCCCGCTGGGCGAGCTGACCAGGGCGGCCAGCGCCGTCTCGGCCGGGGAACTGGGGCGCAGAGTATCCGTAAGCTCCGGCGACGAAGTGGGACGCCTGGCGCAGGCCTTCAACGATATGAGCCAGCAATTGGCGCAGGCGCAGGATGCCCGGCGGCAGATGACCGCCGACATTGCCCATGAATTGCGCACGCCCTTGACGGTGATCTTGGGGCAGAGCGAGGCGATGCGCGACCGCGTGCTGCCCGCCTCGTCGGAGAACCTGGAGCTAGTGCACGATGAGGCGCAGCGCCTGAGCCGCATGGTGGAGGATCTGCGCACGCTCTCGCTGGCCGAGGCCGGCGAATTGAAACTGCAACGCAACCCGGTCAAGGTGGGAGCCTTATTGGAGAAATCTCTGGCCAAAGCGCGCCCACAGGCCGCACAAAAAAACATTGAGTTGAACCTGGATCTAGAAAGGGGATTGCCCTCGGTGAACCTGGACCTTGATCGTATGGAGCAGGTGATCGATAACCTGCTCACCAATGCATTGCGCCACACGCCGGAGGGCGGGCGGATCGGACTGGCGGCGCTAAGCGGAGGCAATGGCGCGGTGCGGATCGAGATGAGCGACAGCGGGCCGGGCATCGCCTCCGGGGATCTGGTGCGCGTCTTCGATCGCTTCTACCGGGCGGATAAGGCCCGGCCGCGCGACAGCGGTGGAGCGGGACTGGGGCTGGCGATCTCGCGGTCCATCGTGGAGGCCCACGGCGGACGCATCTGGGCGGAGAGCCCGCCAGGGCAGGGGGCGCATTTCTACGTGGAGCTTGGTTAAGCCGAGCAAGCGATTAGAATAGCGACACGGGCCCGTAGCTCAGTGGTCAGAGCAGGCGGCTCATAACCGCTTGGTCGAAGGTTCGAACCCTTCCGGGCCCACAGGACCAGTAGGCAGATGACAGCGCACGGCTACAGAACACGAGCAGGCGGCTCAAACCGCTTGGTTTCGGAGCCTGCCCTGACCCTGAGCAAAGCGAAGGGGAACAGGTTCGAATCCCGGCAGGCCCACTATTCCGGAACTTTTATGATCCTAGAATGGAGCATATATGGAGGTGAAGATTGGACGAATCAAATCCGGTGAGGGAACACTTATTGGCAATGCAGGTGAGTATTTTGTAACCGCCGAGTTGCTAAAAAGGGGAATTATTGCCGCACTAGCCCCGCGCAATGCACCTGCTTTTGATATTCTGGCTACAAATCGCTCAAAGACGGTCAGGATCCGCGTAAAGACCAAATCATCGAACTATAGCGATTGGCAATGGGTTATCAAGAAGGATGGAACGATTTTCCGTTTTCTTCAGCAGACGGAAGACTTCACCATATTGGTTAATCTCTCACCAGAAACAAGGGATATGGAGTATTTTGTCTTACCAACACCCATTCTTGATCAATGGCTGAGCGATGATTTTGATAATTGGCTGGCAACTCCGGGGAGAAACGGACGACCTCACGCAGCCGACAATAAGAAACGACATTTATCATATCCGGTTCATGCAGTCAGCTTAGCTGTATACAAAGACAAATGGCAAACACTTTGGGAGTGAACCCCGGAGTTTGAATGGAAGGCTTTATGAAGGTATATATAAATTATCCGAATCCCCATCTGACGATTCATGGTAATCTGCATTGTCCGGATTTCCAGAAGCAGCGTAAACAGGGCCAACGTGTTCTAACCATTAGCGGAGCTAACAGTGGGGAAATGCTCAAAGGGTTTATTGAAGGCCGCCATAAATTTGCGGCTAATGCTTCAGAGAATGACATGTGGCTGGATATTACGCTTTCCACTTATAAGCATTCGGAAAGCCTTGTTTTTGTAATCCATGAGTTATTAGCCAAGAAACACATGCCTTTTCGAAGGGCAAGCATCGAATATCACAACTGTTAAGAACGTGCGTGCAAAGAAAAGACACTTGTGCGACCTCGAATTGAAGAATCGGGACAATAACAGGCGGTAGTACAATCGAGCAATTATGCAGATATTGGAGAAAACATGGATGCGAAAGCCTTAATAGAGCGAGTAAAAGAAGACCAGATCAAGTTCATCTCCCTGCAATTTTCGGACGTGACCGGCGCCGTCAAGAGCGTGGACATGCCCGTGAAGGGCCTGAAAGGCGCCCTCGAGGACGGCGTGTGGTTCGATGGCTCCTCCGTCGAAGGCTTCGCCCGCATCCAGGAATCCGACATGCACTTGCGCCTCGACCCGGACACCTACGCCGTGCTGCCCTGGAGCTCGCAGGAGCGGCGGCGGGCCCGGGTGTTCTGCGACATCTATATGCCCGATGGCCAGCCTTTCGAAGGCGACCCGCGCGGCACCCTCAAGCGCATGCTGGCGAAAGTGGCCGAGCGCGGCTGGGTTTACAACATCGGCGCCGAGCCCGAATTCTTCTTGTTCAAACGCGCCGAAGACATGACCCACCCGGTGCCGCATGACATCGGTGGGTACTTCGACTTCTCCGCTTACGACGAAGCCGTGCGCGTACGTACCATGCTGATGGATGCCCTGGACAGCATGGGGCTGGAGGTGGAGGTGGGCCACCACGAAGTAGCCCGCGGCCAACACGAGATCGATTTCCGTTTCTCGGATGCGTTGCGCGCCGCCGATAACGTCCTGACCCTGAAATATACGGTGAAGGCCATCGCCGCCCAACATGGCCTCACGGCTTCCTTCATGCCCAAACCCGTCTTCGGCATTAACGGCTCGGGCATGCATTGCCACCAATCGCTCTTTGACAAAAAGGGGGAGAACCTGTTCTTTGACGCCGGCGACGAGTACCACCTGTCGAAGGTGGCGTACTCCTTCATCGCCGGGCAGCTGGCGCATGCGCCCGCGCTGGCCGCGCTGGTTGCGCCCACGGTCAACTCCTACAAACGCCTGGTGCCGGGCTACGAAGCCCCGGTGTACATCGGCTGGGCGCAGATCAACCGTTCGGCGCTGATCCGCATTCCGCGCTACACGGAAGGGCGCGACAAGGCCATGCGCGCCGAATTGCGCTTCCCCGATCCGTCCTCCAATCCCTACCTGGCCTTCGCCGGCATGCTGGCCGCCGCGCTGGACGGCATCGACCAGAAGCTGTCCCCGGCCAAGCCGCTGAACAATGTCAACCTGTACCATTTGAACGGTGAGGAACGTGCCAAGATGGGCGTGGGTGAATTGCCCGGCTCGCTGGCCGAAGCTCTGACCGAACTCGGCCGCGACGAAGTCCTCAAGGCGGCCCTGGGCCCGGCGGTGTACGAAGCCTTCAATCGAGCCAAATGGGAAGAGTGGGACGAATACCGCACCCGCGTTACGGACTACGAAGTCGAGAAGTATCTAGAGTCGGCCTAGGCTGAACGCCAGCGCGTCACGCGCTCGGAGATACTTGTATCTCCGAGCGCAGCGCAGAGTTCCTTCAAGCGCGGCAAGGCGCCCTGCCATTCAAGATCGGCGAGCGTTTCCTTTAGCGGGACATCGGTGCGCAGCGTGGCCAGCTTGCGATAGAGCAACACTTCTTCGCGATGCTGCTCCAGGCTGATCGATAAGTTAGCCGCGCGGCCAGGTCCCATTCCCTTGATCTGCCAGGTGCGAACATCTTGCGGAATGGATTCCAGATGGCCGAATTTGGCCAGCACGCCCGCGGCTGATTTCGCGCCCCAGCCCGAGATGCCCGGGTAGCCATCCGCCGCATCGCCCACCAACGCCAGGTAATCCGGGATCGAGATCGGCGGGACGCCGAATTTCGTAAGCACGCCGGCTTCGTCGAGAATAATGTCGCGACGCCGGTCCCATTCCACGATCTTGTTCCCCGCTACCATTTGCGCCAGGTCCTTGTCAGGCGAGCAGATCAAGATCTGCTCCACAGATGGATCATCTTTCCAGCGGGCCGCAGCCGCGGCCAGGGCATCGTCCGCCTCGAATTCGATCATCGACCAGACCGTTACTCCGCAGGCCGCCACCAGGTCTTCGGCCAGCTGGAACTGGTTCCACAGGTCCGGGTCGATGCCCTCGCCGGTCTTATAGCCGGCGTACAGCTCGTTGCGGAACGATTCGATGACGTGGTCGAAGGCGTAGGCCACGTGCGTCACGCCCGGCTGGCCGAGCATGGCCACCAGGCTGCGCAGCAAACCGAGGGCGCCGCCCACTTCGCGGCCATCGGGCGCCTTCTTGGGCGGGGCGCCGTAGAAATTGCGGAACAGCTCGTAGGTACCGTCTACCAGGTGGACCTTCATGGGCAAGCCCTGATTCTAATCGCAGTAAGCTGGTTAGCCATTGGTGAGTTTTTGCGCGAGGTTTAAACACTCCCCGTTATGGGCGTTTTCATAGGACCGGCTGTAATCTTCAATGACATCAGGGTGAACGTTAGTAGTCGGGAGGACTCATGGCACAAAAGAAAAGCGCTAAAGATGAAAAGAGCAATGAAGTCGAAAAGCTGCGCATAAACCGGGCTTTCGGCATTTCAGTATTAGGCCTCTTCCTGGCCGCTCTGCTGGTCGTTTTCCTCATCCTCTCCCCAAAGTTTTCAGCGGCTACCGACATAACCTCGATCGTCGGGTTGTTCACCACGACTCTGGGCACCATCGTTGGCGCATTTTTCGGACTGCAAATTGGGGCGGCCGGGAAAGAGGGCGCAGAGGAGCGGGCGGACAATGCGGAAAAGACCGCCTCAGCGCTGAGTGCTGCCGCAGGCCCGGACACAATAGCAAAAGCTAAGAAGTTCTATCCGGATCTGTTTAAGTAAGTAACACCTGGGAGGGTCGAGTTATGTTAGCGCACATGGATGATCAAGGCGAACTAAGCTTATTGGTGGATAGCAATGGCGGCATTCTGCTAATTTGCTCGAAGTGCAAAAAGACATGGTCCGGCCAGTTCAATCTGGAGGAAACGGCGCTATCCCGAGGGCCGCTTTCGGTATCGAAGACCTTGTTTATGGCCGCCAAGGGAAACTCAAGCCTGCTAACCAAAGCGGGCATCTCTAGCGAAGTGCTAAAAGCAATCAGTTCAATGCACAGGATTGACTAGGGAAGGCGGATCCGCCCAGCCGTGCCCTATCCTACGGGATAGGGTCGGCAACAATGAAGGTCAGTCCCCAATCCGAGTCGCCATCCTGCTCCAGGCAGGTTTGCAGGTGAGGTGGGGCTCGCCTGTATAGAACTGCAAGAACACCTGGCCACAGGTCAGGTGTTCTTGCGTATCCAATCCCAGCCCTTTGCCTATGCTATGATTTCCTTGTGCTCAACCAACTCGATCCCGGCAAGCGGCTGATCGTCTATCTGGTGATCAACGTGATCGTTTCGGCGCTGACCGCCCTGGTCGTATTAGTGATCTGGTCGAACGCTGTTTTATCCGGCGGGCCGAACATCGGCGAACCCTCGCCTGCCACGCAGGCCGCTTTGCAGAGCGATCGCCAGGTGAATATCAGCGCCGTCATTGGCGCCGGCGATCTGGCCAACGAGCGCGTGGTCCTCGAGCAGGTTGGCGCCGAAGACATCTCGCTGGCCGGCTGGAGCCTGCGCGACGAGAATGGCAACGAATATCGCTTCCCGGCCCTGGTGCTGCACTCCGGCGCCCAATTGAGCGTTTATACCGGCCAGGGCGAGGATACTGCCACGGCCCTGTACTGGGGGCGCTTGGTGGCGGCCTGGTCCTCCGGCGAGCAAGCCGTCCTCTACGATGCCAGCGGGCGGGCGCAGGCCGCCTACGAAACGCCATGATGGATCGCAAAGCGCGCGGCATCGATGAACTCATCGAACAGGCCATGCGCGACGGCGCCTTCGACAACCTGCCGGGCAAAGGCCGGCCGTTGAAGCTCGACGAAAACCCCTTCCTCGATCCCGAGTGGCAGCTGGCCTATCACCTGTTGAAGCAGAACGGCTTTGCGCCGGACTTCATCGAACAGCGCCAGGCAATCGAGGTGGAGCTGGCCGCCGCACGCCAGGCGCTGGCGCGCAGCTGGGCCTGGCGGCAGAAAACGCTGGCCGAAGGCCAGGACGCCGCATTCGTGGACGCGGAGTGGGGCAGGGCGAAGGGGAAATTTGAGGATGGGATGAATGGAGTTAACAGGCAAATCAGAGATTACAACTTAGCGGTGCCGATACCATCGCTTTCTCGCAAGCTCGTCGATCTGGATTCCGAGCTGAATTCCATTGTCAACCGGAAGGACAGTTAGTGGCAACATGGATGAGCCATATTCGTCTGGCCGGTAACCTTTTTGAACTTATCCCGAATTTGGATGCTACTCAATTCGCCATCGGCAATATTGCGCCTGACGCCGGTGTTCCGGATGAGAAATGGAAGATCTTTGACCCTCCGCCCGAAACGACCCACTTTCGGAAAGGCAAATCAGGGGGAGTACGAAAAATCCAGGATTTAGTTTTCTTTCGGCAATTTGAATTGGCCCTGAGGGTCGAAAATACGGATCGACGGCAGCGATCCTTTCTGCTCGGCTATTTCTTCCACCTATTAAGCGATAAGCTGTTCGAACTTTACCTAGTCAGGTTGAACAACCCCAAGCTACCTTTCGACGTCAAGAATCCCTCTAAAGATTTGATCAAAGAGGCAAGGCGCGAATGGTACGGGCTTGATTTCATCTATGTGCGCGATCATCCCCAGGCTTTTTTCTGGACAACCTTTTTGAGCGCTGAATTTAGCGGTGATTATTTGCCTTTCCTGCCGGCCCAGGCCATTCGGACACGTGTTGCCTATCTCAAGGAACTCTATCAACGCATCGACGAGCGCGTTCAAGGCATGTACGCGCACAAGTACCAATATTTAACCTGTTCCCAAATGGATGAATTTGTCATTTGGGCAACTAAGCAGCTTCATCAGATCTATCGTGGTATCTGGCTGGATAACGTTCCCCTGGATGGTTTAGATTCCGCCCTGGACGTGATCAACGCTTAGCATCACCGAGGGATCTGAGACTTCCTTGTCTCTCGTTTCAGCCTCTGTTACACTAGCCCCGTTCGTTTTGTTTGCTGATAGCTGACCCGCTTTTTATTGCCGTCAACTGTCCTCTGTATACTACCTACTATTATGTCCCTCTCTTTCTACCGCAAGTACCGCCCGAGCACCTGGACTGACGTTGTGGGCCAGGCGCACGTGGTGGATACGCTGCGCAACGCCGTCGCCGCCGAGCGCATTGCCCACGCCTACCTGTTCGCCGGGCCGCGCGGCACCGGCAAGACCAGCGTAGCGCGCCTGCTGGCTAAAGCGGCCAACTGCGAGCACGCCGACCCGGCCCAGCGGCCGGACGACACCTGCGAGAACTGTGTCTCGGTGCAAAACGGCAGCTTCCTCGACCTGATCGAGATCGACGCCGCCTCCAACACCAGCGTGGAGGATGTGCGCGACCTGCGCGACAAGATCAATTTCTCGCCTAACCGCGGCCGAGTCAAGGTTTACATCATCGACGAAGTGCACATGCTCTCCACGGCGGCGTTCAACGCGCTGCTCAAGACGCTGGAAGAGCCGCCGCCGCACGCCATCTTCATCCTGGCCACCACCGAAATGCACAAGATCCCGGCTACGGTGCTCTCGCGCTGCCAGCGGCACGAGTTCCGCCGCCTGCCCGTTGCCGAGATCGTAGCGCAGCTGCAAAAGATCAGCAATCAAGAGAATGTGAAGGCCGACAAAGCCGCCCTGGAATTGATCGCCCGCCAGGCGACCGGCAGCCTGCGGGATGCCATTTCGCTGCTTGACCAATTGGCCTCCACCGGCGGCGAAGTGAAATTGGATTGGGCCCAGGAAGTACTGGGCACCTCGGCCAGCCTGGCGGTGCTCGATCTGCTGGATGCGCTCGCGGCCAGGGATGCGGCAGCCGGATTGGAGCGCATCCACAAAGCCTTGGACGCCGGCGCCGACCCGCGCCAATTCGGGCGCCAGATCGTGGACACCTTGCGCGGGCTCCTCTTGTTGCGCATGGAGGCGCCATTAGGTCCGGAGTACGCCGGGGAAGAACGCGAGCGGCTGACCAAACAAGCCGCGTCCCTGGAGCTGCCCGTCCTGCTGCGCATCATCCGCCTGTTCAACGACGCCGCGGGCGAGAAGCAGGCCTGGCTTCCCAGCTTGCCGCTGGAAATGGCTTTTGTTGAGGCCATCGCCGGCCCCTCAACCGCGGATCATCCCGCGGCCCCCGCGCCGGTTGCCGCGCCTGCGTCTGCACTGCCCCAAGCGGCTCCGCGGGCCGCCGCACAGACCGCGCCAACACCCGCACCGCCGGCCAAGGGGACGCCCTTCGACATCGAGACCTGGAACCGGGTCAAGGAAGCGGTCAAAGGGCGTGATGCGCATTTAGGCGCCTTATTGAATTCGGTGAAAACGCGCGAACTGCACGGCAGCACAATGCTGCTGGGCTTTGGCAGCGAGATCCTGAAAGAACGCATGCAGAAACCTGAAAATATGGATCTGCTCCAGCCAGTTTTAGATGAATTGATGAATCAAAAACTGACCATTACTTGTTTCGTCGCCAGTGGCAAAGCCGGTGAGCTGCCGCCCGGCCTGGATAGCTCCGGTATGGTGGCAGCTGCAGTCCGCTTGGGCGGCGAGATCGTGGATAAGACGGATTTAGGAAAGGGAGAGTGAGGGAAGGGAACAGTGAACAGACGCTCAGTGAGCAGGAGAGGCTCGATTGCCTGATCCCTGATTACCTGATTGTCCTGATCACTACTCACCTTTCACCAATTACTGGAGTCATATGGACAAAATGCCCGGTTTAGGTGACATGGCTGGCATGCTGAAGCAGCTGCGCCAAATGCAAGGCGAGCTGGCCAAGGCGCAAAAAGAATTGGCTAAGGAGACTGTGACGGCCGAGGCCGGTAACGGTCAGGTGCGTGTTACCGTCACCGGCGACCAGCGCGTCACAGAATTGGTGATTGACCCGGCACTGCTGGCAAGCGGCGACGCGCGCAAATTGAGTCACTTGCTGCAAGAGGCGTTCAACAAGGCGCTGGACGAATCACGTGAGCTGGCCAAGAAGCGCCTTGGCCCCCTGGCCGGCGGCCTCGGCGGGTAACTGTGGTTCTGTCATGCTGAGCGGAGCGAAGCATCCATCCATCTCTTGCTGCAGGAGGCGCCCAACCCGTCTCTTTTCCTTACCCAATGGGCTAATTGACTAATTGACTAATTGACTGATCGACTATGCTCCTTCCTGAACCCGTCCAGCGTTTGATCGAAGCCTTCGCCCGGCTCCCCGGCGTGGGGCCAAAGACGGCTTCGCGGCTCACCTTCTTCCTGCTGCGTACCGAAAACAACCTGGCGGACGAATTGTCCGCGGCCTTGAGCCGGCTGCGTTCAGGCACCTCCACCTGCCGCACCTGCTTCAATATCACCACCGCCGGCCAGGACCTGTGCCCGGTGTGCGCCAGCCGCGAACGCGACCGCACCACGATCTGCGTGGTGGAAGAACCGCTGGACGTGGTGGCGCTGGAAGGCACCGGGGGGTTCAAAGGCCTGTATCACGTGCTGGGCGGGGCGCTCTCCCCCATCGAAGGCATCGGCCCCGATGACCTCAAGATCGCCCAACTGGTGGCGCGAGCCAAAGCGGATGGCGTCCAGGAGATCATCGTGGCCACCAACCCCAGCATGGAAGGGGATGCCACCGCCATGTATCTGCAGCAGCAACTGGCGCCGCTGGGCATCCGCCTCACCCGCCTGGCGCGCGGCCTGCCCATGGGCGGCGACTTGGAGTACGCCGACCAGAGCACGCTGTTGCGGGCGCTGGCGGGGCGGCAGAGCCTGTGAGGTTAGTAGCTTAGCCTCGCGATTCCGGCCCTTGACTCCCTGCCTATAGAGGCTATAATCTACCGGCTAGACAATATAGGATCTATATCCCGCTTTCAGATCCCATTACAACCTAAAAAGAAACAGGCAAGACCTCGACATGGAGGAAACTCTATAGTCGGGCGTTTTGGTCTGTTTTTTACTTGACAGGCAAACTTCGGGTGGTAGAATCCGCCCCCTGTGTAAGCCTCCGGACTTTAACAACTGAATAGTGATAAGAAGTTTTAAGCTTGCGTTTTTTCAAAAACTAACCGCGAACACACAACCTAATGCGTCTTCGGATGCATAAAGTTATTGCGGAGAGTTTGATCCTGGCTCAGGATGAACGCTGGCGGCGTGCCTAATACATGCAAGTCGAACGAGAAACTATTGTAGCAATACGATGGTTTTCTAGTGGCGAACGGGTGAGTAACGCGTTGGTGATCTGCCCCGAAGTGGGGGATAACAGTCCGAAAGGATTGCTAATACCCCATGTGGTTGCGAGAGTTAGAGGTCTTGCAACTAAAGGAGTAATTCGCTTCGGGAGGAGCCTGCGTCCCATCAGCTAGTTGGTAGGGTAATGGCCTACCAAGGCGGAGACGGGTAGGGGACCTGAGAGGGTGACCCCCCACACTGGAACTGAAACACGGTCCAGACACCTACGGGTGGCAGCAGTAGGGAATATTGCACAATGGACGAAAGTCTGATGCAGCAACGCCGCGTGTGCGATGAAGGCCTTCGGGTTGTAAAGCACTTTTATGAGGGAAGAGCAAGGACTGTACCTCATGAATAAGGATCGGCTAACTACGTGCCAGCAGCCGCGGTAACACGTAGGATCCAAGCGTTATCCGGATTTACTGGGTGTAAAGCGCGTGCAGGTGGTTTGTTAAGTTGGGTGTTAAATCTCTCGGCTCAACCGGGAGGTGTCGCTCAAAACTAGCAGACTGGAGGACGGTAGAGGAAGGTAGAATTCCGGGTGTAGTGGTGAAATGCGTAGATATCCGGAGGAATACCAGTGGCGAAGGCGGCCTTCTGGACCGTTCCTGACACTCAGACGCGAAAGCTAGGGGAGCAAACGGGATTAGAAACCCCGGTAGTCCTAGCTGTAAACGATGTGAACTTGGTGTCGGCGGGGTAAAACCTGTCGGTGCCGAAGCAAACGCGATAAGTTCACCACCTGGGGACTACGGCCGCAAGGTTAAAACTCAAAGGAATTGACGGGTGCCCGCACAAGCAGCGGAGCGTGTGGTTCAATTCGATGTTACACGAAGAACCTTACCTGGGTTTGACATATACGTGGTAGAGAACGGAAACGGGATCGACCCTTCGGGGAGCGTATACAGGTGCTGCATGGCTGTCGTCAGCTCGTGTCGTGAGATGTTCGGTTAAGTCCGTTAACGAGCGCAACCCCTGCTGTATGTTACATGTGTCATACGGGACTGCCGGTATCAAGCCGGAGGAAGGTGGGGATGATGTCAAGTCAGCATGGCCTTTATATCCAGGGCTACACACACGCTACAATGGCTAAAACAATGGGTAGCAAGACCGCAAGGTGGAGCCAATCCTCAAATTTAGCCCCAGTTCAGATTGTAGGCTGCAACTCGCCTGCATGAAGTCGGAGTTGCTAGTAACCGCGCGTCAGAATTAGTGCGGTGAATACGTTCCCGGGCGTTGTACACACCGCCCGTCACGTCATGGAAGCTGATAACACCTGAAGTCGGTATCCCAACCGCAAGGAGGGAGCCGCCCAAGGTGGGATTGGTGACTGGGACGAAGTCGTAACAAGGTAGGTGTACCGGAAGGTGCGCCTGGATCACCTCCTTTCTCGGAGATCCGAGCAATGGGTTGACACGCAAAACAGCTTTGCTGTTTTGCGGCAAGCCCAGAGCTCTACTTCGACACCAGGCAGTATGCGTAAGCAGCTGCCAAGTCTTGCCGCGGTGGCGAGGCGACCGCAGGCTAAACCTCTCACGGTTTTCCTGCACGCAAGTTTATGCTTCTTATCACTACTCAGTCGTTAAAGCTGTAGGCTGAGACATGGAGAAACAAATTCGGCTATGCCGAATGTTTCTCCCGCGTTGGCCAAAACCGGCGGTTTCCCGGTTTTGGCCAACGCAAGGGCCTGTAGCTCAGTTGGTTAGAGCACTGTGCTGATAACGCAGGGGTCAGAGGTTCGAATCCTCTCAGGCCCACA
>JBBDXR010000029.1:0-2548 GCA_040902205.1 Anaerolineales bacterium | reverse complement strand
GGCCTGGGGATGTAGCTCAGTTGGGAGAGCACCGCCTTTGCAAGGCGGGGGTCAGGGGTTCGAGCCCCCTCATCTCCACTCCCGCAGCGCCCGGCGATCCATGCCGGACTGCCCCTTTTCATGGCGGCGACTCTGCGGTACAATGCTGGCCGAACTTGGAGCGTAACTTCTGAAAATTAGTTTGAAGCCCCACCCAGTCCCTTAGTCACATCCCCGCTCGTCCCCCCGGACGACCCGGCGGTGTGCCGGGTCGTCTTCTTTATAGAAGACCCGAATTAAAAAGATTGAAGAAGTGTGCCTGTTCGGCCAAAGCCACGCAGTTTTGCTGCGGGGCTTTGGCCGGCTAAGCACAGCCGGCGAGCGCCAGAAACGCTCGTAAGAAGTGGAGTTTGCACAGCAAACTCCCGCGCTGCTCTTTTTGCAGCGCAGCGGACCTTACAAACTGAATAGACGATCCTAATGTAAAAAATGAAACAACAAGGGTTTTTTCCTTGTTGCGGAAAATTTTCGATTTCTCCACATTACCACATGGTTAAGCTACTAAGGGCTTACGGTGGATGCCTTGGCGCAAAGTGCCGATGAAGGACGCGGGACACTGCGATAAGCTTCGGGGAGCCGTGAACAGGCTTTGATCCGAAGATCTCCGAATGGGGAAACCCGCTGCGATCAACTCGCAGCACCTCCAGATTGAACACATAGGTCTGGAGGCGGGCACCAGGTGAACTGAAACATCTTAGTAACCTGAGGAAAAGAAATCACAGAGATTCCGTTAGTAGTGGCGAGCGAACGCGGAACAGCCCAAACCCAAGGAGCTTGCTTCTTGGGGGTTGTAGGGTCTGGCACATGGAAGTGATCAATCGTTGGATTAGCAGAATTGGTGTGGGAAAGCCTGCCAAAGAGGGTAATAGCCCCGTATGCGAAAATCCGGCGACTTCCGTCAGATACCTGAGTACTACTGGACTCGTGTAATCCGGTAGGAATCTGGGGAGACCACTCTCCAAGGCTAAATACACTTTGCGACCGATAGTGAACAAGTACCGCGAGGGAAAGGTGAAAAGCACCCCGGTGAGGGGAGTGAAATAGATCCTGAAACCGTAAGCTTACAAGCAGTCGGAGGGCTATGACGCGTCTGTGAGCCTAGAGATAGGCGCCGCGGCGTTATGCCTGACGGCGTGCCTTTTGGAGAATGAGTCTGCGAGTTAATCTTTGTGGCTAGGTTAAGGGAGCAACACCCGAAGCCGTAGCGAAAGCGAGTCTGAATAGGGCGTACAGTCGCAAGGATTAGGCACGAAACCTGGTGAGCTACCCATGGTCAGGGTGAAGCGAGTCTAACCACTCGTGGAGGCCCGAACCTTTCAACGTTGCAAAGTTGTGGGATGAACTGTGGGTAGAGGTGATATGCCAAACGAACTAGGAGATAGCTTGTTCTCCCCGAAATAGCTTTAGGGCTAGCGTCTTGCGTTTCGTATTGGAGGTAGAGCACTGGATGGGCGCGGGGGCTTACTGCTTACCAACCCCAACCAAACTCCGAATGCCAATACTCTAGAGCAAGGCAGTCGGACTACGGGAGATGAGTTTCGTGGTCGAGAGGGAAAGAGCCCAGACCATCGGCTAAGGTCCCCAAATTCAAGCTAAGTGGGAAACGTTGTGAGATTACTGAGACAACCAGGAGGTTTGCTTAGAAGCAGCCACCCTTTAAAGAGTGCGTAACAGCTCACTGGTCAAGTGATCTTGCGCGGAAAATGTAACGGGGCTAAGCTTGGTACCGAAGCCATGGGTTCCAACGCAAGTTGGAGCCGTAGGGGAGCGTTCCATAGGCGGTGAAGGTGGACCGTAAGGACCACTGGAGCGTATGGAAGTGAGAATGCAGACATGAGTAGCGCAAAACATGTGAGAATCATGTTCGCCGTAAATCTAAGGTTTCCGACGGCAGGTCAATCCGCGTCGGGTTAGTCGGTCCTTAGCCGAGGCCGTAAGGCGTAGGTGATGGACATCCGGTCAACATTCCGGAACCGTTCGAGATGAGCGATGGGGGGACGCAGTAAGGTAGGTCAGCCTGCGATTGGTTGTGCAGGTTCCAAGCATGTAGGCGTTGAGGCCCGCAGGGAAATCCGTGGGCTGAGCTGAGGTGTGATGGCGTGCCCTTGAGGCTAAAGTGACTGAGCCTAGCTGCCGAGAAAAGCCCCTAAGCGTTGACTCTCGAATGACCGTACCGCAAACCGACTCTGGTAGATGGGTAGAGTATACCTAGGCGATCGGGATAACTTTCGTTAAGGAATTAGGCAACTTGACCCCGTAACTTCGGGATAAGGGGTGCCCTATGCTGTGAATGAACTTCTTCGGGAGCAGCGTAGGGTCGCAGTGAACAGGCTCTGGTGACTGGTTAACAAAACCACAGGTCTCTGCTAAGTCGTAAGACGACGTATAGGGGCTGACTCCTGCCCGGTGCTGGAAGGTTAAAGGGACGTGTTAGCGCAAGCAAAGCACTGAACTGAAGCCCCAGTGAACGGCGGCCGTAACTATAACGGTCCTAAGGTAGCGAAATTCC
>JBBDXR010000028.1:6120-86750 GCA_040902205.1 Anaerolineales bacterium | reverse complement strand
AAAGCCGGATGAGGTGTTCAATAATCTTGTTGCGCTAAATGTTTGAAACCACCTAGTATAAAAATATGCTATGCTTTTACTTATAAATTAAGGATACCAAATAAAATGAATTTAGCCCAATCGGCTGGCGAGCCCTCGCAGAGGGCGAGCCAACAAAGACATTTTCCAACTGGCGGAGAGGGAGGGATTCGAACCCTCGGTGGCCCAAAGGACCACAACAGTTTTCGAGACTGCCCCATTCGTCCACTCTGGCACCTCTCCACCAAGGATTATAACCAAGGGAAGCTCTGCTTCCCGTCTTGCGAGGAATTGAGCGTAGGCGAGGCGATGAAGCAATCCCGCCCCCCCTTTGTTGACCTAAGGTGTAAAAGGCAGGTCGTGGAAGAGATCTTGTTCGTTTGCCGTCATCTATAGGTCTGCGGTGCTGCCCCATTCCGGGTAGTGCACGTTGGCAAAACCATCCGCGGCGAGCAACTCGGTCAGGGCAGTTGCCGGCCCGGCTTCCCCGTGCACCAGGTAAATGCTGCGCACCTGGCCTTTCACCGCCTGCGCGTAGGCGCGCAGGCCGTCCCGGTCCGCATGCGCCGAGAAGCCGTCGATGTGCGCCACGCGGATCTTGCGCTCGTACACTTCGCCGAAGATCTTGATGCGCGTCTCGCCTTCCACCAGGCGGCGGCCCAGCGTGTGCGGCGCCATCCACGACACGATCAGCACCACGCTGTTGGCGTCGTGGACGTTGTGCTCCAGGTGGTGCAGCACGCGGCCCACTTCCAGCATGCCGGAGGCCGAAATGATGATCATGGGCTCTTTACGCCCATTGAGCGCCTTGGATTCCTCCACATCGCGGATATAGGTGAGCATTTCGAAGCCCAGCGCCTCGCGGTGTTTGTCGGTCTCAATAAACTTTCTTGTCTCGGTGTCGAAGCATTCCGGGTGGGCGCGGAAGATATCGCTCACGTTGACCGCCAGCGGGCTGTCCACGAACACCGGCACGCGGCGGATCTCCCCGGCCGCCATCATGCGGTTCAGGTTGTAGACCAGCTCCTGCGTGCGCCCGACGGCGAAGGCCGGAATGATCACCTTGCCGCCGCGCCCTAGCGTATCGCTGACCACGCCGCGCAATTGTTCGTAAGCCAGGTCGGGGGATGGATGCAAGCGATCGCCGTAGGTGCATTCCATCAGCAGAGTGTCGGCGCCCGTAGGCAATACCGGATCGCGGATCAACGCCAATTCAGAGCGGCCGACATCGCCCGAAAACCATAAGCGCTGCTTGCGGCCCTGCTCTTCAATATCAAGCACGATCGCCGCGGAACCTAGGATGTGTCCGGCTTCGACGAAGGTCGCCTGGACGCCGGGCACCACCTCGAAGGTCTGGTCGTAATCCTGCTCCACGAATTGGGCGTTGGTCTGGGCGGCGTCCGCCGTTGTGTACAGCGGCTTGACGTAGGCGCCGCCCTGCTTTTCGCGGCGGCGGTTCAGGTGCTGGGCGTCGCTTTCCTGGATGCGAGCCGAATCCTCCAGCATGAGGCGGGTCAGGTGGGCCGAGGCGCGCTGCGCGTGGATGGGGCCGCGGTAGCCGCTCTTCACCAGGTTGGGTAGGTTGCCGCAATGGTCGATGTGCGCGTGGGAGAGGATCACTGCTTTCAATTCCCCTATGGGGAATTGAAAGCTGCGGTTGCGCTCGATGGCCTCCTGACGGCGGCCCTGATACATGCCGCAATCCAGCATGACCTTATGGCCGTTCACCTCCAGCAAGTGCTGGGAGCCGGTGACGGTTTGAGCTGCGCCGAGAAATCTAAGTTGCACGGTCCGTCCTTTAGTTGGGATGCAAGGCAGCCACGATCTTGGCTGCATAAGTTTTCAGCCGCCAGGGCACGGCCGCCATCAGCGGCTCGAGCTCGTGCAGCGTTCTTGGGTTACTGCGTGCCACGGCCTCCATAATATCGCGCGGCAGCACCACGTCGGACTCGACTTCGAGTTCTGCGGCGGCGGCTTTGCGCCAGGCGCGCACTTTATCCAGCCGTTCCACGTAGGCTTCGTCATAGGCGGCGCGCTTTGGCCGGCGCAATGGCGCCGCCTGTTCGCCGCGTTTCACCGCCTCCAGCACGCCCTTGCCATGCCGGTGCATCTGGCCGGGGGTCATGCCCTCGACGCCTTCCAGGTCCTTAGGCGCCTGGGGTTGGGCGGTGGCGATGGCGCTCAAGGTGCTGTCGCCCATGATCTTGAACAAGGGCACATCCGCTTCGGCGGCCCTGGCTTCGCGGTAAATCGCCAGCTCCTGCAAAACGGCCGCCTGACGCGGGTTCAAGTCGCGGGCGCCCTTGATGCGCCACACATCCTGCAGGGCCGGCTCAGCGCCCGCCAGGATCAGTTGGGGCAGGCGATCGAAATCTTCCCTGGCCAGCTCCCAGCGCCCGCGCTGCTCGAGCTCGGCCTTCAGGCGCTGGCGCAGCTCGATGAGGTGGTGCGTATCCAGGCGGGCGTACTCCAGCATTTCGCGGCGCAGCGGCCGCTCGCCCCAATCGGCGCGCTGGTAGCGCTTCTCCAGTTTGATGCCGAACTCCTCTTCAAGCAGGTTGCCCAGGCCTACTTTCTTGCGCCCCAGGATGCGAGCCGCCATCATGGTGTCGAACAGGTTGGCGCAGGGGAAGCCGTAATCGCGGTTGAGCACGATGAGGTCGTATTCGGCGGCGTGGAAGACCTTTTCGATCTGCGGGTTGGAGAAGATGCCGGCCAGCGGAGACAGTCCTCCAACCGCCAGCGGGTCCACCACCGCGTCCTCTTCGACCGTGGAGAATTGCACCAGGCACAGCCGCTCGCGGTAGGCATGCAGGCTGTTGGATTCCGTATCCACGCCTAGCAACGTGTGCTTGGCCAAACGAGCGGCCAATTGCTCAAGCTGTTTCGCAGAGGTGGCAATAAAGAAGGGAACGCCGTGATGCATAAGCCGCAATTATAGACCGCGGGCTGATTAACGGATTAGCCGATTAACGGATCAATCCATTAATCGGTTAAACCATTAATCACCTGATTTTCAAGTTTATACTGCTGCTATGCCCGCTCTCACCCTCGAAGGTTCCATCTCAGTGCTCGCGGCCCTCGAAGCCGGCCGTCGTCTGGTCCAGTCGGTCTACCTCCAGGAGGACAAGGACATCCGCGCCGGCGGTCAGATCCGCGCGCTCGCTCAGAAGCGCGCCGTGGAACTGAAAGTGGTGCCCGGCCCCGAGATCGACACGCTGGCGCAAGGCGCCAGCCACGGCGGTGTGCTGGCGCTCGCCGGGGAACGCCGCTACCAATCGCTCGATGAACTGCTTGCCGGCCAGCGTGAACCCTTCATCGCCATGCTGGACGGCGTGGAAGATCCCTTCAACTACGGCCAGGCCATCCGCGCGCTCTACGCCGCCGGCGCTCACGGGCTGGTGGTGCCCGAACGCAATTGGGACAGCGCCCTCAATGTGGTCACCCGAGCCTCGGCCGGCGCCTCCGAATACATACCCACCGCCCGCGTGGCGGATGCCAAAGAAGCCATCGCCTTCTTCAAGGCACATGGCCTGCGCGTCGCCGCCACCGCCAAGGAAAAGAACAGCCAGTCGGTCTATGCGGTGGACCTGCACGGCCCATTGTTCATGCTCATCGGCGGAGAGCGCCGCGGCCTGAATGCGGCCGCGCTCGCACTGTGCGATGTGCTGCTCACCATCCCTTACGGCAGGGACTTCAAGGCTGACTTGGACGTAACCTCATCCACCGCGGCGCTGGCCTTCGAGGTCATGCGCCAGCGTGTTTGGCCGCAGAGAAAGTTCTCGAGGAAATGAGGTGGAATTCATAGGCCATCGCATAGGCTAAAGTGCTTACGCATGGCGCCGCGGCCTCCTTGCTAACAAGTTAGTATTGTGCGCGCTTCAACGCTCCCTTTGGAGATGGCCTGAGTATATGAGAAACAAGACCCTGCGTTGGTTTTTCGTATTGACCCTGTCGGCAGTGGCCGCCTTTTTTTCGTGGCCGTATTTTACCGACGTGCAGGTTCCCGATCTCGGTCTCACCAGTCTGGGCTCGGAGACTATCCGCGCCGAGGTGCTGGCAACCATCGAGGAGGGCACCATCGATATGGGGCCGCAAACCCAGCCCTACCAGATCGTTGGCATCCGCGTTCTGGAAGGTGATTACAGGGACGATGTGTTTCAGATCGATTACGGCCGCCGCCAATTACGCTCGGACGATTATCGCCTGACCCCCGGTACCCAGCTCCTGGTCTCCATTAGCGAAACGCCCGATGGCCGGGTGAATGCCTATTTCGTGGATTTCGTGCGCACCACGCCGCTGCTCTTGCTGGCGGCGGCGTTCGCCGTCGCCATCCTGATGATCAGCCGCTGGAAAGGGCTGCGCAGTTTGGTCAGCATGGCTTTCAGTTTGTTCGTCATTGTTGCTTACATCATCCCCCATATTCTGGCTGGAGAAAATCCACTTGCCGTTAGCATCATGGGCTCAGCCATTTTGCTGGGCGTAACCTTATATCTCACCTACGGTTGGACGATAAAAACCCACGCAGCCAGCCTGGGAATGATCGCCGCCCTGCTGCTAACTGGCCTGCTTTCGGCCTTCTTTGTGAACTTTGCCCGCCTGACTGGTATGGGCGATGAAAACGCCATGTTTCTCTCCCAGTTCATGCAGATGGGGATCGATCTGCGCGGGCTGCTGCTGGGCGGCATGATCATCGGCGCCCTGGGCGTCATGGACGATCTGGTTACTACGCAGGCCTCAGCCGTCGTGGAGTTGCACGAAGCCAATCCTGCGCTCCAGGCCCGCCAGCTCTACCGGGCGGCCATGCGCATTGGCCAGGACCATGTGGCGGCCACGGTGAACACGCTGGTGCTGGCCTATGCCGGCGCCTCGCTGCCCCTGTTCCTGATGTTCTCGCTGGCCCGCGGCGACTATTCCGATCTGGTCAATTACTCCTTTATCGCGGAAGAGATCGTACGTACTTTGGTCGGGTCCCTGGGCCTGGTCGCCGCTGTCCCGCTGACCACGATCATTGCCATCGCTTTCGTTCTGCGCATCGCACCTCTTGCGTGGGCCCGCCGGGTTCTTGGTCCTACAGGGGAGATGGGCCACGGCCACTAGCCCATCGGCTAGCTGTTCAATCTAAAGTCGAGATATCATCCGGGTGTAAGATACGGACCCGGCCATGTTCGCTTTCCTTATTCGTAAATTCACTTCGAGCCTGCTCACGCTTTTCATTCTGACCACGATCGTTTTTTTCGTGGTGCAGGTACTGATGCCGGGGGATTTCGTAAGCCAATTCCTGGGCATGCCGGTCGAAGAGAAAGAGCTCCTGCGCCAGGAGCTGGGCCTCGATCTCCCCATCTGGGAGCAATACTTGCGATGGCTGAGCGGCTTATTCACTGGTCGGTCGCACAGCTTCTTTGGCGGTTCGGTGACGGACGCCATCGCGTCTGCGTTGCCGCCTACGCTGCTCGTTTTCGTTATGGGCGGAGGAGCGGCGATCTTATTGGGCTATTGGCTCGGCAAGCAGATCGGTTGGCGCAGCCCGCGTTGGATCTCGGAGGGGACAGCCTTGTTCGTGATCGGCCTTTACGCCTTCTTTCCGCCAGCGCTTGCCTTCCTGCTGCAATATTTCCTGGGCCGCCAACTGGAATGGCTGCCAGCCACGTCCGAACCCCACTTTGCCCGGCTGCTAAGGGATTTTCCCGCCCTTGACATCCCACAAATAATGACGGGGCTTGTGCTCACCTTGGCGCTGGCGGTACTGGCGGTATTGGGTTTGCACCGGCTGCTCCATCTCTGGCGGCGTATTCGCCTGCCGGTATGGTTCACCCTCCCCTTGGTTCTTCTGTCCTGGGTTGCCGGTTTGCTGGCGCTTGGCATCGCTGAACCTGGGCTTCGGGTGCTTTACATCGCCTCTATTCCCATCCTGGCCTTCATGCTCCTAACTGTTGGTGAACTGACCATCATCACGCGCACCAGCCTGGCCGAGACGCTGCACGAGGAGTACATCACTACGGCGCGGGCCAAGGGTATTTCCGATGCCGCCGTTCGTGACCGGCATGCCATGCGCAATGCATTGCTGCCGGTGATTAGCCGTGCCATCGTCAGCCTTCCTTATCTCATTGCCGGCCTGGCTATCGTGGAGTATTCACTGCAGTGGTCGGGGCTGGGCAGCGCGGTTTTCAATTCCACCCTGCGGCAAGATGTACCCCTTGCTCTCGGCTATCTTCTATTCATTGGCGTGCTGGCCATGGGGGCGCGGCTGCTGTTGGAGATCCTCTATTTTTATCTTGATCCGCGCCTTCGCTCCGGGCAGCAAACGAACAGGAATCAGCTATGAGCGCTTGGCCCGGCATCTTCGTCATCGGCCTCAGCGGTGAGGTCGGCTCAGGCAAGCGCGAAGTGCGGCGTCTGCTGGAAGAATTGGGCGCCTTCGTCATCGATGCGGATGCGCTGTACTATCGCGCCGTACTCCCCGACGCGCCCGGCTACCAGCCGATCCTCGACGCCCTGGGGCCGACGGTCCTAAACATCCTTGGCGAAATTGATCGCAAGAAACTGGGGGAACGAATTGCATCGGATCCTGCGGCGTTAAGCCATTTGAAGGCCATCCTCCATCCCCTCGTGAGGCAGCAAGTTGACACTTTGGTACGCGCCCGCAAGGGTGGGGTGGTTGTAATTGAGGCTGCCAAATTGCTCGATTCGCCTTTCCGTCAAAGCTGCGATGCGGTCTGGCTGGTAACCAACGAGAAAGGCCCATTAACTTCCGAGGCCGGGATTACGGCCATTGAGAATACCGGCTTACCGCAGGACCTCGCAGAAAAGACGAAAGCAGCTTGGAAGCTGGTCCGCGGCCCGGCTGCGCTCGCCGGCCGCTCCCGGCGGCCAGACAGCCGGCTGGCCGCGCTGCTGCGGTTGTGGGGCGAGGGCTTGCGCCGTTTCCTTCGCCACCCCATGGCGAAAGTCGGCGTTGGCATCCTGGTCTTGTTCGCCATACTGATGGTCCTGCATCCCCTCCTGTTGGGAACTGTGTGGCCGCGCGGGGTCTACAACCCTCTTCTGGGTTATGACTTGAATGCCGCTCCCTGGCCTTCGGGTCCTTCCTGGTCACATCTCCTGGGCGTCGATGCGCAGGGTCGCGATATCTTCAGCATGCTGCTGGCTGCCATCCCGCCTTCTTTTGAGGTGGCCCTTGCAGCCGCTTTGGCAACCTTAGTTTTGTCGACGGCCATCGGCGCGCTTTCGGCGTATTACCGCGGCGCGCTGGATGCTATCCTGTACAACCTGTCCAGCGCGCTGTATCTCGTCCCCGCTTTGGTCATCGTCGCCATCCTGGCGGCACGGTACTACGAAGAAATCGGTTCCTGGGAATTCGGATTGATCTATGGGGCGCTGGTCGGCGGGGGCAGCGCCGCCATCGTCATGCGCTCGCACGGGATCTCGCTGATGACGCGCCCTTACATCGACGCTTCGCGGGTGGCCGGCGCCGGGGCCGGGCGCATCATCTTCCGCCACCTTATCCCCCATCTGCTGCCGCTGGCCGTGGTGCAGATGATGCTGGCGGTGGTGGGCGCCGTGGTCGCCGACGGGTTCATGGCCTTCTTCGGTTTCGGCGATACGCGCTTCAATTTGGGT
Source organism: Anaerolineales bacterium (assembly GCA_040902205.1). GTDB lineage: Bacteria > Chloroflexota > Anaerolineae > Anaerolineales > UBA11579 > JAMCZK01. The sequence goes on along the minus strand of JBBDXR010000028.1, from coordinate 79,112 downwards.
TTTATGGTCTACAACGGCATCTTCTATCTGAACATCAATCCCTCGATCCCCTGGCTGCAGATCATCGCCCCGACTTTCGCGTTGTCGCTATTTGTCGCTGCCTTTTATCTGATCGCCCGCGCCCTGCAAGACCTCAGCGACCCGCGCCTGGCCGAATCTCGTCGAATTAAATAGAAACGAATTGGGGTCAAACCTCTGCCTGCGCGGTCCACTCGCATCTCAGGATCATCCCCTTGTGGATTTTGGACATAACCTCATCCACCGCGGCGCTGGCCTTCGAGGTCATGCGCCAGCGCGTTTGGCCGCAGAGAAAGTTCTCGAGGAAATGAGGTGGAATTCATAGGCCGTCGCATAGGCTAAAGTGCTTACGCATGGCGGCCTCCCTGCTAACAAGTTAGTATTGTGTGCGCTTCAACGCCCCCAGCCCTGGGCTCGCCAATGGCTCGGCCTCCCTCGGCGAAGGCCACAGCCACCAGCCTTTGCATTGCGCCCTACTGTGCCCCCACCAGCAACACTTTGCCCTTTGTGGATCCGGCTTCCAGGTAGTGGTGCGCTTCGGCCGCGTCCTTCAGGGCGAACTTCAGGTCGATGCGTACCTTGAGCTTCCCTGCCAGCATCCACTCGAACAGGTCGTTCACGCGCCACAACAGTTCGGCGCGATCCTGCAGGTAGGCGGCAACGCTTGGCCTAGTGAGGAACAGCGAGCCCTTTTGGTTCAGCAACTGCGGGTCGATCGGGTCCACCTTGCCGCTGGCTTGGCCGAACAGCACCATCATGCCCCTGCGCTTCAGGCAATTGAGGCTTTTGTGGAATGTGGTTTTGCCCACACCGTCGTAGACCACTTCGACTCCCCTGCCATCGGTGAGCCGCTTCACTTCGCTCTCGAAATCCAGGGAGTAGCGCACATTCAGTGGCGCCTCAGCGTACTTGATCACTTCATCTGCTCCGGCCTCTTTGGCGATCTTTGTCTTTTCGCTGGAAGCGGTCGCCAATACGCGCGCCCCGCGCAGTTTGGCGATCTGGACCAGTAGCTGGCCCACGCCGCCTGCGGCGGCATGCACTAGGGCAGTGTCGCCCTTCTTGAGAGGGTAGGTGGAGAGGGCTAGGTAATGGGCGGTGATACCCTGCAGCGTGACTGCTGCAACCTCTTCTGAGGAAAGGCCATCGGGGACTTTCACCGCCTTCTCGGCCTCCACGATGGCGTATTCGGCGTAGGCGCCTTTGCCCTGCGCCGTGGTTACTCGATCACCGGGTTTCAGCTCCGCCACGCCTTCTCCCAGCGCGTCCACCACGCCGCAGAACTCGGCACCAGGCGTGAAGGGCAGCATTCCCTGGTAGGTGCCTGTGCGTTGGTAAACCTCGATGAAGTTCAGGCCAGCCGCCTCCACTTTCACGCGTACCTCGCCAGCCCGCGGCTCTGGCAACGGTGCTTCTTCATAGATGAGGCGGCTGGCGTCCCCATATTCATGGATGCGGATGGCTCTCATTTTTTCCTCCGGAGACCTGATGATAACTCCCCAACGCGGAGGCAGAGCCTCGGGTCTTGCGGTTGCGAGGCCGAGGTAGACGAGTTCGGCCAGGACGTGAGCAGGATCGAGAGAGGTGGATTCGGACACGAGGCCCCCGGAGGTTGTTGATTTCTGATTGCTGGATTCTGAGCGGGAATGTTGCAGGAAATGGGCAGCTTGCAAAGAGCATGTCAAGGGGAACAGGAGAGATGGAAGATCAAGGAAGGGGGATGAGGGGAAGGGAAACCGGCTAAAGTCTCGACTCCGGGCGAGATGGTTTGCTTATGCGATTCCGATGTTCTGTTAACGCCATTCTTGCGCCTCCTCTATATCATATGCACATCGCTAGTGGTTTTCCTAATCACTATTCACTGATCACTAGTCACTTTACTAATAGAGGAGTTCAATCATGGCAAAGATAATCGGTATTGACTTGGGCACCACCAACAGCGTGGCCGCTGTTATGGAGGGCGGGGAACCCACCGTGATCCCCACGGCGGAAGGCTCGCGCCTGCTGCCCTCCGTAGTGGGTTTCAATAAGAACGGCGAGCGCATGGTGGGCCAAACCGCCAAGCGCCAGGCCGTCATCAACCCTGAGAATACGGTCAGCTCCATTAAGCGCTTCATCGGCCGCCGCGTCGACGAAGTGGAAGCCGAGCGGAAGATGGTCCCCTACGAGGTGACAGCCGGCGCGGGCAACGATGTACGCGTCAAGATTCCGGCGGCTAATAAGGAATTCAGCCCGCAGGAGATCTCAGCCATGGTACTGGGCAAGCTGAAGACAGATGCCGAGGCTTACCTCGGCGAAAAGGTCGACAAGGCAGTTATTACCGTCCCGGCCTACTTCAACGACAGCCAGCGCCAGGCCACCAAGGATGCCGGCAAGATCGCCGGCCTGGAAGTCCTGCGCATCATCAATGAGCCGACCTCGGCCGCCTTGGCCTACGGGTTGGACAAGAAAGAAAACGAAACCATCCTGGTCTTCGACCTGGGTGGCGGCACCTTCGATGTTTCCGTCCTCGAAGTGGGTGGTGGCGTCATCGAGGTGAAGGCCACCAATGGCGACACCCATCTGGGTGGCGACGACTGGGACGAGGCTATCGTCCACTACATGGCCGACGAATTCAAGCGCGAACAAGGCATTGACCTGCGCACCGACCGCCAGGCGCTCCAGCGCCTGCGTGAGGCCGCCGAGAAGGCCAAGATCGAATTGTCCTCAGTGGCGGAGACGGAGCTCAATCTCCCCTACGTCACTGCGGATGCCAGCGGCCCCAAGCACCTGGTCACCAAGTTGAGCCGCGCCAAGTTGGAGCAGCTCACCGAAAAACTGGTGGCGCGCCTGCGCGGGCCTTTCGAGGCCGCGCTGCAGGACGCCAATCTCAAATCCGGCGACCTCAACGAAGTTGTGTTGGTGGGCGGCGCTACGCGTATGCCCATGGTGCAAGAACTCGTTCGCTCGCTGACCGGCAAGGAACCGCATAAGGGCGTGAACCCCGACGAGGTTGTCGCCGTGGGCGCCGCCATCCAAGGCGGCGTGCTGGGTGGCGAAGTGAAGGACGTGCTCCTGCTGGACGTGACTCCGCTCTCCCTGGGCGTTGAAACCCTGGGCGGAGTGATGACCAAGATGATCGAGCGCAATACCACCATTCCGGTCAAGAAGACCGAGGTGTACTCGACCGCGGACGACGGTCAGACCGCTGTGGACGTGCATATCTTGCAGGGCGAGCGTGCGCAGGCAAATGACAATATGAGCCTGGGCCACTTCCGCCTGGAAGGCATCCCGGCCGCGCTGCGCGGTACGCCGCAGGTCGAAGTCACTTTCGATATCGACGCCAACGGCATCCTCAACGTGAGCGCCAAAGATCGCGCCAGCGGCAAGGCGCAGCAGATCACCGTGACCGCCTCGACCAACCTCAAAGAGGCTGACATCGAGCGTATGGTGAAAGAAGCTCGCGAGCACGAAGGCGAAGACCGCCAACGCCGCGAACTGGTGGAAGCGAGCAACGCCGGCGACACCTTGGCGTACCAGACCGAGAAGACCCTCAAGGAACTCGGCGACAAGGTGCCGGCTGCCGAACGCAGCAACATCGAAACCAAAGTGAAGGAGCTGCGCACCGCGCTGGAGGGCGAAGACAAAGAAACGATCAAACGCCTCAGCGACGAACTGCAGAACGCCTTCCATGCCTTGAGCCAGCAGCTCTACGCTTCGCAGAACGGTCAGCCGCAAAGCGGCGGTCCGGCCGCCAGCGCCATTGGCCACAACGGCCACAAGCCAACTGACGAAGGCGAAGTGGTCGAGGGCGAGTTCCGCGAAGCCTAATAACAAAAAAGATGGGCGCACAGTGGGCGGGGCTGGGTGAAGCCAGCTAAATCGACTCGCCGGTGAGCATCACCACCGGCGCGGCCATCCATAGCGGCCATCACAGCGACCACCAATGTTCCTGCGCAACTGGCCACGCCCGCACCCTAATCCCTAAGATCGACACGGAAACAAAAAGGCCGCGGATTCCGCGACCTTTGCTTTACCGGCGTCTTCGGCGCTCCGAATGCCCCCGGCCGCGCCCCTCTGAATGGCTCTTTGCTTTCTCGGGGGCTGGGATGGGCGTCTCGCCCTTATGGGTCGAGAGGTAGTAGCTATCGTCGAGCACCATGGCCAGCAGCGCCTGGCCTTCTTCCGTTTCGGCGAGCTGCCGGGCCAGCGGCATAAAACGCTGCATGCGCTCGGTCTGCAAATTGTCCCGGCCGCGCAGTTGCGCTTCCAAATGCACGATCAGCCGCTCCGAAACGACGGCGGCGACATCTTCATCGGTAGGGGCCGCGCGCTCCTCGAACGTGATCTTATAAATGGAGGCGATCTTCTTGAGCTCGCGCTCCTCCAGGCCGGCGATGAGGCTGATGGCCACGCCGCCCGCTCCGGCGCGCCCCGTGCGGCCGGCGCGATGGATATAGAGCTCGGCGTCGTCCGGCGGCTCATAGAGGATCACGTGAGAGAGATCGGCGATATCGATGCCGCGGGCGGCCACATCCGTGGCCACCAGGAAGCGCAGGGAACCGTCTTTCAAACTTGCCAGCACCTGTTCACGCGCGCTTTGGGATAGCTCCGAGCTTAGTTCAGCGGCGTTAAACCCGAAACGCTGCAATACGGTGGTGACATAGCTCACGCGCGCTTTGGTGTTGCAGAAGATCAGCGCCTGGGCGGGGTTGTCTACTTCCAGCAACCGCACCAGGGCTCGGTCCTTGTCCATGCCGCGCACCCGCATGGCAATATGCTCGACATCGGTTACGTGGACATGGTCCCGGCTCAGGCTGAGGAACTCCGCTTGATTCAGGAAGCGCTGGGCCAGGCGCTGAACATTGGGCGGAAACGTGGCCGAGAACATGCTGCCGTGAACGCCTTTCTCGGGCAGGTAGCGTTGGACTTCCAGCATATCCGGATAAAAGCCCATCGAGAGCATGCGGTCGGCTTCATCAAAGACCAGCATCTTAAGCCGGTCCAGTTTCAAATTGCGTTTGAGCAGATGATCCAATATCCGCCCGGGCGTACCTACGACCAATTGGGTACCGCGTTTGAAGGCTTCGATCTGTGCTTTGTAGCCGACCCCGCCGTATGCCGAGACCACCTCCACGCCGGTTCCTTCGAAGAGGACCAGGGCATCTTTGGTGACCTGGCTGGCCAGCTCGCGCGTGGGCACTAAGACCAAGGCCTGCGGGTATTTTTCGGCCACATCCAGCAACTCCAGCATGGGTAAGAGGAACGCGCCCGTTTTGCCGCTGCCGGTGCGCGCTTGCGCCATGAGGTCGCGTTTGGCCAATAAATAAGGGATGGCGGCAGCTTGCACCGGGCTCAACTCGCTCCAGCCGGCGCGGGCCGCCGCGACGCGGATGCGATCAGATAATTCGGACAATGACACTACGGGCAAGGCGTTTATTGGAGTGTTCGTGTCTGTATTTACAGGGGGAATCGGCAAGGCATCTCGTTTCCAGTCTCAGGTTAATAGGCTGCCTTGATTATAGTGGAGACGTGCGGGACTGAGTTCAATATTGCGAAGATATAATCGTACGAGTGTCCGATCAGAATCCCTTCTTTCGCCGTTTTTCCACATCTCGTAAGCCGCCCAGTCCCTGGCGACGCTGGCTGGGCGCAGGTCTTGGTTTGCTGGCGCTGGCCATCCTGGTCTACAACATTCCCTTTGTGCACGACCGCCTGGCTTGGCGCCTGAACGATCTGCGCAACAGCGTGGTTCATTTCTTCAATCCGCCGCAGGAGGCGTTGTTTGCCCCTTCGGGGGTAGTTGGGCCCACCCTTGAACCCACTTTGCGGCCGACAAGGACGGCAACCCCTGCGGGGGCCATCGCCACTCCCACGCCCACCTTTGAACCCCTGCCCGCCTCCGCCCAGTTGGAGAATGTGAACTTCGTTACCCAGCAGGGCCGCTGGAACTACTGCGGCCCTTCCACGCTGGCCATGGCGCTGAACTACTGGGGCTGGAACGGCGACCGCGACGATATTGGCGAAGTCATTAAGCCCGGGGAAAATAACCCCGGCATGGATTTTGTGCAGCGGGGCGAGAAGGACAAGAACGTGATGCCTTACGAGATGGAATACTTCGTCGACGATTACACCGAGCTACGCGCCCTGACGCGCGTGGGCGGCGACGTTGAGCTGGTCAAACGAATGGTCGCAAACGGTTTTCCCGTGGTCATCGAGAAGGGCTATTACGAAGCCGATTATCGCGGCATTGTGGATTGGCTGGGCCATTATCTTTTCGTCACCGGCTACGACGATGCTCGCCAGGCGTTCGTGGTGCAGGATACCTGGGATAAGAACCACCCCGGCGAAAACGTGGACAGCCCCTATGCCGAGTTCATCGAGGGATGGCGCTCCTTCAATTTCCTGTTCATCGTTGTCTACCCGGCAGAGCGGGAGGTTGAGGTCCTAAACTTGCTCGGCCCCTGGGCGGATGACGAATGGGCCAACCGCCGCGCGCTGGAAATCGCCGAAGGCGAGCGCGCGTCGCTGACCGGCCTTGATCAATACTACGCCTGGTTCAACACGGGCAGCAGCCATGTGGCCCTTTTTGATTATGTGGACGCCGCCAACGCCTATGACTACGCCTTCCAGCTTTACAATGCTTTGGACGACGAGACTTACAATCGCCCCTACCGCATGATGTGGTATCAGACCGGCCCGTATTGGGCCTACTATTACAGTTTCCGTTATCAGGCTGTGATCGACGTGGCCAACACGACCCTTTCGACTTGGCCCGATTCGGAGGAAAGCCTCTACTGGCGCGGCCTGGCGCGCGCCGGCCTGGGCGAGACAGATAACGCCATCGCCGATTTCCAGCGCAGTGTTTACCTAAACCCAAACTTCGGCCCCGGGCTGGCCATGCTGCAGCAGTTGGGAGCCACCCCATGAGCCCTAAGCTAAGGAAAGCTCGGTTCGCTACGACAAGCGTAAAATGCAAACAGTGAAAGCCTATTCGAGATTGCCACGTCGGCTTTCGCCGCTGCAGCGGCTCAAAAAACGCCTCCTCGCAATGACGAGTTAATCATGACCCTCAAGCTACTCCACTTCGCTGACGCCCATATCGATATAGCCAACTACGGCCGCCACGACCCGCAGACCGGCTTGCCGGTGCGCGTGCTGGATTTCCTGCGCTCGCTTGACGAGATCGTGGACACAGCCATTGGCGAAAAGGTGGACCTGGTGCTGTTCGCCGGGGATGCCTACAAGGATCGCAATCCGGCGCCCACCTTCCAGCGCGAATGGGGCCGGCGCATAATGCGCCTTTCCAAGGCGCGCATCCCCACGCTGCTTCTCGTGGGTAACCACGACCTCTCCCCCAGCTTGGGACGCGCCCACGCGCTCGAAGAATTCAACACGCTGGAGATCCCTTATGTGCGCGTGCTGGCCAAGCCCGAGCTGCTGGGCCCCAAGGATCTGTGGAACTTGCCGCTGCAGGTAATTGCCTTGCCCTGGGTGGCCCGTTCGCAGATGTTGGCTTCCGGCAACGTGACCGCCACCGAGGAGAGCGAGATCTACGCGGAACTCGAGAAAAGGCTGGCTGCGCTGTTGGATGACTTCCTGGAAGAAGCCGACCCCAATCTGCCCATCGTCTTGATGGCCCACGCCTCGGTGCAAGGCGCCATGTATGGCGGCGAGCGCAGCGTGATGCTGGGTAGCGACCTGGTGCTTTCGCCCGGGTTGGTCAAGAACACGCAATTCGATTACGTGGCCCTGGGCCATATCCACAAAGCCCAGGATGTGAACAAGGACAGTTATCCCCCGGTCGTTTACCCCGGGTCGATCGAGCATGTGGATTTCGGTGAAGCGCAAGACGAAAAGCGTTTCGTCGTCGTTAACCTCGCCAAAGGCGAGACGACGTATGCTTGGCGCAACTTGGACCATGTACGTTCGTTCATCGATCTTCCTCGCGTGGCGCTGGATAAGCCCGAAGGCGTGATGAAGAAGATCATGGCGGCGCTGCCGGCCAAGCCCAAAATGAAGGACGCCATCGTGCGCATGACCATCGATTACCCGCGGGAGCTGGAGCCGTACATCGACGAGGCCGCGCTGCGCGAGGCCGCTGCGGGCACCTTCGAGTTCCACCTGGTGAAGCGGCCGCAGGTGGAGGCCCGCCTGCGAATTCCGGAGGACAGGCATGTCGGCGAGCTCTCGCCTTACGAGCTGCTTGGCATCTATTGGGATAGCGCTCACCTGGCGGGCAAGGAGCAAGCTGCCTTGAAGCAGCTTGCCAAAGAAGTCATCGAAGACAACCCGGCAAAGGATTGAGCTATGTACTCACCGAAGCGCACATTGTGGCTGGTCTTATGTGTTTCCCTGCTTTCCCTGATCATTTCTGCATGTGATACCGCCCTGGCCCAAGGCCTGGAGTCAGCGCCGGAAGAAGGGCCCGCCGTCCAGCTGACCGTCACGGTGGCCAAGGCCACCGCGGACCCGGATGCTCCGCCGCCAACCCCGGAGCCGGTCTCCACGTTCAGCCCTGAAGTGGCCCTGGACCTCTCCGAACTTGGCTGGATCACGTTCACGGCCAGCGAGGGCGGGCGCCGGGATGTATGGCTTATTCGACCGGACGGCAGCGGCGAATACAACCTGACCGGCGGCTTGAAGAACACCTTTGCCGAGGCGCCGGTCTGGTCGCCGGACGGCTCGCTGATCGCGTACGACGGCGTGCCCAGCTCGGACGTGTCCCGCGATGTGTATCTGGTGACAGTGAACGCCGACCCTGAGGCCTGGCAACTGACCACCCAACCCGGCTTCGATTGCTACCCCAGCTTTTCCCCCGATGGGCAGCAGATCGTGATCATGGCCGAATTCGAGGGCAACCGCGACCTGTTCATTTACGATCTCGAAGGCAATCAGGTCAGCCAGCTGACGGACGAACCCGCCTACGACTACGAACCGAACTGGTCGCCCCTGGGCGACAAGATCGCTTTTGTTTCTCGCCGCGATGGGAATTCCGAGATCTACGTGATGGACAGCGACGGCGGCAATGTGGTGCGCCTCACCGAGGAGGCGAAGCTGGATTGGCGGCCGGTGTTCTCCCCGGATGGGGAATGGATCGTGTTCGAATCCTGGCGCGCCGGCAACGGCGACATCTACCTGATGCGCTCGGATGGCAGCGACCTGCAGCGCCTGACCACCAGCGCCGCCGAGGATGGCAACCCTACATGGTCGCCGGATGGGCGCTATATCGTCTTCCATTCCCAGCGCACCGGCAATTACCAGCTCTTCATCATGGAAGTGGCCAACCCAGAAGAACAATGGCATCTGCCGACTGGCAGCGTGCGTTCACTGCTGCCAGTCTGGTCACCCATTGCCGATATCCCCGGCGCAGGCGAATAACCCTCCCACGCGTCGGCTTCTTTTGCCGACGCAACTGGTCGCCGGTGATCGAAGTGCCGGGGGCAGGGGCACCTTAGTTCGATAGTTAGGTAGTTGGGTAGTTTCATAGTCGTGAAGTCTAGAGGTCTGGAAGTCTGGAGGTCAGGAGACACCCCATCTCCGGATCGGGTAGGAAAGAATAAACATGTAACTGTCATATGCGACACACACGGTGGGGTCGATACACTTTGACAAGCCCTCATATCAGGCTCTTTCCCGAGCTGGTGAGAGCGTAAACAGCAGGGTGACCTGCTCCGCCATGCTTTATACAGTGGATATAACCTTCCCTGGAAAGCTGATGAACTAAGGTACGAATGCGAGTGGGGACTGAGGCGGCCACCCCAAACATCAATTCGCGGGTGTTGGCCGAGCCTTTGGCCAAAAGAAAGCGGAGAAGAGCCAGACCTGCCGGGCCAAAGGTGGTTTGAAAGGTAGAAAGTTTCAGAGTTTGCAGATTAGGAATGCGATCGATGGCGGCTAGTGAAAAGGCGTGATCGGAAGCGTGTATCCTGGCGTACACAGGGAACTGGCCGCCGCCCACAGAGGCCAGGGTCCTTAGGTGCAAGTAGCCACTGCGATAGCGGGGAAGGAATTTGTTATACGGTGTAGCTTTGGGCATATCGGTCGGATAGAAATCAAGACCCAGGACGTGATCGACCCCAAGTGCGGATAGGGCTTTGGCGATTGCTGCGCGCTGGGGGCGGGTGCGGGTCTGGAGCAAGATGAGGACAGCGGCATTGGTGGAGTGGGTGAGAGCTTGTAATGACGAGGCAAGGGGCAGAAGGAGGTGCAGTGAGGCCCCATATCCGAGGTCCAAACCATATGGTTGATCGATGACGACTAAATCCGCATTGTAGGAAAGGGCTTCTTGGGAGATGGCGGCAATGTGCTTTGGATCAGTGAGAACATGGCTGGGAAAACAGGAGATGTGGAAGGGAAGATCGCGGGAGGCGCGGCGATAGTCCATGATGCCAACGAGGCGGCGGCTGGTTTCTGAGCGACCGTGAGCCTCATCTATGTGGAAGGTGGGGAGCCCCTCACCCGCGCCAGCCTGTGGCTGGCTTGCCCTCTCCCACAAGATGGGAGAGGGGGTATCCGCGCCCGGCCAGCGGATTCCGGCGGCCAGGCAAACGCCTAGGTCAAGCGCCAGCCAGGACTTCTTGGAGAAGAGGGGGCCGAGAAGGAAGGTAAGGGATCGAGCGGTGAACAATGAAACCCCCTGTGCGAAAGTATTATGAATGCCGAATGGGGATTAATACATGAACCTAGGGAATTTGGGAGGGGGTGTCAATGTGTTGGAAAGACAACGAAAAGCTGAAGGCTTTGGCGATAAATGTGATGTTGTGTTTAGCGAATAAATAGATTATTGATCGCATCATTCCAAGCAACTTTGGCTGCTTGGGTCGTTTCACTGCTTTCCAGTAATGAAACTAAATGAAGCCCAAAAATCTCCCTGCCTTGTTTCCCAAATGTGGCCAAAAGCATAACTATCCAATTAACAATTTCTGCGAAATTCACCTCATGTCCTTGTGCAAAATAGCGTTCTGCTTGTTCAACAGCCTCCTTGGAGGGATCATTTGCTCCGACAAGAAATAAATAATCCTCTATCCCGGATGGGGCGATTTTTGTATTAAAGGTCGATATCATTCTTGCCTTGTCGACCTGTCTCAAAGTTATTTCCACCGACATTAGAATCTTATTTTTAGATTTGATCGTTATGTCGCCTCCAACTCCGGAAGCCGAATCTGCAACATTAATGGATTGCCAAGTTATTTCCCAGTCAAGGTTGAAATAGTCCTTAATTGTTTTGAACATACCGATGGCAAATAAAACTGGAAACCAACCACCGCTCTGGATGGAGACTAGGCAGTTCAGTAAATCTTTGTACTGAACGAGACTAACCCTGTGGGGTTTAGTGATTGGGATGTTTGCCTGCTCGCGCATCTTAATAAACCTAAATAGAAGAGCGACCAATAATTTGTCCCGATCATCCTCTTTGCCTTTGGCCAGTTCATTTATGACAAAAACCAAAGCATCGTAGCCTTCTTTGTCTCTGACCCCTTTTCTTGTTTCTGGAGTAAATTCAACCTGCCGTCGAAATACGCTAAGGTATGGGCCCTTGGAACTAGGTATTTGTTTCCCTTGCAGAAATGGATTAATCACGTTTTCGTCAAGATCGCGCCCATTAAAAGCATCTTTACCTTGCTTCACATAGGGTAAGTGAACATCTATTGAAGGGCTTACTGTTTTTGCCACGCAACAACCAAGCAGAACTTCTCTATAAGCCTGCGTTCCAGAATCAAAGATATCATCCAAATTCCTATCGATATCTTCCTTTGTCTGAACTTCTATACTTGTGATAAAAGCTTGTTCCGCCCGTTCAAATGCCTGCGAAAGAACGGCCGCAGCTTGTTGATGATTTATGTTTGCCATCAACTAGATCGTGGATCGTAATTCATCCATAGGCTTTCTTGGCGAAAATCCTTAACAGAATGTGCCTTTTTTATCGGAGCGTCATATCTATACCAGTCTTTGAATAACTGATCCATCAGATTGTTTCTGTAGCCTGAAATTGCTACCTTTCCCTTGCATTTTGCGAGAGTCTTGGCAAGATGAACGTGTTCTTCTTCTTCCATTTCATAGGCGTATGCTTTGTTGTCTTTGCGTGTGCTATGGAGGTAAGGTGGATCGCAGTAAAAGAGGGTTTTTGAACTGTCGTACAAGTTTATAACGTCAAGTGCTGGTCGGTTTTCAAATTGAACCCGGAGTAATCTTTCCGCTATTTCTGGCAGAGCTTCGACTGCCCCTAACCATCGTGAGACAGCGCCCGACATTCCTGCTCTGCTAGTCAATTTGCAATTAGCCCATCTTCCTAGTGAGGCTGTTTGTGCAAGCCCAGTGCGAGCTTGGCGAGCCCTAATGTAAAACAACCGAGCACGTTCAAGATCAGGAACTCCTTCGGGGCGTAGAATAACGGCGACATGAAATTCCTCTCGTGAAAATGGCGTAAGTCCAATTTGCCTGATCAACTCGTCTGGTTGGTTACGCAATACTCTAAAAAAATTTGTTACTTCCCCATCCATATCATTATAGGTTTCAACCGGGGACGGTTCGCGGTTGATAAGAACAGCGGCTGATCCCCCAAAAGGCTCGCAATAATGATGGCTCTTTGGCAACAAAGGTAGAAGCCATGAAAGGTGGTTGAACTTTCCCCCGTACCATCCAAACGCTATCCTTCGACCGTTTTTGTGCCGGTCGACGCCATTTTTGCTTTCAATTGCTGCAGCGGTATCGAGAAAAATGGGATCAAGTTTTCTCTTCATGAGATTTCCTCCGCAATTGTAAATTACAAACTACGTTTCCGACGTTGATTTTAAGGAGCTTAGATTTGTAGAACAAATATGAAAAAATGTCTTTCACTATCATTATAATAGAAAATCAGTTCTATTTGAACTATAATCTCGGCCTAAGTGGATAACCTCAACGAACTCCTCGCACATTGGCGATCTGAGCCTTCGATAGGCGGCAATGTAACCCACTGGCACCAGCAGCCTGCCCGCAAGGTCCAGTTCTCGCCCTTACCCAATGAACTGCATCCGGCCCTGGGGGCGGCGTTCGCCAAGCTGGGCTATGGACAACTGTACAGCCACCAGGCGGAGGCCTGGCGCCGCCTGCAGGCCGGGGACAACATCGCCGTGGTCACTGGCACGGCCAGCGGCAAGACCCTTTGTTACAACCTGACGGTGCTCGATACCTTATTGCGCGATCCCGGAGCGCGAGCGCTGTATCTATTTCCCACCAAGGCGCTGGCGTACGATCAAAAGAATGAGCTGGACGTGTGGCTGGAGGCGATGGGGCTGTCAGGAACAAATGCTTCGCCGCTTGCGGCGAAGCGGGCGGGTCCCTTCGCTTCGCTCGAGGGCAAGCTTAGACCCGCCCCTACGGATGAAAGCGAGGCGCCCCTCGCCCGCCCCGCGGGAGAGGGCATGGGGGTGAGGGCGTTTCCCATCCCCGTTGCCACCTACGACGGGGACACGCCGACCCATCAGCGCTCTGCTATCCGCAAGCGTGCCCGGCTGCTGATCAGCAATCCCGACATGCTGCATGCCGGCATCCTGCCTAATCACACGGCCTGGGCGGAGTTCTTCGGCGCGCTGCGTTTCATCGTCATCGACGAAATGCACAGCTACCGCGGCGTCTTCGGCTCGCACGTGGCCAACGTGTTGCGCCGCCTCTCGCGTATCCTCAAGTTCTACGGCGCGCAGCCGCAGTACATCCTGGCCTCGGCCACCATCGCCAACCCGCGCCAGCTGGCTGAGCGCTTGACCGAGCGGCCGGTGTCCCTGATCGACCATGACGGCGCGCCGCGCGGGCCGCGCTCCTTCCTCATCTACAACCCACCCATCGTCAACGCCGAACTCGGCCTGCGGGTCAGCCTGTTGCAGGAGAGCGTCCGCCTGGCCTCGGACCTGCTGGCCCACGACGTGCAGACCATCCTCTTTGGCCGCACACGGCGCATGGTAGAGCTGATGTTGAAAAGCCTGCGCGACACGAACAGCGAAAGACAAGTGCGCGGCTACCGCAGCGGGTATTTGGTGGCCGAGCGCCGTTCCATCGAAGCGGGACTGCGCAGCGGCGAAGTGCGCGGCGTGGTGGCCACCACCGCCCTTGAACTCGGCGTGGATATCGGCGGGATGGGCGCGGCGGTGCTGGCCGGGTACCCCGGCTCAGTGGCCGCCACGCGCCAGCAGGCTGGCCGCGCCGGCCGCGGCGAAGCTCCGGCGCTATCGTTGCTCATTGCCGCCTCAACTCCGCTGGATCAGTTCCTGGCGCGCCACCCGCAATATATCCTGCAGCGCACGCCGGAGCACGCGCTGATCAACCCCGACAATCTGGTGATCCTGCTTTCCCATCTGCGCTGCGCGGCCTTCGAAATACCTTTCTCCAAAGGAGAAGCCTTCGGGAATGTGCCGAGCCAGGATGTGGAAGAGTTCCTCAAGGTATTGGCGGAGGGTGGGGAGGTGCATGTTTCGGGCGGCAAATATTTCTGGATGTCCGAGCAGCAGCCCGCCCGCGACGTAGGCCTGCGCGGCGCCGGTTCCGCATCCGTGGTGTTGCAGGCGCAGACGGAGCAGGGCTGGCAGCTGGTGGGCGAGGTGGATCCGGCAGGCGCCTATCGTCTGGTCCACCCCGAAGCCATTTACATCCACGACGGCGCCACCTATTTTGTGGAGAAGCTTGACCTGACCGAGAACGTCGCCTACCTGCGGCCCATCGAAGCCGATTACTACACCATGCCGCGCACGCGCAGCACCGTGTCGCTGGTGGAGGAAAAAACCCAGGTGCCGGTGGCGGCAGGCAGCAAGCATTTCGGCGAATTGAATATCACCGAGGAGGTCTACGGCTTCCTGAGGATCCAATGGTCCGGCACCGAGATGCCCGGCGGCGGCGACCTGGATTTGCCGCCCATCGAACTAAATACCCTCGGTTATTGGGTGGCCTTGGATGATGCCGTCGTGGATCGCTTACGCGAGCGCGGCCTGTGGAGCAACGATCCGAACGAATACGGGCCTGCGTGGCCTGCGGTGCGCGATGCCGCCCGTGCCCGGGACGGCTACACCTGCCAGGTCTGCGGCTTACCCGAGAACGGGCGGCCGCACGACGTGCACCACAAGATGCCTTTTCGTACCTTTACTTCCTACAAAGAGGCCAACCGCCTGGAGAACCTTGTCACCCTGTGCCCGAACTGTCACCGCCGCGCCGAGACCATCGTGCGCATTCGCAGCGGGCTGGCGGGGCTCTCCTTCGTGCTGCAGAACCTGGCGCCGCTCTATCTGATGTGCGACCCGCGCGACCTGGGCGTACACTCCGACCCGAAGGCCGATTTCGCCGAGGGCAAACCGGCCGTCGTGGTATACGACCAAATGGGCGACGCGCTGGGCTTCAGCCAGAAGCTATTCGAGTTGCATGATGAGCTGATGCGCAATGCCTTCCAGTTGGTGCAGGAGTGCCAGTGCGCCGACGGCTGCCCGTCTTGCGTGGGCCCAGGCGGCGAGCTGGGCCGCGGCAGCAAACGCGAGACGCTGGCGTTGTTGGAAGAGCTGGCAAAGGACCCGGCTAAAGCCTCGAGTCCACTAAGCAATCAGGAGTCAAGGCTTTAGCCGGTTAGGAGATTTAGTGAACAGTCACCATCCGCCCCACATCTTCGTAGATAGTTGCTCCTATTTCCTCACTGCCTCGACCTATGGGAGGCTACCTCTATTTCAGACGAAAAGCGAAAAAGAAATCATTCGGGACCATCTTACGAACCTGCCAAGGAATTTGGTATCCAACTACATGCCTGGGTGATTCTGGACGATCACTATCACCTCTTGTTGCACTTGGAACACGGTGCCGATTTGAAGATTTTCATGAGATGCTTGCATGGCCGAACATCCTTTGAGTTGAACAAGAAGACCAATCGGCGCGGCAGACAGGTTTGGCACAATTATTGGGACAGGCTCGTGGAAAGCGAAGCGGACTATTGGACACGCTTCAATTACATCCATCACAACCCACTCAAACATGGATACGTGAGCGATCCAGCGGATCGGCACTTCTCAAGCTACCCTCAGTGGTTAAAGCAGGAAGGTGAAGAGTGGATGGCCGACGTATTGGCGACCTATCCGATCGTAGATTTCCAACTAGCCGAGGATAGTAACTATCCGGCTAAAGCCTCGACTCCCACCCACTCGGGCTCGAGGCCTTAGCCGGTCAGCCTCGCTATAATCCCCCTGACCCATGCCTTCCCTCTCCGATCGTCTCAAGTCCCTCGGCGTGCAGATCGGCGCCAGCTCACTGGTGCCCAAGCCTGCCCGCGCGGATCATCCCATCCAGGATGTCGTCGGCGGCCGCACGCAGGAGACCGAGTTCGGCGAGGCCTTCCTGGTCGAACGTTTCCTGCCCTCCGACGAATTGCACGGCGCCGCGCCGCTGCGCTTCCCGGTGGCCCGCGAAAAACTGGCCGCCTGGGCGCTGGATACCCGCGTGGCGCTGCTCGACCCCGAGCGCTTTGTCTTCCTGGATACCGAGACCACCGGTGTGTGGGGCAGCGGCACCATGGCTTTTTTGGTGGGCATCGGGCGCTTCGAGGCTGGCGGCTTCCGCCAGAGCCAATATTTCCTGCGCGAGCCGATCGAAGAGCGCGCCATGCTCGAGGCGCTGAACCATTACATAGGCGCAGATGACGCGCTAGTCACCTTCAATGGCAAGAGCTTCGATATTCCCTTATTGCGCTCGCGTTATCTGACCAACGCCGCCCCGCATCCCTTCGGCAGCTTGCCGCACGTGGACCTGCTGCATTTGGCGCGCCGCCTGTGGCGCGAGCTGCTGCCCAGCCGGGCGCTGGGCGACCTGGAAGTGAGCTGGCTGGGCGTGCAGCGCACCCAGGAGGATATCCCCGGTTGGATGATCCCCCAGATGTACATCGATTACTTGCATACCGGCGACGCTCGTCCGTTGTCCGGCGTGTTCTATCACAACAGCATGGACGTCCTAAGTCTGGCGGCGCTGCTGGAGCACCTGGCGCTCAAACTGGCCTCGCCGCTGGAGGTCGCCGAGCACCACAGCGAGCGCTACGCCATTGGACGCTTGTACGCCGACACCGGCTTCGCCGAGGAAGCCATCCACGTGTTCCAGAGCACGCTGTCCATGAAACTGCCTGACGATTCGCGTTATAGGCTGGTGGAGAATTTAGCCTGTCTCTTCCGCCGCCGCGGGGATTACGAAGCCGCGCTGCAACTATGGGAGCAGGCCGCCGCGGATGGGTACGTCTACGCCCATGTGGAGATCGCCAAGTATTACGAACACCGCGCCGCGGACTACTCGGTGGCTATTCGATATACACAGAAGGCGATCGGCCTGATCGAGAAAAGGAAAGTATCGGAGTGGGAACGGCAGCATTGGCAGCCGCTCCTGGCTCACCGCTTGACGCGCCTGGAGCGCAAGCTTTCCCAGCGCGCCGGCTAGCTTTCTTCCGGGGGAGCGAAGAAGACCAGCAATTCCAGAAAGTTCTTGATCTCAATAAATTTGTGGGGGGCGCCCGCCTCGACGAAAAAAATGGCGCCCGGCAGCGCCGGCAGAGTCTCGCCGTTGATCTGGAGTTTGGCATTCCCCGATAAGACGTAATACACCTCATCTTGCTTGTGCGGGGACTGCGGATCGCTAGCTCCTTCGGGCAGCCTGTACAGGCCCATGCTCAACGAAGGAGAGCGCAGGAATTCGAAGTAGGGTTGGCCGTGTTCGAAGGCCCTGTTCTCTATTTGTGCCAAATCGAAGGATTTCATTCTGGCTCCTATGGGTTGATTGCGGAATAGCTCTCGGCAAGAACGGCTTGCCCCACTTCGCCCTGCAGACAGGCCAGCAGATCGCGCGCCGCGCCGCTGGGTTCTTCCACAGCCAGCGCAAGGACCGGCAGGCGCAATCCCAGGTCGATCGCCTGCACGGTTTCATTGGCCCAGGCTGCCGGCAGTATGCCAGCCGCTTGCGGATCTGCCGCCACGGCGGCCAACAGATCCGCCGGGGTGGCCGCCAACTTAGCCCAGCCGACCACCGGGCTGCCGTGCGCTACGCTTTCTACGAAAGCTAGGCGCGCTTCCTCGCTGGCCAAGCCCACCCAAAGTGAGATGTCAGCGTCCTCGCCGCCTAATTCGGACCAATCCTGCACGCGACCGCTGAACAGGTCGGCAATTTGCTCCAGGTCCAAGTCGAGCTCATTGCTCGCATGCAAGACAACGACAACATCCTCCCAGGCAAGCTGCGCTACGAAAGCAGGCAATTCATCCGGTTCGTCCAGTTGGATGTAGACGTCCAACGCGTCCAGATCAACCGCGTTCGGGTAAATGGCCTGGATCGAAATAGCCAGGTCCGGCGCGTTAGGCACGCAGACGGAAATAGCTTCGGTCACTGGATGGGCCGCCGGGCTTAACCCGATGCGCAGAGTTTGCACCTCAACCGCCGGTGCCGCGCAGGCCGCCAGCACAACGCTCAGGGTTAACAAAGCCAGGAACTTGGCGCTCTTCATAGAACTAAGCTAACTGCAATTGTGAGTAGGCCGGCGATCAGGCAGTAGATGGCAAAGGGCCAGGTCGACCGGTGGGATAGATAACCGAGCAGCCAGCGGATGGCGAAGTAGCCCACCACGGTGGCGGCCAAGAAACCGGCGAGCAAC
Source organism: Anaerolineales bacterium (assembly GCA_040902205.1). Taxonomy (GTDB): domain Bacteria; phylum Chloroflexota; class Anaerolineae; order Anaerolineales; family UBA11579; genus JAMCZK01. Next base: position 60,487 of record JBBDXR010000028.1, on the reverse strand, counting down.
GGCAGCAGCAACCCCTGCGCGTTAGGCAGGCTGCCCAGATCGAGGAAGGCCACTACAGCCGCCGCAGGCATGATGGGGATGGCCATCAAAAAGGCGAAACGCGCCGCGTCCGGGCGGGTGAGGTTGCGCACCATGCCGCCGGCCAACGTGGCCGCCGAACGCGAGATAGCGGGCAGCAGGGCTAATACCTGGAACCCCCCGATAGTGAGCGCGTCAGCCTCGTTCAACGTCCTTCCTGCGCGGGGGCGGCGGTCGACATATTCGGCCAGCAGGAGCAGGAGGGTATTGCCGATTAGGAAGACGCCGGTCAGAAACAGCCCGTTCAGATCCCCAATGATCGAACCCTTCAGCAGCCATCCGATGACGACCGCCGGCAAGGTCGCCAGGAGCAGCAGCCAACCCAGGCGCGCTTGAGGCCCCGGTTTCCCGCGTATCGCTCCCCAGGTATCCTTGGTGATCGCCACAACGTCCTGCCGGTAGTAGATCAGCACGGCCACCCAGGTTCCCAATTGGATCAGGATATCGAACAGGGACGCAGCCAACGCGTCCTGCTGGATGCCGAACAAGTGTCGGGTAAGGATGAGGTGGCCGGTGCTGGAGATGGGCAGGAATTCCGTGACGCCCTGGATGGCGCCGAGCAAGAGGGCGTGGATGAGGTCCATGAGGTTTGAGGGTGCGGCGCGTATCTTACTCGATACGCGCCATTTCTTCGCCGGACGCGGCTGTCTTCTTTATGTTCAGTGCCGCGGCGAACGCCTCGAAGGTTCCGTCCAAGATCGCGGCGCGCAGGTCTTTGGCCAAATGGATCAGGGTGTGCAGATTATGGATCGAGAGCAGTGTGGCCGCCAACATTTCCTTGGCCTGGATCAGGTGGCGCAGATAGGCGCGGCTGAAGGTGCGGCATGCATAGCAGCCGCATTTCTCGTCGATGGGGTTGGTGTCTTTGGCAAACTCGGCGTTCTTGAGGTTGAGCCGCTGGCCCGAGCGCAGGAACACCGCGTTATTGCGGCCCATGCGCGTGGGCAGCACGCAATCAAATAGGTCCACGCCGCGGCGCACGCCTTCCACCACATCCTCCGGCGTGCCCACGCCCATTAAATAGCGCGGCTTGTCCTCCGGTAGGATGGCGTCCACCGCCTCAAGCACGCGGTGCATGTCTGCTTTGCTTTCGCCCACCGAGAGCCCGCCGATGGCATGCCCGTCGAATCCCTGGGCAGCGATGAATTCGGCGGATTGCCGGCGCAGGTCGGGGAAAATACCGCCCTGCAGGATGCCGAACAGAGCCTGGTCGCTGCGCTTCTTCGCCTCCAGGCAGCGGCGCGCCCAGGAGTGCGTGCGCGCCACGGCGGCTTCGTTGTAAGCGCGGTCGCGCGGTTCGGCGCATTCATCGAAGGCCATGATGATGTCTGCCCCCAGGTTCTCCTGGATGGCCATCACCGATTCCGGCGTGAAGCGATGGCTCGAGCCGTCCAGGTGGCTGCGAAAGGTGACGCCGTCGTCATCCACCTGGCGGCGGGCCGCCAGCGAGAACACCTGGAAGCCGCCGGAGTCGGTAAGGATCGGCTTGGGCCATTGCATGAACTCATGCAGGCCGCCCAATTCGGCAACGAGCTTGTCGCTGGGCCGCAGAACCAGGTGATAAGTGTTGGCCAGCACCAGGCTGGCGCCCATCTCTTGGAGCTGGGCTGGGGTAATGGCTTTTACCGTGGCCTGGGTGCCCACTGGCGCAAACAGCGGCGTTTCGAGGTCGCCATGCGGAGTCGAAAAACGCCCAGCACGGGCGCGGCCGTCTTTCCCTTCCAGCTTGAATTGGAACGCGGCGGGCATTGATTTACATCGGCCAGAAATACGGGATGGCCACGATTGAAATGAGCATCACCAGGATGGTAAGCAGGAAACCGACTTTCGTGTAATCCGTAAAGCGATAGCCTCCCGGCCCCATGACCAACAGGTTGGCGGGATGGCTGATGGGGCTTAGAAAAGGCAGAGATGCCGCCATGGCCACGGTGAGCAGCAGGGCTTGCGGCGAGGCTTGCAGTCCCGAGGCGCCGCTTAACACCAGGCTGGGGATGATGACCGCCACCACCGGCGGAGGGATCACCTGGGCGAGCAAATTGGTCACGATAAATAGCACGGCCAGAAGTTGGACGGTGCTCCAGGTGTTGGCTCCCGCGAAAACATAGCCGCTCAAGTAGGATGCCGTCCCGCTATTCTGCAGCGCGATGCCCAAGGGCAGCATTCCGGCGATCAAAAAGACCACAGGCCATTGGATAGACTTCTGGGCTTCCTCCATGGTCAAACAGTGCGCGAGCACCATGGCCGCCGCGCCGGCGATGGCGGCGATGGCAATCGGCGCCAAGCCCAGCCCGGCCGCGGCCACCACGCCGGCCATGATCAGCGCGGCCAGCAGCGCCTTATTTCGCTTGGGGGCTTCCTGGATCTCCGCCGAGAGCACCACGAATTCACCTTCATCTGCCAGCATCTTGATGCGGTCGCGGTGGCCGTAGATCAGCACCGAATCGCCGTGATGCAAAGGCAGCTCGCGCAAGTTCGAGCGATAGGCGCGCCCGCCGCCCCAGAGGGCCAACACGTTCAGGCCGTATTTCTCGCGGAACTGCAGGTCGCGCAGAGTCTTGCCCCCTAACTTGGAGTGGGGCGAAACCACGGCTTCCTCCAGCCCCAGGTCTTCGGTCTCCAGTTCGGTCAGTGGCGGCACCTGGCCTTGCTCGATCTCCAGTTCCTTCATCGCTTTCAGCAATTCCACGTCTTCCAGGCGTCCCTCGACCACCAGTTGGTCGCCGATCTGCAGCCGCTCACCAGGCTTTGGCATCAGGCGCGCTTTTCCTTTGCGCCAAATGCCCAGCACTGAAAGGCCGAAGGAGTCGGCCAGTTCGCTGTCCGCCAGCGTCTTGCCCGCCAGCTTGGAGCCTTCAGGGATAGCCAGCATCAGCAACCGTTCTTCGAGCTGGTAGGCCTTGACCGCATCCTCGCCGCCGGGGACAAAATCCTTGGAGGTGCGTAGCTTATTGAGCTGCGCCCGGCTGGCTTGCACCAGCAGCCGATCATCCGCATGCAAGGGAATGTCCTGCAGATTGGTGCGTACCGGTTTGGCGCCGCGCCAGATCGCCAGCACGTTCGCCCGGTACAACCTGCGAAAATCGCATTGCGCCAGGCTGCGCCCGATGATGGGCGAATCCGAGGGCACGCTCAGCTCCAATAAGGCGACCTGCGACGACACCAGCGATTTCACATTCAGTTTGATCTTTTCATTTTCGGCCACCTGGTTGCCGTTTGTTTCCAGGCTAAGTGCTTGCCCGGCGATCAGGTTTTGCAGCCAGTCGGACTTTCCCAGCACCAGCAGTTGGTCGTTATCCTGCAAGGTCGTCTCCGGCCCCGGGCTTAACAGTGTCTTCCTGCCGCGCGTGATGCCGATCACGTTGAGCTTCAGGGCGGTGCCCAGCCGGCTTTCCGATAGCTTCTTGCCTGCCAGGCGGCTCTGCGCTGGCAGCCGCAGCGAGAAGAACCTTTCTTCCAGGCCGTACAGCTTGCCGGGCTCCATGCTGGCCCGGCGAATTTCGCCGGCCAGGTCTCGTTGGGGCAGCCAGTGCCGGCCGACCACTAACATGAAGGCGATGCCGGCCAGAGTGACCGGCAGGCCTGCAAGTAGAAAATCGAAGAAGCCAAAGCTCCGGCCGTTGAACTCCAGGAGGGCGTTGTTTACCAGGATGTTCGGCGGGGTGCTGATCAGGGTATTCACTCCGCCCAGCAGCGTGCCAAATGCCAGGGGCATCAGCAATTTGGAGAGCAGGAGGTGGCGTTTCCTAGCCACGAAGCTGATGACCGGCAGAAACATGGCCACGATGGCCGTGCTATTCATGAAGGCAGAGAGCCCAGCCACCAGGAGCATGAGGACGGCGACGAACCCGCCCTCGCGTTGGCCGCCCAGCCTTACCATGCTGCGCCCCAGCAGGTTGGCTACCCCGGTGCGGGCCAGCCCGGCGCCCAGGATGAACATTGCCCAGATGGTGATGATCGCCGGGTTGCTGAACCCCGAAAATGCCTCTCCAGGTGTTACCAGCCCGGTTACGGCCAGCGCCAGCAGCACCAATAGGGCGATCAGGTCGGCGCGCAGCCGTTCGAAGGCCAGCAGGAACACGGCCACGCCCAAGATCCCCAGGGTAAGGGCAATTTCGGTCGTCATAGCGTTGTTTTTGAGGTGGTGGGGCGGGCGAAATCCATGCTCCGGCATTATACCGTTCGGCTTTTCCAAGGCCCTTTGCCCGAATGTTATAATCTTCGTTTGTCCCTCAATTCACACATTGGAGCTGCCCTGAATGAAGCCTTCTGAAGTCCACGGCCTTATCGGTAAATATCTGCCTGAAGGCAGCGAGCCCATCGTTGTGGACCTGGAACGCTCTCAAGGGCCTTATTTGCACGACGCATTAACCGGCAAGGATTACATCGATTTCTTCACCTATTTTGCCAGCGCTCCTCTGGGCCATAACCACCCCAAGATGCACGATTCCGACTTCATTGAGAAGCTGCTGACGGTGGCGATCACCAAGCCATCTTCCTCCGACTTTTATACCGTTCAGATGGCTGAGTTCGTCGGGACTTTCGCCCGCCTGGCCATGCCCGCTGATATGAAGCATCTCTTCCTGATCAGCGGCGGGGCCCTGGCGGTGGAAAATGCCCTCAAAGTGGCCTTCGACTGGAAGGCGCGCAAGAACTTTGCCCGCGTGGGCGAGCCTGCGCCCAGGGGCCAGCCGCATCGCATCGATGGGCTGGGCACCAAGATCATCCATTTCCGCGAGGCCTTCCACGGCCGCTCCGGCTACACCGTTTCCATGACCAATACGGAAGACGTCCGTAAGTTCCTTTACTTTCCCAAGTTCGATTGGCCGCGGGTCATCAATCCCAAGCTGCATTTCCCGGTGACCGCGGAGGTCCTGGCCGAGGTTCAGCGCGCCGAAGAGATCGCCATCGCCCAGATCGAGACGGCCGTGCGCCAGTATCCCGGCGACATCGCCGCGCTGATCATCGAGACCATCCAGGGCGAGGGAGGGGACAATCATTTCCGTCCCGAGTTCTTCGCCGCCTTGCGCCGCCTGGCCGACGAGCATGAGTTCCTCTTCATCCTCGACGAGATCCAGAGTGGTATGGGCATCACCGGCAAGATGTGGGCCATCGAGCACATGGGCGTGAAGCCGGACATCATCGTCTTCGGCAAGAAGGCGCAAGTGTGCGGCATCATTGTCGGCCCGCGCATCGACGATGTGGCCGACAACGTGTTCCACGAGGAGAGTCGCATCAACTCCACCTGGGGCGGCGACCTCACCGATATGGTGCGCGCCACCCGCTTCCTGGAGATCATGCACGCAGAGAAGCTGCTGGATCACACCCGACTCATGGGCGAGAAGTTGCTGGCCGGCCTGCAGAACGCCGCCGCCGTCTCCAAGGGGTTCATCAGCAACGTGCGCGGCCGCGGCATGATGGCGGCCTTCGACGTGCCGGATAAGCCCAAGCGCGACGCGATGATCGAACGCATGAAGGAGAACGGTGTGTATGCTCTCAAGGCCGGCAACCGCTCCATTCGCTTCCGCGGCATGCTGGATATTCCCGCCGAGATCATCGACAAGGCTGTAGACATCGTTGAAAAAAGTTTGCCGAAGAGCTAGGATCCCTATTCGTTCCAGGGGGAACCCTCGCCATGCTGCCTGATTTCAGAGTCCGCCAACGCGATTATCTTCTGGAGATCGCTCGCGCCATCACCCAGGACCTTGACCTGGATGAGGTGCTGGCGCGTATTCTGCAGCACGCCGCCGAACTGCTGGCCGGCCAGGCCGGCCTGGTGGCCTTGCGCGGCGACCAGGGCGGCTGGAACCTGGCGGCCTATCACGGCATCCCCGCGCCACTGATCCGTTACCTGGATCCGCTGCTGGCCGAGGTACCCGATTACGAAGAAGCCGCCCGTTTCGAGATCCCCGAAGTGAATCGTTTATTGCAGCGCCTGGCCCAGGAAGTCAGCCTGGGCTTGTTGACCGGAGTGGGCCTGCCGCTCATCGTGCAGAACCGCGTGCTGGGCGTCATTTTCGTCTTCCGCAATTACCGCGGCGTTTTCTCGCGCGAAGACCGCCTGCTGCTGCAAAGCTTCGCCGACCAGGCCGCCATCGCGGTGCGCAACGCCCAATTGTTCGACCAGAGCGTCAGCCAGGCGCAGCGCCTGGATGCCATCCTCGACTCGGTGGCGGATGGCATCCTCATCCTGCTGCCGAATAGGAACGTCGAGCGCTGCAATCCGGCCTTTGCGCGGCTGTACGGCAAACCCAGCCAGCAGATCATTGGCCAGAAACACAACGACATCATCCGCTGGAAAGAACTGTCGCACGGTCCCACGCTGGAGCAGGCCGAGGCCGGCGGGTGGCCGCTCACGCCCACAGCCACGCTCTACGTAGAAGGCGACCTTCTGCGCTCAGATGGCAGCACGTTAGCCGTGGGCGTCACCTACGCGCCGCTGCTCACCATTGAAGGTCAGTTGCTCAACATCATCGCATCGGTGCGCGACGTCAGCCATTTTCGCCAGGCCGAGGAAATGCAAAGCACTTTCATCTCCGTCATCAGCCACGAACTCAAAACGCCGGTGGCCCTTATCAAAGGCTACGTGGGCACCTTGCGCCGCGAGGACGTGCGCTGGGACAGCAAGACCGTGCAGGACAGCCTGGCCGTGATCGAAGAAGAGGCCGACCATCTGGATGAACTCATCGAGAATTTGCTGGATGCCTCCCGCTTGGAGGCTGGCGGCCTGGCGCTCAATTCCAGCGATCTGTCCCTTCCGCATCTGGCGGAACGCCTGGCCGAACGTTTCCGCACTCAGACCGATAAACATAAGATCTTGCTGGATTTCCCCGCTGAATTCCCCGTGATCCTGGCCGACGAACAGCGTATCAGCCAGGTCATGCTCAACCTGCTGTCGAACGCCGTGAAGTACTCCCCGCAAGGCGGCGAGATCCGAGTCGGCGGCCAGGTGCGGCCCGAGCATGTGGTCGTCTGCGTGCAGGACCAGGGGGCGGGTATCCCGCCTGGAGACATTCCGCATGTCTTTGACCGCTTCTATCGCGCCGGAGAGACGGCCCGCAGCGTCAAAGGCGCCGGCTTGGGCCTTTACCTCACGCGCGCCATCCTGGAGGCCCACGGAGGCTCTATTTGGGTCGATTCGCAGTATAAAGACGGAGCCCGCATTTGCTTTTCGCTGCCGCGGGCTCAATAGACCACGCCTGAGAGAAGGATATGCCAAAAACACAAGTCCAATGCCCTAATTGCCGCCAGCCTGTGCTGGCCGATATCGAGCAGCTTTTCGACGCGGGCGTCGACCCGCAAGCCAAGCAGCGCTTGTTAAGCGGCACGGTCAACGTGTTGCGCTGCCCGGCCTGCGGTTTCCAGGGTCCTTTGTCCACGCCTATCATCTATCATGACGCTTCGAAGGAATTGCTGCTCACTTATTATCCGCACGACCTGAACGTGCCTGTCATGGAGCAGGAACGGCGCATCGCTCCCTTGCTCAATCGCGTGGTCAACAGCCTCAAGCAGGAGCAGCGCAAGGGCTATCTGCTCAAACCCCAGCAAATGTTCACCCTGCAAAGCCTGATCGAAAAGGTGCTGAAAGGGGAGGGCATCACCAAGGAAATGCTCGAAGCCCAGCGCAAACGCGTGGATCTGCTGCAGCGCTTGCTCACCGCCTCCGAGGAAGCTTTGCCCAAGTTGGTGCAGAGCGAGGCCGCGGCGATTGACAGCGAATTTTTCACGCTATTGAGCCGCATGCTGGAGGGCGGCATGGCTGCCCGGGATGAGGCTAATGTGTCCAAGCTGGGCAAGGTGCAGGAAGCCTTGCTGCAGCACACCGAGCTCGGCAAGCAGATCAAGCAGCAGGCCGATGAGATCGAGGCCGCCCGCAGCACCCTGGAGACCGCCGGCAAAGAGCTGACTCGCGAGAAGCTGCTGGAGCTGCTCGTTGAGTCAGCCGCCAACGAGGTTCGCCTGAATGCCATGGCCAGTATGGCCCGGCCGGGTCTGGACTATGTGTTCTTCCAGACGCTTAGTGAGCGTATTGACAAGGCGCAGGGGGCGGAGAAAGAAAAGTTGAGCAAGCTGCGCGGAGATCTGTTGGAGATCACCAAGCAGATCGACGAACAACTTCAAGCCCGTTTAGGTGTGGCGCTGCGCAACCTGGAAGCGTTGCTGCAGGCCGAAAAGCCCGAAGAATTGCTGATGCAAAACCCGGCCGTGCTCGATGACTTTTTCCTGCAGGCGCTCAACCAGGCGCTCGCCGAAGCGGACAAGTCGAAAGATACTCCCCGCCGGCAAAAGCTGGAAGCTTTGCTGCAGGTGATCCAACAGTTGATCTCGCCGGGTTACAACCCGCAGTTGCTCAACGCGCTGGTCGAGGCGCCGGATGAAGCAGCTCGCAAGCAGATCATCGCCGAACACAAAGAGGAGATAACGCCCGAGTTCGTCGAGAGCCTGTCAGCAATGATGCTGCAACTGCAAGATGGGCCAGATAAAGATGTGCTAGATAAAGTGCGCGCCGCCTATCGCCTGGCGCTGCGCGCGTCTATGGAAAAAGGCATGCAGGCCGGCCAAGCCCCCAAGTAGTAGGGCAGGCAGCGCGTAGGTAAATAAGGAGTCGAGGCTGAGCCGGAGTGTATCGAACCGGCTCAGCCTCGACTCCAGTTCTCTATTCCACTTTTGGATTTTCTAGTCTGAGGCCGTGCCCGCGCACGGTCACCACGAATTCGTGGGTTTTGTCGATCTCTGCCAGCCGGTCGCGCAGGCGGCGCACCAGCGCATCCAGCGCCTGATCGGAGATGCCATAGGCTTCGTCTTCGCCCCACACCGCCTTCACCATCTCCTCGCGCGGCACCACCAGCCCGTCGCGCTGGTACAACAGGTCGAGCATCGTAAACTGCGCCACGGAAAGGGGCGGGGTGACTTCTTTGCCGTTCAGCCATACGCGGCGCGAACGTTTGTCCATCTTCAGGCGCCGCTCTTCCAATGCGGCGCTCATCGGCGCATCGAATTCCAGTGGGATGGTGGCGTCCGAACTTAAGAAGGTGAACTTCTGTGCCAGCGCGATCTGGATGATGTCCCCATCCGCCAGGGTGACGGGTTGCTTGATCTGGGCGCCGTTGTGATGCGTGCCGTTCTTGCTGCCCAGGTCCTCCAGCAGGATGCCATGGGTCGTCGGCCGCACGCGAGCGTGCTGCCGGGAGATCTTGCGGTCGGGGATCACGATGTCACATTCTTCACCGCGGCCGATCACCATCGGCCCGCGCACCACCCAACGCTCCCCATTTAATGGCCCGCTTTGTCCGATGATCACCGGGAAATTTTCACTGCTCGAAGCCATGCTTGCGCCCTAGGTATAATACCAAAGTTCAGCCCTACGCCCGATAGTAACTTTTGCCTAGGGCCGTAGACCGGTATCACGCAGCCGTACGCCAAGGATCAATGGTTGACGAATTTAGTCCGCCGATCGCATCCACGGTTGCTTGAATGGAGAAGACCAATGCCACTAGATGTGGGCGGGATCTTACGCGACCGCTATCGCATCCAACAATTCATCAGCCGCGGAGGGATGGGCAGCATTTATTTGGCGGCCGACCTGCGCCTGGAAGGCCGCCTCTGTGCGGTCAAGGAAGTGCGCCTCGATCCTTCGCTCTCCCAGGAGACGCTGGACCAGACCCGCTCCCAATTCCTGCGCGAAGCCACGGTCTTGGCGCGCTTAGACCACCCCAACCTGCCCAAAGTCTCTGATTTCTTCTCGGAGGAGAGCAGCGATTACCTGGTGATGGATTATGTGCCGGGCGAGGATCTGCGCTCGCTCATGGTGGAAGCGCGCCAGCGCGGCGAATTCCTGCCTGAAGAAGAAGTGCTTGCCTGGGCCAGCCAGATCGCCGGCGCCTTGAACTATTTGCATATCCAGGACCCGCCCATTCTGCACCGCGATATCAAGCCGAGCAATATCAAACTCACTCCGGGGGGCGTGGTGAAGCTCGTGGACTTCGGCCTGGTGAAGATCCTCGCCGCCCAGGAGGACACGGTGACCATCGTGCAGGGCCGCGGCACGGCGCTCTACACGCCGCTGGAGCAGTACGGCGGCGACACCGGCCACACCGACGCGCGCAGCGATGTGTATGCCTTCGGCGCTACGCTGTACCATTTGCTAAGCAACACCGCTCCGGTCGAAGCGCGTGAGCGTTTCCTCGATCCGCACGGCATGGCGCTCCTGCGCGACCTGCGCCCCGAGCTCAGCCCGCGCACCGAGCGCGCCGTGACCTGGGCATTAAGCCTGCATCCCGAGGAGCGCCCGCAGAGCATCCAGGCGCTGCAGCTGGCTTTGCTCGGCCAGTTGGAACCCAAGGCGCGCTCCAATGGCCGCCTGCCTCCCCCCACGCTGGCGGACGTGCTCTCTTCGCGCACGGAGCAAACCCTGCTTTGGTGCGCGGGTGCTTTGCTGCTTATAAGCTTCATCGCCACGTTGGGCCATTAGCTGAAATTCCCGCCTTTGCCCTTTACCGGTCTGACCGCTGGTTCTAGCCGCCTTTTTGCTTTGCCTTGGTTGATCCGCGCCATAGCCAGCCGGCCAGCCAGCCAAGCCCCGCGCCCGCCAGTACCGTGAGCACCACGCCCCATTCGCCGCCGAAGGACAAAATTTCATGGCTGCCAGGCAGGTCCAGCGCCAGATAGCTGCCCACCAGCAACCCGCCAATGAAGGTGGTCAAGCCCCAGCGGACCGCCCAGCGCATCCGCCGTAGATTGGTCCCTACTTGATACGCAAAGGCGCCTGCTGCTACCGACACCAGGGTGATCAGGAACCAGTCGACCAGGCCCACTCGCAATGGCTCCTGGGGGGGCGCCTCCACGGGCTCTGCAGTCGGTGTGACCAGTGGCTGGGCCGCCGCGGTGGAAAGCGCCTGCGCTTGGGCCGTTTGCGTGGCCTGCAGCGCCAGCCCTTCGGGGTTGATGCCGATGACTTCAAAACGCAACGCCGCCGAACTGGCCGCTGGCTCCCCGCTGGTCGCCACGATCTCCAGCGTGCCCTCCTCTTCGATCGAATAACTGGCCAACGCCATACCCATGCGCGTGGTAGCGCCGATCTGGCGGGTCAGCGTGGTTCCTTCCATGGCAATGCTAATCCCGAAGGTGACCGGTGTGCTGTCGGGCACCGTATGCCCGTTATGGTCCATGACCGGCCCGGCTTGCAGGCTTAGCAGATCGCCGGCTTGGTAGGTCGGCACAGGGGTCGGTTCGGGAGTGCCTGCCTCGGCGGTGGATTCAGGCGTAGCCGTGGCCGCCGGAAGCAATCGTTGCACGCTGACCGGGATCGCCTGCGTTTCGTCTGGAGAAGTCGCCTGGATGAGTTCGTAACCGATCCCTTCCACGGAAACGGGGGAGTAGCCCGGCGCGTTGATCTCCTGGTAAAGCAGCCTGGCTGCCACCTCGCTGATTCCTTGCTGCTGGCTGTACAGCCCGTAATAAGCGGTGATTCTGGTGATGTCCGTGGCGTCGAGGAAATAAGGCGCGTTCATGGCGAACACGATGACCTTTTTATCTTGTATCAGGTCAGGGCGCTCGGAGAGCAGGCGGCGCAGGCCGGCCGAATCCGGGCTGCCGTCGTCCTTCCCCAGTGCAAAGATCACCCATTCAGCCCGCGGCAAGTTGGCGGACACTGGGTCCTCGCCATCCGGCCATACCCCGTCCAACGTGCGCACCAGCTCGGTGAATGAAAACGAGATCAGGTTGGCCGCGGTGATCTGGTTACCGGCATTCGGCCCGTAGAGGTCCAGCACCGCGTCGGCCAAAGCATCCTGGCGGATGGAGCTGCCCGCCGAGCATTGGCTGCACTGCTGCATCGAGGTGACATCAGTAAAGAATACGATCTGCTCGAACTGACCCGGCGGGTCGGGCAGGAGATTGGCCAGTTCCTCGCGGCTCGGGCTCAATAGGGTGGCAGCTTGCCGGCCGATCTCGAAGATCAGGCTTTCGTTCTGCCCCACGTCTTCTGCGGCGCCTGCATCCGGCGCGACCTCGTTAAGCGAAAAATCGGGGGCGATCTTGAACTTTAACGCCAGGATGCGCGTGACCGCCTGGTCGACGCGTTCAGAAAATGCCTGGTCCTCGCGATATTTTTGCGCAAAGAACGCCACGGTGCGCTGGATGCTGGTGTAGGCATCCGGGTCATTGTTGGCGATGAAGTTGCCCAGATACAGGATGTCATTGCCTGCCAGGAAGGCATCCCGCGCCACAAGCGGGGAATTGAAAACTTGCTCCGCCGGGTCATAGTTGCGCCGGATGGCGCGCGTCCCCAGGCTGTCGCTCACGATCACGCCGCCGTTAGCGCGCCACGCGGCGAACTGCGGCAGCGCCATCAGTTGCCCGAAGGCTTGCGAATCGAAGCTGATCGGCCGCGTGGTGGCGCGGATGTTGCCCTGGAAACCCTGGTAGCGGATGTGCGCCAGCAGCATCGCATCGGCGGTCGCTTCCGGAGTAGGGGCGTCGCCGGTGACTGCAAAGAAGGGCGGCAGCTCGATCTGCGTAAGCTGGCTTAGCGATTTGCGTACCGTAGGCACTTCTTCGTCCACGGGCCGGTCGGATCCGCCGTGGCCCGGAAGATGCTTGGCTACCACGGCTACCTGGTCCTGGCTGCCCGCGTGCACGCCCTGGATGAAAGCCTGCCCCATCTGGCCCACCCAAAACGGGTCGCCGCCGAAACTGCGCGCCGCCAGGTCCCCGGCGCTGCGCGGCCGCGGGCTCTCCAGCACATCCAGAGACGGGCCGAGCAGCATATTGATGCCCAATGCGGAGAGTTCTGTCCCGAGCAGCTCTCCGGCCTGGCGAGCCAGGTCAGGATCCCACGCAGCTCCCAGCGCCATCGCGCTCGGCAGCGGACTCAGCCCGCTCAAGATCTGGTCCGTGGGGTACCCGTCCCCTTCCTGCGCCATGGCAATAAAGAGGGGGATATACGTGGGCGTATAGCTTTCACCGCTGGTGGCATCCGGGCGCCGGGTTTCCGCTGACGCGGATTCGGCGCCTTGCAGATCGGCTATCAGTTCGATGGCTTTCGCAACCGTATTGGGCGCCTCGACGAAGTTGTCCATGTCACGCCGCAAGACGACGCCGCCGATGTGATAGTTGGCGATGAGGTCGTAGATCTGGCTTTCTTGACCGGCCGTGGCCCCCCGGAAGGTCACCAGGAATAGCTGGCCCACTCTCTCTTCAGGAGTGAGCGTGTCCAGCAAGGCCAGCGCCTGGTTGGTGGGATCTGCCTGCTCAAGCGGGGCCGCCCTGGAAACAGAGGTCGCCGCAAGGAAGTTGGCCGCCAACAAGGCGGCCGCCACAAAGCCCCGCCAGGCGGTGCTACCCATCCTTGGTTTTCGCTTGTGTGGGTTCTGCTCTTTCATTTCATGCTTCATTATTCACTCGATAAGAACTTGAGCGCTTTCCCCTTACTTTCACTCGCTTGCGATTATAGCATGGGCATCTTTTCGCTTAAATCGCATATATAATCGCCGCCATGAAGCTTTCCGTCATCGTGCCGGTCTACAACGAACAATCTACCGCCGCGGAGATCCTGAAGCGACTGCAGGCGGTGGCGCTGGCGGATGAGATCATCGTGGTCGACGATGGCTCCACGGACGGGACCGCGGCGTTGTTGCAGGGCCTGCGGGGCGGGCCGCTGAGCGTCATTACTCATACCAAGAACCGCGGCAAAGGCGCCGCGGTGCGCAGCGGCATCGAAGCCGCCCGCGGCGATCTGATCCTGATCCAGGATGCCGACCTCGAATATGACCCGCGGGACATCCCGGCGCTGCTCAAGCCCATCCACGAAGGCCTGGCCGATGTCGTCTACGGGTCGCGTTTCCTGGGCGGCCCGCGCCGGCCGACCATGTACTGGCACATGGTGGCCAACAAGCTACTTACCTTTGCCACGAATATCCTTTACAACAACATCCTCACCGATATGGAAACGGGCTATAAGTTGTTCCGCAGGGAAGTCCTGCAACAGATACGCATCCGGTCGAATGGCTTCGATTTCGAGCCGGAAGTGACCGCCAAGATCCTCAAGCGCAAAGTACATTTGTATGAAGTTCCGATCTCGTTCAACCCCCGCGACTATTCCGAGGGCAAGAAGATCGGCTTCAAAGATGCCATCCTCGCCCTATGGGCCTTGCTCAAATACCGTTTTGTTGAATAAGGGCTAAACGCTCGGCTTCAGATCGCGCACGTTGAGCTGCAACGTGCTGCGCCCGTTGAACTCGTTGGCCTCAAAGCGATACAGTAGATCCACCGCCAGGGGCAGCTTTTCCATCCAGTGCCCTTGGCGGAACGCGATCGCGTCGTAGGTGATCCAGCCGTCGCTGACCGTCAGCTTAAGATGCTTGCCCTCCTGGCCCAGGGTGCGCGCCGCGCGCACTTGCAGCCCGCGGCTCACTAGGCTCACTTGCGGGTTGCCGTATCCGGTCGGTTCGATCAATTGCAGATGCTGCAGGATTTCCGGCTTGAGGTCTGACAATGGCACCTCGGCGTCCGCAACAAGCACGGGTTTCAGGTCCAGGCCGCCGAGCTGCTCCTTGGCGATCGCGTATAGGCGCTCCAAGGCTTCCGGCAGGCGCTCGTTGCGCACGGTGAAGCCGGCCGCCGCGGCATGCCCGCCGAAGTTCTGGAAGAGATCGGCGCAGGCTTCCAGGGCGCGGGTGATGTGGAATTCCGGGATGCTGCGGCACGAGGCCCGCGTGAATTCCGCGCCGCGCTGCCCCACAATGGCAGGCCGGTAGAAGCGCTCCACCAGGCGGGAGGCCACCAGCCCGACCACGCCAGGATTGTATTCTTCGTGCAGAGCCACCAGCAATAGCGCATCGGTTTGCGCCGCCGTTTGTTCCTCGGCCGATTCGGTCATCTGCCGCGTCAACTCCTGGCGTTCGCGGTTCTGGCTGTCCAGATATTGCGCCAACCGTCCGGCCTCGAAAACGTCGTTGGTCATCAGCAGGTTCAAGGCGTTCTTGGCGGTCTCCAGACGGCCGGCTGCGTTGAGCCGCGGCCCCAGCAAATAACCAATATCGCCGGCGGACACAGCCGCCGGCTTTAAGCCGGACACGCCGATCAACGACAAGATCCCCTGCCGTTGCGGCCGGCGCAAACGCGCCAGCCCCTCGCGCACCATCCAGCGGTTCTCGCCGGTCAGCGGCACCATGTCTGCCACCGTACCCAGGGCCACCAGGTCCAGCAAGGCGCCGTCCTCTGCCGGTGTGGGACGCAGCTTGGCTTCCAAGGCGCAGGCCAGCTTGAAGGCTGTGCCTACTCCAGCCAACTGCTTCTCGGGGTATTCGTCGCCGGGCTGCTTGGTGTTGATTAACGCGAAGGCGTCGGGCAACTCTGTACCAACCGAGTGGTGGTCAGTGATGATCAGGTCGAGGCCCAGGTGCTTGGCCTCCGCCGCCTCTTTCAGGGAGCGGACCCCGCAGTCCACCGTCACCACCACAGCCGCGCCGGCTTCTTTCAATTGCTGTAAGGCGCCGATGTTAAGCCCGTACCCCTCCTCGAATCGGTCAGGGATGTAGGATTGCGCATTGCCCCCCAGGCCTTGGATCGTATTCAGTAGCAGGGCTGTGGCGGTCACCCCATCCGCGTCGTAATCGCCGTAAACGATGATGCTTTCACCGTTGCGGATGGCGTAGGCGAGCCGGTCTACCGCCGTCTCCATGCCTTTCATGCGCAGGGGGTCGTTGAGCTCGGGGGGCATGGCGGCCAGGTAGCGTTTGGAATCCTCCGCCGTGCCCAGGCCGCGGTTGAACAGCGCCTGCCGCAGCAAGGGAGGATAGCCGGCCAGGTTTTGGTCCGCTTCGGCGGTGAGCTTGCTGAGGATCAGCCAGTGTTTTTCGAGAGTTGCCATGCCTGGTCAATGA
Organism: Anaerolineales bacterium; assembly: GCA_040902205.1. GTDB lineage: Bacteria > Chloroflexota > Anaerolineae > Anaerolineales > UBA11579 > JAMCZK01. Next base: position 44,528 of record JBBDXR010000028.1, on the reverse strand, counting down.
TAACTTGTGTTCAGTGGCCGAATTTCGCCCGTTTTGTGATTTCCCAATCACCAATCACTACTCACTAATCCCTGTTTTTCTCCTTGTTTGACTGTGCATTTAAAGACTGCTATCATCCTCGCAATATGGGTGTCCAACGGTTAAGCGGGTGGAACGCGGCGAAGTCCTGGGTGGGCCGCGGGCTTCGTTGGTTTACGCCCGGCCTGGGGGTCAAGCGCTGGATCATCCTGATCCTCTTCGGCACCTTTCTGATCGGCATCGGCGGCGCCATGATCGTGCTGGATTTCTATCGCACCGCGCCCGACACCTGGTGGCTGCCAGCTTTCGATTATCTTTCCCTGCGCTTCCTGGATCGCACCTTGCGCGCCGGCATCTTCGGTTCGCTGGGCGTGTTTGCCCTGGTCTACGGCGTCATCAAGCTGAACGCCAGCATCCTGGCGCCTTATTTGCACTCCGGCCGCCCGGTGGTGGACACTCTGGCGGACCATCGCAAGCGCGGCCGCGGCCCGCGCATCGCCGTGATCGGCGGCGGCCATGGCATGGCCACTTTGTTGCGCGGCCTCAAAGCGCACACTCATAACCTCACGGCCATCGTCACCGTGGCCGACGATGGCGGCTCTTCCGGCCGCCTGCGCAACAACCTGGGTGTCCTGCCTCCCGGCGACATCCGCAATTGCCTGGCGGCTCTCTCCAACGACGAGACTCTGATCACGCAACTCTTCCAGTATCGCTTCTCCAGCGGTGAAAACGGCATGGAGGGACACTCCTTCGGCAACCTGTTCATCAGCGCCTTGAGCGAGATCACCGGCAGTTTCGAGGAAGCCATCGCCGAATCTGGCCGTGTGCTTTCGGTCTACGGCCGCGTGCTCCCCGCTACCCTGCACGACGTCCGCCTGGTGGCCGACCTGTCCGTGCCGCTGACCAACGCCGAAGTGCGCGTGCGCGGCGAAAGCCAGATTCCCGCGATGACCGGCGCCGTGCGCCGCGTCTGGCTGGAGCCCAACGCGCCGCCGGCCTACCCCGACGCGGTCAACGCCCTGCTCAATGCCGATCTCATCGTGATCGGCCCGGGCAGCTTGTACACCAGCATCTTGCCCAATCTGCTGGTGCCGGACCTGGCAGCGGCCTTGCGCAATAGTCCGGCGCTCAAGATCTTTATTTGCAACCTCGCCACCCAGGCGGGAGAGACCGAAGGCTATGTCTGTGGCGACCACATCCGCGCCCTTGAAACCCACGTGGGTCCTGGTTTTTTCGATATCGTGATCAGCAACGAACAGCAATCTTCGGCCCTTCCCACGGGTTCCCAGTGGGTGGTGGCGGAAGAGGGCTTAGGCGAACAATATGCACTCTATTTAGCGGACTTGGCCGATCCGGAGCGCCCCGGACATCATCGCGCCGACAAGCTGGCTCAAACGCTGATCGACCTGCTGCAAGAGCGCACGGGGCCGCTGGCCTCGCTAAAGGATAATTAGTTTTCGTACGGGGTGGGGCCCCGTTCTAAGGAGCTTTAGTGTTCAACAAGAAGACCATTGAGGATATTGACCCGCGCGGCAAACGCGTCCTGGTGCGCGTTGACTTCAACGTGCCCATCGAGGATGGCGTAGTGCAAGACGACACGCGCATCCGCGCCGCGCTGCCCACCATCCAATATTTGCTGGACCACGGCGCGGCCGTGTTGCTATGTTCGCACTTGGGCCGCCCCAAAGATAAGCCCGACCCGAAATATTCTCTCGCCCCGGTCGCCAAATATCTTGGCGGCCTGGTCAAGCTGCCGGTGAAGTTCAGCGAAGAATGCGTAGGCCCCAAGGCCGAGGCGGCCGCCAAAGCCCTCAAACCCGGCGAGATCCTCCTGTTGGAGAACACGCGCTTCTATCCCGGCGAGACCAAGAACGACCCCCAGATGTCCAAGCAGCTCGCTTCCCTCGCCGACCTTTATGTCAATGATGCCTTCGGGTCGGCACACCGCGCCCACGCCTCAACCGAAGGCGTGGCTCACCATCTGCCTGCGGTTGCCGGCTACTTAATGGAAAAGGAGATCCGCTACCTGGGCCAGGCGCTCGCCGAACCCAAGCGGCCTTTCGTCGCCATCCTCGGCGGCGCCAAGGTGAGCGATAAGATCGAAGTGATCCGCAACCTGCTCGGCAAAGCGGACCAGCTGCTGATCGGCGGCGGCATGGCCAACACCTTCTTCAGGGCCCAGGGCCTCGAGATGGGCGACTCCCTGGTAGAAGCCGAGGCCATTGATACCGCCAAAGCCCTGCTGGCTGATGGTAGCCGCAAACTGCGCCTGCCGGTAGACTTCGTGATCGCGGATGCCTTCGATGAAAAGGCCAGCCACAAGACCATGAAAGTCGGCAACGTACCGGCTGGCTGGCGCGTGCTGGACATCGGCGCCGAAACCGTGGCCGAATTCAGCCGCCTCGTAGAAAAGGCCGGCACCGTCGTTTGGAACGGGCCGATGGGTGTCTTCGAGATGAAGCCCTTCGCCGCCGGCACCTTCGCCCTGGCTAAGGCCGTAGCGAATTCCAAGGCCGATAGCATCGTGGGTGGCGGCGACTCCGTCTCGGCTTTGCAGCAATCCGGTCTGGCCGCTAAGATCACCCACATCTCCACGGGCGGCGGGGCTTCGCTCGAAATGTTGGAAGGCAAGCTACTTCCCGGTTTGGCCGCGTTGCAGGACAAAAGCTAATGCCGCGCACTCCGCTGGTTGCTGGCAATTGGAAGATGAACAAGACCACCTCCGAGGCTTTGCGCCTGGTGGAAGAAATGCTCCCCGGCCTGCAGGCCGTCCCCGCAGTGGAGAAGCTGCTCTGCCCTCCCGCCCCCGCGCTCATGGCCGTCTCTGTCATCCTGGATAAAACAGGTGTGGCCCTCGGCGCGCAAAATCTGTATTGGGAGCAGGAGGGCGCCTTCACCGGCGAACTCTCCCCCGCCATGGTCGCCGAATATTGCCAATACGTGATCCTCGGCCATTCGGAACGCCGCGCCCTGTTCCATGAGAGCGACCTGGACGTGCACCGCAAGGTGCTGGCTGCGCTTAATGTGGGCCTAAAGCCGGTGCTGTGCGTCGGCGAAACGCTTGAACAGAACGAAGCCGGCCGCGCTGCCGAAGTCGTCTCCAGCCAGTTGCGCGCCGCGTTGGAGGGAGTGCAGATCAACTCCGCCGAACGCCTCGTCATCGCCTATGAGCCCGTGTGGGCCATCGGCACCGGCAAAGCCGCCACCCCCGAGCTCACCGAGACTTTGCTGCGCAACGTAGTGCGGCCCACGCTCGCCGGGTTGTTCGGCGAAGAGATCGCCCAAGGTGTGCGCGTGCTGTATGGCGGCTCGGTCAACGCCGCCAATGCCGCTGCCTTCTTCGCCATGCCGGAGATCGACGGCGCCCTGGTGGGCGGCGCCAGCTTGAAGGCCAAAGACTTCATCGAGATCACGCGTGCCGCGGGCGCCTAAGGCCATCCATGTCGCGTGATTTCGAAGTCTCCATAACTCTTCCGGCCTCCCCACAGGAAGTCTACGATGCCTGGTTGGATTCCAAAGGGCATTCGAAGATGACCGGCGCCAAAGCGAAGGTCAGCAACAAGGTCGGCGGGACCTTCGAAGCCTGGGATGGCTACATCCGCGGTAAGAATCTGATCCTGGAGCCGGGCAAGCGTATCGTCCAGGCCTGGCGCACCGTGGAGTTCAGCGACGACGAAGAAGATTCGCAGATCGACATCACCTTTGCTCCGGCCGCGAAGAGTACCAGGCTCACGCTCAGGCACACTCGCCTGCCCGCGCACGGCGAACAATACCGGCAGGGATGGGTGGATAACTATTTCGATCCGATGAAAGCGTACTTCAAAGGGTAAATAAACAAGGGGAACGATATACATGCGTACTGGGTATGAAACTGAAGATCTGGTGGAATCAATCTGCAATAAGATGTTTTTTTCGGATTTCACGGTTCGTAACCCCTCGTTCACCAAACCGGACCGCAAAAGGAGGGAAGCAGCAGATATTCTTGTCTTATTTGGTTCTGTTATTTTGGCAATTCAAGTTAAGTCAAAACGCGAGATTAAGAAAGCCTCCGAAAAGGACGAACATGATTTTTCCCGAATCATTAAAGTTGTCGAAGATGGAATCCGTCAATTGGGGACCACAAAACGCGCCATAGACAATGGCTGGCTAGATCAAGTTCGAAGTGGAAAGGGTATGGAAATCTCTACAGAGGGATTGGAGAAAGACAAATTTATAGGCATCGTGATACTAGACCTCATTGGGGAAGAGCTTTTCGAAGAAGGTGAGCGCTCCAGACTTTATGGTCTCTATCTAGGTCACAAAGGGTATCCAATTCACGTGCTTACAAGAGATGATTTCGATTCCCTGTCAACAGAGCTGGATACCCTCCCAGACTTCATCCGATTCTTAGGTGTAGTGAAGTCATTACACGAAGCAAAACTGCTTGTGTTTCCCATTCAATGCCTAGATCTATTGGCGATATACAAAATGAATCCAGAGTTAATCAGCAAAGCTATGATCGACAACGTCCACCTCTCAATTGGGGACGACATCTGGAGGGAATATCACCAGAAGTTCAATCACTCAATAATGGCTAGAAATGAGCTAAACAAGAACAGTTACCTAATCGACGAAATAATCGATTTCTTACATAGCTCGGTTGGCTTTTATCCCGTGGGGGAGGCATTATCCTCCCATGGGCTCAAGGGAGAAGGGACAGTTGAAGGATATTTGAAGGTTGCTAAGGAACTTGCTGGTCTGACGCGGCTTGAGAGAAGAAGACTTGGAGACAAGCTTGTCGATTGTTTGCAGCGAGGCGAAAAGACGGGTCTTTCATATTCAGTGGTTAGAAATGAGGACTCCAGTAACTGTGTTTTGATACTCTGTTCCAAGCTGGAAAGAATAGAACGAGCTCAGTTCTTGTACAAACTTTGCGGAGCGGCCTATTGCTATCTGGGCCTAAGCAAGATTGTCGGCATTTCTACAGAAACCTCTGGAGCGCCTTTGAGGTCTTATGACGCGATGGTACTGGAGGAGGTGGAATTCTCAAACGCGAAAGAACTGTCAGAACAGGCCAGGAAGTTATTTGGCGTCGAGCGAAGGCTTCACGACTGGGAATATACAGACCCTGATAGTCATTGAGGCTTCACATCAGTTAGTATTTCCTCCCCGAACATCTCAAATCCATTGCCCCCGCGTTGCTTGACGCGGTACATGGCCTGGTCGGCGTTGCGCAGCAAGGCGTCCACGTCCGCGGTCAGCGCTCCTGCTAACGCCATGCCGATGCTCGCCGTGGTGTGCACTTCGGCGTCGCCGGGTAGCTTGAATGGTTGTGCCAGCGCATCGCGGATGCGCGTTGCCACTTGGCGCGCCCGGTCCTCGTCGGCCACCCCGTCGATGAAAACGGCGAATTCGTCCCCGCCCAGCCGTGCAGCCAGGTCGCCGGGCCGAATGCTGCTCTCCAATCGGCGTGCGAACTGCATCAGCGCCTGGTCTCCCGCGTCGTGCCCCCACTTGTCATTGATCGACTTCAGGCTGTCCATGTCGATGAACAACGCCGCGAAGCGGTAATCCGCTTCGCTCTTACTGCGCAGGTAGGCGCGCTGCAAATGATCGCGGAAATAGGCGCGGTTAGGCAACTGGGTCAGCACATCGTGGAAGGCGCGCCGTTGCAGCATGTCCTGGGTCTGCTTGCGCACGGTGATGTTGTGCAAACTGCATACCCAACCCTTCTGCATCGACCGCAGCGGGGCGGCATGGAATTCAAAATGCTCCCCATGCAAGGTCATTTCCAGTTCGAAGGGCCTGCTCCCCCGCAAGGAGCGACTCCAGTTTCCGAACGACCTCCGCCGGCAGGCCGGCCTTGGTCAATACAGCGGCCAACGGCTGCCGCGCCTTATAAGTCTTGAGTCCGAACAGGGTACCGGCCACCGGGTTTAGCCGGTTAATATCCAGCGCCGAAGTCAGGATCAGGATCGGGTCGGGGGTGCTTTGCAGCATGGCATCCAGCAGGGCGTGTTGTTCCACCAATTCCGCCTGGAAGGTGCGTTTGCCGGTGATATTGCAGAACATCAGCTCGGTGCCCACGATGTTGCCGTCTTCGTCTTTGTTGGCTACCGCCGAGCACATGGCGAACACCGGCTGCCCTTCTTTGTTGCTCAAAGACATCTCGCGTTCGCGCACGAACCCGTCTTTCCTGATATCTGTGAACAGGCGCTCGGCTTCGTGCTCGTTCTTCCACATGTAATTGGGGAACGGCTTGTTCACCAGTTCGCCTTTTTCTTTCACCCCCATCATTCCCAGGAAATAGGGATTGGCATAAATGATGCGGTCCTGTACGTCGGTGTAAACAATGCCGTCGTGTACGTTGTTGTGGAAGTTCAGGTCTTCGACCGCGCGCTCCAGGAATCCCTTTTCAATGACCAGCTTGGTGTATTTCGTCTCCAGGCGCGCCAGCTTGGCGCGCAGCTGGCTCAACTCCGAGGGCTTCCGGGGGCGGGCGGTTTTCTTTTTCGGGGCTTGCTTGCGAATGCCGGGCATAGCTTTCGAGCCTAACTTAACTTGCTGAAGTGTAAGGCGAAAAGCTGCGCCCAGCTCTGCCCCCTATCAAAACTGTAAGGCCTGGGCTTAAACCTAGCCGGTGCCAAACTGGCGGTCACCTGCATCCCCCAGCCCCGGGACGATGTAGCCGATGTCGTTGAGGTGGTCGTCGATTGCTCCGAGGAAGATCGGCACATCCGGGTGCGTCTTGCTTAGCAGCTCGATGCCCTCCGGCGCGCCGATGATGCCCACATACTTGATCTTCTTGACGCCCCATTGCTTAAGGATGCTGACCGTCGCCGTGGCTGAACCGCCTGTCGCCAGCATCGGGTCCAGCACCAGGCATAAGCCCACTGTCGGCAAGGTGGGCAGCTTGTTGTAATACTGCACCGGCTGCAAAGTCTTCTCGTCGCGATACAAGCCGATGTGCCAGACCTGCGCGTCGGGGATCAGATCCCAAACGCCGTTCACCATGCCCAACCCGGCGCGCAAAATGGGAACCAGGCCGATGTTCTCTTTGGTGGCGCTGCCCTTCGCCTTGCCCATCGGGGTTTCCACCTCGCGCGGCTCGATGGCCAGATCGGCAGTGGCCTCGTAGGTCAGCAGCGTGCTGATCTCCTGCACCAGCTCACGGAACTTGCGGGGTTCGGTGGTCCGGTCGCGCAGGATGGTCAGTTTATGCAGTACCAGCGGATGTTTCGAAGCGAACACAGCGGCCATGGCAACTCTCCCGTCGTTCGGCGGATTATAGTCCAGGGTCTCTCTGCTCGCCCTTGGAGGGCGGTCTAAACCCCTCATGTATAATCTTTTCGATGAGCCAACCTCGCCTGGTCGATCCGCTGCCCCGCGTGGACGACAAACTGGAACCGGCGCTGAGGCCGCGCAGCCTGGCCGAACTGATCGGCCAGGACATGGTGAGGGAAAACTTGGCCATTCTCATCGCCGCCGCACGCCAACGCGCCGAACCTTTGGATCACGTTCTTTTCTATGGCCCCCCGGGCCTCGGTAAAACCACCCTGGCCCACATCCTGGCTAACGAAATGGGTGTCAGCATTAAAGTAACCTCCGGCCCCGCCATCGAGCGCCAGGGCGATCTGGCCGCCATCCTAAGCAATTTGAATCAGGGCGATATCCTCTTCGTAGACGAGATCCATCGTCTGGGCAAAGCTGTGGAGGAAGTGCTCTACCCCGCCATGGAAGATTATTCGCTGGATATCGTGATCGGCAAAGGTCCCTCCGCCCGCGCCATTCGCCTCAAGTTGCCCCACTTTACCGTCGTCGGCGCCACCACCCGCTTGGCCCTGCTGACCGCTCCGCTGCGCGCCCGCTTCGGCGCCACCTTCCGACTGGATTTCTATGAACCCGCCGCCATCCAGGCCATCCTAGAACGCGCCGCGGCTCAATTGCGTATCGAGGCTGCCCAGGGTGGTCTGGAGCTTATCGCCATGCGTTCGCGCGGCACACCGCGCGTGGCCCTGCGCTTTCTGCGCCGGGTGCGCGACTTCGCTGAAGTGCGCGCCCAGGGCGTGATCACCGATCAGGTCGCCCGTGATGCGCTCGGCCTGCTGGAAGTGGATGAATTGGGATTGGATGACCTGGACCGGCGCGTCCTGCGCACCATCGTGGAAAAATTTGGCGGCGGCCCGGTGGGGCTCAACACCATCGCCGCCTCGGTGAGCGAAGAACCCGACACCGTGATGGACGTGATCGAGCCTTACCTCATGCAGCTCGGTTTCCTCGAGCGCAGATCGCAAGGACGGCTGGCTACTGCTGCGGCTTGCGCCCATCTCGGCTTGCCTTACACCGGCCAACCCGCCGCGCCAACCCTGTTCTAGGCAATGGCGGATCTCGGCCGCATCCTTGTCCTTGTTGGTGTCCTGCTTCTCGTTGTGGGCGGTCTGTTGGTCATGTTGCCGCGCCTGGGCTTGCCGCTGGGGAAGCTCCCGGGCGATTTCCGCTTCCAGCTTGGCCAGTTCACTTGCTTCGTTCCTCTCGCCACCACGATCCTGCTATCCGTCATCCTGACGCTTGGCTTGAACTTGTTGGCCCGGTTCCTGGGCCGCTGATCTCCTTTGAAGACTTCGGCTTTCGATTACCAACTCCCTGCAGAGCGGATCGCCCAGCAGCCGCTTGAACCGCGTGACTCCTCCCGCTTGCTCGTCTTGGATCGCCGCACCGGCAGGGTCCAGCACACTATCTTCCGCCGCCTCCCGGACTTCCTGAACCCCAATGACCTCCTGGTCATTAACCGCAGCCGCGTGGTTCCGGCGCGTATCTTCGGGCGCAAGCGTCCAGGCGGCGGCAGAGTGGAGCTACTGCTCCTGGAGCGGCTCGATGACCGGCGCTGGAAAGCGCTGGTGGGCGGCAAAGGGCTGTCGCCCGGCAAGCGAATAGAACTGCAGGACGATCTGGCGGCAACGATTGAGGCGGACCTGGGCGAGGCGCAGCGTCTCATCGCCTTTGACCGCCCGGTGGATCGTGAACTGGAGCGGTTGGGGTCCGTGCCTTTGCCGCCCTATATTCACACGGCTTTGGCCGACCCCGAACGCTATCAGACCGTCTATGCTCGGGAGCCGGGCTCGGCGGCGGCGCCCACCGCCGGCTTGCATTTCACGCCGGTCCTCATGGAAGCCATCCGAAGCAGGGGCGCCCGCTTCGCGGAACTTACCCTGCACATCGGCCTTGATACCTTCGCCCCCGTGAACGAGGAGGATCCCCGCGCTCACCTCATTCACACGGAATGGTGCCAGCTGACCGCCGCGGCCGCCGGCCAGGTGAATGCCACGCGCACCGCCGGCGGCCGCGTGGTGGCGGTGGGCACAACTTCGGTCCGCGTACTTGAAACCGCGGCGCGCTTAAGGGAGGATAGGGAAGTGGCGCCTTACGAGGGCCGCACGGACCTATTCATAATCCCGGGCTACAAGTTCGCCGCAGTTGATGCTCTGCTGACGAACTTTCACTTGCCCCGTTCCACACTGCTGATGTTGGTGAGCGCCTTCGCTGGCCGGGAACTGATCTTGGAAACCTATAGGGAGGCCATCGCCGAAGGGTACCGCTTCTATTCTTTCGGCGATGCCATGCTTATTCTTTGACTAGTTCGTGCCTCGATTCGATCGCTTTGAGAAAGGCCTTGACCACTGTGGGATCGAATTGCGTGCCGCTGCAGCGCTTGAGTTCCGTCACCGCTTCGCTGTGGCTGCGTGACTTGCGATACACACGTTCATCGGTCATAGCCACGTAAGCATCGGCCACCGCGATGATGCGGGCGATCTTGGGGATCGCATCGCCGCGCAGTCCGTCGGGATATCCGTTGCCGTCATAGCGTTCCTGGTGGGCGCGGATGATCGGCGCCACGCCGGATAGGTTCTTCACCCCGGCCACGATATGCGCCCCAATTTCCGGATGGCGGCGCATGATCTCTTCCTCGCCGGCTTCCAGGATGCCTGGCTTCCGCAAAATGTCATCCGGAACACCGATCTTGCCGATGTCGTGCAGCAGTGCTCCCCAGCGAATATCCACCAACTCGTCTTCGCTGCAATCCATCGTTTGCCCGGTCATCACAGCCAGTTCCGCCAGCCGCTGGCTGTGGCCGCTGGTGTAGCTGTCGCGCACATCAATGGCGCTCGCCAGGGCGCCGACGGTCTGTACGTAGGCGTCTTCCGCCGCTTCGAACAGGCGCGCGTTTTCCAGGGCGATGCCGGCATGGATGGCGAATGCCGAGACGACCTGCGCATCGGCCGCGTTGAATTGCTTGGGCTGATAACCGTCCACGGTCAGCACGCCTACGCATTCCCCGGCGACCACCAGCGGCGCGCCGATCCACGATTTAACTCCTGAGGCGCCAGGCGCCTGCAGCCAACCCGCGTGGTCGCTGATGTCCTCATAGACCACAGTGCGGTGTTCGTAGAGCAAGGGGTGGGCGAAGTGATCGTCTTTGATCGGGATCTCGTACCCCAGCGCGCTCGAATCCAGTGAGCCGGCGATGGCGCGGATGCTCAAGTTCTCGCCTTTGATGATCTGAATAGAGGCGCTATCGAAAGGCACCACTCGCTTCAATTGCTCCAGGATCAGGTCCAGCACACTGGAGCTGTCCGTCTCGCTGCTCAGGATGGCGGCCACTTCGCGCAAAGTTTCGGCCTGCTCCCGCTGCACGCGTTCGGATTCGAATAGGCGGATCTTTTCGATGGCCGTCCCCAATTGGCCGCCGATCGTGTTGAGCAAGCGCATATCTTTGTCCGAAAAGGCATCCTCTTGGGCGCTTTCGGCGTTGATCACTCCCAATACCTTGTTAGAGCTCCCCAGGATGGGCACGCATAATTCCGAATGCATGTTGGGGCTTACATTCAAATAGCTTGGTTCTTTGAGCACATCCGGAATCCTCCACGGAGTGCCCGTGGCGGCTACGCGGCCGGCAACCCCCTGGGCGAGCGGCACCGTTCGTTTCTTCGTCTCGGCCGTGATGCCTCGATAGCTTTGGTCGACCACCAGGGTCTGCGCGCCCTCATCCAACATGAGGAAGCCGAACTGATCCGGATACAGGCTGTCGCCGATGATCTCGGTCGCCCGCTCCAGGAGTTCCGCTTCACTTTTGGCGTTTACGGCCGCGTGGGTGATGGCATGCAAAACGGTCAGCTCCTGCAGTTGCCGTCGTGTGGAGTCGAATAGATTAATGCCTTCCAGAGCGATGGAGATCTGCTCGCAAAGGGTGCTTAAGGCCTCCACCTCGTGATGGTCGAACGCGTTCAATCGGTTGCTTTCGATATTGAGCAGGGCCACCACGCGCTTATAGATCTTGATCGGGATGATCAGTTCCGAGTTGATCGCTTCGTGCCCGGCCACCAGGTTGTACTCAGGCTGCTCGTGCACGTTGTTCGCCACCACCACTTCCCCTGTGCGCGCCGCGCGGTCCAGCAAGCCCACCCCAAAAGGCTGGCGGTAACCGCTCTCCGACACCAGCGAGGCAAAGGTCCCGCTGACCGCGGCGATCACATATTCCTGGGTCTCTTCTTCCACCAGGGAAATGTCGGTCGAGACATAGCTCATTTCCTTGTTGAGCCGCTCCACCACCACCTTGAACAGCCGGTCGCGATCCAACACTCCGCTCATCTCGCCGGTGAGTTTGTTGAGAATGCTCAACTGCTTGGCGCGGCGGTGCTCGGCGGCTGCGTTGCGCAGGCGCTCGATGCCACTGGCCAACTGCCCGGAAAGCGTAAGCAACAGGCGCTCATCTCTCTCGGTGAAATGATCAGGCTCGCGGCTTTCCGCATTGATGACTCCCACCACCCGCTCGCCGATCTTCATCGGCACGCACAGTTCAGATCGGGTGTCCTCGTCGTAGCCCAGGTAGTTGGGCTCCTGGCGGATATCCGCCACACGCAGCGGCATGCCTAGTGAAGCCACCTGGCCCGTGATGCCCCGGCCCAATGGAATGGTCAACGCCTTCAGCGGCTTGCCCGCCTCGTAAGAAGGATGCACCAGGAGTTGCGACCCATCGTGGTTCAGCAGGAGGACGCCAAAATTGTCGGGGAATAGGTCGGCACGGATGAGCTGCGTGGTGCGCTCGATCAGTTCGTTTTCGTTGGTGGCGTCCGTTCCGGCCAGGGAAACCTGGTGCAGCAGGCTCAACTCCTGCAGCTGCCGGCGAGTGGCTTCGAATAGCCGCGCGTTCTCAATGGCGGCCGCAGCCTGGTGGCACAGCGTCTGGGCCAGATAGATTTCGCGGTCGGTGAAATGACGCATGCCGCGCGTTTCCTGCAATTCCACCAGGCCCAGGGTCTTGCTTTGCGCCATCAGCGGTAAGAGAAGTATGGTGGCAACCCCCGCCTTCTTAAATGCAGACTTATGTTTTGCGGCCAGGCCTGGTTCGTCCAGGCTTATTTGCACCGGTCTTATCTTTTCAATAACCCCATTTAGCGCTAGGTTTTCGGATAATGGCGTGACTTCGTATTGACGCGGCAGCTTGGTGACTTCTGAGTTTACAAATTTGAGATAGGTCTTGACGCCGCCCGGGTTGGGATGCCAATCGGCCAGGATGCAAATGGGCACGTCCAGCAGGTTGGTCAATTGCTGGGCGACGATCTGCAGGACTTTATCGAGTTCGAGGCTGGAAACGATGCTCGCCCCGGCGATCGCCAGGGCCGCAAGTTCCTCTGTATGGTCGCTTTCAGCGTTCTGCTGGCTTGGGTTCATGGCCCTGTTTGCCGTACGTCCATTGGCCCTTAGCGCCTGCTCTTCATTAAATGATTCTACTAGCATCCTGGATCTCAAGTCGCTTCCTGGCTGGTGGCGCTTTTCGCCACACGCACCGACTAGCCCTTAAGACAGCGAGAGGGTAAATCGCATTTACCCTCGCCCTAAGGATAAAGCCAGACCGCAACGGTCTTGGTTTATAAGTTGTTTATAGCCGAACGGCCTTAGGCAGCAGCCGCAGAAGGCTGGATGAGCCCGCTCAAATGGCGGATGAACTGGTCCAGATCCATGGCCTGGATGGACATCACCGCCCGCACTTCCTCGTCATTCAACTGGAAGGCGCTCAGCCGATCCTGCACTTGCCCGTTCAACAAAGCGGTCTTGAATTCGTTGTCTAGCAGAGCCTGTGTAGCAATGGCGTTCAATTTCAGTTTAGACATCGCAATCTCCTTGGTGCTATGAGTGATTCGTTAGGGTTCAGGTTAATGATCGGTGCCGATGCCGCCGCCACAGGGCTGGTCGAACGAAGGCCCAGTGCCGATGCCGCCGCCGCAGGGCTGCGCGAAGCTTGGGCCTGTGCCGATGCCACCACCGCAAGGCTGGGCAAACGAGGGTCCTGTTCCTACCCCACCACCGCAGGGCTGGCTGAATCTGATCTTTGTGCTGTTGAACATGTCGAATCCTCCAAGAATAGTTTGGTTTTAGTTGCCAGGCATACTACCTATTGCCCTATGAACGCATCTATGAGCAAGGTGCATGCCAACGAACAAAAAAGGCTACCCGGGTGAGAGCAGCCTTGATCGCAACGATGGAAGTCGGGAAAATCCGGACACTTGTCCCTGTCTTTTGTCCTCCTTTACTAGGTCTCAATCTTCACCGCCAACTGGTCATAGTATTTGCGCAGCTCCTGCATGGGTTCGGCGTTCAGGTCTCTGCGCAGCATGGTCCGGTAATCCTTGAAGTGCGCGATCGCCGCCGAAGGCGCCCCAGAAAGCACCAGGCACTTCATCAGGGATAAATGCACTTCATCGCGATAGGGGTCCACGCCCAATATTTTCTCATATAAAAGTTTGGCATCCCGGTAATGCTTGCCGCTATCAGCCAGATTTGCCAGGCTGATTAATGCATCCACGTAGAGATTGCGCAATTCCTCTCGCCGGCGGTCTGCCCATTCCATATAGATATCCTGCAGAAAAGGACCCTGATACAGGTCCACCGCTTGCTTGGTCAGCTCACTGCGCTCCCTCGAGGCCAACCCGGGCTCTTTGCTTTTCCCCAGGTAGGTCTCGAATTCCCTAACGTCGTACCAGACCTGTATCGAGGGATGCAGGCTGTAGTGGTCCTGTTCGAATATGATCGAATCCTTGAAGCCCAGCGCTTGTCGCACGCGCCACAGGGTAGCGTGGAAATTACTGCTGATCTTGCCGGAACTGAAGTCGGGCCAAAAATCCAGGCCGATCGCTTCTTTCCGAACCTTGCCATGATCGAGAATGTAAAAGAACAAGCCCCGGGCTCGGCTCGATCGCCAGGCGCCTGCCGGCAGCAGCTCACCGTCGACGCGGATCTCCCCGGAGCCGAAGGCGTGCACTTCGATCTGGATGGGCTTGACATCCGCCTCTGCGCTTTTTCGCTCCAAAGCTGCCTTGCCGGCCGGGAACTTCGCCGCCCGCTGTGCCAGGGCCTTGATCTGGCCCGAGGGGTTGTGCTTCGCGAGCAATTCCATGAAGTCCTCGCGTGACCGTGCAGCGGCCACCAGGAACTGATCGTAGCCCAACCTTGCCGCTCCTTCCATCGCCTTTTGCAGGAGTTTGTCCGCCTCGGCCATGCGGCCTTTGCGGAACTGCGCGCGCGCTGCCAGAAAGGCGGCCAGGACCTGGGGCTGCTTTGGTGCTTTTTGTTTGGGCCATCCTGCCATTGCCTTGTTGAATTCCTTCAATGCAAGCTCGGCTTGCCCCATGTCCGCGTAGATGTTCCCCATCTCCAGGGCAAACTCGATCGGGTCCATCGCCCCGCCTTTGAAACTGGCGCCTTTCCGCAGCCAGTTCATTGCTTCGCTGAAGTGTCCCTTGGTGCGTTCGGCTTTGGCCAGGCCGGCGTATGACCCTACCAGTTCAGGATGCTCCCCGGGCAGGGTGAATGCACTTCGGTAGCTCTTCTCGGCTTCGTCGGCTTCGCCGACGTCCAGCAGCAGGTCCCCTTGACCATTGAGGATCGCCACCTGCACGCGCGCCATGTTGGCCGCCTGGGCATGATCCAACGCCAATGAGTACTCATGCCAGGCTTCGGCGTATTGCCCGATCTGGTGGTGCAGATAGGCAATGTTATTGCGCGCCGAAGCCATCGCCCCAAGATTACTGCGGCGGCGGACGTGTATCTCCAGGGTTTCTTGGAAGGCCTTTTGGGCTTCCAGCAGCTGCCCGTTGTTGATATACACCAGCCCCAGGTCGTTCAGACTCTCTGCCAAGTCGTAGAGGTTTGCCGATCTTTGATCGCTGGCGTTTGCCGAGGCCAGCCGTCTGAATCCGCCGACCGCAGTCTTTAGAAACTTGATTGCCTCTTCCGCTTCGCCCTGGAAGAAGGTCGGCAACCCCTTCAACCGCTCCGCCTGATACCACTGCACGGAGCGCTTGGGTTGCTTGGAGGCCTTTTCGAGCAGGGTCTGGGCTCGCCCAGCTAAGCGGATGGCTTCTTTGTAGTCTCCCATGAACCTGGCCGCCATACCCCGCGTAATGGCGACATTGGCTAGCATAACAAAATCCCCTTCAACTTTGAATGCAGGCTCAGCAATGTCCAGGAATTTCGTCCATTCAGCGAATTTGCTCTGATTCCCGAGAAACTTTGCATGGTACAGCAACAGCCGTGGGGCTGCCTTCTGCGCATCCGGCGCCTTGCCCAACACCTCCACCCAGCGCGCTAATAATGCCTGCCTCCCGGTGACGTAGTAATCCTTGGTTACTTTGTCGATCCACGCGGCCGCGGCTTCCTTGTCGCCGGCGGCCAGCTTGTGGTCGATGGCGGCCTCCCATTCCTTGCGGCCCCGGTGCCATTCGGCGGCGCGCCGGTGTAGCTCCGCCAGGCGCGCCTTCTGCGTCCGACCAAAATAGTCTTGCAGGAACTCAGAGAACAGCTGGTGGTAACGGTAGCTGGGGCCTTCCGAGGTCTCCGTGCGGCTGACGAACAAGTTGCGATCTTCCAGCGCCTGCAGCGAAACCGCCGCGTCCTTGCGCTCCAGCAAATAATTGCACAGCCCCTCGTTGAAATCGCTCAAGATCGACGTAGCCAGCATGAAGTCGCGCAAGTGTTCACTCTGCCGGCTTACCACCTCTTCGGCCAGATATTCGTAGACCTGTTGGATCCCCCCGCTAAGCCTGGGGAGCATGCCGTTCTCCATGGTGCGCAGAGCCAACAGGATGGCAATGATCCAGCCGTCGGCTCGCTTGGCGAACTCATCGGCCTGCTCGTCGGTTAGCCGGATGCGGTAGTTCTGCAGCACCAGCTTTTGCAGCTCATCCGCCCGGAAGCGTAGTTCGTCCGCGCTGATGGTCACCAGCTCGTCTCGGATGTACAGGTTGGCCGTCGGGATGCCGTACACGCTGCGCGAGCCAATGAGGATGCGCAGCCGGTCCGGCAAGTGTTCCAGGAAGTTTTCGACGAAATCGACGATCTGTTGGTTCTCGCCTGCCAGGTGGTAGTCGTCCAGCACCAATAGCGAGAAGTCGCCTACCTTCTGTTCGACCTCGTTGATGAAGTCCACCGCCAGCGTGGCCGCATCTGGAGCGCCTCCCGCCGAGTTGAGCTTCTCCTGCAAGTCCAGGCCGAATTGCGGCACCTGCTGCTGGAAAGAGGCCACCAGGTGGCCGACGAACTGCACCAGGTCGTTGTCCTCCGGGCTGATGCGATACCAGCATACGATGGCATCCACGTCCGCGGCAAAGTCCACCAGCAGCGTGGTTTTGCCGTATCCCGCCGGCGCCGAAACAAAGGTGAGTTTTCGGTGCAGGTTTTGGTGGAGGATGTCGATCAGGCGCACCCGCCGCAGCACATCTTTGCGTCGTTGCGGCGGTCGCACCTTGGTCAGCAGAATAGCCATTGCTAGCCGGTCAGATCTCCATTCCTAACAATCTTGCAGGTAAGCCAGTCTATTGGCGGGGTTCAGGCTTTGTCAAGCCATTTAACAAGCTACGGTTAATTGTATGACAAATGAGCGCTTCGATTATAATTTAAGCCAAGCCCTATGCGCGCTGTCGATATCATCATCAAAAAACGCGAAAGCCCAGGCTCTTTCCCCCGATATCTGCCGATCAGAGAGAACTACTTGAGCTTATCTACTTCTTGAGAGGACCCTTCTCGGAGTTTATTCCATTTTGACTCTAGCGTAGAAAGAGAGGCCAATGAAATGGAGAATCGCGAATTTATCAAAGAAAGGAAATAATGATCAAGATCGCTATCTCTTTTTAATGAACTTTCGAATCCTCGATAAGTCTTTATAAGAAAGAGGGAAATAAGAACACTCTCGACTTCTTTCCTTGAAATAAATCTTTCAGCCAAAAAATTAATCCCTTTGTTTCCTTGTGTATGAGACTCGCGATTAGAGTTTTCGAAACAAATTGCAAGAGCAAACGAACTTTCATTCACGATGTTTCGGAGCTCTCTATAGTCAATATTATCAAAAAAACTCAAACCCTCAATTGCGATTTCAAGAGGCAAATAACATCGAAATGAAAGGATAAAACTTTCAGATCGCTTGCGCTGGATTAATTCAAAACCGTTTAAGCTTAAATAACAAGAGACAATTGACTCATACGTTAACGTCTGGTTTGTATTTATAGTTTCTGTAACAATCTCTTGGATTGAGTCCAATAAACTGGGCACATTCGGTCTTGCAAGAGGACCGGTTGCCAGTTCTGTCCAGTGTCTGTCTATAAATTCAGTGAGAGTTTTCATTTGGTTGATCATTATGTTCCTTCTTGCTTCTAAGTTTCCAGAACTCCATTACAGCGAGTGAAACTAGAATAGTTACTCCAAGGAAAATCGCGATATTTTTGGGGTTTACGATGCCTTGAATTGTATTTTCAGTCCTTGTAAGAGAAGTGATTAACGTTATAAAAACACCTGCGATTATTCCGGCGATTGCGGCCATAAAGAATAGGTCGATGATTCTCCGATCAGCGTTTATCTTTGCATCATAATCCTTTAATTTGTCTTCAAAGCCCCCGAGCATTTTCCGCACCTCGGCGGTTGAATAGTGAACTCCTTTTGAATCAGGTAAATCTTGATTGTCTCTTAAAACCTCCTCACCTTCCGAAAATGCTATTAGGCCCATCTGGGTTAGTTTAGCAAATGCAAGAATTTCATCATCTGGGATATTCAAGTCCTCTAAGCCATAGTTGTATAGCTGGAGAGTGATGTTTCCATTGTACCCAGATGGAATAGCCTTGGTAAGCAACTGTATGCAGTTTTTTGTTAGGAAGTTTGAGGGGATGACTTCAACGAGGACATTTTTTGACAGTGTTAAAGCTGGTACTGTATCAATCGTTGTCGTCGTGCCTGAAACAACTTTGGTAGGGCGACTTGAATTTTGGGAAAACAAAGGATTGCTTTTTAGATTAACGATCGGATCTTTTGTGTACGTAGAATCGGGCGGTGTACCATGAGGTTTGTAGTACCCGTAACTTGAAATTTCCGTTACAACACGCTTAAGCTCATCGTGTTCTTGTCTGAGTAGATTTACACTCGCCTCAACAGCCGGAAAGGAATCCACCATTTTCTCCGGTTTAGTCAGAACAGGCAAATTTGGCCTTCCAAAGCTCCAGAAGGGCGATGATATTTCAGTGATTTTTTCCTTTAGTCGAAAAAATTGAACGTCAACAAGCTTGTCGCCGAGGTTTAGCACAACGTTTGAGTAGGTTAAATTGCTAATAATAAAATGAGGAAATCCTATTACCCCTGGGTAAAACTTTGAAGGTGCAATAAGGACTACACCCATTTTCGCCAATTCAGGATTTAAGCTCAATTCGCCATAAATATCGTCTGGTATTTTTTTAAAGCTTTCCAAACTTCTAAGCACAACTTCCCTGTCCCCCTGTAATCTGAGAGGCTTTGTGAATTTAATTTCTATTGCTTGCTCCTGCCCGGCAGGTGTTCTTGCAAGGTAGGCTTTTTTGCCAACGCGAAGTGTATAAAAGTAACCGGAAATTAATTCCGGGTCATACTCTGCGTCTGAGGAATCAGAATCAACGGTTTGCCTGACTAAGTCCGATAAATCCTTCCCTGCTATTATGTTTGAAGTCATTGTGCCTTCCTTCCTATCCTTCCCAGTTCGTCCTGTGCATGCGACAATATAAGTGCGCTAATTTCTAAAACATGATCCTTTCCTGGAACGGTGATTATTTTCTGCCCTTTTGATGTCATGAAGCTTATAGCTTCAAAAAAACCGTCTCTCATCGCTCGAAGAGAATAGGCGCTTTCGAAGATGTCTTGGCCTGATCTCTTTTTTATTCGTGCGTAGCATTCGTCCGGATCTGCGTCAATGAAGAAAGTGACATCGGGAAATGGCAGCCATTTTAATAAGTTCGACAACCATTCCATTTTCTTCCTAGTATGCCGATGTTGATAGGCCAAAAAAGACAAATGCAGCCTCCCGCTCACCAGCAAATCATCCGATCTCGCCTGCAATTCCGATTGAACTCTTGAAAGGTGTGATACTCGATCAGCCATAAATGCAAAAGCTAAACCCAAGGGATCAACAAGGGTTTGCTTGTTTAGTACAAGCCTAATGCGACCACCCCAAAGACTAGCGCTAGGAGCCTGAGTAATAAATACTTTATAACCCTTATTTCTTAAACCATTGGTCAAAAGATGGGTCTGTGTTGATGTTCCTGAACCATCAATTCCTTCAATTGCGATAAAAGGAACATCAAACCCATGCATCACAACTGGCGCCATTTTTTATTTAGTTTTTAGGCACTCTAAAATCTTAGGCCTCATATCTCGCCAAGCTTTCTCGTGGAACTCAACATCAATAACCTCAATTTTTTGACGCCCTACGGCCCTTTTTGTTAGGTATTCAATTGCCATGAGGTAGTTGTTTGTAATCTCATCAATGTGGCCTTTTATTCGTTCCTCATATTGATCTTCTGTTTCTTCCTCATTTTTTTTGGGCAGTATTGTAAATGGAGGAATGGTTGGATTTGCCTTTTTTATGTTATCAGCGAGAGTACTAGTATTGAATTTCAAAAAAACCGTTAGGTCTGGTTTTGGGAAATACTTACATACTTCTTCAAACCACTTGAAGAGGTCATCTTTTGTTTCCCCACTGTAAATCGGAAGATCTCTTGACGGATCTATCCTGGCAATTTGATATGCAAACGTTGCAAGGTTATATCGATCGCAGATCACATGTTTATTTTTTCGCAGACCATTTATAGAAAATTCAGATTTCCTTAAAGTGTGGTTTGCCCTGTCAGCTAAAAAGCCGAACATCAATTCTAAAAAATGAGGCTCGTATCTTAAATCTCCCCTTAGTATCGGCATAAGTGCACCGCCGAAGATCCCGTATGTAGGCTCTCGCTCGACTACAAATTGTGTGTCCTTTAGGATTTCCTCGTCTCTAATTTTGTCAATGAAATAGCTAGCATTCCCACCATCCGCATACTCGAACACAATAAACTTCTTCTGTTGTTCAGACATACTGTCCTCTCTTTGCTTGGGCGCATTATACTAGACAATAGGCAACAACTTCGAAGGTGATGAATGCGTGCAGTAGATTTAATAGTAAAAAAACGTGATGGAAAAAACCTATCGAAAGAAGAAATCCAGTTTATTGTCCGGGGTTTAGTAAGCGGAAGGATACCTGATTATCAGATTGCCTCGTGGGCAATGGCAGTCTATATAAATGGGATGTCGGACATTGAAACAAGAGACTTGAGTCTAGCTATGGCTAATTCTGGCGACGTGCTTGACTTGTCCGGAGTGGTTGATTTCGCCCTGGACAAACATTCCACAGGCGGGGTTGGCGACAAGACCACTCTAGTCGTGGAGCCAATAGCTTCTGCTTGCGGTCTGCATGTCGGCAAGATGTCCGGGCGAGGTCTTGGCTTTAGCGGTGGCACTCTCGACAAGATGGAGTCTATCCCCGGCTTTCGCACCAACCTTACTACTGAAGAGTTCCTATCCCAATTGCGTGAGTTGGGTGTTGTGCTCACAGGGCAAACCGGTGACTTGGCTCCAGCGGACGGAATGCTGTATTCTTTGCGGGACGTTACAGGAACAGTCGAGTCACTCCCGCTGATCGCCTCTTCCATCATGAGCAAGAAGATCGCCGCCGGCGCACAGCGCATGGTGTTGGACGTCAAAGTTGGCGTCGGCGCCTTCATGAAGAACCTGGAGGATGCGCGTGCATTGGCACGCATCATGGTGAAGATCGCCAAGCTGGCCGGCCGCAAAGCCGTGGCTTTGCTGTCCGACATGAACCAGCCGCTTGGCCATGCCGTTGGGAATTCCCTCGAGGTGAAGGAAGCCATCGAGACTCTGCGCGGCGGCGGCCCTGAGGACTTCCGCCAACACGCTCTGGAGGTAGCCAGCCACCTCATCGTATTGGGGGAAAAGGAAAAGACGCTGGCCGCCGCCCGCAAGCTAGCCGCGGCGAAGCTGCAGGACGGCAGCGCCTTCCAGCGCTTCCGCGCCCTGGTCGCCGCTCAGGGGGGGGATGTCAGCTATGTGGACGATCCGGAAAAATTTGCGCCGGCTCAATACATCGAAGATGTCCCCGCGCCGCGCTCGGGTTACCTCAAATTCATCGATGCCAAAGAAGTCGGCGAGACTTCCGTTGAGCTGGGCGCCGGCCGCGTCAAGAAAGGGGACACGATCGATCATGCTGTCGGCATCGTCGTCCATCACAAAGTAGGCGATAAGGTGACCAAGGGCGCGCGGTTATTCACGCTCCACGCCAACGATGAGGCCAAGCTGAAAGCCGCCCGCGCTCGCGTGTTGGCCGCCCACAAATGGAACGAGCGCAAGATCAACCCCCTTCCACTTTTCTACGGCACCGTGAAGTAACCCAACACCTCGTTGGGTCTGGGGAGAGCTCCAGTAAACATAAAGGGCGGGCCTCAAGCCCGCCCTTTTCTACCTTCTACCTTCTGCCAACCGTCCTTACACCCCCGCCATGAACGCGAAGCCCACCGTGCCCGGGCCGGTGTGCGTGCCCACTGCCGGGCTAACCTCGCTTAACGCCGTCTCGATAGGTTGCAGTCGCTTGGCCCCTTCGGCCAACAGCATCTTGGCGTCCTCCGGTGCATTGGCGTGCAGCGCGACCAGGCGTACCGGCTTGCGGCCGCCCACGCGTTCCACCAGCAGTTCCACCAAGCGGTCCAGCGCCTTCGCCTTCGTGCGCACCCGCTCTACCGCTTCCAGCTTGCCATCCATCACTTCGAGGATCGGCTTCAAGTTCAATGCCGTGCCCACAAAGCGCTGCGCCCCGCCAATGCGTCCGCCGCGGTGCAGGAACTCCAGCGTATCCACCATCAACAGCACCCCGGTGTGCTTGGTGGCCTCTTCGGCGATCTTGACGCACTCTTCGAAGGACTTGCCCGCCTTGATCGCCTTGGCGGCCTCCAACAGCGGCCATCCGGTCCCCATGGAGGCCGAATGGCCGTCCACGATGGTGAAATTGACGTCCGTCACCTGTTGCTTGGCCTGCTCTGCCGAAGCGATCGTTCCGGAGAAGCCGGCGGAAACGAAAACGCCCAACACATCCTTGTACCCTTGCGAGCCTAATTGCTTGAGTTTGTCGATGAAAACTGCCGGGGTAGGCTGGGACGTGGTCGGGGAGGTCTTGGACGCCGCCAGCCGCTTGTAGAATTCGGTGGGCTGGATATCGACTCCGTCTTTAAATACCTCCTCGCCCCAGATGATCACGGATGGGACTACATGAATGTCGTACCCTTTGCTAAGTTCTTTAGGGATATAGGTCGTGCTGTCTGTAACCAGGGCGATTTTGGCCATCTCTTCTCCGCTTTCAGCTTTAGGATGAGAACCGTGCCAATTACAACACAAGCCATTAAATGAAGTCGCGGGTTGCGGCGAAGCCCACCCTTGACCGCTGCAGCTTGGACGGCTAAAATCACCTGCTGTTTGCGGGGCTTACCTTCGCAACAGGTATAATCACTCACCAAGAAATAGGAGTCTTGCTTATCCATGGTTCGCATACGTTTACGCCGTGTTGGCAGCAAATCGCAAGCCAGCTTTCGTGTTGTGGCGGCCGATAAAGAAAGCCCGCGCAACGGGCGTTTTATTGAGATCCTGGGTTATTACAACCCGCGCACCGAGCCCGCCACCATCAATCTGAAGGAAGATCGCATCTATCATTGGATCGCCAATGGAGCTCAGCCCAGTGATTCCGCCGTGCAGGTATTCAAAGTCATTGGCCTGTTGGAGCGCTTCGAGCGCTTCAAGACCGGCGAAAAAGTGGAGACCTTGCTGGCCGAAGCGGCTGCCGCCGTCCAGGCTCGCAACGTGAACAGCCGCACCCAGCGCAGCGCCCCCGGCGCCGGCACTTCCAGCCGCAAGAAGGCGGCCAAGGCCGAAGCTCCTGCCGCCCCGGCTGCTGCTGCCCCGGCCCCGAAATCTGAAAAAGCTCCTGCCGCCCCGGCTGCTGACGTCCCGGCTCCGAAATCTGAAGAAGCTCCTGCCGCCCCGGCTGCTGACGCCCCAGCCCCGCAATCTGAAGAAACTCCCGCCGCCTAATCCTCTGACCGATGAAAGAGCTGATCGAGTACGTGGCGCGCTCCCTGGTGGATGATCCCACTGGTGTTCAGGTATGGGAGCGTAAAAAGGGAGAGAACATCGAGATCAATTTGCGCGTCGCTCGTGACGACATGGGTAGGGTGATCGGTCGCAACGGGCGCGTCGCCAATGCCATCCGCATGCTCTTGCAGGTTACAGCTGCCCGTGATGGTAAGCGCGCTTTCCTGCAAATCTCGGAACCCGAGTGACCACCCCGCGTCGGCGTTACGCAGCCCGCCGTCGAAGCAAACCCACAGGCTCGCCGATTTCAGGCGAGCCTGCTTTTGTCTTGGTAGGCATCTTACGCCGTCCCCACGGCTTACAAGGGGAGGTCCTGGTTTCCCTGGAAACCGATTTTCCCGAACGCTTGCAGCCCGGCGCCCGGCTCTATGTCGGCGAAGACCATCGGCCTGTGACGATCTCCAAGCGGCGTGAGCACAACGACGGCCTGCTGCTGGCTTTTGAGGAATTTCCCAGTGTCGAGGATGTCGAAGGCTTGCGCAACGTGCCCTTGTCCGCAGCAGTCGCGGACCGGCCTCCGCTTCCCGCCGGCGAGTATTATCAGCATCAGCTGCTCGGCCTTGAGGTGATCGAGGACTCCGGCGAGCCGCTGGGAACGCTCGTGGACATTCTGCACACCGGCGGCAACGAAGTCTTTGTGGTGCGGCCAGAAGACGGCGGCGAACTTCTGTTACCAGCTATCGACCAAGTGGTTCGGGCTGTGGACCTCAAGGCCAAACGCATGATCGTACATCTGTTGCCCGGCCTGCGCGCAGGCTGAGTTTTTTCTGTCCACTATCTTTTTGTCAACTGCCCACTGTTATGATATTCTCTGCCCGCTTCCCAGGGGTGGTCTTATGACTGACGAGCGTATTTACTGGTTAGCATTGAATAGGGTCAAAGGGATCGGGGCCGTGCGTCTGCGCGCCTTGCTGGATTCCTTCGGCTCGCCCCAAGCCGCCTGGGAAGCCTCACCGGACCGGTGGCGCCAGACGGGCCTCGGTGAAGTCTACGTGGCAAATTTCATCGAAGCCCGCCAAACGATTGACTTGTCGCGCCTCCTCCCCGATCTGGATAAACACAACATCACTGCGCTCACCTGGCAGGACGATGCTTACCCGCGCAAGTTGCGCGAGCTGGATCAAGCCCCTCCGGTGCTCTATGTCCGCGGCCAGCTGCTCCCCGAGGACGAATGGGCGGTGGCCGTGGTCGGCACGCGCCGCGTGTCCCCGTACGGCCAGCAGGTGGCCGAAGAGTTCGGCGCCTTCCTGGCGCACAATGGCATCACCCTGGTCAGCGGGTTGGCCAAAGGTGTGGACGCCATTTCCCACCGCGCCGCGCTCAAAGCCGGCGGCCGCACCATCGCCGTATTGGCCCACGGATTGGATCAGGTGTACCCGGTCGAGAATCGCCGCCTGGCCGAAGAGATCATCGCCCATGGCGCGCTGGTCAGTGACTATGCCGTCGGTACTCCACCGGACGCCGCCAACTTCCCGCCGCGCAATCGCATCATCTCCGGCCTGTCCCTGGCCGTGGTCATCGTCGAAGCCGGCGAACAGAGCGGCGCGCTGATCACCGCCGGCTTTGCTGCCGAGCAAGGCCGCGAGGTCTTCGCCGTGCCCGGCAATATCTTTGCCCCCGCCAGCAAGGGCACCAACATGCTCATCCAGCGCGGCGCCCATCCCCTGGTGCGCTTCGAGGACCTGCTCGATCTGCTCAATCTTGAAATGATGGCCGAGCACAAAACCGCCGCGGCCGTCCTGCCCGCGGATGCCACCGAAGCCAGGCTCTTCGGCCTTCTCGGCGCGGAACCCCTGCACGTCAATGAGATCGGCGCCCTGGCCCAGTTGCCCATCGACCAGGTATCCTCGGCGCTGGCGTTGATGGAGCTGAAAGGCCTGGTGCGCCAGGTGGGCGGCATGAGCTACGTGGCCGCCCGCGAACCGCGCGCCGAGTACCAGGTGGGGCCATGACCGATAACTATTACGCAGTCATCATGGCCGGCGGCGGCGGCACGCGCTTGTGGCCACTGTCCCGTCAATCCCGCCCCAAGCAAATGCTGCAGCTCATCGACGACGCCACCTTGTTCCAGATGGCGGTGCGCCGCTTGGAACGCCGCTTCCCTCCTGAACGCATCCTTGTCGTCACCAACGCTGCCCATTGCATCGAACTGCAGCAGCAGGCGCCGGAGCTGGCCAAGGAGAATTTCCTGCTGGAGCCGCAGCCGCGTGGCACAGCGCCCGCCATCGGCTTGGCCGCGGCCTTCCTGCACAGCCGCCACCCCGGCGCGGTCATGGCCGTTCTCACCGCCGACCATTACATCGGCGACAAAGGCGAATTTGGCCGCTATTTGCTGGCCGCCCATGATTTGGCGCTGCAAGATCATTTGGTCACCCTCGGCATCGAACCCACCTATCCGGCCACCCAATACGGCTACATCCAAATGGGCGATTCGCTGGGCCTGGCCGGGGATTTCGAAGCCTTTACTGTGCAGCGCTTCAAGGAAAAACCCGAACTGGCTGAAGCGCAGCAGATGCTGGCCGACGGCCATTACGCCTGGAATTCCGGCATGTTCATCTGGAAGGTGGACCGCATTCTGGCCGAATTCGAACAGCAGATGCCCAAGCTGCACGCCGCCCTGCTGAAGATCAGCCGGGCCTGGGGGCAGCCCGATTTCGAGACCGTGCTCACCTACGAGTGGCCGCGCATTTCCGCCCAGACCATCGACTACGGCATCATGGAGCACGCCAAGGACGTGGCCGTCATCCCCGCCAGGAATATGGCCTGGAACGACGTCGGCTCCTGGTCGTCGCTGTTCGAGGTCCTGAAGCTGGACGGCAATGGCAACCTGGTGTTGCATAAGCACCACGTAGATTTCGACAGCCGCAATTCGCTGGTCCACAGCAACAGTGAAGAGCGCATGATCGTTACCGTTGGCGTGCACGACCTGGTGGTGGTGGATACCGGCGACGTATTGCTAATCTGTGATAAAACCCGTTCGCAGGATCTTCGCAAGGTGATCGAGCTGCTGAAAGAAAAAGGCCTGCAACGATACCTGTAGTTCGCTGTTAATACCTTCGTCATTCTAAGAAGACCCGAAAGTAGAGCAACTTGGAAGCTTATTGTGTAAAGTGCAAAACTAAACGCGAGATGCAGAACCCGGCGCCGGAGTTCACCAAGACCGGCACGCCGGGCACCCGTGGCACCTGCCCCGTGTGCGGCACCACGCTGTTCCGCATGGGCGCCACGCCGGCGCACGCCGGCCTCACGCCGCCGCCCAAGCCCACGCCGCAGGAACGCGCCGATGCCAAGCGCTCCGGCAAACTAGTCATCGTCGAATCGCCAGCCAAGGCCCGCACCGTGGGCCGCTTCCTGGGCAGCGGCTACCGCGTCGAAGCCTCTGTCGGCCACGTGCGCGATCTGCTGCGCTCGCAGCTCTCCGTGGACGTCGAGAATAATTTCGAGCCCAAGTACCGTGTGCCCAATGAGAAGCGCCCGGTGGTGAAGGAACTCAAGAAGGAGGCCGCCCGCGCCGAGGAGATCTACCTGGCCACCGACCCTGACCGCGAAGGCGAGGCCATCGCCTGGCATCTCATTGAAGCCGCCGAGATCGATCCTTCCCGCACGAAGCGCGTGGTCTTTCACGAGATCACCAAGCCCGCCATCGAAGAGGCCTTCCATCACCCGCGCGCCATCGACATGTCGCTGGTCGACGCGCAGCAGGCGCGCCGCGTGCTGGACCGTCTCGTCGGCTACAGCCTCAGCCCCATCCTGTGGACCAAGGTGCGCAACCGACTTTCGGCCGGCCGCGTCCAATCCGTGGCGCTGCGCCTCATCGTGGAGCGCGAGCGCGAGATCGATGCCTTCGTCCCCGTTGAATATTGGAGCATCGAAGCCGAGTTGCAGCCGGAAGGAAGCGCCGCCACCTTCAAGGCCAAGTTAGCCGAGGTGGACGGCGCCGAGCCCAAGCTCGGCAAGAAGGCCGACGTCGACCCGCTGCTGGCCGACTTGCAGGCCGCGGCTTACGCCATCTCCGAGATCAAGCGCGGCCAGCGCCGCCGCAAGGCGCCCGCGCCCTTCACCACCAGCACCTTGCAGCAGGAAGCCAGCCGCAAGCTGGGCTTCACCGCCAAGCGCACCATGGCCGTAGCCCAGCAGCTCTACGAAGGCATCGACCTGGGCCATGGCGAGAACACCGGCCTCATCACCTACATGCGCACCGATTCGATGAACGTCTCGGCACAAGCCCAACAGGAAGCGCGCGATTACATCAAAGAAGTGCACGGCGCCTCCTACATCCCCGACGAGCCGCCGGTCTACAAGACCCGCTCCAAAGGCGCCCAGGAAGCCCACGAGGCCATCCGCCCCACCTCCGCCCTGCGGACGCCAACCCAGATCAAAGACCAGCTCTCCCGCGACCAGTACCGCCTGTACCAGCTCGTCTGGCAGCGCTTCCTGGCCTCGCAGATGATGCCCGCCGTCTACGACACGGTGTCCGTGCGCGTGCTGGGGGAGGGCGCTGCTCACAAATACTTGCTGCGTGCCGCCGGCTCCAACCTCGTCTTCCCCGGCTACCTTGCGGTGTACGAGGAGACCCGCCCCGAAGTGGCCGAGGGCGAAGAGGAGGACGGCGCGGCCATCCCTCCAGACCTGGCCGAAGGCCAAAAGCAAAAACTCATCCAGCTGTTGCCCGAGCAGCATTTCACCCAGCCGCCGCCGCGCTACAGCGAGGCCACGCTGGTGAAGACGCTGGAGGAATACGGCATCGGCCGCCCCTCCACCTACGCGCCCACGCTCAACACGCTGCAGCAGCGCGGCTACGTGACCCGCGAAGAGCGCCGCCTCATTCCCACCGAGACCGGCCTGCTGGTCAACGACCTGATTACCGAACACTTTCCAGCCATCGTGGATTATCAGTTCACCGCTGAGATGGAAGAGCATCTGGACAAGATCGCATCCGGCGAAGAGGGCTGGGTCAAGATCATCCGCGATTTCTATGAGCCTTTCTCCGCCACGGTGGAACGCGCCAAAGCCGAGATGCCCGAGTCCAAGGCCGGACCCGAATACGTGGGCCGCACCTGCCCTACCTGCAACCAGGGCCAGCTCATCATCCGCTGGGGGCGCTACGGCAAGTTCATCGGCTGCGAGCGCTTCCCCGAATGCCGCCATACCGAACCCTGGCTGCAGAAGATCGGCGTCATCTGCCCGTTGGACGGCGGCGAGCTGGTGGAGCGCCGCACGCGCAAGGGCCGCGTCTTCTTCGGCTGCGCCAATTACCCGGCCTGCGAGTTCACCTCCTGGAAGCGGCCCATCGCCACGCCCTGTCCCAACTGCGCCGGGACCCTGGTGATCGCCAACAAGAACTTCGCCCAATGCCTGAAGTGCGAGACTCAGTTCCCGCTGGATGACGTGCAGCCGGAACCCGCCGAAGAAAAAGCAGCGTAGCAAATGTAGGGGCGGGTCTCCCCGCCCTCTTTTATTCGACGCGGATGTTTTCAGCGATGTCGCTGGTGACCGTAAATAGCGCCGCGATAAGGATCAGGCCTAAGAAGAAACTCCAGCCGGCGTAGTACCAGGGCCGGGCGATGAATTTCTTGGTGAGCATCACCATCTGGATCAAAGCGATCAGTACCATCAGCTCGATACCCATGCTGACCACCTGCGCGGCGATCAGGTAAAGCTCGAGATTCTGTTCGGCATACGCGGCCCCATACCAGAGAGGCACGCCGAAGCCGATAAGGGTGCCTGAAGCGAAAAGCAAGGCGATGCCTGCCACGATGGGGAGTGCCGCCCACCACCACGTGCCCTGTTCCCTAAATAGCCGGAACGCAGCCACCCCAGCCAGGATCACGATAAAGATCTCAAAGTTACTCGGCATGGCGCCTCCTCACGTACACTGACAACTCTACACCTTAAGCATCGTGCAGGCCCTGTTGGATCAACCTCGCCGACCCCCCGGGCAGCCCGCGGGTGCCGGCCTCCCCGAGGATCCGCGCGAAATTCTGCCAAACGATGTCGCGCAGTTCCCTCACGTCGATCTGATACTGCTGCGCCACCAGGTGCTCGGTCCATTCGATGCGCGCCGGGATTCCCGCCGGCGGGTCGTTGAGGCCCTGGTCGCTTTCGATGAGCACGCGCTCCAACGGAACCCAGGAGCGAAACTTGGAGTGACGCGCCGTTTGCGAATGGATCGAGAAGTAGCAGCCCAACTCCACGGCCTCCTGCGTTTCGGCGGCCGTTCCCGTCCAGCGGTGCAAAATAGGCGCGGCGATCAGAGCGCGCCCTAACTCCTTCAGCACGAGGCCCGTGGCGCCGACGCTGTGGATACTGACGGGCCGCGGCTGTTCAGCTACCGTGCCCAGGATCTGCCGGAAGATGCTCAATTGCAGTTTCTTCCCAACGCGCCAGGTGCCATCCTGGCCGACTTCACCAACAACGGCCGCCCGTGCGCTGAGTTCGCGAAATCGGTCGGGGTCAAAGCTATGCTGGGCGGCGGGCATGCGCGGGTGGCAGCCCACGCCCCAGGCGATCAGCTCGTCATCCCGCTCCAGCGCTTGGGCCGCGCCTTCGAGCGAGAAGGTCATCGCCAGCGCTGCGCCGCACGCCGAAAAGTCCTGCCGCGGCCGGGCCGGGTCGAGGTGGGCGTGCGCATCCAGGGTGGGCAGTGCGTTCATTTAGAAGTAGAAGGCTTGCAGCCTGGCAGGCGCTTTTAGATCCCGCCTGCCGTACGCTGCGCTGAGTTCAATCGCGCTAGTCGACCTCGATCTCCACTTCGAACGCGATCACGCGGCCGCCCTGCGGGACGACTTCAATGATGTAGTACTGCGTCTCGGGCACATCCAGGCTGAAGTCCGTGACGCCGTTCTGGGCGCGGGCATACGGCGTGCCATCGTCGAAGCCCCAGATGGTGAGCGCCGCGTCGCTGGAATTCGTGTTCAGCCGCACGTGCAGGTCATCGTTCTCGCGGATGAAGAGCGCGTAGGTCACCGGGTAACCGCCCACGGTTTGGCCTTCGTAGGTGACGCTATCCTGGCCGGAGCCAAAGGCCACCGGCACCGCGAAAACCACGCTAAGCGTGAAGTCCTGCGCGGTATTGCCGCCCACAACGCGAATGGAATAGTCCTGCGTCTTCGGCAGCACGCTGCGGAACGAGGTGTAGCGCGTGGAGCGCGCCAGCAGCGTGGCGCCATCCGCGCCGATGACCTCGAGAACGGCATTGCCGTTCGAGAGGGTCAGGATCATCACCTGTCCTTGCGCCGCGCGGGCCATGTACGCAACGACTTGATTGGCTTCCACGCGATCGCTGACCACCCCCTGCGTGGCGCCGGTCGAAAAGCTCAAGCGGCCTTGCTCGGGCGTGCTGCTGGGCTGCGAGGTCGGCGTGAATGTAGGCAGGGCCACGGTGGGGCTTGGTTGCATGGTTGCGGAAGGCAGCGCCGCGGCGGCGCTGGCCGCCGCTTGCAGTGTGGCAGCGACGCGCGTCGCAACCTCATCTGTGTCCGCTGTGGGCGCGCCGCAGGCCGCCAGGATGAGGGCGAGGCAAATAACGTAGGAAATTCGGGACATGCTTGCTCCTTTGGTTCGCGTTTAGTTCCGAAGGCTAGCTGCCCTTCAGCGGGATCACCAGATCGAGCGGGTAGGGCGCCAGGATCTCCGGCTTGCCGCTGTCGGGATGCATATACACCGCGTCCTCGATGCGCATGCCCAGGCCACGTTCGGGGTAATACAACCCCGGCTCCACCGTCACCACCATGCCGCGGCGCAACACATCTTTGCTGATGGGGTAGAAGCTGGGCGACTCGTGCACGTCCAGCCCCAGCCCATGCGCCAGCGAATGCACATAGCCCACCTTGGTGGTGGGGTCGTCGCCCACCGTGGGGTGGCCGCGCTGTTTAAAGATCTCGCACACGCGCTTCTGGAAAGAAGCGCAGGGTTCGTCGGCCTTCAACTCGGACATGATCGTTTCGTAGGCGTAACGCACGTCCTCGTAGAGCTTCTGGGCCGCATCGCTGGCGTGGCCCACGCACCAGGTGCGGGTAAAGTCCGCCCAGAAGCCGCCGCCCGCCTCCACCGGGAAAATGTCGAACACGATGGGCTCTCCAACGCGCAGCACGGCATCCGCGCTGCCCATGCTGTGCGGCACGCCGCCCTCGGCGCCGGGCGCAAAAATGGTGCCGTGCGGGTTATCCAGCCCGCGCTCCGCCAGCCACAGGTTGATCTTGGCCTTCACGCGGCCCACAGTGACCGGTTCTCCATCCTTATCTAACAGCGCGCCGTCTTTGGCCTTCAGGTGGCTCAAAGTATCGGCCACCTGGCCCACCACTTCGGTGGTCTGCTTTTGGATGCGGCGCAAGCGCTCGATCTCGGCCGCGTCCTTGGTCGCCCGCGCCTGCAGCACCACCGAATTCTGCGCCTCGCCCACCAATTCGATGCCGGGCATGAGCTCGGCGATACCCTCCAGCAGGCGGTAGCCGGCGCCTAGTTCCTGCCGGCCGTAAACCGCCACCCGGCCGCCGGTCACCCCGGCATCCGTGAGCATGCACTGGAATAGGCGGGCGCGGGCAAAGGCATAATCGCCGTTGCATTCCCTGACGATCGCAGGGAAGTTGTAATCCGTCAGGCTGCGCGTGGCCAGTCCCGTGGCGGCGGCTTCATCGCGTTCCATGTTGTGGCAGAAGAGCACGGGCTCACCGCCGCGCTTCAGCACCAGCAGCGCCTCGGTGACGTGCGCTACGCCGCTGAAATACACCATGGCGGGGTTGTGCAACGCGTCGCCAAATACCACCAGTGTGTCGAGATTGTCATTCTCCATCAGGGCGGGTAAGTCAGTTTTCATGAACGAATTCCTTAGTCTGGGATTGATTAACCGATTAGCCGGGGACGCGCATCAGTCACTTGGATTCCAGCGCGCTCTCTCGCGCAGGCGCAGGAACCATTCGATGGCGGCAAAGGCCGCCGCCAGGATGAGCGCCAGGGCGGCATTCAGCACCCCGCCAATGCGCAGCCAGGACAGGGTGCCGGCATACACGCCGGCCCATAGCGCCTGGCGCAGGATGACGCGCACTGTGGCCGGCGGCTCGCCCGGGAAGCGATGGTTGAGGAAAGCGGCTACCGGCAGCGCCACGCCCGTGAAGGCCACCACCACGAGGAAGAAGAATAGCCAGCGCGGCCATAGCGTAGGTTCGGTGGTGTTCAGCAGCAGGGCCAGCCCCCCCCAACCTACCAATAGGAACAGCACCGTGGTCGGCAGGAACGCCAGCGGGGATGGAGTACGCGCAGGGATCATAGGGCGATGGAATTATAAGCCGGGCAGCAACCTGAATGTCGCTGACCCGTATATATGAATACTGGCTTTATGCCTAATGATCACGTATGAAATTGGAACTTGACAAGATCAGAGCAGGCATAGTAAGCTAGCAACTTAGGAGAGCAACGCGTAATGATGATTGAAGCCACCATCAAGCGGACGCAACAACCCGGCCTCGCCGGTTTCGTTGCCACGCCTTCGCGCACTGCGCCTACCGCCAGTCTCTAGGTCCCCCAACATCTATCGACGGCCGCGGCGCAGAAGCCCGCGGCCGTTTTGTTTAAGCAGCGCTTTCCCTGCAATGCAAACGGTCGCGGCAATCGCCCCGGCCGTTTTTGTTTGCAACGCATAAGGATGTTGAGATGTTGAACCGAAAGTTACACACCACGAATAGGATCAGCGCCCAGGCTACAGGCGTGCTGTTCCGTGGCTTCCGCGGCCAGGGCGATTTTGCCATCATGGCCTACCTGATGAAGCTAGCCGGCGGCCCCGTATGCTCTGCCGCCGACCTGGCACGCAGCTACGCCGAGCCCGGCCACGACCCGCACCGCCAGGTGCTGATCGTGGAGATCAACGGCTTGCCGGCCTGCACCAGCCGGGTGTACTGGGTGGACCAGCTAGACGCGCAGGGATCCATCCGCCGCGTCTATCACAGCCTCACCTTCACCCTGCCGGAATGGCGCGTCGCGCTTCAGCAGGCGCTGCAGTCCTTCAACCAGGGCCGCATCCGGCAGCTGGCTAGCGAACACGCTGCCGGCCCGGCCGCGTACTTTGAGGCCGACCAGGCCGTCGGCGCAGGCGAATTGCAGTGAAATGAAACGGACTAGGAGAACAGCTATGTTAGTCAAAGAGAAACAAACCATGCAAATGCAGCCCTACACCCTGCGCCCGGTGCGCATGGAAGATATGGACGCCGTGCTCAAGTTGCTGTCCGCCTTCTCGCAGCGCTTCATGGGCGTCGAGGAGGTCGATCGGCTCGAGCTGACCAGCTTCTGGACCTCGCCGGGGTTAAAGCTAGAGGAGGATCTGCGTCTGGCGCTTAATGCCGCGGGCGAAGTGGTGGGCTACGCCGAATTTCCCCTGACCGATGAGCCGCCCGTGCATCCCTTTTCCTGGCTGCGCGTGCACCCGGACTACCTGGACAAAGGCGTCGCCGAACCCCTATTGGATTGGCTCGACGAGCGCGGCCGGTTGGCGGTGGAACGTACCCCGGCGGACCTGCGCGTATCCGTCCAGACCTTCACGCCGGCCAACACCGAAGCGCTGGGGGGTTTGCTGCAGAGCCGCGACTACAAGGTGATCCGGCACAGTTTCATCATGCACGTGAAACTGGAGGGGAACCTGGCGCCGCCGGTCTGGCCTGCGGGCATCGAGCTGCGGCCTTTCGTAGAAGAGCGCCATCTGGAAGCCGCCTACCGGGCCTACGACGAATCCTTCTCCGATCACTTTGGCCACGTTGCGCGGCCGCTCGAGGTCGGGCTGAAGCGCTTCCGCCACATGTTCATCGAGGATGAGCTGTATGACCCGCAGCTGATGTTCCTGGCCTGGGAAGGCGCCGAGCTGGCCGGCATATCGCTGTGCTACCCGGTCTCCAGCGAAGACCCCGACATGGGTTGGCTCGCCCTGCTGGGCGTGCGGCGTGCCTGGCGTAAGCGCGGCCTGGGCAAGGCTTTGCTGCTGCACACCTTCGCCCACTTTGCCAGGATGGGCAAAAAGAAAGTGGGCCTGGGCGTGGATGCCAGTAACCTTACCGGCGCCCTGCGCCTTTACGAGAATGCCGGCATGTACGTGGCGCGGCAATATGATCGCTACGAGAAAGAGCTAAGACCTGGAAAGGAGTTGATGACCACCGATCTTGATCAGTAAGAGAGCCAGACGTAACGCAAAAACGCCCGCCCCGACAGCGGGCGTTTTTGTGTTGTGCCTTTTCTTGTCATTTCGGGCGAGGCCGAAGGCCGACGAGAAATTCCTGTGGAGATCCTTGTTCCAGTCATCTCACTGGAAAAAGAAGCGCATCAGGAATTCCTCGTCGGGCAGCGCCGCTAAAGGCGGCGCTAAGCGCCCTCACTCGGAATGACAAAGTAGAGACGTAGAAGCGCAGCTGCATTTCTTCACGCTCCTCCCCAACGGTACAATCTGCCTCGTGCGCCATCCGCTTGATACTGTCAACTGCCTACTGTCAACTGTCTACTGCCCATGACCATTCAAGCCATCCTCTTCGACATGGGCGGCGTCATCATGCGCACTGACGATCAGACGCCGCGCGCAAAGTTGGCCGCGCGCCTGGGACTTAGCTACGCCGACCTGGCCACACAGGTGTTTTCCAGCGACCACAGCAACCGCGCCCAGTTGGGCCAGATCAGTGCCGGGGAGTTCTGGGCCGCCACCAGCGCCCGATACGGAATGACCCCACAGGCTTTCATCGCCGATTTCTTTCGAGGTGACCTGATTGACCGGGAATTGGTGACCGCCATCCGTAAGCTGAAGGCCCGCTATAAAACCGGCCTGCTCAGCAATGCCTTCGACGACCTGCGCAGCTGGGTCGAGGAATGGAAATTCACCGATGCCTTCACCACGCTGGTCATCTCCGCCGAAGTGAAGATGATGAAACCCGACCCGGCCATCTACGCCCACGCCTTGCGCCAACTGGACGTGGCCCCGGCCGCTGCGGTCTTCATCGACGACGTGCCGGCCAACATCGAGGCCGCCAGGCAGGCCGGCATGCACGGCATCCTCTTCGCCTCCCGCCAGCAAGCCCTGGCTGAGCTGCAAGTTCTGCTGGAACCTTGATGGCCGAGACTCTCGGCCTGATCGCCGACACTCACGTCCCCGACCGCAGCCCTCGGCTGCACCCGCAGGCACTTTCCATCTTCGAACGCGCTCGGGTCAGCGCCATCCTGCACGCCGGGGATATTGCCGTCCCGCGCGTGCTTGCCGAACTGGAGACCGTGGCCCCCGTGCTGGCTGTGCGCGGCAACCGCGACTGGTTCGGATTCCACGATCTGCCTTACCACCGCCGCCTGACCGTCGCAGGGGCACGCATCGGGCTGACCCACGGGCACGGCAGCTGGGCGGCCTATCTGCGCGACAAAGTGCGCTTCTTGCTGCGCGGGCCGCAATCCTTCGACTATTTCATGCAGCGTGCCATCTCGTTGATGCCGGACGTGGACGTGCTCGTGTTCGGCCACAACCACGAACCGATGGTCAAAGAAGTAGCTGGGGTCTTGGTGGTCAATCCCGGCTCGGCCTGCTGCCAGATCATCCCGGGCAGGCTGCCCACTGAGGCGCTCCTGCACCTGCAGGATGGCAAGGCGCGCGCCGAGATCGTGGATCTGGTCTAAGACTCCAGCCATTCGAGGTAGGCCCGGCCGCGCGGCGAAAGCCGGTAACCGATGTCCAGACTTTTCGTCAGCCCTAGCTCCTTCAGCTGCCAAACTCTGCGTTTGAAGGCGTATTTCTCCATGCCCATTTTCTTAGCCAGCTTGGATGCCAGTACGTTCTCGTTCTTGGCGATCAGCTTCAGCACCTTGCGCGTCCAGGCGCCTTCGCGCTCGTAGCCCTTGAGCTTCTTCTGGATGGCGGCGAAGTCCTCGACGCTAAGGTCAGCGGCTTCGCGCAATTGGATGCGCGGGTCCTCCCCGCCGTATTTCAGTACCACGCGGTACAGTTGGCCCTCCGAGATCGGACTCAGGTCCTGCTGCAATTCGGCGCGGCTGGCATAGCCGGCGCGCGCCGCATCCGTGCTGGTGATCTCGATCTCCATGATGGCTTGCACCGACAATACTTCCACCACACCGATGGGAGTGCGCATGCGCGTCCCTACCTTAACCCGCGGCTGCGTCCAACGCCGGAAGGCGGTGGACAGCGTGCCAGCCCGCACGCCCTCGAGGAAAGGTTCGCGAAACAGCATCTTATTCCCCCGCAGTGTACCGCTGAAAGAATTCGATCGAGCGCTGCAGCAGCAGCTCATCGTTGAGCCCGTAGAACGTATGCGGCATATTGTGATAGGTGAAGCACTCCACTTGTTTCCCTAATTCTTGCAGCAGCTCGCACAATTCCAGCGACCAGGCCAGCGGCACCACGTCGTCGATGTCGCCGTGATGGATGCTGACCGGTACCTGGATGCGCTCGTAATAGTTGATCGGCGAGATCAGCCGCAGCACCTCTTCGGGCGTGGTCAGTTCCTCGTTGCCGCGCGCGCCCTCGGAGAGCACATCGCGGATGTGCTCGAAATTGCGCCGCTCGTCGCCGCTCATCGAGCCGTATAACACGGCGCCTTGCACGTCGGCGCCCACAACCAGCACTCGCAAGGCGATGCCGCCGCCCATGCTGTGGCCCCACAGGAAGACCGCGTCCGGGTTGGCGGCCTGCAGCAAGCCTGGCTGGCCCGCCTGTGCGTTCACGATGGCAATGAGGTTGAGCACGTCCACGGCGAAGCCCACGCGAAATTCGTTCGGCCCGGCATCCGACGGGGCGTAGTTGCGATAGTTGGGATGGATGGCGATGTAACCGGCGTCCGCGAGCTCCGCGACATAGCGCGCCGTGTAGTTTTCGATCTGGTAGCCCTCGGGCTCCACGTAGCCGTGCAGCACGAGCACCACCGGAAACGGGCCCTCGCCGCTAGGGATGTCGGCAAAGCCGTTGATGGCCAGTCCATCGCTGGGGTAGCTGACCAAATGGCGGGCGAATGAGGAGACCTCGCCAATGACGCCCAGGTCCACCAGTTCGCCGCCGCCGTAGCTGCGCGCGGCCAGGCTGTCGATGGTCAGGCTGCCATAAGGATCGGGCGTAGCGCTGGATAGCGGCGTGGGGCTTGGCAGCTCGAAGGGCGAGGCGGTGGCCGAAGGGACGGCGGGCAGCGCCTGGGCGGTAGGCAAGGCCGCCGGCGCGCCGCAGCCTGCCAGCAGGTTGGCGAGGAGGACGAGGGTAATAAAGCTGCGGATTAACATTCGGCGGAGAGAAAGAGAGAGCTGGGTGTGATATTTGCCCCTAGCATGTCGTTATGCCCCGTGGGAAACTCAATGTAGGATAATCGGCGGCCTGAGCGGCTGCTTTCAAAGAAAGGAAGGCTATGAGCAAAAAGAGCGCAGCAAAGTCTCGCAATGGAGATCTGAAACAGAAGGAGCATTTGATCCAGCAACTGAACCAGGACTTGGCGGGCGAACTGGGTGCAATTATCCAATATATCACCTACGCCGCTAAAGTGACCGGCCCCTACCGCCCGCAGCTGGCGGAGTTCTTCCTGGCCGAAGTGCCCGACGAACAGCGCCATGCGCAGTTCCTGGCCAACAAGATCGTGGCCCTGGGCGGCGAGCCGACTACCGAGGCCCGCCCGGTGCAGGAGGCGCGCAACACCCAAGAATTGGTGGAAGCCGTGTTGGAAGCGGAACAGCGCGCGGTGCGCGATTACACCCAGCGCGCCATGGACGCCGAGGAGTTCGGTGACAAGGGCTTGGCGGTGGAGCTAGAGAACATTGTCAGCGACGAGACCAACCACGCCGAACAGACCGAACGCATCCTGCGCGACTGGCCTATGTAGGCCAGTTGACAGTATGACAGTTGACAGAGTGAAGGGGCGGCGCTTGCGCCG
>JBBDXR010000028.1:0-6110 GCA_040902205.1 Anaerolineales bacterium | reverse complement strand
GGGTGGGGCCCCCCCCCCGTCATTGCGTCTAGATGCCATTACCTTCAACCAGCCCGAAGGTGGGAATAAGGTGCCTTGTTGACAACAAGAAAATCTGTTCTATAATGTCATGCGAGGACCAAGATGATAGATCAGAGAAGACTCGAGCTTTTGGACCACCGCAGAGCTTTACGCGAAGAATACCAAAGGAACTCAGAAGCATTTGACAAAGCGATTATTACTCTAACAAGTGCTTCTCTAGGCTTATCAATAGCTTTCTTGAAGGATATAGTCCCCAATTGGCTTTCTTGGACACTCCCATTCATTTTCCTCAGCTGGTTCTTTCTTGCTGGTTCATTGATTTCCATCGTGTTTTCTTTTTTGATGGCAATAAAAGCTAGGGAGGCAGCAATAGGAGAGGTCGACTACGAGCTATCAACAGGCAAAAGCATTAAAGCGTCAAGGCGTAACAGGACGGCGAATATACTTAGTTGGATCTCCGCTATTAGCTTAGGGCTAGGCATACTGTTATATCTATCATTTGCAGTCCTCAATTTGCCAGGCTAGGAGAATAAAATGTCTGATGATCATAAGGAAGGGCCTATTTCTAGCAACGAAGAGACCATTCCACAAGCACCAATCAAGGCTTTTATTCCGGTTCCCCCTCCTCCGCTTCCCGAATCCGATGTAGTCAACCTAATAGACCCTGTTTTGCCACAGCAATCGCCGCCCATTGGTGAGGGTCTATCCTTTAATCCCATTCCAGCACCTCCTGAACCATCGCAACCAGAGGCTACACCACCAGCCGAGGATTGAGTCAACGAGTTTCATTTCAGAGGTAATACGCGGCAGATGAAAGCAAGGGAGGAGTTGTCCAATATTTCAAGCAAGATCGGATCCGCGCTACCCGAGGCGGGTTGTTGCTAGGGTCAACGCTGCGGGTGTGAAGGACGAGAGGGCAACGCCTTATTCCCTCGAGACGAAATAGAAAAACCTCCACCCACGTTACTCTTCGCTTCGCTCAGAGTGGCACGTTAGGGCGGATCTAGGCCTGTATCCGACTATAATGCCCCCATCCCGGAGGCTGTATGCCCGCCAACCAACCCCGCATCAAACTGATCATCAATCCCAACGCCGATATGGGCCACGCCTGGAAGCGCACCCAGGACCTGCGCCCCATCGTCGAAGAATATGGCGGGGCGGATTGGGCTGGCACCGTTTACCCTACCCACGCCAAGGAGATCGCCCACCAGGCCGCGCTGGATGGCTACGAACTGGTCATCGCTGTGGGCGGTGATGGCACCGTGCATGAGGTGATCAACGGATTGATGCAAATGCCCGCAGGCAAGCGCCCCCGGTTCGGTGTAGTGCCCATGGGCACGGGCAACGATTTCGCTCACGCCGCGGGCGTGCACGCCAACCCCGAACAGGCCCTCAAGAACATCCTGACCGGCAGCCCGCGCAAGATCGATGTCGGCGTCATTGAAGATGAGCATGGCCGCACGGAATATTGGGATAACTCGGTCAACATCGGCTTCGGCGGCGCGGTCAACATCTATTCTCACACTGTCCCCTGGCTGCGCGGTTTCCTCATGTACTTCTGGGCCGTGCTGCAGGTCATGATCCGCCGCTACGATGTCATGCACATGCAGATCAAGAGCGATAGCGAAGAATGGTCGGATGACCTGATGATGCTGGCCGTTTGCAATGGCCCGCGCGAAGGCCGCGGCTTCGTTACCGCGCCCGGCGCCACCATCGACGATGGGCAGCTCAACTACACCGCGGTGCGCAAGCTCTCGCGGCCCATGATGTTCCGTTTGATCCCTGAATTCATGCGCGGCAGCCAGGGCAAATTCCGCCAGGTGCGCATGGGCAAACTCAAGACCCTTGAGGTCCAGTCCAAGGACCCGCTCTGGCTGCACACCGACGGCGAAACCTGGGCCGGCTTCAGCAGCAGCATCCATCACCTGAAGATCTCCGTCTTGCCCAAGGCGCTGGAACTGATGGCCGCCAAGGCCTAGTGGCCATGCCCGGCCTCGCCCAAAGCCTGCAAGGCCACGACCTGGGCCACTTGATCATCGTGGCCGAACTGTGGGGGATCGAACTGCACGCCAAAGACATCCAGGATGCGATCACACAACTGGAAGCCGCCTTGCCGGCAAAGGCAATCGATGGCTGGGACGCCTTGCCAGAAGAAAGCCGGGAGGCCCTGGTAGCGGTTTCGGCATCCAGCGGGCGCCTCCCCTGGGGACCATTCATCCGGCTCTACGGAGAGCTGCGTGAAATGGGTCCGGGCCGCCGCGACCGCGAGCTGCCCTTCCTACAACCCGCATCAACTACCGAACTGCTTTGGTATCGCGGCCTGCTCGGCCGCGCCTTCTTCGATGCCGCCGAAGGACCGCAGGAGTTCGCTTACATTCCCGATGAACTGCTCGCCATCATTCCCGCGGCCAGGGAAACCACGCGGCCTTTTGGCCGTCCGGCGCGCCCCGAAGAGCGCGCCCATGTCTGGCCGGCGGACGACCGCATTCTGGACCAGGCCTGCACGTTGCTGGCCGGGCTGCGCATGGCCGCTCCCGAGTCCGAATTGGCCGCTGCAGAATCCTGGACGCTGGCGCCCCTTGCGCTAAAGGCGCTATTGGCCGCAGCGAAGATCCTGGATGCCAATGGCAAGCCCATCGCCGATGCCGCGCGGCGTTTCCTGGAAGCGCCGCGCGGCGAAGCGCTGGCCCTGCTGGCGGGCGCCTGGCTGCCGAGTGCAGAGTTCAACGAGTTGCGCTTGATGCCCGGCTTGCAGGTGGAAGGCAATTGGCAGAATGACGCGCTGGCCACCCGCCACAAGGTCCTTGGGTACGCGCGCAGCGCGCCGGCAGGCCAATGGTGGGGCTTGGCCTCCCTGGTAGCAGATGTAAAGGCGCGCCAGCCGGATTTCCAGCGCCCGGCCGGCGACTACGACTCCTGGTATCTCCGCGCCGCCGGCGGCGATTATCTGCGCGGCTTCGAACATTGGGACGCCGTGGATGGCGCCTTGCTCGCCTATTTCATCCGCGGCCCTTTGCACACACTTGGCTTTGTCGACCTGGCCGGCCCGCAGGAAAGTGCGCCGCCCGCCGCCTTCCGCTGGAGTCCTTGGGCGACCGCCTTGTTGCGCGGCATTGCACCCAGGGGCTTCAAAGTTGAGGCGGCGAAGTTAAAGGTCGATTCGCGCGGCAAAGTGCTGATCCCCTTATTGGCGCCCCGCGCCACGCGTTACTTAGTAGCCCGCTTCTGCGAATGGTTGCCGCAACAAAAGGACGGCTACGTCTACCTGATCACGGCGCGTTCCTTGGACAGGGCGCGCAAGCAGGGGTTGAAAGTGGCGCAGCTCCTCAAGTTGCTCAAGCCCGGTAGCGCCGCGCCTCTGCCGCCCAATCTCGTCCAGGCCCTCAAGCGCTGGGAACAGCAGGGCGCCCAAACCCGGCTCACCAGCGCCCTCGTGTTGCGCGTCGCTTCAGTGGCCGCATTGAAAGCGCTGCGCGCCTCGCGGGCCGCCCGCTATTTGGGCGAGCCGCTGGGTCCCACAGCCGTGGTGGTAAAAGCCGGCGCCGCCCAACAGGTGCTGCAAACTTTGCTGGAGCTGGGGTATCTTGGGGAGATGGACGAGGATAGCCAATGACCGCCACCCCCTGGCAGGAGGCCAGCGATCTTCTTACCCTCTTGGCCGCCAAGCCGCGCTTCGGCTTCGTCAGCGATCTGGATGGCACGCTGGCGCCCATTGCGCCCACGCCGGATGCCGCCCACATCAGCGCCCGCGCCCGTCAACTGCTGGCCGCTCTGCGCGCCGAATTGCCCTTAGTGGCATTGGTCTCCGGGCGCCGCGCCGAAAGCCTGGCCGCCAAAGTGGACCTCCCCGGCATCGTCTATGTGGGCAATCACGGGCTGGAGCGCTGGGCCGATGGCAAGACCACCGTGCTGCCGCAAGCCCTCCCTTACCTGCCTCATTTGCAGGCGGTCCGGGCTGAGCTGCGCGCCTTGGAAGAGGATGGCGTCTTTGTCGAGGACAAGGAGGCTACGCTAAGTTTCCACTATCGCCAGGCTGCCAACCCTGAAGCCTTCGCGGAACGAAAGCGCGCACACATCGCCAATCTGGTGAAAGCGCATGGCCTGGTGCTCTTCGAGGGGAAACGTGTCTTCGAGGTGCGTCCCCCCATCGAAATGGATAAAGGCATCGCCTTCCAGCAATTAGTGGCCGAACACCGCCTGGAAGCCGCCCTCTTTGTGGGCGACGATATCAGCGACTTGAACGCGCTGGCCATGGCCCGCCGCCTGCGCGAGGAATCTGTCTGCGACGCCTGGGGCGTCGGGGTTCAATCTCCTGATGCGCCACCGGGCTTGGCCGGCACCGCCGACTTCTTGGCGGCGGGGGTGCCCGACGTGGAGGAGCTGCTCTCGCGGCTCTTGAGCGCCCGCAAGGCATCATCCACTTGAG
The DNA here is from genome assembly GCA_040902205.1 of Anaerolineales bacterium. Classification (GTDB taxonomy): domain Bacteria; phylum Chloroflexota; class Anaerolineae; order Anaerolineales; family UBA11579; genus JAMCZK01. The sequence continues at coordinate 1,663 of JBBDXR010000028.1, read as the reverse complement.
CCGCGAACCACTCGCGCACGTCCGCGTGGATGACGATCTCGCGTAAGGCCGTAGCGCGTCGCTTGCGCTCCGCCTGCGGCATGGTCAGCGCGGTGTGCAGCGCCTCGGCCGTGCCATAAACGTCGAAGGGGGAAACGATGAGAGCATGCTCGCCCAGTTCGTAGAACGCGCCGGCGTATTCGGACATTACCAGCACACCGTCCTTGCGGTTCACCAGCACGCCTTCCTTGGCCACCAGGTTCATGCCGTCCGCCAGCGGGTTCACCAGCAGCACATCGTACATTTGCATGGCGGCGATGGCGCGTATGTAGTTGTCGCCCAGGATAATGCGCACCGGCTCCCAGATCGAATCGCTGTACATGGCGTTGATCGTGCCCGCCTCCGCCATGATCTCGCCGAGGTAATCCTTGTACTGGCTCACTTCCATGCGCGAGGGCACTAGCAGGGCCAGCATCTGGATCTTGCCGCGGTGCTCGGGATGCTTTTCCAGCAGGGCGCGGAACGCCTGGAAGCCGCGCAAGTTGTTCTTGCTGGGCTCCACACGGTCCACGCGCAGGATCACCTGGCGGTCGCCCACCGTGTTCAGGATCTGCGAGCGCTCCAATTGGGTCACTTGCTGGCCGGCGATCTCCTTCAATTTTTCCACGTCGATCGAGATGGGGTAGGACACCGCGCCTACATCGCGCCCCTTGTGCTCCACCGCATCGCGGCGGCCGTAGGCGTGCGAGCTGAGGTAGAAGCGGCAGGTCTGCACGAAGTTGAACGCGTCTTTCTCCGTCTGGAAGCCGACGCGGTTGGATTCCAGCAAGCTCTCCAGCAGGGCATTGCGCATGCCCTGCGGCAGGATGCGCCAGGCATCCGGCCCCGGCCACGGGATGTGCACGAAAGGTTGGATCTGCACCGACTCGCCCACCAGGCTGCGCAGATAGTGCGGCACCATATACAGGTGATAGTCCTGCGGCAGCACAATGACCGGGCGGCCGGCTCCTTTGGCTGCCTCGGCGATGGCCTGGGCAAATAGCTTGTTGACCCGCTTGTAGCCGTTCTCCCAGGCGTCCCAGGTGCCGGCGGTGATGCTGGGCGTGCGCGGCGTATCCCATAGTTGGTGCTGGATAAACCACAGCAGCGGGTTGGCGATCTCGTTGTAATAGCCTTCGTAATCCTCCAGGCTGGGCTCCACCAATTTGAGGCTGATGCCCTCGACGTCTTTCACCTCGCCGGCGTGCTGCTGGGCCCAGGCGCGATCGTCTTCGCTCATCGCCGAGGCCACCCACAGCACGTCGTGGCTCTCGGCCAGCGCGCCCAGCGCGGTGACCAGGCCGCCGGCGCCGCGCTCCACGGCGAAGCCGCGCCCCTGCCGCCGGAAAGAGAACGGTCCGCGGTTGGAGGCGATGACAATGAGGTGATCGGAGTGGTTTTGTTTGCTCATGCTGTCACAGATAAAAAATCCGCCGAGCTGCTGGGCGGATGTGAATGAAAGAGATGGGCGGGCGGTTCAGTCACACGAATGCATCCACCACAGAAGATTATACAAGGCTTTCTGCCGTGCTGAGCTAGCCAATGCGAAACATTGGCTTTAGGCGAAGCATCCGATTGTCATGAAGAGTCTTCCCCCGCTGGATACCCCGCCCCTTGGGGCGGTGGAGGAAAGCGGGGATTGTTT
>JBBDXR010000027.1:0-17344 GCA_040902205.1 Anaerolineales bacterium | reverse complement strand
TCGCATCTGCACAGTCTCTCACGGAGGTGTGACATTTCTAAGTGTACATTTCAGCTACTTGACCCGGCTGGTCAATCTCACCCATCCGTCCCCTGATTGCGTATAACCGTATGCATGGATCGCAGGCAGCCGCTCCCAAAGATATTGCCATTCCTCTTAAGCCGTCCGAAAATAATAGCAATATCTTCAGCGAGCTTTGTCAAAGTGTATCGACCCCTGTGTGTGTGTCTCGTCAGTACAACTTGACACAAGCCCTTGGCTCCCGGCCCCGGAGTACTAACCTGCCACCCGTACGGGTATCCTTGCCAACCTACGCCACACATAGTGTATACTCGCCGGGATTGAAAGCTGACCGCTGATGGCCGCCAAGCGCCTCGTACTCGTCGCTGGGAATATTGGGGCTGGCAAGACCTCGCTGGCTGATAAGCTGGGCAAGAGGGTGGGCTGGCACACCGGCTTCGAAACCATCGATAAGAATCCCTACCTCGGAAAATTCTATGGGGATATGAAGGCCTGGTCTTTTCATCTGCAGGTCTTCCTCCTCGGCCAGCGTGCCGAACAGCACCTCAAAGCCTACCGCGACCCGCAATCCTACATCCTCGATCGCAGCATCTATGAGGATTACCACATCTTCGCCCGCGCCCTGCACAAGCTTGGCAACATGGGGGACGACGACCTGGCCACCTACGAACGCGTCTATCGCATGATCATCGAATACCTGCCCTGGCCGGACCTGCTCATTTTCTTGCGCGCCCCGGCCAGCGAGCTCATGCAGCGCATCAAGATCCGCGGCCGCGCCATGGAAAGCGGCATTACTCTGGAGTATTTGAATTTGCTTGAAGGTTTCTACGACGAGTGGCTGGCCAAGTTCGACCTGTGCCCGGTGCTAACCATCCCTTCCGGCGACCTGGACTTCGTCAACCGACCTCACCATTTGGATATCGTCATCCAAAAAGGATCGAAGAGCGGCTTTCCGGGAAACAAGACGTCATCTTCCCCGAAGCCTAGTGTCATCCTGAGGCGACAACTGAACCTCTCATCCGACTGGAGAATGAGAAAGCCGAAGGATCTTCAGGGTTACATCTTCCTGGGGACTTCTAGTTCTGCAACGTATTTATTGTTGACTTAGTGTCGGATGATCAAAGGGGGTAGAGATCAGCAATCTGAAATCAGCGATCCGCAATCTATCACTGGGAATCTTCGGCGAACAGATCCATCTGCGGGATATCCGGCAGCTCCACCTGGTAGAGCCAACCCTCGAAGAACTCATCCAGCTGCCGGCTGCTCACCTCTTCGGCCACCGCAATAAAGTCCGCCGTGGTGGCGTTACTGTGGGCGTAGCGCCCATAGTAGGTCTGCAGGATCTCGAAGAAGTCCGCGTCGCCCACTTCCAGGCGCAGGGCGTGCAGGGTCAGCGCGCCGCGAGCATAGACCTGGTTGCCGAACAACTCATCGGGGCCGGGGTCGCCAATTGGCGCTCCGCCCATGAAAAGGCCAAATTGAGCCACTTGCTGGTAGCTGCCGCGGATATCCTCGTCCATGCCCTCACGGCCTTGGGTGTGTTCGCTCCACAAGTATTCGGCGTAGCTGGCAAAGCCTTCGTTCAACCAAATATCCTGCCACGCACTAAGACCGACCGAATCGCCGAACCACATGTGGGAGAGCTCGTGGGCGACTACATATTCGTCGGTGAACCCGCTGCCAAAGACCGCCATGGTCGCCGTCTCCAGCGCAAAGAACAGATCCAGGTCATGCACCACCACGCCATACGCGTCGAAGGGGTAGGGGCCAAAGATGGTTTCGAAGTATTCGATCATGTCGCCCTGCAGCGCAAAGTCATCGCGCACGCTCTGGGAAACATCCGCCCCGAAGTAATTGCGGATAGCCACACCCGATGGACCGGTGTATTCCTGCACATCGAACTCGGCGATGCCGACGGTCACCAGATAGGGCGCAATGGGATCGTCCATCTCCCAGCGGTATGTGCGCTGGCCGCCTCGCTCATCGATGCCCTGCAGCACGCCAACCGAGGCAACCTCATAAGGCTCATCTACCGTGACGGCGAGTGTGTAGGTGGCCTTGTCAGCCGGGTGCTCGTTGACCGCATACCAGGTGGCCGCGCCGGTCGGTTCGCCCGCCACCAATATGCCATCCCCGTAATGGGTCCAGCCCTCCGAGTACAGCGCAGCTGCAGCGCCCAGTCCCTCTCCCGGGGTGCCGCTGTAATGGATGGTGATCTGCAGCTCGTCACCCGCCGGCGAAGGCTCGGGCAGGTAGATGGTGAGTTCGGCGCCGTCGCGCTGATAAAGCACCCCGCTGCCTTCCACGGAAATGGCCTCCACAATCAGCCCCGCAAAGTCCAAGTTGAGACTGGAAAGCTCCTGGGTTGTCACCAATTGGATTGTCTCGGTCGCTTGAATGTGATTGGCTTCCAAGTCAACTTCGAGAACAAGGTCGTAATGCTGCACGTCATAACCGCCGTTGCCCAGGTCTTCGAAGTACGGATCGCCGATGCCATCCGTACCGGGGCTGGGATTTTCGGGTGCGTCGAATGTTGCTGCTGCCGTGGGCGATGCCGGCGTAGGGCTATCCGTTGCCAGCGGCGCCGGCGTCGAAGATGCTCGCGGCCTTGGCGTCGAGGATGGAAGCGGCGCACGCGCCCCGGTGAGCGTATTGCACGCCAGGCTGGTGGACAAAAGGATGGCGAAAATCGCGGCGATGAGGCGAAGTTTCATGGCGGTCAATAGTTTACACTTTTTCGGGCTGAGATGGTTTTATAATGCCATTTTCGCCAGATCAAGGAGACAGTATGGCCGCCAAAGGAAAAGGCACCAAAGAAGATCCCTGGAAACTGAAGACCCCGCCGGGCACCAGCGAATACACCATGTACAAGGATGACACCGTCGATCCGCCAGTGATCGTGTGCCAGGTGGGCTCCACCAAGCTGGGCTATCTGTGGCGCGGCGTGGAGGACCTGCACGCCATGCTCAAGAAGCACGGCGACTGGATGGAGCTGGGCAGCGCCGACGAGAGCAAGCCGGCCAAGGAAGGCACCGTGGAAGCCTGGGGCCGTTCACCGAAGAACCCCATGAAGGGCTGGTACGGCACCAAGAAGGGCCTGCGCGGCCGCTTCGGCATGTACATGCCGCCGCTGCTCGAAGCCCTCGGCCTGGCCGAACTGGAGCACAATCCGAAGAACAATCGGATGCGGGCCAAGTAACGAATAGAGGTTTCGCCACCTCGACTCGCGTCGAGCAGCGGGGCGGGAGGCAATGACTGCCTACCCCACCATGCTTCTTGGCCCTTGAGTTGCGTAGAGGGCGTGAGCCCGCTAGCTACTCACCAAGCGGCGCCATAGGCGCCGCTTAGCGCACCAAATGGCGCCTTTTTTTTCTTATTTCAGGAAGCGGCTTAGCACCGCGGCTTCCGTGGGCGTTGCACCGCTGGTCTCTTTCCCGTGCATGCCCTGGTAGATGTACAGCGTCGTGCCTTCCTTGCCGTACTTCTTTTCCACCCAGGCCTGGCCGGTCAGCGAACCGAACTGGTCGAGCGAGCAGCTAGTGACCTCGCCGATGAGGTTGCCAGATTTGTCTGCAACCGGGTCGCCGTGATGCGCCATGCGCACACCCTGCGGGAACCGGAAGCGGATCACCTCGCGCTTGCGCTGCTCCTCTTTGGCAAGGAACGCATCGCGGCCAATGAACCACGGTTTGTACGTCTTCACGAAGGTGCGAAAGCCGGCATCTCCCGGTCCGAAGTCATGCGGGCCGGCTAATTCCAGGCCATAGAGCGGCAAGCCGGCTTCGATGCGCAGCGAATCGCGCGCCGCCAACCCGATGGGCTTGAGGCCGTGCTGGGCGCCAACCTGGAATAAAGCCTTCCACAGGGCAACGGTCTTGTCGGGATGCACGAATAGCTCGAACGAGAGAGGCTCGCCGGTGTAGCCGGTGCGGGACACGATGAGGTCGATGCCTGCCAGCTTGGCGCGCGTTACGCCGAAACGCTTCATCTTCTTGATGCGCCCCTTATCTTCGGCGTTGCTCTCCATCGCCAGCAGGATGCGGCGCGCATTGGGACCCTGCAGGGCCAGGTCCAGGCGCATATCCTTGCCCGCTTTCGGATCGCGCAGGTTGCGCAGCTTAACACTGCGGCCGAAAGCCAGCGAGGCCGGGCGCTTGCGATCGACACATACTTTGCCCTGGCGCACGGCGTTCAGCCAGGCCCAGTTCTTGTCGTCGTTGGCGGCGTTGACCACGATAAGAAAGTGTTCCGCGCCTAAGCGGTACACCAGGAGATCGTCGATCACCCCTGCATCCGGGTCGAAGAAATGCGTATAGATCGATTCGCCGATGCTCATCGCAGTGATTTCATTGCCGCACACCGAATCCAGGAAGCTGGCGGCCTGCGGACCACTGGCGTCGTAAACGCCCATGTGCGTGACGTCGAAGAGTCCAGCAGCCTGGCGGACCGCCAGGTGTTCCTCGCGCACCGAGCTATAGCGCAGCGGCATTTCCCAGCCGGCGAAGGGCACGATCTTGGCGCCCAGGGCCTGATGCGTTTCGAATAGCGGAGTACGCCTTAGCGCTGCGTCGGCAGGTGGCTGCCAGACGAAGCCAGGCAAGGGCTTTCCGGTTTCGGCCCCCATGCCGACCACGAACGGCTTCGCAGAACGCTTCACCTTTCCTTTGGGAGCTGCAATCTTCAGGCTTGATTCGCGGACCGCGACCGGCCCAGGCGCCTTGCGTTGCAGGTCGTCGGGGTCGATGGTGATGAAGCCATCGGAGAGGGAGCGCAGCCATTCGGCAGCCAAACCGAATTTGGCCCGGGGAACGCCTATCAAGAACTTGTCTGAGGCCACCTTCTTCACGCTTGCTTTGATCGCACCTTTTGGAGTATGTATTTCGCTCGCAAGCGTGCCGCCAATCGCCAGGCTTTCGACATGCCCCGCGAACATGATGTTGGCCAGGCTGGAGGCATTGCTGCCTTCGATTTCGAGGCCCACCCAGGCGCCTTTGGCGCTGGGCTTGTCATCAATGTAATAGAAGTGAGGATAACCGTGCGCGGGCGGCTTGAAATCGATACCGGCCGACTCTGCCAGTGAGCGCACGCGCTGCTTTGCATCTTCCAGGGTGCCGAAGCTTACCTTGGCGCGCTGGCTCAGGCTGTCGGCTGACCGGTCCCGATATGGGATGCATGCCAGAAGGAGGTCCGCCATGATGTCGGCCAGGCGCTTGCTGCCGCTTTCTTTGAAGCCGCGCTGCGTGATCCACGGCGTGCCGAAGCGAATGCCGGATGGATTGAGCGCTGACTTGTCGCCGGGGATGGTGTTGCGGTTGACCACGATGCCCGCCAGGTCCAGGATACGCGCGGCCATGTCGCCGGAAAGCGAGGTGCCGTCCGGGCCTTTGACCGATTTGCAGTCCAGGTTGCTTAGATGGCTGTTGGTGCCACCAAAGGGGATACGAAAGCCGCGAGCTTGCAGGCGCTGGGTCAGAGCCGCGCAATTCTTGACCACCTGCGCCTGCAGAGCCTTGAATTCCTTTGTTTGGGCGATCTTGAAAGTGAGCGCCAAGCCGGCGAAGACGTTGACATGCGGCCCACCTTGCTCGCCCGGGAAAACAGCGCGATCGATCTTTTCGGCCAATTTCCTATCTGTCGTCAGGATGATGGCGCCGCGCGGGCCGTTTAGCGTCTTGTGGGTGGTGGAGGTAATAACGTGAGCGTGCCCGATCGGGGAGGGGTATACGCCCGCCGCGATCAGACCCGCCACATGGGCGATGTCCGCCAACAAATACGCCCCTACCGAGTCGGCGATGCGGCGCAAGGCCGCCCAATCGGCCGCCCAGGGGTATGAGGAGAATCCCCCGATGATCAGCTTGGGCTTGTTTGCCGCGGCCAACTCGGCCACCTCTTCGTAATCGATCTTTTCGGTCTGCGCGTTTACCGTGTAATGGACGATCTTGTAATACTTGCCGGAGCGGTTGACCGGCGACCCATGTGACAGGTGGCCGCCGTGCAGCAGGTTCATGCCCATCACCGTATCGCCGGGCTGTACTAAGGCGTGGTACACGGCGTTGTTGGCCGGCGCCCCCGAGAGGGCCTGCACGTTCACGTAGATCTGGCTCGCGCTGACACCGTTGGCCGCAAAAGTCTCGGCCACACGACGGCGGGCCAAGGCCTCCAGCACATCGGCATATTCGACGCCTTTGTAATAGCGCGGATCTGATTCGCGCCGGTAGTGGCCCAGGCGGCCTTCGAAATCAAGGATCTCCGCCTCTTTCATCCAGCGGCTGTCTTCGTCGGGGTAACCCTCGGCATAGATGTTCTGGAATGCCGAAGCCAGCGCCTCGCGAACCGCAAGTGGGGCGGTGCTTTCGCTGGGGATGAGGATCAATCGTCGATACTGGCGCTCGGCTTCGAGTTGCGTGAGTTCGTAAACGTCAGGGTCGAGGGCGGCCAGGCTGCCGCGGAACAGATAGTCTTGTGTGCGCTTCTTGGTGGGCATGCCGAAATTGTAGCCCTTGGGGGTGGGGCGGGTCAAGGAAGGCCGATCGGCATGATTGCTAAATTGTCAATCACGAGGGGATCTGCTTCACGCGGCAAGCCCTGAGCAGAAAGACCGGCGTAGGATGGCTTTTTATTTGCGCTGAGCTAGCAATTAAGCATCGTGTTGTTTATACAGGACGATGTCGCCAGTTGGAGCCTGGCTGCCACCCAGGGGCTCAATAGAGACGCCGAAGGCGGTGTACGAGTCAAAGGGCAATTCGGAGAAGACGGGCAAGGCGTAATAGCCTTCCTGGCCCACGCTGAAGACGCCGGCGCTGGCAAGCCGGTCAGCGTCGATCAGCCAAAGCTGATACTGTTGCTGGGGACTCAATTTTGGCAATTGCTCCACGATCAGGGTGGCGTGCCGGCCATCTTCGCTAATGACCAACACACCAGTCCCCGTATCCCCTTTACCCGTGTTATCCAAGGTGATGGCCATCGTTGACGTTAGCGCGACGCTTTGGGTTTGTTGCTGTTGCAACTCGCGCCACAGCAGGATATTGGCTATCGTGAGGCCGACAATGAGGATCACGCCCAACGCCGCATAAGCCGGCATGCGGGCAGAAAGGGCGGCCCACCAGGCGGTTCGTTCATGCCTGGACTCGCCGGTCTGGCTTCTCGCTCTTTGCATCAAGCGCTGCTTGAGCTGGGCAGGCGCGGTTTGGATGGGCGTGGCGAGAGCGAGCTGGGCGACCGCCTTTTCATAGCCGGCCAGCTCCTGGCGGCAGGCCTTGCAGGTTTGCAAATGCTCCGCCACATGGGCGCGTTCATCTTCCCTTAGGCTGCCAAGCGCATAGGCGGGGAGTAATTCGAGAGGATGTTTAGTCTTAGCCATGCGTCTGCGCCTTAATAAAGGGTACGCCAATAGTTACGCAAATGTCCTCTTTCTGGATGCATGTCTTAATCTCCAGCCAATAAACCGCGCAGCCTGCGCAGGGCTAAACGCACACGCGTTTTTGCCGTGCCCAGCGGGATTTCCAGTTTTTCGGCGATCTGTTCGTGTGTGTACCCCCCAAAGTAAGCCCAGACGAGCACTTCCCTTTGTTTGCTGGGCAGCTGGGCGATCGCCGAACGCACCTTTTCTTTTTGCAGGTTCAGGTGGGTGGATTGTTGCAGGTCCTCCGATGGGTCACTAAGAAAACGAGGTTCGACCTCATCCATGGCAACAGAGTCCCTTTCGGGGCGGCTGCTTAGTTGGCGCAACATGTCGATGGCGCGATAGCGGGCGATGCTGCATAGCCAGGTGCTCACTTGCGCGCGGGCGGGGTCGTAGCCTTCGGCCTTGGTCCAAACACGCCAGAATACGTCTTGCGTGACTTCCTCCGCGTTCCAGCGGTCCTGCAGAGTATTCGACGCGACGGTGAACACCAGGTTGGCATAGCGGTCGTATAGCAGACCAAGCGCCGCCTGGTCGCCGCGTGATATGCGCTGAATAAGCTGGAGGTCGTTGACTGGGGCGGGTTCCAAGCGATCGTTTGCCTTTGACCGTGTGGATTATATTCCATACAAGGGAGGCGATTCAGGCCACATGGGAGCATAGTAAAATCCTCGAAAACTGGAGGTCGCCCGATGGTAAGCAGCAAGGCAAAAACAGTAGCGGAATATTTGAAGGAACTTCCCGCGGACCGGCGCTCCGCGGTGAGCGCCGTGCGGAAGGTGATACTGGATAACCTGCCCGCCGGCTATAAGGAGGGGATGTTCGGCATGATCGGCTACTACGTCCCCCTGAAGGACTTCCCCGATACGTACAATGGTCAACCCCTTGCAATTGCTGGCTTGGCCGCGCAGAAAAACTACAACTCGTTATATTTGATGGCGGTGTACGGGAACCGAGAAATAGAGGCTTGGTTCAAGGAGCGGTACAAAGCGAGCGGCAAGAAACTGGATATGGGCAAATCGTGCATCCGTTTCAAGAGAGCGGAGGATCTCCCTCTTGAGCTGATCGCCGAGACCATCGCCAAAGTCTCGAAAGAGGATTACATCCGTTACGTAGAAGGGGTCAGGGGATCTGTTAGAAAGACCAGAGGAAGTTAAAAGAAAACGCCGGAGCTTTTCGGCTAGGTTGCGCTTTCGCTAAGACCAGTTCGCCTCTGGCCGGCGCTGCACTTCCTTGCCGTTCTAACCCTGTCGCTCATCGCATTAAGCGATGCGTATGGCTTCAGTCCGTAGACTGTTCCCGCAAGCCGTTCCCGCCGCGACAGCAGTTAGAGGAATGCTCCGGCGTTCCTTTTACGGCTTGGTTATAGCCTGCTTGGGTGCTTAGCGTATCTGCTGATTGTCCCCTACAAAGGGGACAATTGTCATGAGCGGCTAAAGCAGGGCCTGGAACGCTATCATGGCGGCCAAGGAGAGGGTAAGGATTACGCCTACCAGCTCCTTTGAGACGGTTTCCAGGGCGTCCGGGACCAGTTCTGAAAAGACCATCCATAGCATAGCCCCAGCCGCCAGACCCAGCCCGAATGGCAGGACAGGCTCGAAGATGGTAACCAGGAGAAAGGCCGGAACGGCCATTAGCGGCTGCGGCAAGCTGGTGAAGATGCTCCACAACCCAGCTTTTGCAGGTGAAGTACCGCGTGGCACCAGGACCAAGCTAATTGCCAGGCCTTCCGGAATATTGTGGATGGCAATGGCCGCGGTGATGAAGGTCCCCAGGCTTGAACCGCCGCCGTAGGCGACGCCCACACCGATGCCCTCTGCGAATGAATGCAGGGTCATCACGCCCACGATCATAAGAGCCTTCATGCCGCCCGACGCCCGCAAAGCCGTCAGCATTTCACCATGATTGTGCTCAAGCCTATGGTTCAACACAGAGATAATAAAAACCCCGGCTGCCATTCCAGCAAGCAAAAGGGTCAGATTGAGGGAGAGGCCTTTATTGATCAGGCCGTGGGAGGCGCCAAGCATCAGTCCGGCGGCGATGGCGTTGAAGATGCCCAGCCAGCGGGGAGAAAATTTTCGGATGAGGAAGAAGGGGAGGGCGCCGAGCCCTGTAGCGAGCGCCGTGATCAGGGCAGCAAAAAAGACCGTCCAAACGCTGTCAGTCACCGACTGTATTTCCTATCTGCTTGCGGGAAGGAATTGTTACTCTTCGAGCGGCCGCTTGAGCACAACCGTGAATTCGCCGCCCAGGCTGCCTGAGCGGGTGACCACCTGCCAGCCGTCGGCAACCATGCGTTTGACATACTCGTAGGGATCGGTGTTACTAGGCTTGGCTGGAGGTAAGAAATCTCCGTCGACGACTTCGACCTCGCCGTGGGTGATCTTCAGCTCCAGGTATTCCCATTTGGGCATGGTTGTGTTCAAAGTGGGCGAGATAGGACTCGAACCTACGACTTCTTCCTTGTAAAGGAAGCGCTCTAACCAACTGAGCTACTCGCCCGCAATGGCTCTTCTTGCGTCTTAAGGCAAGAAGCGTGCCATTGTGCAATTCAAATTGCAGAAACGATACCCTCCGCAATTTTATATGCTATATTTCGCTGTCCTATGGCCTCTGGTTCGTACGCGGACCGCATCCGGGCGGCGCGTCCCAACTTCTCCAAAAGCTTTCAGCGACTGGCTGATTATATACTGGATTCTTACGTGCAGACGGCATTAATGACCGCGTCTGAATTGGCTCACCAGGTGGATGTGGACTCGGCCACCGTGGTGCGCTTTGCCCAGGCGCTTAACTATTCGGGGTTCCCTGAACTCCAGGATGAGATCAAGGCGCGCGTGGTGCAAGACCTGATGTTGCGCCCAAAGGAAGGCGCCGACCCCGACAGCCTGCCAGCCCTGGCGGATGCCAGCTTCAAAGAACTCGGCGAGGCCATGGAGCAGAAGAGGCGCATGCTGGACACCGGGCCGCTGGAAGCCATGTTGAAAGCGTTGGGCGCGGCAAACCAGATCCTGATCCTGGTCGACGCACAAGGCGCGTTCATCGTAGGTGAGTTGCGCCGCCATTTGCAGACCGTGGGCATCAGCAGCCTTCGCCTTCCGCTGGATGAACGCGCCGTGGCTAGCCATTTGGGCATGGCAGGCGAGAAAGATTTCCTGTTGGTCATCGATATGCTGGACGAGACCGCCGTGATCCCCGCCGGGCTTGCGCAAGCCAAGGCAGCCGGTATGCGCAGCGGGGCCATCGTGGGCAGTGCCTCCTTCGAAGCAGCCCGCCGGGCGGAGATCGTATTAGAAATCCAGACGCAGGAACAGAACGACAGCGCGCCTGTAGTGCTGGCCGCTGTGGTGCATACGCTGGGCCGCGCGCTGCGCTGGCGTTTCGCGGGCCAGTTCAAAGAGAAACAAGCTAAAACGGAAAAGATCCTCAAGCGCATCGCGGCTACCCGATCCGTGAGGAGAAACTAGAAGATGCGCATTCTTCGTTACCTGGGCAAGGACGGCGCAGCCCATTACGGCTGGACGCTGGAGGGGAAAGTTGGCGGGATCGAAGGCGACCCATTCGCGGCCTTTAAGCGCGAGAGTCTCGAGATCCCTCTTGAGGAGCTGAAGCTGCTGCCGCCGGTCATTCCAACAAAGATCATTTGCGTGGGTCGCAATTATGCGGCGCACGCCCAGGAGCATGGAGTCGAAGTTCCGGAGGTCCCGCTGCTTTTCCTCAAGCCGCCTTCTTCTCTGGCGGCCGCGGGCGACACCATTTTCTTGCCGCCCCAGTCGCAACAGGTGGAGCACGAGGCCGAGTTAGCCGTGGTGATCGGCAAGCGTAGCCGCTGGCTCAATCCCGATTCGGCCAAAGAAGCGATCCTCGGATTTACCATCGCCAACGATGTGACGGCGCGCGATCTGCAGCGCCGCGACGGCCAATGGACGCGCGGCAAGGGCTTCGATACCTTCTGCCCGCTGGGTCCTTGGATCGAAACGGAGTTCGACCCCGCGGATGCAGTGATCACCTGCAAGGTCAATGGCGAATTGCGCCAAATGGGTTCTACCCGCGACATGGTGTTTCCTGTACGGCAGCTGGTCGCCTACGCATCTTCGGTGATGACATTGGAACCCGGTGACGTGCTGCTGACGGGTTCCCCGGCGGGCGTAGGGCCTTTGGCGGATGGAGATCAGCTGGTGACTAGCATCGAAGGGTTGGGGGAGTTGCATAATCCAGTAAGGTCAGAAGAACCGCACTAGTCTGCATTGCATCGAATATCAACTGAAACAAAAGAGGCGCCTTGCGAGGCGCCTCTTTTTGGACGGCTACTTTTCGTTTATTGATTCTCGATCATTGGCAGGAACCAGAAGGCGTTCGCTTGAGCAAAGTTATTGTTGCCGGTCTTTACGATCAGCACGAAGCGCACTTCCTTGCCCGCCAAGTCGGATAAGTCGATATCCAGGGTTCGAACCAGGCCGTCGAACTTCTCGTCCCAGCTGCCCAGGCTGACCTCATCTCCGTTGGATTTGATGTACGTTAGCTGGAAGGTGACACTGCAATTGGCATTGTTATCCAGGCAGCCAATGACAGCAACGAAGTGGTCGTCGTCCTTTACCGTGTACTTGGGGAAGACGCCGCGGATATAACCCGAGCCGGCGTGGTTCGGGCGCATCCAGATGGCGGGCTCGTCCTCGTTGCGGTTTTCGAGTTCGGGGTTGTTCAGCAAAATGACGAAACCGTCGTCACCCTGGTTAGCTCCTGGGCACGGCAGATGATTATCAGTGTCGCTGGACCAGGTGGCATCGCAGTAGTTGGCTGCGAAGTCGTATTTAACGCTGCCGGTGCTACTGCTTGAAGCACCCACTTTGATGAGCGCAAAGAAAGGAATGCCGGCGCTGCCGCCTGACCCGGCCACACCAAAGGTGGAACCGGAATCGCTGCGGATCAGCCAGCTGCTCTTATAGGTACCGTTTTCGTCCGGCGCCTCCATTGGGATAGAGATGTTAATCGTCTCACCGGGGCTCACGGTCTCCGGCAGATCGAAGCTGGACTTGCTGGCCAGGTTGGTGCCGCTACTGAAGACAACTGTGTAATCGTCATCCCAGGTGCAAGTGCCGGTGTTCTTGATGCGCCAAGTCTTGGTAAAGTCCTGGCCCTTGGCCATTTGAGAGCCATCGGGGATGGTCACATCGGAGATGAAGGCCGCCTGGTTGCACACCGCCACCGGTACGCTGGTAGCTGGCGGCTGCGTGTTGCTGGGCGTCGCCGTGGGCACCGAGGAAGTGGATGATGGGGTCGCCGTGACCACCAGCGGCGTATTGGTGGCTTCCGAGGTGGCTGTGGCTATCTGCGCACCTTGAGCGATGAGCGTGCCCGCCACCTGGGTATAAAGCGCATTGATATCCTCAGTGGGGGCCTTTGGCTCCTCAGGGGCAGCTGCAGGCGCCCGGCAGGCGGCCAGTAGCAAAGCCAGGATAAAGAGAAGCCCTAGCGCGGTGTTGGTTTTCTTGTTTCCGAACAACATAGTCACTCTCCCTGCGGGAACGGCAAAATATGGATTGATTTTAGCACTTCGACAGGCGCGGCGGAACACCAATCATGTGCACGTTTGTACTACGTAACGTTGCAGGAAGTGTTCCAGTTCCTTGCGCTGCAGAAAACGCAGCGTGGGAGTTTGCTGCCGGTCTGACATAGCAGAGGCTAGGGCGAGCGCCGCAAACTCCCTGCAAGATTGTGGCGCGACGACGAGGGTAGCTCTGTTCTCGTTAGCTTTGTCACAAGGACCAGCCAGAACCAAATATAATAGAGTCTCTGTAATCAACCGCCTTAGCAAGGATGTAGCCATGGCAAAAGAAGACGACAAGAAGGAAGAAAAGGGCCAAAAGAAGGCTGCCGGTGGAGCCCGGGCGATCTGGTCCGGAGCCATCGCATTTGGCCTGATCAATATCCCGGTGAAGCTGTTTTCGGCCACCCAGGAGCATGAGCTGTCTTTCAACCAGTTGCGCAGAAGCGACCAATCGCGCATCAAGTACCAGCGGGTGGCGGTGAACGACGGGCAGGAAGTTCCGTACGAAGAGATCGTGAAGGGCTACGAGATCGAAGAGGGCGTTTATGTGGTCATCGATGAAGAGGATCTCAAGAAGGCCAGCCCGAAGAAGACGCAGTCCATTGAGATCGTGACCTTCGTGAACGAAGACGAGATCGACAGCATCTACTTCGAGAAACCCTACTACACCGCCCCCGAAAAGAACGCGGCGCGGGCCTACGTGCTATTGCGCGAGGCGCTGCGCAAATCGAAGAAGGTGGCCGTGTGCAAGTTCATCTTGCGCACGAAGGAGAACCTGGCCATCCTGAAGGCGGAGGGCGACGCGCTGATCCTGAACCAGCTGCGCTTCCAATCCGAGGTCCGCGAACGGGAGAATCTCAACCTGCCCGGCGCCGAGGACATGAAGCCACAGGAACTGGACCTGGCCATCAACCTCGTGGACCAGCTCACCGAGGGGTTCAAGCCCGAGCAATACCGAGACACGTTTACCGATGAGATCAAGCAGATCATCGAGCAGAAAGCCAAGGGTATCGATGTCACCGCGGTGCTGGCGGCCAAGCCGGAAGCCACAGAAGACGGCGACCTGTTGAAGATCCTGCAGGCCAGCATTGCCAAGAGCAAGACCAAGGTGGATGCCTAGGGATCAGGCAGCGGATTTGTGGCGCTCGAATCGGACCATCTAAAGGAATATCGCCAGAAGCGCGATTTCAACAAGACTTCGGAGCCAGCGGGTACCCCCGCCGTTCCCGAGAAACGCGCTGATGAGGCGCGTTTTGTCGTCCAGAAACATGACGCCACGCGCCTGCACTACGACTTCCGCCTGGAGGTCGATGGGGTGCTCAAATCCTGGGCCGTGCCGGAAGGGCCTTCCACCGATCCGCAGGTAAAGCGCCTGGCGCTCGAGACCGAAGACCACCCGATGGAATACCTGACCTTCGAAGGCAGCATTCCGAAAGGGGAATACGGCGCCGGGCCGGTCATCGTTTGGGACTGGGGCACCTACACCAATATCCGCGGCGAAAAGCGCAAACCCTTCACCATGCAGGAGTCCTACGAACAGGGGTTGATCGAGGTCCGTCTGGATGGGGAGAAGCTCAAAGGCGCCTGGGCCTTGGTGCGCACCAAGTTTCGGGATGCAAAGAACAGCTGGCTCATGGTCAAAATGAAAGGCGCCGGGGCTGACCCGGAGCTGGATATTGTCAATGAATTTCCCACTTCCGTGAAGAGCGGCAAGACCATCGAGGAGGTGGAAGCTGAAGGCGTCCGCAAGCCGCAGCATCCGGCGCTGCAAGCGCTGCCGGACGCCGTGCGCAGCAAATTGCGTGCTGGCGATTTCCCGGGATGGTTGGAGCCCATGTTGGCGACTCCTGCGGATAAGCCCTTCAAGAAGCCGAATTGGATCTACGAGCAAAAGCTGGATGGCCAGCGCTGCCTGGTCTTCCGCAAAGGCGGCCAAGTGCAGCTTGTCTCGCGCAACAAGATCCTGATCACGGATCAGTACCCGGAATTGGCGGCGGCTCTGGCTAAGCAAGGGCAAGGGGATTTCGTTGTTGACGGCGAGATCGTGGCCTTCGAAGCTGGCAAGCCCAGTTTCGAGTTGATGCAGAGGCGCATGCATGTGGTGAAACCCGGCAAGGACCTACTGGCCGAGGTCCCGGTTTTTCTTTACCTTTTCGACATCCTTTACTTTGAGGGATTCTCCACGACCGCATTGACGCAGCTGGAGAGAAAAGACGTGCTGCGACGCGTGGTGGATTTCACAGATCCCCTGCGTTACATGGAACATCAGGAAGGCGATGGGGTGAAGTTGCTGGCCGAGGCCTGCAAGCAGGGCCTGGAAGGCGTGATCGCAAAGGATGCCAATGCCAGTTACCAGCACCGGCGCTCGCAGAGTTGGCTGAAGTTCAAATGTGTGCGCAGCGAGGAGATGGTCGTGGGCGGCTACACTGAGGGCAAAGCTGGCATGCGTGGATTTGGCTCGCTGTTAGTGGGCTACTACAAGCCGGGGGACGAACGCCTTCAGTTCGCCGGCGGCGTGGGTACCGGTTTCAATGACCGCACTATCCAGGAGTTGCGACGGCAACTGGCCGACATCCCGGCAACCAAGAACCCCTTTGCGCCGGACGATATGCTTCCTGTGGATCAAGTCCACTGGGTGGAGCCGAAACTGGTGGTCAACGTAGGCTATGGTGAGTGGACCAAGGCCAACAAAATGCGCCACCCGCGCTACCTGAGCTTGCGGATCGACAAGGATCCGCGCGAGGTTGTGGGTCCGGATGGCAGCCCGGCGGAATACGAGCCGCCGGCGCCCTCGGCCTGGGAGCCTGAAGATACCCCGGCCGAAACGCGCAGCCTATCGAATGAGACCACGCGCGTCGTGGATGGGCATAAGATCAAGCTGACCAACCTGGACAAGGAATTATTTCCCGACGGGATCACCAAAGGCCAGGTGATCGATTACTACGAGCGCATCGCGCCATTCATGCTGCCTCATCTGAAGGATAGGCCGCTTAACCTGGAGCGGTTTCCCAACGGCATCCGCCAAAAGGGCTTTTATCACAAAGAGACGCCTGACTACTTCCCCAAGTACATCGACCTCGTGGAAGTGAGGACTTCAGAGACTGAGACACAGGTGCAGAGCATGGCCAACAACGCCGCCACGCTGGTCTATTTGGCGCAGATGGCAGCGCTCACGATTCACCCGTGGATGAGCCGCAAGCAGCATCTGGATGAGCCCGACAAGATCGTGTTCGATCTCGATCCCTCGACCGAGGATAGCTGGGATGTGGTGAAAGAGGGCGCCCGCGACCTGCGCGAACTGCTGCGGGAGATGGGGCTGCCAAGCTTCCTAATGACGACCGGGTCGCGGGGCCTGCATGTGGCCGTCCCGCTCAAGCCGGAGCATGAATACGAAGCCATTACCCTTTTTAGCAAAGCGGTGTGCCGTAAGCTGGAACGGGGGGATCCGAAATTTACTACGCAGTTTCGCAAGGAGAAGCGCAAGGGCCGCGTGTTCCTGGACCATTTGCGCAATCGTTACGCCCATACCAGCGTGGCGCCCTATACGGTGCGCGCCCGTCCGGGCGCCCCGGTGGCGACGCCGCTGACCTGGGAGGAACTTGAAGATCCAGCGCTGACCTCGCAGCGATTTACGGTGCTAACGGTTTTCGATCGCCTGGATAAATTAGGCGGCGACCCATGGAAGGAATTCTTCGAGTTCAGAGCGGGGCTGCCGGATTTCGATACCATCCAGCGCGTGCTCGGTTAAAAAAGACAGGCCCGGCCAAGCGGCCGGGCCTGTCTTTACACCTCGTTTTAGATCAGGCTACGTAGTCTTTCAGGCGAGAGCGCACGCGCGGGTCACGCAGTTTGCGCAGGGCCTGGGCTTCGATCTGGCGCACGCGTTCACGCGTCACACCAAGCTTGCGACCCACGTCGCTCAGGCTGTGCACACGGCCATCGTCAAGCCCGAAGCGCAGGCGCAGGATGCGCGCTTCGCGCAGCGGCAGAATGTCCTCGATGGTGCGGGCCAAGTCCTCCTGCAGCAGAGTCATCGCAGTGCTTTCTTCCGGAGAAGGGGAGCTCTCATCTTCGATAAGCTCACCCAAGACGGAGTCCTCATCGCTGCCGATGGGGGTTTCCAGCGAATGGGGCTGGTAGGCCGCTTTGGTGATCAGCTCGATCTCCTGCGGCGTGGTATCCATGCTGTCGGCCATTTCCATCAGGGTGGGCTCGCGCTTCAACTCCTGCTTCATCATGTTCTTGGCGCGCATCAGCTTGGCGATCTTGTCGCCCATGTGGGCGGGGATGCGGATGGTGCGCGACTTGTTGGAGATGGAGCGGGTGATGGCCTGGCGGATCCACCAGGTGGCATAGGTGCTGAACTTGAAGCCGCG
>JBBDXR010000026.1:0-90105 GCA_040902205.1 Anaerolineales bacterium | reverse complement strand
GTGGGCGCGGGGGGACTCGAACCCTCGACCTCACGGATGTGAACCGTGCGCTCTAACCAGCTGAGCTACGCGCCCGTCGCAACTGCGAGAATGCTAAAGGCATTCTCTTGCTGCTTATGGAGTTCGGCATGAACCAGAAACGCCGAACTCCAGGAAATCCTAGGCATTACGAGATTGAAAAAACGCAATCTCTGGTGCTAATGGAGTTTTGGCAAATCAAAGGCGCCAAACTCCAGAATTCTTTCAGGTGGCGATTATAGCACCCCGACAAACTGGCATCAATATGGAGGCTATGCGGACGGGGCGATGGCGAGGATGTTTCCCTCGGGATCGGTGAGCCAGGCCAACTTGGTATCGTCCCCCATGTCGGCGATTCCCATGGCGTTAGTCTTGATCCCGGGCATATCATATTGCTCGAACTTTACACCCTTGGCAGCCAACTCCTTCACCGTTGTCTCCACATCCTTGACCAGGAAGGTGATGGCGGTGTGTTCGGCCTTGGTGCGGGCGCGCTCATACATGAATATCGTGCTGCCACCACCGGCCTCGAAAGTGGCTGATCCCTCCCGGGAATCGATCTGCTTCAAACCCAGGACTTCCCCATAGAACTTCTTTGCTCGCTCCAGGTTTTCTGCGGGAATGGTGGCCATCACAGATGCATTCTTGAGCATGTTGTCTCCTTATGGGGGCGAATGGTTCCCAATCATAGCATGCGACACAGGCAACAGAAACCCCGCCAGGTCATGGCGGGGTTATGGCCTGCGATTATTGCAGGAAATCCCAGGGATTCACTTTTCCATAGGCGAAGCTAAGCAATTCGAAGTGCAGATGGGCGCCGCTGGAATTACCCGTGTTGCCGATCGTGCCCACCAAACCGCCCTGGCTGACGTTTTGTCCACAGGTGACAGCGACCGAATTCATGTGGGCATAGGCTGACTGCCAGCCGGTGCCGTGGTCGATCACCAGCAAGTTCCCGTACCCGGAATTGCTCCAGCCAGCGTAGACCACCACGCCTCCATCCACGGCGTAAACTGCAGTGCCCTCGGCGCCAGCGATGTCAATACCGGAGTGCAGCGGAGGATTGTAGTCGAAGCCCGAAAGATAGCGATTCACGGAAGGCCAGACGAAGCTGCCGTTGCCAATGGCGCCTTCGCCAATGGCACCGCAAGCGCCCGGCCCATAATAGGATGCCACCGCAGGGTTATCGCGGCTGATAGCAGGCGGTCCCCAATCGCGCAGTTCGCGTGAGCCTGAAGGGATGACCAATTGGGTGCCGTCCGGTATGTTGGGATTTTCAGGATCAGTCTCGTAGGGATCGAGATGGTTCCCGGGCCATTCCAGTACTTCCTGTACCGTGGGATCTGTGCTGTAATCGTATTGGTCCACGATCGAGGCCAGGCTTTCGCCGACGCGATAGGTGTGCAGCACGCCGTCCACTGGGGGGATGTTCAGCACTTGTCCTGGCTCCAGGAAGTTCGGATTGTCTTGAAGTAAACCGTAGTTGAACCAAAGCAGACTCTCAGCCCTTATGGCAAATCGCTCTTGCAGAGCGAACAGGGAGTCGCCCTGCACCACGGTATAGGATTCGATTTCATCGCGCGGGCGGCTGGGGATGATCGTATCCAGCGAGGCCAAGCGCGGAATACCCTCCGAGAATTGGGAAGCCACACCGGAGAGTTCCGGCATGAGGGCGCTGGCTTCCCCGCCGGTCACCGACTCGATGGTGGGTAAAGCTAGCGCCATGGCGGTGGCGCGCAGTTCTTCCTGCTGCTGGGTCTGGATTCCGGCAGCAAAATTGCGCATGACAAACACGATGAGGGCGGCAAACAGCACCAGGACGACAACGCTCCCGTAACGCGCCCAGGCCAGTGGAACTTTGCCGCCGGTCAAGCGCCGCAAGAAGGCATCCACCTGCACCGCAGGCTGAGGGCCGGGTTTCTGTTCAGGTTTGGGGGAAGGATTGGGTTGGTTGAGGGGGTCGACCATAGGGAACCGTCGGCGATGGTATCACCCGGCCAGGGCCATCGTCAAGCAGGCATATTGGCGCGGGGATGTTGCTTACGCTTATTGCGGGGTGACGGCGATGATCACCGCTTGCACGGCCTCTTCCGGAGTCGCTTCCCGCTTTAGAAGGGAAACGACCGCCTCGGTCAGCGCCTGCCCCCAGGCGTCCAGCACCGCTTCGGAGGGCAGCGCCTCGGCGCTATCTGCCACCTGACTGGCCAGCGCCTGCTTGAAATCAGGCGGCCAGGCTGCCAAAGAGCTGTGACGGGTTGGCAGCATGCCCGCCGAAGCCGTCCATTGCGCAATGAATTCGGGCGTCGAGAGAAATTCGACTAATTCGATCGCCAAGGCCTGGTTCTCGGAGCGGGCTGTGGATACCGCCCAAGCCCAGCCTCTCACCAGTGTGAAGGGAGCGCCACTTTGGGTAGGCAACGGGGAGGCCAGGATATCCACATTGCGATTATCGAAGACCGCGCTAGTCCAAGCAGCCACCATCGGCACGCGGCCCTCGGTAAAGGCCTGCCAGCTTTGCTCGCTGGTCTGGTATTGGCTAAGCCAGAACGGGAAAACTGCTGATTCTTCTCCAGCTGCCAGGAATTCAAAAAAAGCAATCAGGTTTTCTCTGGAGAACAGCAGGCTACCGCTGTCTTGGGGTTCAGTTCCCTGGGCCATCAATTGGAACAA
Organism: Anaerolineales bacterium; assembly: GCA_040902205.1. Taxonomy (GTDB): domain Bacteria; phylum Chloroflexota; class Anaerolineae; order Anaerolineales; family UBA11579; genus JAMCZK01. The sequence goes on along the minus strand of JBBDXR010000026.1, from coordinate 87,417 downwards.
AGCGAAGATCGCATCAGGGTCGGCGGCGGCAAAACCAAGGACAAGGCTGGATTGAAGCAAGGCCTCCCAAGTATCCGGTATTTGCGAGACAGCCGTCGGACGATAAGCCAGTACCAAGCCGTCGCCGGCGAATGGCGTTCCGTAAGACTCGCCATCTACAGCGATCATTTGTTTGGCAAAGGGATACCAATCTTCGCTGCCTAGATCCTCGATACTATCCGTCAAAGGAAGGAGTACCCCGCCTTGGACTGCAGTGGCAAGCTGAGTGTGGGGTAACAAGACCAGATCTGGGAGGGATAGTGGGGCAGCGATTTTCCCCATGAGGAGGGAATCGAGCAATCCGCCAGTGCCGGATTCGGCCTTCACTCGTGTTTCGATGCGCACTTGAGGGTGCCGGTCCGAAAATTCATCAAAGCGCGCCTGCAATAGGCTGGCGGATGGGGTGCTGCTGCCCGGATCGAAAGCTGGCGGCACCCAAACGGACAGGATGGTCGAGGTGGCGCTGGGTGTCGACTTGGTGGAGGGCTGAGGAGGAGGAGATTCAGCAGGTCCCGCGGCCTCCCCTGTCGCCTGCGGCGCGAGCCAGGGGGGTATGGCGCATGCACTTATCAGCAGAGCCACTGCTAAGAAGGCTCGCAGTTTCAGGATCGGGCGCGGAATACCGGGCTTGACCATTCAGAAGATTGTATCTTGGTGGACGGACTGCTGAATTTGCCTAGGGCGTAGCCGTTTCCGTTGGAGTATCGGAGGGCTGCGGAGTAGCCGTAAATGTATTCGTCGGCAATGGCGTCTGCGATGGCGTTACCGTGAAGGTCTGGGTGGGCGTAAAGGTTGGGGTGTGCGTTGCAGTAGCCGTGAAAGTTGCGGTGGGAGTTGCCGTAAGCGTGGTGGTGGCCGTGGGCGTGCTCGTGGCGCTGGGGGTGAAGCTGGCGGTAGGCGTTACGCTCGGCGTTGGCGTTGCCGTCTGGCTAAGCCGTACCTGGGCGGCTATGTAACCGGTCAAATAACAGGGTATGGTGGCCAGGGCAAGGGCAACCAGCACGTAACGCACGCGCAGCCGCTTTATCGGGTCGGTTTGCGTGAAAAATTCCACGGGAATGAGTTTATCATCATCGAAGCCAAGGGGAATACCCACGACTGCGTCGTAAACCGCGCTTCCAGGTAGTGAACATTCGTTCTTGCTATTGACCCTCTTATATGCTATAGTAACGCCGCTGTTGGCGGGCCTTGGGGGGCGCTTGCCTGCAGCAAGGTTTTTTTATAGGAAGTGAATGCTGGGTGCTTTAGGCACCTGTTCGTGAGGCAATAGGAATGGCAACCGAGTACCTGACTAAAGAAGGTTATAAGAAGCTCCAGGACGAACTGGACAATTTACGCAATGTGCGCCGCAAGGAAATTGCGGAGCGTTTGCGCGAGGCGGCCGAGAACAGCCTGGGCGAATTCGTAGAGGATCCGGAGTTCGAGGCGGCAAAGAACGAGCAATCCTTCGTTGAAGGCCGCATCAAAGAGCTCGAGATGATCCTGGCCAACGCCACCTTGATCGAAGAGCATCGCGGCAGGAAGAAGGGTGGGCTGATCGAGGTAGGCTCGAAGGTAACCATCCAGCAGGGTCGCCGCAAGCCCGAAGAGTACCTGATCGTGGGGGCAGCAGAGGCCAACCCGCGCGAAGGAAAGATCTCGCACGAGTCACCTTTGGGCCGCGCCTTGCTGGGTAAAAAGGAAGGCGACAAAGTCGATATTCAGGCGCCTTCCGGTGCATTCTCCGTCAAAGTGATGAATGTAGACTAGTAGCATTTGCCTGCAAGCCACCTCTGTTCAGACGCTTTTCATTACTATTCCCACTACCAGATAGGCAGGCCGCTAGAGAAGGCAAGCTCGGCATAGCCGAGCGCTTTCTCTAAGCGCGGCGCAGCCGCGCGCGGGCTCTTTTTCTATATAATCTCGGAAATAAGGATCACATGGACGAAACAAACACATATTCCGACATCGAACGCACCCGGCTGGAGAAGCTGCAAAAGCTGCGCGCCCAGGGGATTGAACCCTTCCCGCCGCGCGTTGAGCGCAGCCACACGAGCGCGGAAGCCATCAAGGCTTTCGAAAAGGGCGAGAAGAAGAAGCAAGCCAAGCCAGTAGCCGCCACCGTGGTGGGACGCATCCGTTCCATTCGCATGATGGGCAAGATAACCTTTGCGCATATTGAAGACGGCTCCGGCCGCTTGCAGTTGTTTCTGCGCGCGGATACGTTGGGCGAAGAGGCTATGAAGCTCTTCCGCGACCACTTCGATATCGGCGACTTTGTGCAGGCCAGCGGCGAGATGTTCCGCACCAAAGCAGGCGAGGCGAGCCTGAATACTTCGCAGATCCACATGATCGCCAAGGCGATCACCCCGCTGCCGGCTGCCAAAGACGAAGAAGTGGATGGCGAAGTGGTGCGGCATGCCACTTTATCCGACCCCGAGACCCGCTACCGGCAGCGCTACGCTGACCTGGCGGTCAACCCGCAAGTGCGTGAGATCTTCCAGGTGCGGGCCGCCATCACCCGCGCCTTGCGCGAGTTCATGGATGGCCATGGGTTCCTGGAGGTGGAGACGCCGGTGCTGCAGCCCGTTTATGGCGGCGCTGCGGCGCGACCCTTCACCACCTTCCACAACCAGCTCAAGCAGGAACTCTACTTGCGCATCTCGTTCGAGCTGTATCTCAAGCGCCTGCTGGTGGGGGGGATTGAACGTGTCTACGAGATCGGCCGAGATTTTCGCAACGAAGGCGTGAGCCGCAAGCACAACCCCGAATTCACCATGCTGGAGTTCTACATGGCCTACGCCGATTACCGGCGGGTCATGGAGTTCACCGAAGAGATGCTGCAATTTACCGCCAAGCAAGTGCTCGGCGGCACGAAACTGACCTTTCAGGGGAACAAGATCGAACTGGGAAACGAATGGCTGCGCATGGAGTTGAATGACGCCGTGCAGGAATTCGCGGGGATCAACCTGGATGAGTGTCCCGACGCAGCCGCGTTGGCGAAGGCCATGGCCGCCAAGGGCTACAACGTGCCCGCCGGGGCCTCGCGCGGCAAACTGATCGACGATCTGGTGGGTAGCCAGGTGGAGCCCCGGCTGATCCAACCCGCCTTCCTTTACGATTATCCGCGCGAAGTCTCTCCGTTGGCGAAAAGCACCCCCGCTAACCCGCAGATCGTGGAACGCTTCGAGGGGTTTATGGGCGGCTTTGAGATCTGCAACGCTTTCACCGAACTCAATGACCCATTGGACCAATTGGCGCGCTTCGAAGAGATGAGCCGCACCATGAAAGCCGAAGACGAAGACCTGCACCCCATGGATGAGGACTACCTGCGCGCCATGCGCTACGGCATGCCGCCTAACGGCGGCTTCGGCATGGGCATCGACAGGCTAACCATGCTGTTCACCGACCAGCCCAACATCCGTGACGTGATCCTTTTTCCGCATTTGAGGAAGCTGGAAAGATAGCTTTTTTACCTAACCGACCATGTTGTGGAAAGTAGATCTAGTGAAAGGGGAGAATCAAACAGCGTTCGTTGAACATCTTGGAGCTGCTTTAAGAGTCCGGATGCCATCATATACGGCATCCGCTCATTTTTCCGATGATGGCGCCTTTGTTACATCAGTAAAAGGCTTATTTGCGTTTGGCGAGGAGCAACAAGAAATTTCTTGGGAGATGAATAAAAGCAGTGATGGCACTTTAGTTTCGGTTAGGGTTTCTGATGCAAATGGAAAAGAGGTCCCCAGGTTACTGAAGTATGAACTTAATGGGTTCTTCACTAACGTGCTAACCGAGGCATTAAGCAACAAGCGAAAAGAGTTCTTTCATCACTCTACTTATTATTATGTTGGGCCCCAACTGGATGGGGAGTATTGGCTCAAGGGATTTCGACTGGCCCCTGCATTTCCAAATGATCCAGACCTATATCTAATAAACGCGGAGCGACCGGTGGCTCTGGATTATTATGTTAACGCCGTCGATGCTCATATGGCGGTCGCTATTTCTGAGGCTAGGGCCAAGCGGTTCATTGCGCGGCTTTCTTTGATATCGAATATCGGCTTCTATAAATCTGGTGGGGAGCAAAGGTGGGTCCTGATACCACAGCCTGAGGGCGGCTTCATAAGTCAAAGGTATCAGCTTGGTTACGCGGCTCAGAATATTAGTCATTTTGCAATGCCGTCAAAAGGAGAATTATCGCGACTAGGTGATTACTCGAGTTCCATTAAGGACTGGGGCCTGCGGGCAGGAAAACTACTAAGTCTTCCACACGAGACCAGAAGAATTCTTCAGTGGATTGAAGACGCCAAGAATAACCTAAGTGAGGCATTCGATAATGCAGCGCGTATGTATCAAGCTGCATTAGTGATTGGTGGAATCTATCCTTCCATATCGTTGGCTTATAAGGTTGCTGCAGTTGAGGCGCTCTCTTTGGGGGACACAAGATACGGAAGTTTTGGCACCTTTATGGAGGGAAATCTAGAAACAAAGGATTACGACAAGAAATTTATTGATGCTTTATACGGGATAGCAAGATCAGCCCATTTCCACTCTGGCAGGTTTCCTGTCGATGATGCTCTGGACCAACTTTATAATCCATTTTGGACAGAACATGGACTCGTGTCGGCTGATTTGTCCTGGACGGGACACAGGATATTAAGGCTCGCAATGATAAATTGGCTAGTGATGCTATTGTGAGCTGGGTTATGCCTAAAATTCATCCGGAGGAAAGATGTTGGACATCGAACTGATCCGCAGCCAACCCGAGGTGGTCAGGGCCGGGATGCGCAAGCGCAATATGGACCCGGCTCCCGTGGACCGCGCCCGCCAACTGGACGAGCGCCGGCGCCCGCTGCTGGTCGAAGTGGAGACGCTGAAGGGCGAACGGAACGCAGCCTCCAAGGAGATCGGCGCCATGAAGGACAAGGCCGGCCGCGAAGACAAGATCGCCGCCATGCGCGCCGTGGGTGACAAGATCGACGCCTTGGACCTCGAATTGGCCGCAGTGGACAAGGAACTCGACGCCCTCATGGCGGTGATACCCAACATCCCGGAGGAGCGCGTGCCTGCCGGTGGCGAAGAGAACAACGTGGTGGAAAAACATTGGGGGGAGAAGCCCGCCTTCACCTTCAAGCCGAAGGCGCACTGGGACCTTGGGCCGCAACTGGGCATCCTCGATTTCGACCAGGGCGTCAAGCTGACCGGCTCGCGCTTCTATGTGTTAAGCGGGGCCGGCGCACGATTACAAAGGGCGCTGATCGCCTGGTTCCTAGATTTGCACATCCGCCAGGGTTACACCGAAAAGTACACACCTTTCATGGTCCGCGGCCAAACCCTGTACGGGGCCGGCCACTTGCCGCGTTTTGCAGAGAACCTGTACAAGGATCATGAGGAAGACCTGTACATGATCCCCACTTCGGAAGTGTCATTGACCGGGCTGCACATGGATGAGATCCTGGAGGAAGGCAGCCTGCCGAGGCGTTACACGGCGTATTCCCCATGCTTCCGGCGCGAAAAGATGAGCGCCGGGCGTGACGTGCGCGGCATTAAGCGCGGCCACCAGTTCGATAAGGTCGAGATGTACAAGTTCGCCACGCCCGAAACGGCCCATGCCGAATTCGATCAGCTACTCGCCGATGCCGAGGCCACCTGCCAGGCGCTGAACCTTCCTTATCGCCTGCTGCTGAAGGCCGCTGGCGACATTTCCGAGGCGGCGGTGCTCAGCTACGACATCGAAGCCTGGGCCGCCGGCTGCGAGGAATGGCTGGAGATCTCTTCGATCTCGCTGGTCGGCGACTATCAGGCGCGCCGCGCCGCTATCCGCTATCGCCCGGCGGCGGGCAAAGGCACGCGTTACGTGCACACCATGAACGGCTCCGGCCTGGCCTTGCCGCGCGTCATGATCGCCGTGCTGGAGAACAACCAGCAGGCGGATGGCTCCGTGCGCGTGCCGGAAGTGTTGCGCCCTTGGATGGGGGGCGTGGATGTGATCAAGGCAGAGAAGTAGCCTGGCCGTTTAGGTCTACGAATTTCGGAGCTCGCGAAGATACATGCCCGATTGGCTGGAGTCCCTGATCAGCGGCCTGACCAACGCCTTCCTACTGCTGGTCATGCTGTTCGGATTGTTCGGCATGGTGGTGCCGATCTTCCCCGGCGGCTTCGTCATCTGGCTGGCCATCTTGATCTTCGGCTTGCTCAACGGCCTGAGCGGCCTGGGACTTGTCTTCTTCATTCTGGTCACCGTTTTAATGATCGCCGGCGTCGTGGTTGACGACGTCTTCATCGCGGCCGCAGCCCGCAAGCACGGCGCTTCCTGGTGGAGCCTGGCCTTAGCTTTTGTCGGTGGGGTCCTCGGCACCTTTATGCTCCCGCCTTTCGGCGGGCTGCTCGGAGCGCCTGTCTTCCTTTTCGTGTCCGAATATGTGGGCAAGAAGGACTCGCGGCACGCCTGGGCGGTTACTGGCAGCATGCTGATCGGCTGGGGTTGGTCTTTCGTGGCCCGTTTCTTCCTGGGACTCTGTATGATCGGTCTATGGTTCGCCTGGCTCTTTTTCGCTTAGTACGCCCGGCGCTGTTGGTGACCTGCCTGCTGCTGGCGGCCTGCGGTCCCGGCGCGCCGCCGGTCAATCCGGTGCAGACCGCTATGGCGGCCACGCTCGCCGCCCGCCCCGCCGCCAGCGCCACACCCCTGGCGCCGCCGGTCAGCGCAACACCTGACCTTGCGCAGGGACCGGTGGGCAAGATCGCCTATGTGTGCCAGCTTAGCAAACGCAGCGGCCGCAACCAGATCTGCATCATCAATGCCGATGGAACGGGACAGCGCGTCCTGACGCCCGGCGGCAATCATGATGATTTCTTTCCCTCCGTATCGGCGGATGGAAAGGCGGTGCTCTTTGTCTCTAATCGAACTGGCCGCTACCAGGTCTACGAGATCGAGCTGGCCACCAATATCGTGACGCAACTGACGGATCTCGCCGACGATAGCGCCTTCGCACCGGAAGCTTCTCCCGATAACAGCCACATCGTGTTCTACGCCAACCGCGACGACCAGGAGTACCCGCGGAGCCACAATCTGTGGATCGCCGAGCGGGACGGCAGCAACCCCACCCAGATCACCTTTCGAATAGGCGGCGCCTGGGACCCGGTCTGGTCACCGGACGGCACTCGCATCCTGTTCGCCTCGGAGGTGGCCGGCTCGCCTCAGCTTTTCATCATCAATGCGGACGGGACCGACGCCCGGCAAGTGACGGATTTCAGCGGCGTCCGCGGCCGGAATGATTGGTCGGCCGATGGCGTAATGCTCTCCACCTATATTGGCTTTTCCTGGGACCGCGATATCTACAGCTTCGACCTTAACGGAGAAAACCTGCGCCAGCTAACCGATGGCTTTAACAACCTGGCGCCCAGTTTCTCGCCGGATGGCCTCTGGATCGTGTTCATGTCTTACCGCGACCATCCGCAGCAGGATCTGGGCTGCGAGATCTACATTATGCGCGTGGACGGCAGCGATACCCGCCGCCTGACAGACAACGATATTTGCGATTGGCAACCCCGCTGGGGTCCGTAGACGGGTAACAAAAGACCCAAGGCCATTGGCCTTGGGTCTTTGATTAATTATTGATTCCCTGGAACCCTATGGAACCTTGGTGAAATCCAGCGCGTCGCCCGCGATGGTAAGCGTCAGCGAGTTGCCGGAGCGCACGAAGTCCACGGATTCGGTCTGGCTTTGCCCGAGCATCTCAATGGACATGGTGAATGTGTTGGCGTCCACCATCTCGTAAGTGCCGGTGATGGTAACGCCTTCCACTCCCATCTCCAGCTCTCCATTGCTCTTGAACTCGAAGGTGAACCTTATGCCGCTTGTTTCCTCTGCGGCCTCCCACTTGCCGACTAGCGAGGTCCCGCCGGAGCAGGCCGCTAAAATCACACTTAGGAAAATCACGGTCCCCAGGAATACTTGTCTCTTCTGCTGCTTACACATCCTCTTCCTCACGATTCTGCAAACGGTCTATCGCCGTCAGCACAGGCAGTATACATGGTTTTACCCGTCTCAAATTAAGGCCTTTTCCACCTCATATGCCGCCCGGAAGAAGTCCATGATCTTGGTCTCCGCGTCGTCCAGACCGGCGACGTGCGCGTAAGGCAGCAGGGCGCCTTGCCAGACCGCGGTGTGCCAGGTGGCGCCATGCGGCAAAGGCTGCCGAGTCAGTCCTGTTTCGAACGGAAAGGGGTTGGCGTAAAAATAAGGGCTGGGTTGGCCGGGGTCATCCGGCGCAAAACCAAAGGTGAGTTGGCTGGGGAATTCACCCTCAACGGTCTTGATCTTTTTGCGGCCTAGTACAACGAAGGAAAAATCGAAATGGTGGGGCCATAATTGCAGCGGGTCTTTTTCCCCGGGCAGGTCCGCCCGGAACCGTTCCATCAGCCTGCCCACATGTCCCAGGGCAGTGAAGTAGCGTTCGGCAGCATCCAGGGAATAGACGCGCACCTCGTCATCGGCGTACTTCTTGCGCTGGACCTTGCCTTCCACGCCTAACTCGGCCAGCTTGCCCAGCAGCTTCTCCCCCAGCTCGGTGGCGCTTAGGCCATCGCTAATGCGCGTCTGCTGCACCTCACCCTCGCTGGTGCTCAGCAGCACGTAATGGTTGCGCAGGTCCAGGCTCAGCGAAAAATTCCGTTTGGCGTCCGCGGGGTGGGGAATAGGGGTCGTGGTGAGGCCGGCCGTATACAGCCGCAGGCTGACGTGCTGATAGCGCGTCTCCTCGGGGGCGAAGGATGCCCGGATTGCGCCCAGCACCTTGCAATAGGCGTGCAGGGTATCGCGCGTTTCGCGCCAATCGGTCAGCTTGGGGAACAGGGCCTTGGCGCTCATCGATAACAAGTATACAAGGTAACCAGTAAGTCACGGGGTTGTTAAAGTACAATAATCCGCGTCATTTCCGTACCTTCTGGGAGCGCCAATGCCGCCATCCAAGGAACTCGAACAACTGGCCATCAATACCCTCCGTTTCCTTTCGGCCGACGCGGTGCAGAAGGCGGAATCAGGGCACCCGGGGCTGCCCATGGGCGCCGCGGCCATGGCTTACACCCTGTGGACGCGCCACCTGCGCCACAATCCGACCGATCCCGCGTGGGCTAATCGTGACCGCTTTGTCCTCTCGGGCGGCCACGGTTCCATGCTGCTTTATTCGCTGTTGCACCTTACGGGCTACGACCTTCCGCTGGAGGAGATCAAGCGCTTCCGCCAGTGGGAAAGCAAGACCCCGGGCCACCCCGAGTACTGGATCGTCCCAGGGGTCGAGACCAGCACTGGCCCGCTGGGGCAGGGCTTTGCCAATGCGGTGGGTATGGCCATCGGCCAGGCGCACCTGGCGGCGCGCTTCAACCGTCCAGGGCACACCCTCATCGATTTTTTCGTGTACGCCATCGTCACCGATGGCGACCTGATGGAGGGCATCACTTCCGAAGCCGCCTCCCTCGCAAGCCACCTTAAACTGGGCAAGCTCATCTTCCTTTACGACGATAACAACATTTCCATCGATGGCAGCACGCACCTGACCTTTACCGAGGATGTAGGCGCGCGTTTTGAAGCTTACGGTTGGCATGTGCAGCATGTGGATGATGGCAACGACGTTGAAGGGATCGATGCCGCCTTGCGCAACGCCCAGGCCGATCCGCGGCCCTCGCTGATCCGCGTGCGCACTATCATCGGTTACGGCCTACCCAAGCGCGCGGGGACCGAAAAAGCCCATGGCGAGCCGCCGGGCGTTGAGGAACTCAACGGCGCAAAGAAGAATCTGGGCTGGCCGCTTGAGCCCTGGTTCCTGATCCCCGGCGAGGTGCTGGAGTTCTATCGCGGAGCGGTGGAGCGGGGTGAGCACTTCGCAGCCGAATGGCAGGCCAGGCTGGCCGCCTACCGCCAAGCCCATCCGCAACTTGCCGATGAATTGCAGCGTGCCCTGGATGGGACCTTACCCAAGGGCTGGGACGGGGACCTGCCTGTTTTCCTGGCCGACGCCAAAGGTCTGGCCACCCGCGTGTCCTCCGGCAAAGTATTGAATGCCCTTGCCGAAAAACTCCCCGGGCTGATCGGCGGTTCCGCCGATCTGCATCCATCCACGAAGACGTTCATCGATTCTGCGCCCGACTTTCAGGCGGACACCCCGCTGGGCCGCAGCCTCCACTTCGGCGTGCGCGAGCACGCCATGGGCGGCATCGTCAACGGCATGAACCTCACGCCTGGTGTCATTGCTTTCGGCGCCACCTTCCTGGTCTTCTCCGATTACATGCGCCCCTCGCTGCGCCTTTCGGCGCTGTCTCCCTATCCCAGCATCTGGGTCTACACCCACGACAGCGTCGGCCTGGGCGAGGATGGCCCGACGCACCAGCCGGTCGAGCATCTGGCTTCGCTGCGCGCCATGCCCAACATGGTCGTCATCCGCCCGGCAGACGCCAACGAGACGCGAGAAGCCTGGATCGCCGCTATCCGCCGCCGCCCGCAAGGGCCGACCGCGCTGATCCTGACGCGCCAGAACTTGCCCACGATGGATCGCAAGGAATTCGCGCCGGCCAAAGGCCTGCACAAGGGCGCTTACATCCTGGCTGACCTGGGTAAGAAGAAAGTGCCCGATATCATCCTGTTGGCTAGCGGCTCGGAAGTGCAACTGATCGTGGCCGCCGGCCGCAAGCTGGCCGCCAGCGGATACATGGTTCGTCTAGTCTCTCTCCCCAGTTGGGAATTATTCAAGGCGCAGCCCAAGAGCTACCGCGACAAAGTGCTGCCGCCGCGCGTGCGCGCCCGTTTGGGCGTAGAAGCCGGAGTGGGGCAGGGTTGGGGACATTGGGTGGAGGAAGGCGATATGATCTCGCTGGAGCGCTACGGCGCCTCCGCGCCTGGTGAGGTGGCGCTGGATAAGCTCGGCTTCAACGTTGCCAACGTGCTCAAGCACGCCCGCGCTCTTCTGAAGAAAAAGAAGAAGTAGCGCCTTTCCACATACATAAAAAAATCCTGAGATTGAAAGATGGCAGATAGGGTTATGATTTCTGGAACCTGATAAACCCTAGTGCCCAAGGTGTTTTTCTAACCAATCTGCAAGCTCAACTGCCAAACGCCTGGTTACTTCGTCAGTGTCATACGCATCTACGTGAGAGCGATCAATAGAGCTATAGTCATTTGGATTCAAGTCAATATATAGAAGGCCTATATCCCGGACTAGTTGCTCCATTCTTATGATGGCCTCGGTCATTTCATTATTCTCGAAAGAGTATGTTTCGGGTGAAACGGGAGGGCGAACTACCGCTACATGATCAATTCCGAGTGTTCGGATTATCTTAGTGAAAGCACGCCACTCCTCATCATTAATTGGTTGATCCGAATATTCGCGCATTAGATCGTTTAGGTTCGTATCGAGAGAGTTTTCAAAAACATCAAGTAAATTTGGATCCGAAAGATACGATCTGTAGGTGACCTGCCCATCCGGATTATAAATCTGCCCACGGCCGAAACTAATATATGCCCAAAACGCATACAAGTTTTCCAATCGTGTTGTCGATAGATCGGAGTTTGTTAGAAGTAGATAGATCGAATCAGGTTGAATCTTCAGTGATGCCTCTAATCCGAGCATTCGCTTTATTGCTCCGGATACTTTCAATTCCTGAATGTTGCGCCAGGCGCGGTACTGTTCGTACCAACCCTCCAGGACTGGCATCTCGATAACCCGATAGAACATTTCGGGGGAAAATTCAAGAATCAATACCTCAGGTATAAAAACACCCTCATGCATCAACTGCAGGAAATACTGCGGTGAATTGCCCAGGTTGCCCAAGTTATGCGCACAAATGGATTGTTCCATTCCTAAATTCTCTTGTATGATCTCGGCAAGCAGGCTGGCATCGTAATCAGCCATTGTACGAGAAGTGCCAGCCAAATAAATAACGCAACTCTTTTCGAAATCACCTGCTTGAATTCTTTGTCGCCATTCAAGGATTTGAGCACCATTCAGCGGTTCATTGTATTTGGCAACTTGTGATCCCGACATAAACGCCAACGCATAAGGCAAGGAAATGTAGAGGGCCCAAATCAAGATGAAAGGTAGGAATAATCTAAGGTAGCGCATATTTTAGAACCGGAAGTAGATGAAATCTGTCCCGGGGACCGAAATGAATAATAGGGCAGTAAAGTAAAGCCATGATTGAATAACCCGTAACCGACCACCAGTTAAGCTGTCGGCCGCACGGCGAGTAAATGCAAGGACAAGTTGCACAACTGCATAAACAGAAAACCAAAGGAGCCCATTAAGTAAGATGGCTGATGAAATTCTCCAAGTAAGGCCTCCACTTAACATTGCCTGCCAATAGGATATCGACGATTGAAGGTCAATTGTTCGGAAAGGGACCCAAGCTAATATGGTAAAAACCATGGTTATAAGACCGCCTAAAATTGCCGCCGGCCAAATCCCGACATGTTTTTGCTGCCAGGCATAAAGACCACTCTGTCGCTCGAGGACAATCCCCACACCATGCATTCCGCCCCACAGAACAAAGTTCCAATTGGCCCCATGCCAAAGCCCGCTAAGCAAAAACATGATTACCGTATTCAGGGAAGTGCTGAATCCTTTTAATTTTGTATCCGATAGGGGTTTGTGCACACGGCTATTCATCCACTCAGAGCGCGCCAGAGGGTAGTAGACGTAATCCCGGAACCAAGTGGACATGGAAATATGCCACCTTCTCCAAAACTCGCCAAGCGACGTTGACAGGTAAGGATCTTCGAAGTTCTCCCTGGTAATAAAGCCGAACAGTCGTGCAATTCCAATGCTAATATCCGAATACCCTGCGAAATCACAAAATATCTGGATGGCAAAAAACAATGCCCCCAACCAAGCTTCCGGCGCGCTCAATTGCTGATAATTGCTCGCAAAGATGCTATTGACACTAATGGCCATATGGTCTGCAATGAGGAGCTTGAGAAAGAAGCCGCGCGTGATGCGATATATAGAGAACTGCAAATCCTCGTAGCCGGGGAATTTTCTGTTATCCACCTGGGGAATGAAATTGGTTGCTCTTTCAATAGGGCCAGCGAGCAGCTGGGGGAAGAATGTAATGTAAAGAAAATAGTCCTTTAGATTTCTTACAGCATTCAGGCGATGTCTATAGACATCAGTAATATAGCTTATTGCTTTGAACGTATAAAACGATATCCCAATTGGGAGAACTATCTGCAAAAAAACGCCGCTTGTTTCACTTGTTACCAAATTCCAGAGGCCAAAAAGATTAGATAGAAAGAAATTCGCGTATTTATAATAACCTAGTACTCCAAGGCAAAAGAGAACACTAGCGATCAGCCAATATTTGCCCCTCTCTCTATCCATGTCGATGGCTTTTGCCGCTGTATAGCTAACTAGTCCAACTGCAATTAAGATAAATACAAATGGCGGAAACCAAAACCCATAAAAAACAAGGTTTGCAATGATCAGGTAAACCTTGGCCAGGCGCAAAGGCAATATCCACCACAGGATGAAACTAATGATAAAAAACATCAGGAAGATAGAGGATGCGAAATTCATTTGTAATGGGTGAGGAATTATCTACGTGCAGTGACCCAGCCTATGCGGTCGATGGTGACAGAGAACCCTTGGCTGATAAGCAATTCTGCTATTCTTTTATTTGTTGGTACGCTGCCAATTACCTCGTTGAACGCTTGTGTTTCCCCACTGGCCACTAACAAACCAATGTGCTCTTGTTTTAGAATGCCGGGCATTCCCTTTAGCGCCTCCAGTTCCGCCCCGTTAATCGTGAGGCAGACATGAGCAACATTTTCAATTCCTAGCTCCTTAAGTATGCTGTCCAGTTTATCGCCCTGGACTTCATAGGAGCCATTGAATGAGGTGGATTGATCCTGGGATGAGGAAACCTGGGCAAGCCGATTGTGCCAGCTTTGCTTCCCAAGCTTGAATAATAGCGTTGCACGAGAACTCCATAATGCCTTTTCCACGACAATAATGTTGTGCATCTCGTGCATTTTGAGGTAGGTGCGCAATAAGGCAGCGTTCTCCTTGGAAGGCTCGATGGCGATCACGCGGCCGTGTGTTCCCACCACTTGGGCCATAGAAAGGGCATTGGGGATTTGCCCGCGATTTAGCTTGGCACCCATATCTACGCCAGCCTGGACCACCGTATCCCCGGGGCGCATAAAAGAGCGCCATCTGAACGCTGAGGCTAACGCGTGGAAACCGGGTAAACGGAGGAATAATTTGCGGATTCTCTTGCTGGCAAACCCGGCTAGGCCAGTATAAATCCGAGTAATCAGATCGCGGCTCATCATAATTTAGCGAGTGTAGCCATATTGACTTAGATCGACACCCAACATTTCCCCCGTGATTTTGTTGCTAGCCGCATATTTCGAATTCAACCACTCAAGTTCACGTTGGGATATTATTGGGCGTCCAAAGGATGAGGCCCTCTTGTCAACCACGGAAATAAGCGGGGATAAACGTCGGAGTCTCCGGGCATCCAGTCCGAATCGTGAGGCCACCTCAACAAGTCTGGCTCGTAACAGAGAATGTCCCGTGTTCACCGTTTGTTTGCTTTTGGGATATGGATGGTAGTCTATATCAAGAAAGGTGCACAATTTCTGTAAGGCCTTTTCTAAATCAGATGCCAACTCTTCCATAGGTAGCACGAACACCTTTTCCCGGCCAAAAATGTCAAAATAAGCTTCCAGAATATGATTATAGTAGCCCGCGGCCAACAAACGTTCTCCCTCAATTGTCTGCAAAAAAAAGTGAAATCTCCGTTTATTGGCCGGCATGCGAACTTGCACGTGTATATAATTCGACCTCAGCCAGTCAATCTGATTGCGTAGCGTAATAATAATCTTGGTTTGCGGAAGTAATTGATGGATTCGGCTGGGTATTAAAGTGACTGGCGTTTGTGAAAAGGGATGGGTGGCCGCGTAACCCAGATCTACATCTTTTTCTCCCCAATCTTTTATGTGTTTGCGTAAATAACCAACAGCTAGCGCCTCATGCATATCGATATAACAATCAGCCCTCCTCGATTCCAGCAGAGTGAAGTAATCTTGTTTTTGTTTTTCAAAATCCTCCAGGCTGAAAAATATCGCTTTTTTCGTCCATTGGATTTGTGGATGCAAGGAAAAATAACCTCGCAGAAGCGTGGATCCCGCCTTTTGGAATCCAATGAAAACTGCGTTGGGATTTGGGTTCATACTTTGCGGTTTTTCTTTAATTGAGGAAGCAGCGATCGGAAAAGTGATTCGAAATAGCGCATTTCCTGTGGTTTGAACAATTTTAATAGCAGAATCAGACCCAGGTAGACACTACCTCCTGTTGCCGCAGATAACCCGACACGCCAGATCGGGTGCCATGGCGCCGTGAGCCGAAGAGTAACCCAGACAGTGGCGCCAAACCCCAAAAATGAAATCAAAGCTTTAGGAAGAAATTGCGGATCCAAACGTACCTTTAGGATACGGTTGGAAATAATGCGGTTCATAAAAAATATGAGCCCAAAGGTTAATGCGGTGGAGATCGCTGCAGCCACGGCCCCGTAGCGCGGAACAAGGAGGTAGTTGAACCCCAGATTGAAAAGGCCTGCGATCACCATAGGTATGATCAGTAATTGGCCGCGTTTATGAGCATGGATATTGTAATTGTAGACTCCACTCAATTGCCAAAAAACGACGCCGATGGCAACGAAAGGCATGTAGGCTGCGCCCTCTATAAATGCCTCAGAGGACAATAGCAAAACTATGTCTAGTCGGTTCAATATTAGGTAAATAGTTACGGGCACATAAATGGAGAGAAGCACTTTGTAGGTGCCTTCCAGATAACGCTTTGCTACCTCAGTTTTTCCGGTATTGACTGCCTCAGCTACAAAAGGCATGAGGGCAGCAAAAATCGGCACGATTCCATTTACACGGTTGGTGATGTTATAAGGGACATCGTAAACACCGAGGGCAGCTGAACCCAGAAAACGGCCAATAATGAGGCGATCGCTGCTGTTGACCACCCAAGAGGCTAGGCTAAGGATCATGAGGCTAAGGCCATAAACGTAGTATTTCTGGACTTCAGCAAGCATATTCGGGATCAGGAGGACAAATTTATCTTCTCGAATGATGAGGCGGATCATCATTGCATTGCGCAGCAACAAAGTAAATACCATGGCGTAAAGTACCCCAAGTGCCCCAGCCCACAGACCCCCGCCAATATATAGAAGTATTTCAATGACGGAGGTCTGAGAGACGATTATAGAATACGCTTGTGACTCCTTTTGGTTTACGATCTGACCGCGCAATAATAGATGTACGGTGTTTACAGGTATCAGGAGGACCCCCGGAATGAACAGGCCCAAGGTCATCTCGTTTGGCAACGTTGCAGCCCTAATAGGGGAATAAAAAAGCAGCATGCCGCCAACCAGAATTATGGACAACCATGTGCTAACCTGAAGTACCCCCCAAAACTCGCGCTGTCGTTGGGGCTGCGGTAGACCGGGGATAAAGATCTTGATGGCGGTGCTCAACCCCATGGCCACCGCAGCTTGTGCCAGCCCCCCCAATGATGTTAGCGAGCTTACCAATCCATATCCTTGAGTACCCAAAAGGCGACTCAAAATTGGAATAATAATGAAGCCGCGTAATCGAAAAATCCATTCGGCCAGGACATAGAAGACCATCTGCCCCCCAAAGGAGCGGCTTATATCTTTTGGGCTGGTTTCTGGGGAATTATCCACCGGATTGGCATGTTTCGATTCGGTCATGTTTATTTGATTAAGGATCCAGAATAATCCTTACCCTTTTGACAAATAACGAAATGTCTGAAAGCATACCGCCTCAACCATCTGCTGGAGCTGATCCACTCATCCAACATGCGTCCCTTGAACTTCAGCCCCAAAATGTGTTTCCATAGTTTTGTGGTTACCGGCAGGTAAACGATTGTGCGCGGTCCCCACATTGGTAATATTTGGAATACACGATGTTCCAGGATACGGAATCCGGCGCCATTGATAAGGTTGTGCATTTCTTTGTAGGGTATCAAAAAAGGTTTGGCGCTTTTTCCCTGTTTATACGAAAGGAGAGAAATCCTTGCATTAATACTGTTCTGATTGCCAAGCTCCAGGATCGCTATTCCCCCGTTATCGAGAACCCGAGCTGTCTGATGAATGGCCTTTTGCACATTGGGAACTTGGTAAAGTGCTATGTAAGAGAATACCAAATCGAATGAACGTGAAGCTAAGGGTGGATCGTTTGCATCGGCCGCAACAAGACCAATCCTAGATAAAACACCAGATTGCGAAATAAGGCGAGAAAATTCACGTAACATACCTAGACTAAAATCAAGTCCTACTGAAGTCTTAGCTGAAGAAGAAATAGGTGTGAGGTATGCTCCAGTTCCGCAGCATAAATCAAGTATTCTCTTTCCCTGTGAATATTGCTTAATTAGATTTAAGCGAATATCTACTAATTCCCTGCTGTAAGGAGTTGATCTATCACTGTATAAAGCTTGTCGGGAGATCAGCCTTTCTTCGTTATAAATATTCCGAGATTCTAGGTTATCCATATTGGTCTATCATCTCTCCATGCCGTGACAAAATCCAATAGTACCGCCGGTGAACGACGGATGATACGCCTCCCCCTGTAAAGCGGAAACAAGTCCCCCCCGAAACTCTGTTTGAATTTGCTGAGCCGGCCCCTCTTCCCGCCACGGTTAGGAAACGCTTCTCCAGTCTCATACCACTCGATTCCATTTGCCAGCATCCACTGTATCGCTTGCCATTGAATGGCAGAGTTTGCATTTAGGTTCAGGCCAAGCTCGTTCGAGGCCCCCGTATAATATTTGGCTGCTGATTTATAGATCGAAAAATTCTCGGCGGCAATTACCTCCCCGTTGATTTCTGCGAAAAATACTTGCGATAAGCCTTTTTTCAAGAAAAACTCCCAGATATTTTCGAAGTAGGCTTGAGGATGGGGTTTCCCCACCCCAGTACGTTTATAGGTTTCTACATGCAGTAGGTAGTATTTTTCGAGGTCCGCGTTGCCGGCGGCAACCCGAATTTTGACCCCCTGCTTTTCCGCACTACGGATCGCATTTCGGGCGCGCTTTTCCATTTTTTCCCAAAGTGGTCCTTCTCCAATGCGAAGATCGATCATCCAGGTCTGAGATAACTTATTCTCGTAACCGCTCAAGATGAGGGGATTGACCCTGGGGGTTTTTCCCCCCCGAAAAGCTGGAGCCAGACCCGCCAGCGACATCTCGATCGAAATGCATCTGAACTCACGTGAGAGATCAACAAGGTGTTCATTAATAAGCGCCAAAAACCCTCTTTTTTGGCCATCGGGGAAATCATTTTGCATCACCGGATTTTCGGCCTCCAGAATGGACCAGGAGGCAATTTTCATCCAGCGGCCTGAAATTATTATCACGGGGACGACTGCCACAAGCCGGTTTTGGTCAATTAAGGCAAAACTTAGGTCACGGCGCCCGGCACGGGTTGCCTTTACGTCTTGGGCGTGGAAACGATGCCATAACCAGGCTTCATCGCTTTTGTCAACCAAGGAATCCCAATCGGCAGGATTTACTTCAATGCGGTCGATGAATTTGTGTGTGGAAATCATTTCAGTGAGCTGTTGCTACTTTCGTTTAGCGCATACTTTTTGTATATTTGCACATATTTCTGCTCTGTTTTTTTAGGCTCCCAAAGGGCAATCGCTCTGCTCCGGCCTTGCTTGCCTAGCCTCTTTCTCTCTGAGGGCTTGGCTATCAATTCCTTGATGGCGACGGCGTAACTTTCGGGCGTATTTTCTGCAAACTTAACGAAATCCGGCCTCAATTCCTCTACTTGCTCTCCCTTACGGCGGTTAACCACTACGGGCAAGCCTGAAAGGAATGCCTCAATGATCGTTTTACTGATTCCATGGCTATCTATGTGTAAGACAAAAATATCTTGCTGTGCCAATATTTGGCATAACTGCTTATTTGGCATAGCAGGTGTAAAAGTTATCCTCGGGGTAATCCTAAGTTCCTTCGCCAACTCCTTCAATACGCCTAATAATGGGCCGTCTCCTACAATATGCAATGTGGCCTCAGGTAATTGTTGCATGGCGCGTATGATATTCTCCGGGTTTTTTCTGCGTAGCAGCCTCCCCACATATATCAACCGCACCGGATCATGCAGGCCATATACCTTTTTTATTTGGATTTTCTCAGGGGCCACAACGTTATATGCCACCTGGATGCGCTGAGCACCCATGTCTCTGAGGTAGGGAATGATCGACTGATAGACAGGAACGGCACAATCCGCATTGCGGACTGCCAGCTTTCTGGCATCCCGCAGCAGCCACAGGGCCAAATCGCGGTGTGGCTGCCATTCTTTTGGCACCTTTTGGTAAGGGTTATGATGGTAAGACATCACATAGGGAACCCCTAGCTCCGATTTGATGCAATACGCCAGAAAACCGTTGAAATTGTCCCCGTGGACTCGCATCAGATTTGGTCTGATTTTGCGGGCAATGCCGATCCCGCGCCTTGCCCACATTTTCAATAAGGCCGGTCGGAAGCCCAGCGTCAGGATTGGGTTGGGAGGCGGGATTGTATGAATATATAGCATGGCTTTACCGACTGCCTTTTGAAGCTTCTCTATTTCAGGGTAGTCTGGGCGGGTTATCAATATATGAACTTCATCGAACAAATTCCCTGGATTGTAATAGCGCAACGTGATCTCACCTTTTCTTATGAGATCACTTAGACGATAATTCAGGAGAACAAGCAATTTGCGCGGCTGCATTCGCGTAGCTTTTATAGACTTTGTGGAGGGCATGTGGTCATTCAACTAAGCCACTGGAGCTTCATAACCAAACCAAGGATCCAGGTTTAGCCCTATAATCTTTTCATAATGATCAACCATGTCAGGATCGAGATACTTGCGATAGCCACCTATCTCGCCTTTGCGTACATGACGGGATTCGGGGTTATTTTCATCCCCAATGTAGATGTAGTTCTTGGTTTTTAGAAAGGGTACATCTTTTAAGGACTTTTGCATGCCCCTCATATTTTCTAGGGAAGCGAAATTGATTGCTTCCATGAGTAATTTCTCATCGTAATTAAAACCCAGGTAATGGATCAATTCCGCAAATTTCTCTTTTGGATTATTGCGTACATCCTCGTAGCGGAGCAACATAATCTCTGGAAATTCGCTTCGGTGATTTGCCCAGAGATTATGGAACCTCACGAACTTTTCTACTGAGTGGACGGGGTCTTTTATAAATGCATTAACGCTGTTTTGATAATGCGCGTTCAGGTAACGGAAATAGGCCCAATTTGAAACAACCACATCTAATGGATAGCGAGTTAGAAAGAGTATTTTCTTGCCGCAATAGGGTTTTAAGTTCTTTTCGTAGCTTATGTCATCCGGCGTTTGCCAGGTCCAATTCAAGCCATCGTGCGAAAAATTGATGGCTGGCCCTATCTTAGCTTTTTCACATCGGCCCCAAATACTATACTCGCCGAACATATGCATCCTATTGCTGTTTGTCAGAAGCTGTACGTAACGTCCAAGAAAAAAACGAGTCCACGTTGAGCCTGATCTTGGATAGGCGATTGCATAGATATCAGTACTTCTGTATCGATTTTTCTTGACCACATACCGATAGGGGGCTAAAATTACATTCCTTGCCATTCGCGGGAGAGTGATTGTCATAGGGTAGGTCCCTGACACTGCCTATATGTGAAATTTAGATTCATGGTATTTTACTAGTCAATAGTCGAAATGAGTTCAATTAGAAAGGCAACTGTAAACTTAGTGAATCGCGCATTTCCGAGCGTGTTTTGGCGGAAATATGGCCGACTTGCTCGGAAAGCAGGAATCAATCACCTGTATATCATCCTTTCCTACGATTGCGACACTCAGGAAGACATCCCGGCTTCAGCGGAATTGTTTGAGTGGCTGAGAGCCAGAGACATCCCTGCCACCTTTGCGGTCCCTGGCCCCCAGTTAAAGCAGGGCAAAGACGTGTATCGGCGACTCCAAGACCTTGGCGCCCGTTTCATTAATCATGGCGGCGCCCCCCACACAAAGCTGATGGGTGGCCGCTATGAAAGTACCACCTTCTATGATCGAATGAGGCCGCATGAGGTAAAAGCTGATATCCGCGAAGGACACCAGATCTTCTCGGATGTGCTCGGCCATGAACCCAGCGGTTTCCGCGCCCCTCATTTCGGCCACTTTCAGAAACCCCACCAGTTGGGTCTCATCTACGACACCCTCAGGATGCTAGACTCATATCGCTATAGTACCACCACTGCCCCTGCGTCGGCTTGGAGGAGTGGGCCAATTTACGCAAAGGGACAGCTTTGGGAGATTCCAGTCCTGGGCTCATACTATTGGCCATTGCGAATCTTCGATTCTTGGGGACATAGGGAAAGCAAAATCACCCGGCAGGCAAGAGATACCTATGCAAGGGAGCTAACAACCACAGTAGACCGCTTAACCACCAAGCGGTTTCCTGCATTGCTTAATTACTATGCAGATCCTTCTCATATAAACAAGAATAAGGCATATTTCACCGCCCTCGAATATGCCCGGGACCGGGGGGCGATCTTCATCGACTATGAAACCATTATTGCCCTTGCCGAATCTCAGCGGACCGAAGATTGAAACGTGTCCTCGCTATTTCCTGGTCCTTGCCTCCGTTATTGGGAGCCCGGTCAGTTCAGGTCGCTCGCACATTGAGTTTTCTGGCGGCGCGAGGATGGAAAGTCACGGCTGTGTCGGTTAATCCCCAGTCATTGCATTCGGGAGTGGCGATCGATAAGCAATTGGCTGGGTTCTATCTGCAAGATTTGGATGTAATCCGAATTAATGCTCCCCGAATGATGATTATGTTTCAGGCTTTGCGGCATTACTCCCCAGGTTTGGCGCTCCTACCGGATGATCAAGTTGTGTGGAGTTCGCGGGTAGTGGCAGAAATAGAAAAACGCCATTCTCCGGGTGATTTTGACATTCTGCTAACCTTTGGGCACCCATGGTCGGACCATTTGGCCGGGCTCGCCATAAAACGCGCTCTTGACCTCCCTTGGCTTGCCCACTTTAGTGATCCCTGGGCAGACAATCCTTATTATCAGCGGCTCAACAAGAGGCAACGAACGAAAATGGCGCAGCAGGAGGCTTCCGTTATTGATAATGCCAACGCAGTTGTTTTCACAAGCCGGCCTACGATTGACCTTGTCATGCAAAAGTACCCGGCTGAGTGGAAGAAAAAAACCAGCGTTATCCCACACGGATATGACTCCAGGTGGTTAGAAAAAAGTAAATCTGCGGGCCGTGAACGCCAACGCCTGCGAGTAGTTCACACTGGCAGCGTTTACGGATTGCGTTCGCTAAAAGGTTTAATGGAAGCGTTGGTATTGGTTAAAACGGAACCGGGGATTCTAGAGCATTTAGACATCGTTCTCGTGGGCCGGATAAAAGAACAGGAGCGCTGGCAGAAATTCGCTGAAAGAAATGGCATTTCAGGAAGCCTTAGTTTTGTGGGCCAAGTCTCGTACGGAGAGAGCCTAATGTATGCTTCCACGGCCGATGTGTTGATGATTATCGACGCGCCCAGCGAGGGCGAAAGTGTGTTTTTGCCCAGCAAGCTGGTGGATTACCTAATGTATCAAAAACCCATCTTAGGGCTGACCCCTGATCACGGAGCGACGGCCAGTTTATTGCGCCGCCTGAACTGTGTGGTGATACCACCTCTAGAGTCGCGGCTGATTGCGCAAGAACTAATAAGTCTGCTCAGTAGATGGCGAAAGAAAGATCTAAACATCGGAAGGCACTTTGCCCGCTTAGCCCGTGAATATGATATGCAAACAACGACAGATGCGCTGGAAGCCCTGCTATTATCCCTAATGGACAATTAAGTGGCCAAGCTATTAATCTATGGCAATCCCGAAAGCCCACTTGTAAGAGAGCGCGGGTTAATTGGCCAGGAAGCAGGCCATAGACTCTATTGGGTCTCTGCGAGAAAGGCACGATTTCCGGGCATTCGTGCATTCGGTTTGCCAAACTTTGCAGGCAATTCTTTTTTGCTAAGGGCGTTTTTAGAACCTCTTTTAGTTAGGCACGTTCTGCGAATAGTTCAGCCTGATTTGGTACACGTGCATTACGCGTCGAAGGGGTTAGCGGCCTTGGCTCTTAGGGGAAAATTCTCTCTGCTAGTAAGCGTGATGGGAAGCGACATTATGCCCGAGGCAGGTTATAGGGGATGGTACGCAACTTTTACGCGTCTGCTCCTAGATCGGGCTGATGTGATAACCTCAAAATCCTCGTATATGGATGCTGTTCTGCAGAGCATTGGAGATTACAAAGATAAGGTTAGGCGCATCCGCTGGGGGGTAGATTTGGGCGTTTTTCATCCAAGGCGAGACACCGCGGCGTTTCGCAAACGGTGGGACATTATTAGCGGCGCACTGGTTTTTTTTGATCCCAGGAGTGCGAAGGCTCTGTATAATAAAGAGATCATTCTTGAGGCCTTTCATGAATATCGGCTCGCTAATTCACCGCCTGCTGTGCTGCTAATTGCGACATCCAGTGCCGAGCCATCCTACTTAGCATTTTTGCAGAGAAGGGCGAGGGAATTAAATTTGGGCAAAGCCGTTAGCTTCCTGCCACCGTTATCCACCGATGAAATGGCGGATGCTTTTTGCCTTGCGGATGTCACTATTTCCGTGCCGCGATCTGACGGTCTGCCGCAATCCCTATTGGAGGCGATGGCCTGCGGTTCCCATTTGTTGCTTGGTAATTTGCCCCAGTACGCCGAGATCGTGAGAGGTGGTGCTAGTGTGCAGGTACTTCAATCGCTAGACCCTCAAAAAATGGCGGAGGCGCTTCTTTGGTTTGCAGACCGACCAGAGGTGCGAGCAACGGCCAAGGAAATCAATCCTCGTTATGTAGAAAAGAATGCTAATTTGATCCACGAAAAGCGAAGACTGCTTGATCTCTATGGATTCTTGCTCACCGAGAAGAACCTCACCTAAAAAGGCTGGCGAACAAGTAGATGAACAATTCTCATTTCTGCCGGACGGCCAAGTATGGCTGATGGAATTACTCCGCCAATTGTGCTTATTGGAGGAACAGGGCGCAGCGGCACGAATATCACCAAAGAAATATTGGGTATGCATTCGCGTATGTATGCACTTCCCTTTGAGCATCGTATTACAGTTGATCCTGACGGGCTGGTAGATTTCTATAATAGTTTCACCAACTCCTGGTCACCCTATCTGGTTGACAGGCGAGTAATGAGACTTGAGGCGTTCCTCCACTCTCTGGCACGCAGAAATCTCTGGCACTTCACCTTAGGCAAAGCAATCAAGTTGTTTGATCCGCGTGGCAAACGCCTTTCGCCGGCAAGTTACTGCGACTGGTCCCTCCACGATTATTTTCCCAACTACATCGCTCATGTCGATGCCTTAGTTCAAGCCCTGGTTAGTTTTCGCTACCGGGCCTCTTGGGTTGGCACACCAAGCTACACGGCATGGCCAGAAATGCGATATAGCCCACCCCAAGAAAAAGTGGATCTCGCCCTGTTATTAGGCAGCTTTATTAATAAATTAGTCGCAGATTGTCTGCGGCAAAAGGGGCGGGGGATTTTTGTTGAGGATAACACTTGGAACATTCTATTTGCGCGAGATCTGCTTGATTTCACTCCTCAGGCGAAGCTTTTGCATGTTTACCGAGATCCGCGTGATGTTGTAGCCTCCCTTACTCACCAACGCTGGGCTCCCAACGAACCGCGGCAAGTTGCCCTGTGGGTTAATGATATTATGAGGGTTTGGCACAAAGTGAAAGCCTCTTTGCCGGCACGTAGTTACCTGGAGGTAAGCCTGGAAAGCATAGTGGCCAACACAAAGACTGCCTTGGAGGGCATATGTAGTTTCATCGGCGTGGAGCCGGAACCTGTCATGTTTGACCTAGATTTAAGTCGCGCCCATATTGGGCGTTGGAAAGCGGAATTAAGCCGAGAGGATGCGCGAGGCGCTCAAGAAGTTCTAAATGAGTGGATTGATGAATACGGTTATGCATAATCCGTAGATCTCGTTCTCGTTTTCTTCATATGAAAATTTTGGTTGATATTAATCATCCATCTCAGGTTCACTTATTTAAGCACGCAATCCGAAGATTGCAGGCGCGTAACCATTCAGTGCTAATCATAGCCCGGGATAAGGACGTAACACTGCAACTTTTGGAAGAGTATGGATTTGAATATGTCCCGGGCACAGTAAGACGCCCGGGATTATTCAATTTGCTGTATGAGCTCTTTTCTAAGACCTTGCTTATTTGGCGTGAATCAAAAAAATTTGATCCGGATGTTTTTATCAGCTTAGGTTCCCCGCCCGCGGCCTGGGCCGCGTTCTTGAGAGGAAAACCCCATCTCGCTTTTACGGATACAGAACACTCTGTGGAACAGCTTGTATTGTATAAGCCGTTTTCAATGCGTATATACACTCCCGATTGTTTCTTACTCGACTTGGGTGTCAAGCAACGCCGATATGCAGGCTATCACGAATTAGCCTACCTGCATCCAAGTCAATTCACACCGAGTTTTGAGGTCATTCGCGAGTTTGGTCTTTCAGAGGAGGTTCCTTTCTTTGTAGTGCGCTTCGTCTCTTTTAGTGCCACCCATGATATAAGGCAGACTGGTTTGAGCTTGGAGGAAAAAGACGATTTGTTGAAATTGCTTCAATCTTACGGCCAAGTTGTAGTCTCTTCGGAAGCGGCGAAAGGAATGACGGTGTTGGGGTTTTCTACGCAGATCCCGCCAAGCAAAATGCACCACTTGTTAGCCTATGCGGCTCTGTTTATTGGCGAAGGAACCACAATGGCAACCGAGGCGGCGCTTTTGGGTATCCCCGCCATTACACTTACGCCTCATGAGGGCGGAAATCGCCTTGAGCTGGAAAACAAATATGGACTCGTAAGGGGAATACGAGACCCCCACAGGTTAAAGGCGGAAGTCATTAAGCTTCTACAGGACAAAGATTTAAAGCGACATTGGCAGGAAAAACGTGCTAAATTGCTGAGCGAAAAGATCGATGTCACGGAATTTATTGTTTCGCAGATTGAAGGTTTCGAAAACGATAAAGGAGCCTCATAGATGTTTCCTGAAGTGAAAAGAGTTTTAGTGTTAGCGCCCCATCCAGATGATGGCGAGTTTGGCTGTGGCGGCACGTTGGCGCGGTTATGCGAGCAAGGCGCGGAAGTTTTTTATTCTGCGTTTTCGCTATGCGAGCCTTCCTTGCCCCCAGGCTTTTCCAAACAAAACATTGAAAACGAATTAATAGCGGCTGCGGCAAAATTGGGCATTTCTGACGATCATGTGCATGTGAGTGACTATCCCGTACGTCGATTTAGCGAATTCAGACAAGATGTTTTAGAAGAGATCATTAAGGCGAAAGAAAAGATCCAACCGGATTTGGTGTTTCTTCCCTGCGCCTTTGATACTCATCAGGATCATCAAGTGATCCGAGCTGAGGGTTTGCGGGCCTATAAGCAAACCTCGGTCCTAGGCTATGAGTTACCATGGAATACACGAGATTTTCAAAGCTCATTGATATGTAAACTAGATGAGCAACAAATCAGGAAGAAAATCGATGCACTTACCTGCTATAAGTCCCAGCAATTCCGCACTTATTTTCAAGAGGACTTCATACTCTCGCTTGCACGGGTACGGGGAACTCAAATTGCCCACCGCTTTGGCGAGGCATTTGAGATTTTTCGCTTAATCGCTTAGGGGAATGTGGTGGGATTAAGCATAGAATGACACGCCTGGAGCTCAGTTTCTTTCCTTGGAGAACAGGCAAGTTATAATCTTTACCATCTTTGTTATGAGCCATCGCATTCACCCTACGGCTGAGGTTGATAAGAACGCAACTGTCGGGGATCGCACTAGCATTTGGCACCAAGCTCAAGTGCGGGCTGGTGCCCATATTGGGGATGACTGCATTATCGGGAAGGGTGTATATGTTGGGGCGGATGTGTTGATTGGGAATCGGGTGAAGATTCAGAATTACGTCTCTGTATATGAGGGCCTCACTATTGAAGATGGTGTGATGGTTGGGCCACATGTCTGCTTCACAAACGATCTATTGCCACGTGCTATTAATCCGGACGGCACCCTAAAGGGAGGAGAAGACTGGGAGGTTACACCCACATTGGTTCGCGAGGGTGCCGGATTGGGTGCCAATTCCACTATCCGGTGTGGGGTAACGATCGGCCGTTGGGCTTTGATTGGGGCAGGCAGCGTGGTGACTCGAGATATACCAGATTATGGTCTGGCCTATGGAAACCCGGCACATCTTCACGGCTTTGTGTGCCCCCATGGAAATCGGCTTGAAAAGCTTGGCGAGGAAGGGGATTTTGTTCTGTCTAAAGGTGTAAAATGTGGTGAATTGATAAAGATTGCTAAAACAGACTGGGAGCTTCTTTGATGATCAATATAGCATACCCCCTTATTGGTGACGAAGAAAAGCAAGCTGTTTTGAGCGTGTTGGAATCGGGCATGCTGGCACAGGGCCCGCGTGTAGCCGCTTTTGAAAAAGCCTTCGCCGAGATGTGTGGCGTCAATTTTGCAGTGGCCACATCTTCAGGTACAACCGCCCTGCATACTGCTTTGATGGCTCATGGGATTGGAGCAAACGACGAGGTAATCACCAGTTCTTTTACATTTATTGCTTCTGCAAATAGCATTTTGTATACCGGAGCGAAACCCGTTTTTGTCGATATTCACGCCGATACTTTTAATATGAATCCAGCTCTCATCGAAGCCGCGGTGACCGAACGCACAAAAGCGATAATGCCCATCCATTTGTTTGGCCTGAGCTGCGACATGGATCCAATAATTGCTGTAGCCGAGAAATACAGCCTAATAATTATCGAAGATGCCTGCCAAAGCCACGGAGCAACTTACAAGAATAAGCGAGTTGGTTCATTCGGAACCGGCACCTTTTCACTATATCCCACGAAGAATATTACTTCGGCCGAAGGGGGGATGATCACAACCAATGATGAAAGCCTTGCAGAGGATTGCCGGATCATTCGGCAACATGGGATGCGTCGCCGTTACTACCATGACGATTTGGGTTTTAACTTCCGGATGACCGATGTACACGCTGCAATCGGGTTAGCTCAATTGCAGAAATTGCATCGATTTAACGAGACTCGTCAACGTAACGCACAATTTTTGACCCAGAATTTAAAAGGTGTGATCACCCCCGTGGTCTCGAGTGACTGTGATCACGCCTTCCATCAATATACAATTCGCGTTCCTAAAGGAAAGCGAGATGCGTTAATAGAACATCTCAAAAAACGCGAAATTGGATGTGGTGTGTATTATCCTGTCCCTGTGCACAAACAGAACTACTACACAGTAGAGCTGGGATACAAATTGGACCTTCCAGAAACGGAACGGGCGGCAGAAGAGGTGATTTCACTTCCGGTACATCCTGCGCTCAGCCCCGCCGACCTGGAAACCATTGTCAGCGCTGTCAACGAGTTTACATCGGCCGGCGCTTGAGACCATGCTAAGGGCCGCGGTTATTGGAGTGGGGGCCATGGGGCGCAACCACGCCCGCGTATATGCTGAACTCGAGGGAGTTGAGCTGATCGCAGTCGCGGACAGCAATTCTGATCTGGCAAGTGAAGTCGCAGATAAATATCGAGTCAAGGCTTATACAAATTATCAGGACTTACTGCTGAGGGAAAAGCCAGATGTGGTCTCAATTGTCGTGCCAACCGCCTTCCATGAAGAAGTGGGATCTGCGGTTTTGAAATTGGGCGCCCACGCCCTGGTAGAAAAGCCCATCGCCTCTACTGTGGAAGAAGGGCAACGATTGGCCGCGCTTGCAGATAAGGTAGGGCTCAAACTCATGGTAGGACATATCGTGCGGTTTAATCCGGCCATCCGTGAATTGCGAAACAAATTGCAGGCTGGCGAATTGGGTCGTATTTTCCAGATCGTATGCCGCCGAGTTGGTCCGTTCCCTGCCCGCATTCGGGATGTGGGGGTGGTTGTGGACCTAGCCCCCCATGATATCGACACGATGCGTTTCTTAACGGGCGAAGAACCCAGATCTGTGTACGCTCAAATTGCCCGCCAAGTCCACACTGAACACGAAGATCTGGTCTTCGGGATGCTGGAATTCCCAAGTGGAATTATTGGCGCGCTGGAAATTAATTGGCTTACCCCCACAAAGGCGCGCGAGACACTAGTTTTGGGCGAGGGTGGAATGTTCCAGGTGGACGACCTTACTCAGGATCTATATTTTTTTGCCAATGCCGAAAAGGGCAGCGAATTATGGCCTGCGCTGGGCACAATCAAGGGGGTTAGTGAAGGTGAAATGGTGCGTTATCCCCTGAAGCGTTACGAGCCGTTGCGCGCTGAGTTGGAAGCGTTTGTTGACGCGATTGTAAAAGACAAACCGGTGCCGGTAAGTGGAGCTGATGGATTAGAGGCATTGCGATTGGCTCTTGCTATGGTGGAGTCGGGGAAGCACAAAAAGATCGTTCGGGTCGACCAATGAAATTAGATGATCTGAAAAACAAAATTGAAAAAAAAGAGGCCCGGATTGCTGTTATTGGCTTGGGTTACGTCGGTCTCCCAGTAGCTTGTAGCTTTGCTCGAGCTGGTTTTCAGGTGCAAGGGATTGATATCGTTGAGGACCGGGTAAGCAAAATCAATTCGGGGATATCTACGATTGAGGGTATTGAACCAGGATTGACGGAGTTGTTAGCTGAAGTAAGCCGAAATGGCAAATTACGAGCAAGCACTGAATATGCGAATCTCGCCGAGTGTGATCTTTTATTAATTTCTGTGGAGACCCCGGTTGATGCAGAAAATAAACCTAGGTACGAAGCGCTGCGCGCTTGTTTAACAAGTCTTGAAAGAGTATTGAAGGATGGGGCGCTTATCATCGTAGAGTCAACCATTGCCCCCGGCACGATGAACAAGGTTGTTACACCAATCCTGGAGAATAATGGCAAGCGCAAACTAAACATTGATTTTTTTCTTGGGCACTGCCCCGAAAGGGTAATGCCGGGAAAATTGCTGTCCAATCTTGCCTCGGTTAGCCGAGTAGTTGGTGGGAGGACTCCGGAGACAGCCCTGGTTATGGTATCGCTTTACCGCAATATAATTCCTAAGGCGGACCTCGATACCACTGACTGCACTACGGCGGAACTGGTGAAGACTACGGAGAATGCATACCGTGATGCGCAGATAGCCTTCGCCAACGAAATTGCGCTTATTTGTGAGGCGGTAGGCGCGGACGTTTGGAATGTAAGGGAATTGGTTAATAAAAGCCCTGGACGGCACATGCTGATGCCTGGGGCCGGGGTGGGGGGCCACTGCATCCCTAAAGACCCTTGGCTGTTGGCTTACGGGGCAATTGGAACTGATCTTAAGCCTAGATTGATTCCGGCCGCAAGGGACATCAATAACTCCATGCCAGGGCATATTACGGCCTTGTTGGAGAAGGCACTTAAACAGGTAGGTAGGGAGCTGAAAGACACCTCGGTGCTGGTCTTGGGTTACTCTTATCTTGAGGACAGTGATGACACGCGCAACAGCCCAAGTGAAATTCTAGTGCGTAGCCTAAATGAAAAGGGTGCCAAAGTTATTATTCACGATCCTTTTGTAGATGGGTTTCTGGGCGATGTGTTAATGAAGGCAAAAAGATCGGACGCGGCCATCCTTATGGTCAAACATTCGTATTATGTCGAATTGGGATTCCGCAAATTAGCTGATGCTCTTAAGACTCCAATAATAATTGATGGTCGCGGTGCCTATCGCGAAGCTGCGGAAGCCGAGGATGTTATATATTACGGTATCGGTATCGGTAAATCTTTGGAGCAAGACAAGCAAAGCCCGTAATGCCAAAGAGCAGCCTAATAGGTAGAAAATTACGAATTTGGCTACCGTTAGCTATTCTATTGCTGTGTGCTCTTGCCCTGCGGTTTGTTTTTTTTACTGGCCTAGCGCGCGGAGGTGATTCTCTTAATTATGCTCATGCAGCCTATGCATTAAGCCAGGGTGCGTTCGACTATAACGCATGGGTGGGGATGTCGAGGATGGGGCTGTATTCTCCAGTAGCCTTTCTATATTGGTTGTTTGGTCCGAACGATGCGACAACGTTAGCTTTCCCCCTATTTGCCTCATTGTTAAGCGTCGTTTTTGTTTATTCGATCGCCAAGCTGGTCGCAGGGGAATCGGCCGGCTTGGTGGCTGCCCTTTTGTGGGCGTTTCTGCCGCTGGACGTCTACCTGGCCACGAGTCTTCTGCCGGATGGCGCGCTGGCTGCTTTCAGCACGGGAAGTGTGTATTTCTTCCTTCTTGCTGAAAGGACTGAAGAACGAAGAAGAAAACTCCTCCTGTATATGATGAGCACTTTCCTATTGGGTTGGGCCATCCTTATTAAACCCCTAGCAATAATCACATTGTTTTTCTTTCTTGTCGCTGCCCTGGCTAAGGCCTGGCCCTACTTGAGGGGACGGATTCCTAGATTGATGCTTGGCGGTCGCAGGCAAAGGATTCTGTTTATTGGACTTCTCTCGTTCATAGCTCTTGTTTGCTTCATAGTTCTCCTTGTGCAAACGAGGCCTTTTCTTATTACACTTGTCCGCGCAAATAATGATTTAGGCAACCTCTTCTTTACAGGCGCTACTGAATTAGATTTCGGGGATCTGGATTTCAGAAGGACTGACCTCTTTATATTCATCGCCCCTCTCCTCCTGGTATCGGGGGCCATGCTTTTCGGTGAAAAGCGAAAGACATCCCGTCCCATATTGGTTTGGGCAGCGGTGCTTTTTTTGTATTATGAGTGGGGTTCCATAAATCCCAATCCGCTTATTTACAATCCTGTCGAACCGTTTAAGGAGGCCCGGAATTTACTTTTCCTGCTGGCCCCTTTTGTTGTTTTGACGGGAATTTATGTGGGCTCCAATATGGAGCAGGGTGTTGCTCGCTTGCTTTTGCCAGGTGTCGCTGCTATTGCTTGCATTGTTGCGCTAATTACTAAGCCAGAATTAGACATGGGAGATTGGCAAGCCTGGACAGCAATCGCATCTTTCGTTCTAGTGTTGGGCGCAGTAATTAGTCCGTTCATATTTACCAGAGATAAGTCTCATAAGCTGAAACAAGCCTTTGCCTCCCTCCTGTTGCTTGCTTTTTGCTTTGGAATGCTGCAGCCATTTTTGCCATACCATGCGCTAATGTTTCAGAATAAGCAGGCTTCATTAGATTCCTTACAGCAAACTGAGGCATTTTGGGGTGAAAATCAAAGCTTGCCCATCTATGCCAGTGATCCCATGAGGCTAAATTATGAACTTCGGTTCAAATTGGGCTACGCTTGGAGCGGCGTACAAATCGCCGGAGCCCAAAATCGAATAAAAGATGGACCCATCCCCGATAAAGTGAGCGGCTACGTAGTGCGAAATACCGCATCCGATTTCCCTATCAATTGGTGGCTGCAATATATGTCTCCGGATAATTCCATACAGATTTTCCGGGTTCTCAATTCGCAGGATGCGCATCGTGAGCTTATTGCGGCGGTTAATTCCCTATCCGCCGAAAGCTCGCGCGAGAATTTGGAAAGATTGTACGGGGCAAGTATCAATGCTTCCAGTTGGGAGCATTATTTCCCTGCTTACGTCCGCTTACATATTCTCGATCCGGAACAGTTCCCTCTTAGTGAGCTTTTAGAAAAGATTACCTATTATATCGAGACTCATCCCGAGGTGTTAGAGGGAAATGAGTTTCAGAATGCCGATTTTTCCAACGGCCTAGAAAACTGGACTATCACAAATGTGAAAGAAATTGAGTTGCAACCATCGGCAGCGATAAGAATTCGTACATCTGAAGTAAATTCGGGTCTTTCCCAAGACGTAATTTTGCAGCCCAAGCAGATTTATCTTTTTGGAGTCCGGCTTTCGACCAGCTTGGGCATGGCGGTGGATATCCTTCGGGTAGACAATGGAACAATCCCTGACTCTATTATGCAAAACGAAGCGATCGGCGGTCCTACGGATTTTCTTGCCGTATTTGTAACTCCCGACTGGGAAGGTCCCCAAAGTGTGCCAATAGAGCTCTTTGTGCCGAGTGGAGCCGGCAGGATTTGGTTGCAGAATCCAATGCTCATCTCGCTCGATTGGGGAACGACAACTGAGTGATTGGGTATATGCCTAAACTAAACCTCGGCTTCTTGCTGGGAACTGCTCTATCATTAATCCTATTGCTCTACATTGGAATGGGATTTTCAGAGAACCTGCAATTCTCTGAGACAGCGAGGTCTATCACCATATTAATAAAAGACGCGTTTGAACGAGGCTTTGATAATCGGCTAGTGCAAGACTTTGCCTTTTTACGCGGCTCAGTGGGGCTTAGGCATGTATTATTGTCTCTTCCAATGGCGGCGTTTTACCTGGTGGGCGGGGTCAATGACTTCACTAGTTTTCTGCTACCCGTTGCCAGCACCCTAATTAATGTGGTTTTCATTTCTAATCTAGCGAAAAGGCTTTGGGGAAAAGATGCCGGCCAAGTTGGGGGATTCTTATGGATTTTTATTCCGACGAGTTTATTTACCGCTTCATCCGCGCAATACGTGCAGCCGATCATCTCTCTTTTCCTGGGAGGATTAATCTTGCTGTTGAGGTGGGAACAAGCGGGCAAACCAAGTGCGCGGTTGGGGATCTTTTTTATCAGCATTGTGCTGTTTGTTTTGGACTATATGGTGGCACTATGTTTCTTGGTGTTATTTTTCAACCGCACCCTCCTAAGGAGCCACAAATCTCACTTGGCCTGGGTACCCGTAAGTGTATTTGCGGCTGGATTATTCACCCTTATCAATTGGAATATTGGCCTAGGTTTCGTATCCTTTTACGAGAATCTGGTCCAAATTCCTGAAATGAGAATTTTGCTCCCAATGCTTATTCTTGCAACAGCCATTTCCGTTCAGAAGGTAGATCGGAATACTCAGCTGCCGCTAACAATTGCTGCTGTTTGCTTTCTCGGTCTTTTGTGGCGATCTTATTCGTCAGCCGATACTGCACTGATTTTTGATCCCCTTTTTTCTCTCTTGCTGGCGGCGAATTTCCTGCTGTATAGCAAGTTCCTTTCTCAAGCCGACCCATTTTCTATTCTCGAACGGTATCTCCCTATCTTATGCGTTGCATTCATCGGGATTATCTGGCTGGGGATATCGGGGCAAACCAACCTCATATATTCCCTTTCGGGGACTGATTGGCTTTCCACGCAATCCATTATCTTGCTGCTGAAAATACTACCGGGACCGGTCTTGGTGCTGCTAGTAGCATTTTATTGGTTTTCTAAAAGGGGGAGTGGAAGGGAGAGATCCGCATTATCTGCTTTTGTTTTGGTCTTGTTACCACTCTCTTTGATTCCATTTAGTTGGCAGCGCACGCAGGAATACCGTCCCTCTATTGTGGCGGCCAACCAGGCTCTGGAGCTGATCGGCGCGAGCGAAATGGATTTACCCGTCTATGTTTTTCGAGATTCGAAGCTGGCAGTGCAATTAGAATACATAAATTCTGAAAAAGAACAGATTCCAGTGGGCCGCATTAAATACGTGGATAATCTGGAAATCGAAAACGGATATGTCTTGTATTGGGAGAGTGATATACATATCCCATTCGGGACCTGGTGGCAAATGGCATTTTTTGGGAATCTGGGAAAGCCGCGTTTGGTAGTGGCAAGAACTCTTGGTGTGAACGAAGCCGCTCGGGCTTTGGAAAACGCAATGCAAATTCAAGGAGCTGACACCGCCAAGAATTATGAGGCGATGTACGGCGCCGCTATAAATGCAGGTGAAATGTGTAAGGCGGTTCTCCTATGGATTGAGTCGCGCGCCGTTGGAATGCAAACGCAAGGATACTTCCCGCTATATAGTTTTCCTATTAACGAATGTTATGACTTGTTGGGAGCTCAAAATTTGCTGGAAGATCAACAACCTGTATACTATCCTGGATATGGCATCGTACGCTACACGAGCGAAGATAGTAATCTTCAAGGAGGGGCACAAATTGGGCACAAATATCCATTTTTTGAAGACCCGAGAACGATATACCTACAAGCCAAGCTGAAACCAGACGCCATTTATTTGTACCATGTGGACATTCGAGGCCCTGAGGAGGCAATGCCACTTTACTGGAATATTGATGGATATGAGAATTATCTCGACTATGATTTCTATCGTAGTTGGACGCCTCTAACGGTCCTGGTCTCTACTGCCAATTGGAGCCAAGATGCACTGACGGTAACATTGTCCCCCTTTCTCTATTATGTGGATTACTTCAACGGGACGTTTGACATCAGGGATTACCAGTTGATTGAGATTACCGCCGAAATGATGAGGCATGAGTAGGGATTCGAGATAACAAAAGAGTGCATTTTTCATGCGTGGTTAGTTATACGCTTTGCAAGCATAGGGATTTGAAACTATAATCCTTAGCGCCCATGTTAAGCTGAGATCATAATGTATGCTAAAAAATTAATCTGCGTAGTAGTTCCTGCTTTTAACGAGGAAAACTTGATCCGCCGGGTCATCGATACAATGCCGGTATATGTTGATAGCATTATTGTCGTTGATGATAAAAGCCGGGATAGCACAGTTAAGAAAGTGGAAAAAATCATCAAACAAAAAAAACACGGTCGGGTTAAGTTAATTCGCCTATCCAAGAATTCTGGCGTTGGAGTCGCCATCGTCCGGGGGTATCGTCAGGCGGTTGAGGATGGAATGGAGATAGTGGCCGTGATGGCGGGAGATGCCCAAATGGATCCTAATGATCTCAAGAATATTATCGGACCGGTCGCCCGAGGTGAGGCAGATTATGTAAAAGGTAACCGTCTATACACGGGGGAGGCCTGGAAGATAATTCCAAAGCACCGATATCTGGGCAATGCCTTCCTTTCCCTGCTAACTAAGATGTCGTCTGGATATTGGCACCTTGCGGATTCTCAAACCGGGTTTACGGCGATTTCTGCAACAGCAATTAAGCTGTTGCCTTTGTATAAGCTCTATCCCCGTTATGGATATCCTAATCACCTACTCGCTATGCTCAATGTTTATAGCCAACGGGTGAAGGATGTGCCGATTAGGCCTGTATACAATATCGGCGAAAAATCCGGAATTAGGCTTTGGCAGGTAATTCCAGCATTGTCCTGGTTGCTTTTCAAAAATTTCATTTGGAGAATGTGGCAAAAATACATCATACGTGATTTTCACCCTCTCATCTTCTTTTACGCTTTGGCTTTCATGTTGCTAGGGGCCAGTATTCCTTTGGGTCTTCGCATTATTCTCATTTGGCGGGATACTGGAAATATCCCACCCATAAATGCCCTTGCTGTAATGTTTACGCTGATAACAGGAGTGCAATCGTTGTTTTTTGCGATGTGGTTTGACATGGAGAATAATAAGGGAATACGATGATAAACCATGATATGACAGAGTCAAACATAAATTCCTTTCGGGAGAAGAAAGCCCTGATTGGGTGGTCATTAACTTTACGTCGAATTCAGCAGGCCTTCATCTTCAGTAATGGCAATGTCCTTCGGCATTTGTGCCCTTCGCTGCTCAATTAGAAGAGGTAGCCTTGCCTCGATGGATGGATATGGATTTTGTCGCCCGCGTGATCCACGGGGATAACCTGCCCATCCTGCAATCGATCCCCGAAGCCTCTGTCAATCTCATCTATATCGATCCGCCGTTCAACACCGGCAAGCGCCAGGCGCGCAAGCAGCTGCGCACCACGCGCAGCGCCAACGGCGACCGCGTGGGATTCCAGGGGCAGCGCTACGCCACCACGGTGCTGGGCAGCCGCGCCTTCGATGACCAGTTCGAAGACTACCTGCTCTTCCTGGAGCCGCGCCTGCGCCAGGCGCATCGCGTGCTGGCTGCGGACGGCAGCCTTTATTTCCATGTCGACTATCGCGAGGTTCATTACTGCAAAGTCCTTCTGGATGAGATCTTCGGGCGCGAGAATTTCCTGAACGAAATCATCTGGGCCTATGATTACGGCGGCCGCTCCAGGGACCGCTGGCCCGCCAAACACGATAACATCCTGTTCTACGTGAAAGATAACAAGCACTACACGTTCAACGTTGGTGACATCGAGCGCATCCCCTACATGGCCCCCGGTCTGGTAGGTGAAGAGAAGGCCGCCCGCGGCAAGCTGCCCACGGATACCTGGTGGCACACCATCGTCAGCCCGACCGGCAAAGAGAAAACCGGCTATCCGACGCAGAAGCCCTTGGGCGTTCTGCGCCGCATGATCACCGCTTCATCGAACCCAGGTGACCTGGTGCTGGATTTCTTCGCGGGCAGCGGAACGACCGGAGCGGTAGCCCTTGAGCTGGGGCGGCGCTTCCTGCTGGTGGATAATAACCCGCAGGCCATTGAGGTAATGAAGAAGCGTTTCGCAGGTAAGAGAGTGAAGTTCATGAAGAACCCCAAAGTTCTAAAGGAGTCCCTATGACCACCGTCCCGCAAAAACTATTTGCCTTAGGGCAATCCCTTTGGTACGACAACATTGAGCGCCGTCTGCTGAACAATGGCGAACTGCAAGAGATGATCCAGCGCGGCGACATTTACGGGGTCACGTCCAACCCTTCGATCTTCCACAACGCCATCGCCAAATCGAAGGATTACGACGAAGAGCTTGCTGAGCTCGCCCGCAAAGGGCACAGCACCTCCGAAATCTTCGACGAGCTGAGCGTGCACGATATCCAGGCCGCTTGCGACCTCTTCCGCCCACTGTACGACACTACTCGCGGCGGCGATGGTTACGTGAGCATTGAAGTGCATCCTGATATGGCCAACGACACCGAGGCCACCAATAAAGAAGTGCAGCGTTTGTGGGGTCTGGTGGACCGCCCGAACTTAATGGTGAAGATCCCGGCCACCGCCGCGGGGGTGCCCGCCATCCGCCACTCGATCTCCTCCGGCGTAAACATCAACATCACCTTGATCTTCGGCCGTGACCGCTATGCCGAGGTCATCGAGGCGTACCTGGCCGGGTTGGAGCGCCGCGTGGCGAACAACCTGCCGATCGGCCACCAGGCTTCCGTGGCTTCTTTCTTCGTCTCACGCATTGACAGCAAGGTAGATGAATGGCTGGATGCCCTGGCTAAAAAGGGTGGGGCGCAAGCGAAGAAGGCCGAGGCGCTCAAGGGCAAGGTGGCTGTGGCTAACGCCAAGCTGGCTTACGAGTTATACAAGGAGCAATTCTCCTCGCCGCGCTTCGAGGCCCTAAAGAAAAAGGGCGCCCGCGTGCAGCGGCCGTTGTGGGCCTCCACCTCCACCAAGAATCCGGCCTACCCGGACCTGCTGTATGTGGATACCCTGATCGGTAAAGATACGGTGAACACTGTGCCGCAGAAGACCCTGGATGCGCTGAAGGATCATGGGGCCGTCGAGTTGACCATCGAGCAAGATTTGGATGCGGCCAAGCAGGATTTGGCCGATCTCGAAGGTCTGGGCCTTTCGCTGGACAAGGCCACGGCGGAATTGGAAGCCGAGGGTGTGGAAGCCTTCAGCAAGGCTATCCATGCGCTTTTTGGCACAATCGAGGAGCGGTCGCGCAGCCTGGTGGCCTGAAAGTACTCTGGGGGATGAAGCCGCCCCTTACAAAATTGACAGCGGGGGTTTGTTTGGCGTATCTTATACTGTAGCAATTCATTCGCCTTTGAGGAGATCTTATGTCTCGACGTGTTTCCATTTCCGTTCGTGAACTGTTCATCTATTTAGTGGCGGCACTTGTTCTGGTTGCCTGCGCCGCCCCCGCGGCCGGGGACGCCACGGCAGTTCCCACATCTCCGGTTCCGGTCCCCATCGAAGACCTGCTGGTCTACGTCCCGGCCGGGCACTTCTTCATGGGCAGCGACGCCACGCTTGACCCGTTGGCTGAGGAAGACGAGTTCCCCATCCATCCCGTCCTTCTTGACGGTTTCTTCATTTATCGCAATGAGGTGAGCAACTCCCTTTACCAGCAGTGCGTAGCCGCCGGTGAATGCACCCCGCCGTCCATTTTCGAGGACGGGCCATCCACTCACTACAACGATCCCGAATATAAGGAAAACCCGGTGGTCGGCGTGAACTGGGATCAGGCCGCGGCTTTCTGCGGCTGGGCGGAAGCGCGCTTGCCAACCGAAGCCGAATGGGAGAAGGCCGCCCGCGGTCAAACCGGCGACCTCTACCCCTGGGGCGCGGACGATCCTTCGTGTTCGCTTTCCAATATGGCGGGCTGTTTTGTTGACCCGCCGGATACCAACATGATCGGCCAATATCCGGAAGGCGAGAGCTATTACCTGGCCAACGATATGTCCGGGAACGTGTGGGAATGGACGCTGGACTTTTACGATCCTGAGTATTATCAAATCTCCGACGATGAAAATCCCGGCGGACCGGAGCAGGGCGATCTGCGCACGGTACGCGGCGGCAGCTACGAAGACGGCCCCGACGCCTTGCGTGCCGCCGAGCGCTTCGGCCTGGATCCCGACGTGGCCTACAACAACGTCGGCTTCCGTTGCGTGCCCATGGGCGAAGAGCGCGCCGTGGCTCCACCCTTCTGCGCACCTTCTTACGTCCCGTTCTGCCGAGATCCTTACAAAGATCCCAATGAAGATTGCGATCCTACTCAGATCGGCGAACTAACGCCGACTCCCGTGACAACAGGATATGACTTCGTAGCGTTCGGATGCCCTGACAGAAATGGCCAAGTCCCCGTGACCATCGATTCAGATTCCGATTTGAGCGGACAGATCGTTACGGTTGGCGGTGTTCAATATACTTGTGTTGAATCGACCCAGACCCCAGGTCGCTGGGTGTGCACCGGTCCACACCCGGAGGAAGGGACTCTGACCACCGTCGAGGTCTGCCCCGGCGATAGCGCCGGGGGCACGGGCCTCGTGGCCTATCAACCCGCGCAGCCGAGCCAGCCATCCTTGGCCGGCTATCAGGCCGCGCCCGAAGGCCAAACTCAATTGGTGGCCTATTCACCGCAGCAGCAAGCGCGGCCTGAACTCGTGGCCTACCAACCAGCCAACGATGCGCCCGCGGGTCTGCAAGGCTACGCGCCGAGCGCTGGCCAGCAGGGCCTGGTCGCTTTCCAATCTGCCGCCAACACCTGTCCCAATGGCTACTTGTACAATCCCACGACAGGGCAATGCGAACAGGATCCCAATGGCTCCTGCCCTGATGGCTGGAACTACAACACGGCCAGCGATCAATGCGAACCCGGCGATAACGGTTGTCCCGAGGGGACCACGTTGGCTGCCACTGGCCAGGGCTGCACGCCTGACACGGGCCAAGATTGCCCCGACGGCTACAACTTCGCCGCGGCCAGCAACACCTGTGAGCCGCCGGGTAACGAGGATGGCGGCGCCTGCCCTGCCGGTTACTACTTCAATGCGGCCATCAACTGCTGCGCGCCAAGGCCCGGAGACAACCTGGGTTGCGATCCCGGGTCCTACCGCTCCGTGGCGACCAATGAATGCGTGCCTTACGATGAAAATGGCTGCCAGGATGGCTATGTGTACAACCGCTACGAAGGCGGCTGTGTGCCCGATTACGGTGACGGCGATAACCAGACCACCGACGAGGACGGCTGCCGCGTGGACGGCTATGTAATGAACGACGCCGGCCAGTGCGTGCCGGGTGACAACAGCATCTACCGCACCGTGGGCGGCTGCCCGGAAGGCGCCTACTACGATGCCAATCTGCAGCAATGCATCCAAACGGGCGATGATGGTTGCGGCCCTGGCTACTTTCGAAGCGCAGCCAGCAACACCTGCGTGCCCGGCGACGGCCCCGGCAGCGGCTGCCCCAACGGCTACGCCTACAGCACCCGGCTCAATTGCTGCACGCCGACGCCCGGCAGCGACGGCAGCTACTGCCCTGGCGACCAGACTGGCGATGGCCAGACGCCTTCGCTGGCCGCCTACAATCCGCCTTCGGCTACGGGATACGACTATGGCTATGGCTATTGCGACCCGCAGGATGGCGAGCCCTGCCCCGATGGTTACATGTATGACACCGGCCAGCAGACCTGCATACCTACCACCATACAACGCACCGTGGATAGCGGGTATTGCCCCGAAGGCACTTACTACGACCAGGAAATGATGTATTGCGTGCCGACCAGCTGCGGCTGCGAGTTGGGCTACTACTACGACAGACAGATGCAGACCTGCTTGCCGTATGGCGGCGATCAGCCGACCGGAGAACAGGGATGCTGGGAGTACACGGTCTCGGTTCCTGAATGCCCGGATGCCACAAGCACGCCAACTGGCTGCGAGGCGGATGAAAAATACAATCCGCTAACCGGCAAGTGCGAACGAGCCTGTAACCGGGGTGAGGTTTACAATACAAATACCGGCGCCTGCGAGGAACCTGAGTCTGGGGGGGGACAGCCGGTAGCCTGCAGTTCGTACGGCAACCAGAATGCCTGCGTTGCAAACGGATGCACCTGGAATTTCACATCAGCCACTTGTAACTAGCCACGACCTAATCATTAACGAGGCGCACCTAGATGCGCCTCGTTGTGTTTAACGCCTAAGCAGGGTTTCGCCTTATGAATGGCATCGATCTCGCTTCCGAACCGAGTGGCATAGCCACTCTCACCATCAACCGTCCTCAGGTGCGCAACGCCCTGGACTGGGACGCCATGCGCCTCTTCGCCGAAGCCGTCGAGCGCGCCGCCCAGTCGCTCGATCTGCGCGCCCTCATCGTCACCGGCGGCGGAGATACCTTCGTTTCCGGTGGCGACCTCAAGGCGCTGCAGCCTTACACCAAGCGCCGCGACGGCATGCGCCTGGCGGTTATCATGGGTAAGGCGCTGGAAGCCCTCCGCGCGCTGCCGTTTCCCACCATCGCGGCCATCAACGGTCCGGCGCGCGGCGGCGGTGCTGAGATCGCCGCGGCCTGCGACCAGCGCGTCATCGCCGAGGGCGCTGACATCGGCTTCGTGCACGCCCACCTGGGCATCACCACGGCCTGGGGTGGGGCGCGCTATCTATTACAGCTGGTCGGCTACCCCATGGCGCTGGAATTGCTCACCACGGGCCGCGTGCTGGCCGCCCACGAGGCCAAGGAGATCGGCCTGGTGGACCACGTGGCCGCTGCCGGCCAGGCGCTGCAGGCGGCCCGCGATCTGGCGCTGCAAATGGCGCAGCATCCGGTCGAAGCCGTGCGCGCCGCCAAGCGCCTGCTACGCTTCGGCCTGGCCAATCCGCTGGTGGCCAAACATGCCGAACGCCGCCTCTTCGCTTCCCTATGGGACACCGAATTCCGACGCAAGGCCGTCGAGCGTTTCCTCAATAGAAAGAAATAGTGCTCTTTTCTTATGGCGTCATTCCGAGTCGGCGAAGGATCCTATCGCGTTCCCTCCAGCCTCTCCTTCTTCTGGAATAAGGCGTCGCGAGTGCCAAAAAAGGCCCGTATGTATTCGGGCATCGTGATACCATCTGGGGGATCTGATTTTCCAGGAGTTTCGTCTTATGCCACAATGGGTTACCCTTGCGCGCTGGATCCATATGCTAAGCGGCGCAGCCTGGTTCGGAGAGATCTGCCTGATGGCCTTTGTTCTGGTTCCCAGGGCAACCGCCTTGCGCGGCGTAGCGCGCAAACAGTTCATTGCCACTGTTTTCCCTGGCGTCTTCCGTATGGCTTCTTACTTCGTTATAGCTACCCTGGCGTCCGGTCTTTGGCTTAATTACCTGTTAACCGGCTGGCGGCGACTGGACGCCTATCTCGCGACCCGACACGGGGCCTTGATCGCTATTGGCGGAACGCTGGGATTGATCATCGCTGCAGTCCATTTCCTTGTCGCCAATCAGATCGAGACCCGCTACCTAAGCGCGGGACTATCCCCGCGGGCGGAAGCCCGTCTTTTCCGGGCTCTGCGTG
Source organism: Anaerolineales bacterium (assembly GCA_040902205.1). Taxonomy (GTDB): domain Bacteria; phylum Chloroflexota; class Anaerolineae; order Anaerolineales; family UBA11579; genus JAMCZK01. Next base: position 44,437 of record JBBDXR010000026.1, on the reverse strand, counting down.
TCATCCCTTGGATCGGGTTGTTCGCCATAACGCTGTCCTTTATATTGATGATGATAACGGCTAGAGGATTCTAGCTGGACCAAGGAGTTCACATGCGTATCGCAATGCTGGGTCTTGGTCGCATGGGTGGGAACATGGCGCGCCGTTTACTGCGCACCGGTCATGAGGTCGTTGGCTACAACCGTACCTATGAGGTGACCCTCGAGATCCAAAAAGAGGCCGGGCTGCTGCCCGCGTCTTCCATCAGGGAAGCCATCGCCCAACTCACCGCTCCGCGCCTCGTGTGGCTCATGCTGCCGGCCGGCGATGTGACCGAGAAGGCCATTGAAGACGTGGCCGGCTTTCTAACTAAGGGCGACATTATCATCGAAGGCGGTAATTCCAACTTCAATGATTCCATGCGCCGCTCCGCCTCGCTGGCCGCCCGCGGCATCCACATGCTGGATGCCGGCGTCAGCGGCGGCATCTGGGGCCTGGCGGAGGGTTACTCGCTGATGATCGGCGGCGACGAAAAGACTGCCGCCCAGCTTCGCCCCATCTTCGAGGCCCTGGCCCCTGCGCCCGACAAGGGCTGGGGACGGGTGGGGCCCAGCGGCGCAGGCCACTTCGTCAAGATGGTGCACAACGGCATCGAATACGGCATGATGCAATCCTTCGCCGAAGGCTTCGAGATCATGCAAGCCCGCCAGGATCTGAAGCTCGATCTGCATCAGATCGCCCAGGTTTGGCAGCATGGTTCCGTGGTGCGTTCCTGGTTGCTCGACCTCGCCGAGCGCGCCCTGAAGGAAGACCCGCAGCTGACCGATATTGCCGACTACGTGGAAGATTCCGGTGAAGGGCGCTGGACCGTATTCGAGGCCATCAATCAGGATGTCCCCGCGCCGGTGATCACCCTGTCCTTATTGCAGCGCTTGGCAAGCCGCCAGAAGCAAAGCTTCTCCGCCAAATTGCTGGCCGCACTGCGCAACCAGTTTGGCGGACATGCCATCAAAAAGCCGGGTAAGTAATGGCGAAGGCGGCTGGAGCCAAGCGAAAGCCTATCGGCCCTATCGGGCTGGTGATCTTTGGCGTCACGGGCGATCTGGCGCACCGCAAGCTGGTCCCCGCCCTTTACCAGCTTGCCCTGGAAGGCCACCTCCCTGAAGAACTGCACATCATCGGCTTTGCCCGCCGCGACTGGGGCGACGAAAAACTGCGCAGCGAAATGCGCGCCGCCCTGGAAGAATACGCCCGCACGAAACCGCTCGATAAGAAAGTGCTGGAAACCATCCTGAAGAGCATGCATTATGTGCCTGGCACCTTCGACGATCAGAACGGCTATCTTCGCCTGGAGCAGCTGCTGCAAAAGCTCAAGGCGGACAACCGCCTCTTTTACCTGGCCACGCCGCCTTCCGCCTACCTGACCATCATCGAGCACCTGGGCAGGGCGAAACTGGCCTCCTGCCCGCAGGGCTGGACGCGCATCGTTGTGGAAAAGCCCTACGGCCGCGACCTGCAGTCTGCCAAGGAACTGGAGCAGGCCATCCATGGCGTCTTCCAGGAAGACCAGATCTATCGCATTGATCATTACCTTGGCAAAGAGACCGTGCAGAACATCCTGGTGTTCCGCTTCGCCAACGGTATCTTCGAGCCGTTGTGGAACCGGCGCTATGTCGATTCGGTACAGATCACGGTTTCGGAGACGATCGGGGTGAATGGCCGCGCCGAATACTTCGACAGCGCCGGCGTCATACGCGACATGCTGCAGAATCACATTCTGCAATTGCTCACGCTCACCGCCATGGAGGCGCCGGTCACCTTCAGCGCCGATGCGGTGCGCGACGAGAAGGTGAAAGTGCTGCGTGGCTTGCATCTCTGGCGCGGCGAGGAAGTGATGGAGAATACGGTGCGCGCCCAGTATGCGGCGGGCCAAATGAAGGATGAACACATCCGCGCCTATCTCGACCACCAAGGCGTGGCCAAGAATTCGCAGACCGAGACCCTGCTGGCCTTGCGCGTCTTCGTGGACAACTGGCGCTGGGCAGGCGTGCCCTTCTTCATCCGCTCCGGCAAGCATATGCCGCGCCGCCTGACGGAGATCGCCGTGCAATACAAGCAGGTGCCTTTGTCCCTGTTCGGGGCGCGCAACATGGCCGGCGATGCACCCAACCGTCTCCTGCTCAACATCCAGCCCGAAGAGGGCATAACGCTGACCTTCGGCGCCAAACAGCCCGGCGGCAAAGATCTCATTCGTTCGGTCAAAATGGACTTTTCGTACGCCGAGGCCTTTGGGCAAAGCACCCCTGAAGCCTATGAGCGCCTGTTAATGGATTGCATGCAGGGCGATGCCACTTTGTTCACCCGCACCGACGAGGTGCTGGCAGCCTGGACCTTCGTGGACGAGATCCTTAAAGGCTGGGCCGCTCACCCGCGCATGAAGCTGCCGCAATATAAGCCAGACACCTGGGGGCCACCGGAGATGGACGAATTCATCCGCCCTCACGGCCATGCCTGGCGGAAAATCGACTAGCGCGTAAAATTCGCAGCCAGCTCGACCTCGGCCAGGATGTGGCCTTCCATGGCCGCGAGTAGTTCCCGTTTGCCTGCTCCCGGCTCAAGATCCAGCATCGCATCCAGAGCGTACAATTTGAATAGATAGCGGTGTGTGCTGCCTTGCGACGGGCAAGGCCCGCGATATTGCAGTGAGCCCCAACTGTTGGCCCCGTGTACTGCGCTATCCCGGATCACCGCCGTAGAGGGTACAGCTTCGGGCATGGCGCGCGCATCGGGCGGGATGTTGTAGGCTACCCAGTGCACCCAGCCGCCCCCGCCCGCGTCCGGGTCGTCGAAGACAATGGCGTAGCTTTGCGTCCCTGCCGGCGGATCACCCCAGCGCAGCTCCGGGGAGATGTCTTCGCCCTTGCAGGAGTAACGATCCGGAATGATGCCTTCGCCTTCGAAGGCAGGGCTGCTTAGTTCGAATGGCATGGGCGTGCTCGTATTCTCTAACGTTTGAGTGAAAGTGGCTGTTGCTGTTGGTGTGCTGGATGGCTTGGCTGTGTGGGTAGTGGCGGCTTGGAGTTGCAAAGGGGTAGGGGAGCCGCATGCTGAAAGCAGCAATACATAAAGCAATATGACTTTCGAAACAGTGAGAGAGCGGTGAACATTCATCGCGACTTAATTCTCCAGTGATTATAATCTTCGCGCTCTAGGACTGAACTTGACTCCCCTCATCGCCCGCGCTTCGATCTTCTCCGCCATCGTCATCATGGGCCTTGGCGTAATCCTGCTGCCTTCAGCCACAGGCATAGCCCATGCCCAACAGCCAACGGTGGCCGTACCCACCGTAACTGGCACTCCCATCGGCCCCTACATCGTGGTGAACACCGATAACGAAGGCGGAATCAACGTACGCACCGGCCCTGGCACTGAGTACCCCGCGGTCGGCATCCTGGTTCCCGGCGAACTGGCGCCTGCCAAGGGCCGCTCGGCCGGCGGATTATGGATCCAGGTGGTGTACGTCGGCGTGGATGGCGGCCTGGCCTGGGTGTATGCTCCGCTGGTGACGCTGTTCCCGACCAACGCCAGCTTGACCATCGTAGAGCCGCCGCCTACGCCAACCCCGCGGGTGACTCCAACTATTGATCCAACTCTCGCCGCGCAGTTTGTTTTGGAGATCCCGGCTACGCGCCTGCCCACCTTCACACCTGTCGAGCCGCTGGAGATCCCGGAGTTCGAGCAGGGCGGGACCGGCCGCGTAGGCGGCATCCCCGTTGGCATGTTCATCACTGCCATAGGTCTGGCCGGTTTGTTTGCGGCAGGTGTCGCCTACTTACGCGAACGCTAGAGAAACAAAAAGACCGCCGAGGCGGTCTTTTCTGTTATTGCTTGTAGTTCAGCAGTTGCACCCTTCGCCGTGTTCGTGGTGAGGAGCATCCTGCCCGTCGGTGCGGAAGGAATGCCCGCAGCCGCACGAGGAGGAAGCGTTGGGGTTATCGATCTTGAAACCGCTGGCCATCACGTCGTTCACGTAATCGATCTTGGCGCCGCGCAAATAGCCCAGCGACACTTCGTCCACGACCACGCGCACGCCATGTTGTTCAAGGACCAAGTCAGTCTCACGCGGGTTGGGTTCCAGGGCCATACCGTACTGGTACCCGGAGCAGCCACCGCTGGAGATGAACACGCGTAGGGCGTGGCCTTCCACCTGGCGGTCCTTCAATAAGCCGCGCACAGCGTCAGCGGCCGCCGCGGTTAGGGTAAATTCACTGGTCTTGATCTCAGCAGTCTGAAGCTCGGTTAAGGCCATATATGGATAATCCTTTCTTGCAGCTTGATTCACCTAATGGCGAATACTTATCAATTCTATCAAACTAACCCTCTATGTCAACTTGCAATGCGAGGCCAAAGTGGTTATTCTCCAATCTACGTTGCCGGGCAGTTATGCCCGGTTCGGAGGACGGCAATGGATAGCCTGATCATCTTGGTAGTCATCATTGGCGTCATCTGGGTCGTCAACACCTCGTCCAAGCAGGCTCTGCAAGAGGGAGCGGGCCTGGTCTTTCTCTTCAATAAGGAAAAGTACCTCCACGCCAAGATGGCGTCCAGTTCCTGGCGAAGCTACTATCTGATCGCAAACTTCCTTTTCTTTGTCGGGGCGATCGGGGTGATTCTGCTGGCTTTCGTTCTCATGAGCCGTCTCCAGCTATCCGGTACGGGCTGGTTCATTGGCATTGCCCTGGCGTTGGCTATCGTGTTTTCTGCGACCGCTCAATTCATCGTGGAGGGCTTATTGAAACGAATGATCTCCAGGGAGACGAGGAACCCATAGCGCTACGCTAAGTCGTCCGCGCCACAGCCTTCCGGCGCGGCCGCCTTAATCAAGGGGGCCAACCACCTTTTCCACCTCGTCCAGGATCTCCCCTGATTGCACCAGGTCCTTCATCCGGTTGTGATCTGGGTAAAGCGGCCTGTCCACGCCCAGGTGCTCCACGTACTTGCGGATCACTTCGCGCGCTTTCTGCGTACCGCGCCCCGACGAGAACTCACGGAAATCCAGCGCCTGCGCCGCCGCCATGAACTCGATGCCCAGCACACCGTAGGCGTTGTCCAGGATCTGGTGATTTTTGAGGGCGGTGTTCATGCCCATGGAAACAAAGTCCTCCTGGTCCGCGGCGGCCGGGATGGACTGGATGCTGGCCGGCGCGGAGAGGATGCGCTGCTCGACGATGAGATGATCGGCCGTGTATTGGCTGAGCATTAGCCCGGAGTAAAAGCCGGGGTTGTGCGCCAGGAAATCGGGCAGCCCTTGAGAAAGCGCCCGGTTGGTGAGCCGGTTAAGCCGGCGCTCGGAAAGCACGCAAACCATGGTGATGGCCGCACCGGCCATGTCCATCGGCAACGAGACAGGAGAACCCTGGAAGTTGGCGCCGGTCAGGGTCAGCTTGAGTTCGGGGATGAAGATGGGGTTGTCGCCCACGCCATTGAGCTCGATCTCGACCTGCGCGCGGGCGTAGGCTAGCGCGTCCCGGGCTGCCCCGATGACTTGTGGCGTGGAGCGCATCGAATACGCGTCCTGGACCTTCGTTTTCATTTTTCCGCTGGCTAGGTCCGAACCTTCAATGACCTTCAGGATGTTGCGGGCAGAAGTGACCGCGCCCTGGAAGCCGCGCAGCTCATGCAGGAGCGAGTTGTACGGTTTGAGGTTTGCCAGCAGCGCTTCCAGCGACATGGCTGCAGCTACTTCTGCCTGGCGCAGCCAACGCACCATGGCGTTAAGGTGCAGCGCACTCATGGCGGTGAGGACGTTGGAGCCGTTGATCGTCGCCAGGCCGTCACGAGCCTGAAGCCCGGGAACAGGAATGCCGGCGCGCTGCATGGCGATATGACCCGGGAGTCGTTCTCCCTGATAGAAGGCTTCGCCTTCGCCCATAAGCAGCAGAGCGGCTTGCGCCATCGGCGCCAGGTCGCCCGAGGCGCCCACCGATCCCTTGGTGCACACGACCGGAGTCACGCCTCGGTTCAGCATGTCAACCAGCGTTAGCGTGATTTCGGGTCGGCAGCCGGAATTGCCGTGGGCGTGGACATTAATCCGTCCGGCCAGGGCGGCACGGACGTACTCGACTGGCAACGGTTCTCCGATCCCTGCGGAATGGTTGTAAACCAGATACCTCTGGAATTCCTTGACTTGCTCGTCGCTGAGCAGGACCTCGGAGAACTCGCCGATGCCGGTGTTGGTGCCATACATGATCTCTTTGGCGGCCAGCTTCTCCTCGATCATCGCCCGGCAAATGCGAATACGCTCCAGGGCCTCAGGGGCCAGTTCGATCTTTTCCCCGTGGGCGATGGCGAAGAGCTTTTCGATGGTGAGAGACGACCCATCGAGACGGATTGTCATGTGCACACTCCTGGAGACATGATCGGCATTGTGGAGGCGGCTTGCAGGCTGCGTTGGGCGTTTTGCAAAACGCCCTTACATCGTGATGCGCAACGGCAGGATATAAGCTTGTTATTGGCCATGAAGCGCTTACCTACGCTGCTTCATGGCGCGAGCCATTTCACGTTCAGCCTCGCGCTTGGCGATGTCCTCGCGCTTATCCCATTTCTTCTTGCCGCGCGCCACAGCGATCTCCAGCTTGGCACGGCCGGCCTTGAGATAGATCTGCAAAGGGATGACGGTGTTGCCTTTGCGTGAAGTCTCTTCCCAGAGTTCCTCGATCTGTTTTCGATGCAGTAGCAACTTGCGTTCACGCAGCGGGTTGTGGCCGCCGCTGCTTGCCGGGTTATAAGGCGCGATATGCGCGTTTACTAGCCAGGCCTCGCGGCCATCGGTGCGCACGTAAGCCTCCTTCAGGCTTACCTGCGCGGCGCGGATGGATTTGATCTCGCTGCCCTGCAACACCAGGCCAGCTTCATATTTCTCGAGGATGAAGTAGTCGTGAGTGGCCTTGCGGTTGCGGGCGAGCGTTTTTTCGCTCATGGGCCGTCGATTCTAGCATAGCCGCGCAGCCAGGATCCTGCGGGCCAGACGGCGCCGGCCCTATGTCCTTTTGCCAATTCATGCTGCCAGGGATCTTAGGCGCTGGCCGGTTCCACCGAGCGCATGTACTCGCGATACGCCTCGAGGGCGCGCTCGACGCGTGCATTCAGTTCCTGGCGTTCGCTGCCTACGGCGCGTGGCGTCGGCCGGGTGGCCAACCGAAGGATGGCAGCCTGCAAATTGTCGTAGGCGGCCGCCGCTCCGCTTGTCGAGAAGCGGCCTCCGGGTTCAGCGTGATTGGCTTGCATAAGATGCCTCCATGGCAATTAGGCGTTGGACTTCGGTGCGCAGCTGAGCCAGCAGGTCCACCTGCAACCGACCAGCCAGGCTATCCAGCTCGGCGCGTAGCTCGGCGATCTTCTCGTCGCTGGTCTTTGGTTGGGGGCCTAGCCGTTCATAGTGGTCCTGCTCGGCCTGGCGCTGATAGCGAAGCCAGTCTTCGTGTTTCATACGAAGGCAGCATATTAGAACACATGGTCTATGTCAAGAGGGAAACCAGCTTGTCAAGGCCCTCATTTTCCCGACCGGCACAAAAAAAGAGGCCCGAGATCCAGGCCCCTTTTGGCAGTGATGCGCGCGTACTGCGATGGGGTGCAGTTGCTGCTGTCAACTACCGCGAAACTGCCAACTTCACCACCTTGCCGCGGGCATCCATGGTGATGCGTGCGTACTGCGGGTGTGTGTAGTTGCCGCTGGGAACCTTCTTGCTCAACGTCACCAGGTTGCGGGTGGGCGCCAACCCAACGGACTTGCCGTGGGCATGGGGCAGGTTGCAGTTGTGGCCACTGCAGCTCACGTGTTCGTGGCTGAAGCTCACCTGGCTGCCTTGCATGCCGGGCAGGTACTCCGCCACCACCGATTTCACCGTGGCCAGCGTTTCGGCGGGCAGGTCTTCCATCGGCAGCGTCGCCTTTTCTGCGCGATCGCAAATGGCGTTCACTTCCGGCGAACCGGCTTCCACGCGCAAGATACGCTTCGGCGCCTCGCCGTCGGCCACTACCTGGGCCAGAGGATCGCCGTAAAGCACGAAGGAGATCAGCGTCTTCTGGTCCTCGCCGTCCAGGTAACCTTGCCGGCGGTGCATGGTGTGCGCCATGGCGATCTTGGCCCGGCGCAGGGCCTCGCCGGCGGGGTGGCCTTCGTTCAACAGTTTCCAGAAAGCCTGGCCCAGCAGGTCAGCCGCGATCAGCGGCGTGGTGACCGATCCATATGAGGTCACCGTGGAAGCGACGACCGCCTTGCTGCCGGAATCCAGGAACTTGAGCGCCAACGCGTTTTCGATGGTCTTGCCGTAAATGTGGGCGCCGAAGCAGGCCTCGCTGAACACCACTTGCGGGGCGCGGCCGCTGTTGATGATGTCGCTGGGTCGCAGCGCCACGGGATAGTCGGGACCGTCGGACGTCTGCTGCGGATCGCGTTGGCCGTACCATTCGGCGGTCTCAGCCAAACCATGCAGGTTGAAATAGGCCAGCTGCAAAGCCTTGTTGGCTTCCTTGGGCAGCTTTCCAGTTCCCGTTGGCGGCGAGATGCTCAAGCGATTCGCCTCTCCGATGGTACGGTATACCGAGTGGGATGCGCGCTGCCAGACTTCGGCGCTGTAGCCGAAGCTGCTGCGCTTTGGTTTCCAAAGGCCGAAGAAGGCCAGGAAGCGGGCCAACATGCCTTCCAGCCTGTTGAGCGGACCAGGACCTTTGGTTCGGCTTGCGGCGATGCGCACCAGCGCCTTGATCAGGGTGGTCGGGTCGCTGCCTTCGCCGTTGGGCAGCCGGCCCAGCGGCCAACTCGGCACGAAATAATTCTCGTCGATGCTGGCGTAAGGATTGTCTGAAGGGACGTCCTTGTCGTCGTCATCTACGGGATTGGGCAAATGGTGGAAGGGGATGATCTGCGGCCCGCCCACGATCAGCACCGCGCCGATCATTTCGCCTTTCTTCCGCAGGGTCTGGTCAAGGTCCGCAAGGAGGAGTTTTATCTCCCACGGGTCGTCCGCTTTGATGGGCTTGAGCCCCAGTTGGTTCAACGAATCGGTGTCATCGATATAGAGCAAATGGCTATCCCAGTAGGGATTGGCTTCGGTGGCTTTCACCACCATGCGCAGCGCCTCGTCGATCTTGGTGATCGCGTCCGCTCCGTATTGCGCTTGCAACGCGCCGCGCGAGGTCAGCACGATGTAGGCGGGATAGCGCCCGTCGGCGCGCATGAGTAGGTCTTCCGCCTTGGTGGCGATCTCTTCGAGATCGAGCAGGGTTTCCGGCGGCACGGCCTTGTAGCCCTTCTCCGGCTTGTCGGATTTCGGCTTGTATTCCACGCCGAGCTCATCGAAGTAAGCCTCACCCTTTTTCTTGGGGGGCACGCGCTGCATCTTGGGCCGTTTCAGTTTCGGCAGTTCCGTTTTGGTTTCAACTTCCGCGGAAGCTTGAACGGGAGCAACCTCGGCAATCGTTTCCGCGACAGCCGTCTTTGCTTCCGTGCCCGCGCCTGTGCCCAGATGATTCCAGCTCAACGCCGCGGCCACCGCGGCCGGGACGGGCAACGTAACTGCATGGCTCAAGCTCTTCGGCCACAGGGCCAGGAAACGGTGGCCCTCGCCCCAAAGACGGCGGGCGGCCTGGCCGCTGACGTCCTCGGCCACGCAATCGTGCAACAGGTCGATGGCTTCTTTTTCCTGGCCAGCTTCCATGCTTTTGGCCGCGTCCATCAGGCGTAATTGCAGGCAGTGCGGCCATTGCTCTCGGTACAGTTCAATGAGATTGTGGACCGCCTGCCACGATAATTTCTGGGCAATGGCGATATTCAAATGCGCCAGAGCCGGCAGTGGGGAAGGAGGCGTGGCCAGCAAGGCTGCCTGCACCTGGCTTTCGGCCTTCTGCAGATCGCCTTCTTCAGATGCGTGCTGGGCGCGGATCAGCGCTTGGCCCCAGGCCTGGATGTCTTTATTCTCGGCTGGCTTGCGCAACACCGCAGCCGCGGCGCGTGCCTGCTCGGCAACCGCGGGCTTAACCCGCCGCGCGATACTGGCCAGTAATTCCTGCGCTTCTAAATACTCTGGGTCGAGTTCTACTAAACGCGTCAGGATCTTGATGGCTTTATCAGCTTTGGCTTCCTTGAGCAGAGCGTCGGCGCGGATCAATTCTACGGACAGGTCGTAAGGGTAGGCGTTCAGCCAATCCTCGGCCAGCAGACGTACAAAGTGCGGTTCTCCCGCCTGCAAAGAAACCTGCAGCAGCGTGAGGATCTCGGCGCGATCCACGGCCTTACCTGCAGTGATATTCTTTTTCAATGCGTCGCTCATAGCTCCACTCCTGCTTCCTGGCGGTGATGGACCAGGTTCAATGCGATCACCGTCGCCAGTTGGCGTTGGATAGTGCGATCCTTGGGCGCAAGGCGGGCAGCCTGGCGCAACTCGCTCTCGGCGGCGCTGTAATCTTTGGCCTCTTTCAACGCCAGCCCTGCCTCATAATGCGGGGCGGCGGACTCCGGCGCCATGGCCGCAGCACGCCGGAAAGCTTCCATCGCCTGGCGGTGTTGCCGGCGGGCAATGAACACCCGGCCGCGCTCCAGTTGGCTTTCCGCCAGGTGGGGCGAGAGACGAGTGGCTTCATCTAAATGATGCAAGGATTGGTCCAGGTTTCCGTTGTGCTTCAGCAAGCGGCCCAGGTGCAGGTGGATGTCCGCCTGTTCCTCGCCGCTCATCTTGTCGGCCTTCTTTGCCGCCCGCTGCGCTGCCTGCACTGCGTCGGCCAGGTTGCCGGCCAGGGCCAGGCGCAGCGAAAGGGCGTAGAACACTTCGGGGCGATCCGTATATTTTTGGCTTAGTTTCACCAGGGCGCGCAAGCCGCGGTCGTCTGCTTGCATTTCAGCGCTGCGGATCAGCAAAGGCACTTCGTCTTCGGCGGTCTCGAGGGCGCGCTCCAGAACAGCTACTGCGTCCTCGCCTTGGCCGAGGGCATACAGCGCCTCGGCATACTGCCGCAATGCCTGCGTATCCTTGGGCGCGACCTTCAGTGCCTCCTCGGCGAAATTCTTGGCCGAGCTTGCATCCTTCGCTTCCAGGGACAATTCAGCTTGCATTAGGAGCGCCGCCGCGTTGTTGGGATCCATACGGTGCGCCTGACCTGCACTGGCTTTGGCAGCTTTCGCGTCGCCGCTTTGCCGTTGCGCAGTCGCCAGGGCCAGCAGGTAATCTCCTTGCTTGGGCTGCAGATCGACGGCCTTCTGCAGGCTGCTCACCGCGGCCGAGATCGATTTGCCGGCAAGCTGCGCTTGGCCAAGCCCGTAGTAGTGGCTGGCCTGCTCGGGTTCGAGTTCGGCCGCCAATGCGAAATGGGCCGCGGCTTCAGCGGTGTTGCCCAACTGGCTGTGCAGTTCGCCGGCTAGCGCCTGCCAACGAGGTTGGCTGGGCCACAAGGCCAACGCGCGCTGGATGTGTTGCAGCGCCGCGGCTGCATGGCCAGCCGCTTGTTCGTAATAAGCTGCCAGCGCTTGGATAGGCGCAACGTGCTGGAAGTGAGCGGCCGCCTTGGTGATCAATTCAGGCTCGTCACCCAGGGCGCGCTCCACTAATACTTCGGGCGCGTCGAGATAGGCGGCTAGACGCTCATCGCCGCTCACGGCTTTGCCGCCGGCGCGCTGGGCAAAAGCCAGCGCGGCTGCCTCTGCCGCATTGGCCGGGAAACCGTTGGCCAGCGATCCCTTTTCGAATTTCGCGCCGAAGCGCAGTTCAGCGCGCTGCGCCCAGCCGGAGGCCATCGCCCGGTTGGCTGCCTCACCCGCGGCGGAAGCTGCCGCCTCGAACGCCTGTCTCGCTGCGGCTCGGGCTTCCTTCAAAGACCCTTTGGTTTCTTGCACTACTACGGCCTGGCTGGCCTGGCACAGCTGCTGCCATTCAGCCTGCAGCGTCAGGGCGCGCCCCAGTCCGAACTGCGCTGCGCTAAGGCCGGGGAAAGCCTTGGTCAGGTCCTTATATAGTTTGATTGCGAGATCCCATTCGTTCAACTTCTCGGCGGCACTGGCCAGTCCCAAAGCCGTGTGTATTTCGCTGGTGTTCTTGTACCCATCCATCCCCTGCTGCAGCAGTTGTGCGGCTTGGGTCCGATCCCCACGGCAGGCGGCCAGCTGCGACTGCAGCGCCAGGATGCGAGCCTGGCTTGGCTCTTTCTCGAGGTTGGATGCATACAGCTTGGCGGCTTCGATCTCATGCCCGGCGTCCAACGCCAGCTCGGTTTGCAGGCAAGCCAGATCAGTGGACGCAGATCCGGTGAGGTTCGCAGTGCGTATGATCTCGCGTGCCTTATCCGGCTGCTGGCAAAGCACGGCCAATTCGGCCGCGGCCTGCACGTTAGCCGGCAGGGAGAGATCCAGTTCGAAGGCCTTGCTGGCCGCCGTCAGGGCGCCGTTCCAGTCCCCGGTTTCGCGCAGCAAGACGGCTTTGCGGGTCAGCAAAGCGCCTTCGTTCGGCAGCAATTCCAGCGCTTGGTTCAGCGCTTTCAGGGCCGCTTGCGGCCTACCCAGCCGCTGCAGGATTTCTGCCTTGAGCGCCAGGTTGGCCGGTTTGTTCGGTTCCAATGCTAGCCCCTGTTCCAGATAATCCAGGGCTTCGGTGGCTTGATCGGTTTGCAGATAGGCCTGGGTGAGGCCTTCGAATAGTTGCGCCTGCGGTCCTGCCAAATTGAGCGCCTTTTGATAATAGGCCAAGCTTTCTTTCGCCGCGCCGTTTTGCAGCAGGAACGCGCCAGCCGCAGCATTGACTTCAGCATCCTCGCCATGCAATAACGTGCCAAAGGTCCCGTGGGCGGTCTTGTGCGAATCCCCGTGCCATTGGATCTTTCCAAGTGCCAGCGCCACCCGCGGGCTCAGCTGCGCCTTGTTGGTCCTGCCCAGCACCTGGCAGGCGAGGGCGCTCTTGCCCAAGGCTTGCATGGTCTCGGCGTACCACAGCAGGGCGCTCTCATTGCCCGGCTCGTCGGCATAGACTTTTCTGGCGATTTCGGCGGCTTCATCCGCCCGGCCGGCTTGCTGGTACGCGCTGCACAGCGCCCGGAGGACCTCCAGGTCCGTGGGATTACTCTTCGCCAGGGCCTCCAGGGTGTGCAGCGCCGCCACCGGTTTGCCGCCCGCGGATTGCGCAGCGGCCGTCCCCAGCGTCAGTCGCTTGACCCATGCCGGATCTTTGGCCAATTCGGTCGTTAGCGCCGCCTCGAATTGCTTCGCGGCCTCGTTGTGTTTGGCTTGTGCGGCCAGCGCTTCGGCCAGCAGAGCCTTGGCCTCGGCGGGCGCGCCCTTTAGCGTCAGGACTTTGGTCAGCGTGGCTTCGGCCGCCATAGCTTGCTCGCCGCTCGCCAGTTGTGCGCGCCCCACATCCATCAACGCATCCATATCATCCGGGTTTACCTGTGCGGCGATCTGCAGCGAAACGAGCGCTCGCTTCGGTTCGCCGGCATCCAGCAGCAGTTTGCCGAAAAGCCGGGCGATGGCGGCGTTATCAGGGAAGGATTTTTGCGCCGCCTCCAGAGTAGCGCGGGCCGCATCGACGCGGCGGGCGCGCAACTGCATGGCGCCCAAAGATACCGCTGCTTGTTGCGCCGTCTCTCCGTCGGCTTGGGCATTGGCGAGTTGCGCCGCGCGCTGGTAAGCGGCCATGGCCTCTTCAGCGCGATTCTGCCTGTCATAGATGCCTGCAATAAGAGCTTGCACCATAGCGGAAGGATCTGCGTACTTCTGCGCCGAGAGTAAAGTGGCCAGGGCCTTGTCATCATTTTTGCGTCCCAATAGAATCTCGGCCAGAGACAACCAGGCGTCTACTTGAGCCGGAGCTAGTTCCGTGGCGCGCGTCAAGAATTCGACCGCGCTGTCTTCGTCCCCCTGTAAGGCGACAGCCTTACCCATCAGCGCGTAAGCCGCCGCAGAAGCGGGCTGGGCCATCAGAGTCTGGTGGCAGGCCGCTATGGTTTCTTCGATCTTGCCGCTTTGTAAAGCCGTCGCGGCCAGGGCCAACCAATCCTCAACGCTGGGGCTTTCGCTGTGCTCTAGGACGGCCTTCCATTCTTTGAATGCCGCTTCGAATTGTCCGCTGCCCTGCAGCGCTTCGGCCAACTGGCGGCGCACTTGGCTTTGCTCCGGCGCCAGGGCCGCAGCCAGATGGGCCTGCTCCAACGCTTCCGCTGATTTTCCGGCCGCCAGGAGCACTCGGCTCAATAGGGCCGCGCTCTCGCCGTCATTGGCCTGCAAGTCGGCCGCGGCTTTTGCGGCCAGCTCGGCCTCCCGGGGCAAGTCCATGTCCATCAATAGTGAACCCAGGTCGCAGAGCAGTTTGGCTTTGTCGCGCATTTCTTCGGCGCTGGTTTCTTTTGTGGCAACTTGCAATGCGGCTACCGCCATTTTCTTTGCTTCGGCGGCATCTTCATCTTGCAGTGCCACGCGGGCCGCGGCCAGCAACGCGCTCGGGCCCTTCGTGCCCGCTTTGGCCGCCAGGATCGTCTTGGGATTGGCCAACTCAGCGCTTTGGCGCACGGCGAGCAGTTCCCCTTCATCGACCCCGTTGGCCTTGGCCACTTTGGCGGCCAGGTCCAGCTGTAAGCGCTGCGCGGCTTCCCACGCGGATTGCAGCAAGGGATTGGCGCGCTCGTTTTGCCCGCCGATCTGGTGGATCTCGGCCTGCAACAATAGTTCCTGGATCTCACCCAGGCCCCCTCTTTGCGCAATTCCCGCCTCGCGCAGGTCGTCCAGCGCTTGCAGCGCGAGTTGCTGCGCCAACGTGGGATGGACGCGGGTGAGACTGCGCAGCAGTTTGAGCAACTGCGGCAGCTCATAAGGTTGGATGATTTCCGACAAATGCGAAGCCTGGATATCCAGACCCAAGGGATTACTGACCAGGGCATGGATCGCAAGCTGGTGGAGTTGTTCCGGCTGTTCCGGCGACAAGAGGTGCTGGAGGAGTTCGTGCTGATTGGGAACGAAGCCCAAGAGGCAGGCTAGGGGTAATTTCCAAAAATCGGTTTGCGCAATGCTCAGGTCATTGGCCAATTGCTCCCAACCGTTGAGCATGCGGCGGCGCTCGCGTAAGGCCAAAGCCAACAACGCGGCCTGCGCCAGATCCGGCTCGGCGCGTGTGGCGGAGTCGGGTAGGCTGGCCAACTCCTCATACGTTGCGGCAGCCTGGTAGCGCAGTTTCTCGCCCACCGGCTGCATCGGCGCCTTGCGCAACGCCTCGAACTGCTGGGTCTGCCCCAGCCGCAGCAAGCCAAGGAAGGCAGGGGACCAACGCGTTCGTTCGCCCGCCGCGGCCTTCAAGGCCAACTGGGCGAACTCGCTGTCCTGCAGTTCGACCCAGACCTGCGCTTCGTTGCGCAGAGCCGAGACGACCACCGGCCACTCGAATTCGGGCAAGCCGCTCTTGAGGTCGGCGATGAATGAGGTCATGTGTCCCTCAAAGCTGGGCTGAACGCCGGGTCAAAAGCGATCCGGCTAGATGGCCCAATTGACCTGCAGGATGATCCAGTAAGCTGCGGCCATCATGCCCAGGCCCAGGGCGGTGACGAAAATGCCGACGCCCGCGGCCGTGCGCACCAACTGGGACACCGATTCCAGCAGGGAGGAGGCATTGCCCACCAGCCCCGCCATTTCCTCGGCGATGCCTTTTTGCACCATCTTGGACGCATTGTTGCTGATGTTCTTGATGTCCTTATTCATGGTGCGTGTCACCAGTACGAAAAGGCCCATTGCCAGTGTGCACATCCCCAGGAAGAACAGGGCGGCAGCCATGAGAAGCAGTGTGTCCGATTGATTGATCTGATACATGTCGCTCTCCTTAGAACGGTTTGCCTGCAAATGCAGACGAGTTGCTTAGATGCAAGATGCGTGCCGTTTCTCTTCTGTGCGCTGCGCAGCGGAAAGTTGACGAAAGCGAGCCTTGCGGCTACAATGCCCCTCTGTGGTTCAAACGTCTCCCGCAAGGGAGACGTTTTGGCGAAGGATAAGTATGGCCGAAGGCAAGACCTCGCACCGCGAAAGCAAGGAAAGTGCCCAGGCGGACGAGCTGAACATACACCAGAGCGCAGCTCAAACGCTCACCGCCACCAAGGCCGCCTTAACCCTTAGCGCCGCCGGCACCCTCAACGCAGAGAGCGTCGAGAGCAAGATGAGCGCCCTGGGTCAGGTGCAGGCCGCCAAGGTGGAGACTGAACTCTCCCTGGTAGGCGTCAGCTCTGGACAGCAGACCCAGCTTCGCGATGGTGCGGCCGGCGTGGTGGTCAGCGACGCAGTGGCCATGGAAAACGCCAGCGCTGGCGTCTTAGTAGCCCGCGAAGTCCGCGGCTCCACAATTCGCAGCGGCGTTTTGCTCGCTGGCAAGGTCGAGGGCGAAGTCAAGACAGTGCTGGACACGGGTGGCGCCATTGCCGCCGGTCTGGCAGCCGGGTTCGTGATGGCCGCGGTCTATGCCGTGGCTCGCTTGTTTCGCCGGCGATAACATCGTCTCAATTGATCCAATGGGATGAAGGTAACCCGCTAGGGTGAGAGGCATCCCCAAAGGAAGGTAAGCATGGAACGTTACACTTTGCAAGCGACCCGGCGCAGCCTGACCGGCAAGAAGGTCAGTCAGCTACGCGCCAAGGGTCTGACGCCTGCCATTCTTTACGGGCGTACCCTCAAGGAACCCATCCCGGTATCGTTCGATCGCAGCGAGCTCTCCAAGGTGCTGCGTAAGACCAGCTACTCCAGCCTGATCACTGTGAGCGTGGATGGTGAAGAGCACGCCACCTTGGTCCGCGATTTCGAGACCGACAAACTGCGCGGCGATCTGACCCACGTGGATTTTCTCGTCGTCTCTCTCACCGAGAAAGTGCGCGCCGAAGTACGCGTGATCATGGAAGGCAAGGCGCCTGTCGAAGCGAACCTGGGTGGTCTGTTGGTTACCGGCTTGCAGCGCATTGAGGTCGAAAGTCTGCCGCAGGACCTGCCAGAACACTTCGTGGTCGATGTTTCCCACCTGGAGAACTTTGGCGATGCCGTCTTCGTGCGCGACCTGATCGTGCCGCAGAACGTCACCATCCTTAGCGGAACTGAGGAATTGATCGTGGTAGCCACGGCCCCTGTCGCCGAACTGGTGGAAGAGGTCGCTCCGGTGGCGGCGGTGGTCGAAGGCGAAGTGCCAGCCGAAGGCGCAGTACCTGTCGAAGGCGCAGTTCCTGGCGCCGAAGGCGCTGCCCCGGCAGCCGGCGCGGCGCCCGCAGCCCCCACGGCCGAAGAGAAGGGTGGAAAAGAAAAGGGTGGCAAAGGCAGATAATCCCCTCGCAAAAGTTGAAAGAACAGCCCGCCATTTGGCGGGCTGTTTTGTTTTAACCCTTGACACTTGCCTATTCCGGATGTATATTGTAGCAGACTAGTTTGTAATACAAACCATAAAGGAGCGCGACATGCAGGATGTAAAGGATCTGGAGAAGCGCATCAGGGGGTATTGGCACCAGGATGGATTGGGAGAATTAGCCGGCGGGCTGATATTTCTCCTGCTGGGAGTGTACTTTGCCGTTGTTGAATTCCTTGGCGAATCCTCCCAATGGGGTGGGTTGCTGCAGGCGGGGTTGGTGCTTGTGCTGCTTGGTCTGATGGTTCTAGGCCGGCGGCTGATCGCCGCGCTCAAAGCGCGCTTCGTTTATCCCCGCACCGGCTACGTCGAATATCGCCGGGAAGCCGGCACGCGCCAACGCGCTTTGTTGGCCGGCTTTGCGGGAGCGGTCTTCGCCGCCGCCGCGGTGGCCGTCTCTGCCGCCCTGGACTCCACCGACTGGGTCGTGGCACTCACTGGCCTGCTTGGCGGCTTCATCCTGGTGTTCCTGTCCGCCAAGGTTTCCCGCGCCGGCCGCTTTATCCTGATGGCCATGCTCTCCGTGGCCCTTGGCCTCGCCCTTTCATTTACCGGGCTGTCCACCGGCTATGCCCTGGGCGCCTATTACGCCCTGATGGCCCTCGTATTCGCAGTTTCGGGCACTCTCGTTTTCCTGCGCTACATGAAGGAGAACCCCAAACCAGAAGGGACCTCGCATGAGTAAGGACCTTCGCGGCCTGGCCGCGCTGGACCGCATCATCCACGAGCCGGCGCGCCTCATGCTGGTGATGATCCTGTCCACGGTCGAAAGCGCTGACTTCCTCTTTCTGCAGCGCGAGACGCAACTCTCTAAGGGCAACCTCTCCGCTCATCTGACCAAGCTGGAAGCCGCGGGTTACGTGAAGATCGAGAAGACCTTCAAAGGAAAATATCCGCTCACCATTTGCCGGCTCACCGCCGCGGGAAAACGTGCGCTCTCCGATTACCGGGCTGGGATGAATAAGGCCTTGGGATCTGGCAAGGGCAGGCCCTAGCTTATTCTAGTTTCAGCGCCTGCAGAAAATTCAGCGTGATGCGCGCTGTCACGCCCCACAATAATTCCTTGTCATATTGTTTGAAATAGACCACTTTCACCGTCTTCCCATCTGGCGCCACCCGCTCGCGTTCCTCGCGGTTGGCCGCGTCGGCCAACCAGGCCAGTGGGATAGTGAAGGCGCGTTGTACCTCGCGGCTGTCCGGTTGCAGTTCCATGGGCCAGGGGATCACGCCCACCACCGGGGTTACCCGGTAATTGCTGATGGTGATGAAATCCTCCAGGTGGCCTAACAAGCGGACCTGCTTCGCATCGATGCCCACTTCCTCGCGGGCTTCGCGCAGCGCAGCCTGCTCGGCCGTTGTTTCCTCCGAGTCCAGGCGGCCGCCTGGGAAAGCCACCTGCGCGCTGTGCATGTCGCCTTCAACCTGTGCCCGCAGGATATACAGCAAATGCCATGCGTCGCCCTGGCGCAGCACGGGAACCAGCACCGCGGCCGGCCGCGGTTCCTCATTGCTGGCGATCTCGCGCAGCGCGCTAACGGACGGGTCAGCCGCCCGCTCCGCCAATAGCTGGCGGATGCGTTCTTCTGTCAGGGAATCAAGCGCGGCCCGCATTATTCTTGGCTGCGGGGCAGCACCAAGCTGCCGCAATACTGGCACTGGGCGGCTTGCTTGGAGCCGGCCTGCACCTGCTCCAGGCTCATGGAGGCTCCGCAATATGGGCATTTTTCGGGCAGTGTTTCCGGCGACTTGCTCTCCTCGACCTCGCCCTGGAGCCTGTCGCGCAGCCACGCTCTAATGTGCTCCGCTTCATCCTTTTTCCCTGCGCCTTCCAGGGCTTCGATGAAGCGCTTCCCTTCATGCTGCAGTGCGCCACGCCGTTCCTGGGCTGCCAGCAATTCAAGCCCGCTAGTGGCCTGCTCTACGGATTGTTCGAAGGCATCCCCCAGCAAGTAGGCGTGGGCCGCCTGCATGAACAACATGGGGGCTGGGTACACGATGCCGATGTCCTGCGCCCGTTTCGCAATATCCAAGAAGATCTCGGCGGCATTGAGGTGCTGGCCGATGGCCATTAGGTGGTTGGCGCGGCGCAATTCGCGTTGCACGCGCGGGTTCAGCGACCGGCCGGGGACGAGAGGGCCGCGCGGGCGGATGGGGCGCTCCCAGGGCGCCCGCTTGGTATATCGGAATCGTCTAAATGGTCGTCGCATTACATGCCCGTCATTGCGAGGAGGCGTTTAGCGCCGCCTTTAGCGGCGCTGCCAGAGCCTGCCCTGAGCGAAGCGAACGGGTGGCAATCCCCATGCATCTTGACAAGCTGAGTGATCCTTCGGCATCTCGTACGCCATTAATCTTTACTACTATCCGCGCTTTCTGTGTACGCTAATTTGCGCGCAAAGATCAGGAATCCGGTGTGCGCCGTCATTGTATCCGCCGGGCGCAAGCGCGCCGCTACCGGGCGGTAATATCTGTGCAAAATTTCCGAAACCTCAATGAAACCGAAGTTGTTTTTCCTTAATGCCGCGATCAGCAAAGAGACTTGATTGGTTGTGGGCAGCAGGCTGCCGAAAAACCCGCCCGGCTGCAGGGCTGCCAGCGCTTGCGCCAGGTACTCCTCCGGGTTCGGCAGGTCCAGGAAAATAGCGTTCACTCCAATTTCATCGAAACCCTCGCCGATGTCCTTCAACTTCAAATTCACTCGCTGGGCCAGCCCCAGGCGTTCCAGGTTCGTGCGCGCGATGCCTTGCGTGTCCGCCCGCCGCTCATAGCTATATACGTGGCCCTCCGGCCCGACGGCATGCGCCAGCGCCGCTGCCATCGCGCCTGACCCGGTGCCGGCTTCCAGCACCCGGCTTCCCGGTCCGACGCCCAGATTCAGTAGGATGTAGCCGATGTCTTTGGGATACACCACCTGCGTGGCGCGTTCGATGTCTCGCAGCAGGTCATCCAGCGCGGGCTGGAGTAGTGTGAAGGCCTTGCCCAGGTGCGTGTGCACTAGCTGCCCCCATTCCACGCCGATCAGCTCGTCGTGTTTGAGGATTCCGTGCATGGTCTCGATGCGCTCCCCCGGCTTCAGCGTCACCGTCACCGTTTGCCCGCGCGGGCCGACCAGATATGCCAGGTCCCCCGCTTGAGCGCTGCTGCTAGCGGCCGGCTTCATTACTAATACTTGGGCTGCATGACGAAGACCCAGTGCCCCAGGAACAGTGCTCCCAGGCTAAGCAGTACTCCAGGTCCGAGGAAGAGCGGGCCAACCTGGAATAGCGGTAGCCCCAGGCGCGCTCCAATCCAATGGCCAACCCAGAAACCCAGCCACGCCAGCGCCAGGTAGAGCACGAGGCGTCCCAAGCCGCCGCCGCGCCACACGTGAAAGGCCGCTCCGAGCAGAGTGGCCACAGTGGCGCCAAGGACAAAGGAGGGCAGAGTCATGATGATCTTGTCATTCCGAGGCCAGCGTCATGGCTATTAGTCTGTCATTCTGAACGCACTCAAGAATCCATTCTGAAGATGGTTAATCATAATGCTGATTTCGCCGGGCCTTTTTTTTTTTCTGATTTAGAGGACCGGTACTCTTTGGCTCCCCTGCAACGGGGCTTGCGCGTTCTCTGGGATCTCCCCGCTCTCGATCAGTCCTCCGCCCAGCACTTCGCCATCCACGTAAAAGACCGCCGCCTGGCCCGGCGTAATATCCCGCGCCGGCTCGGCGAAGACGACCCGCGCCCGGCTGCCCGCTATTGGCATCACGTGCGCTGGGGCCTTGCGCGCGCTATAACGGATCTTCACCTGCGCGTCGAACGGCCGCGTTGGTGCCGTGCCCGAGAGCCAATTTGCGGGGCCGGTCACCAGTTCGCGGCTGCCCAATTCATGGCCGTGCCCGACGATCAGCGCGTTTCGCGTTCTGTCTTTGGCCAGCACATACAGCGGTTCAGCCGCGGCGATGCCCAGTCCTTTGCGCTGCCCAATGGTGTAGTTCGCCAGGCCGCTATGCTCGCCAAGCCTGTGCCCGGCGCGGTCCACGATAGGGCCGGGCTCCGCCAGCAACGGCTGGTGGCGCTGCAGAAAACCACGGTAGTCCTGACCGGCCAGAAAGCACAGGTCCTGGCTCTCCTTGGATACGGCGGCAGGCAGCTTGAGCTCCGCTGCGATCTGCCGCACTTCCGGCTTGGTCAGCTCGCCCAACGGAAACAGCGCATGCTCAAGCTTCGCCTGGTCGAGCACGTGTAATACGTAAGACTGATCCTTATGGCCGTCCACGGCCTCAAACAAGCGCACGGGCTGGCCAGCTTCGCGTACCAAACGGACGTAATGGCCGGTGGCCATGTAGTCGGCGCCCAACGCCAAAGCCCGCTCCAATAAGAATTCCCAACGGATCTGGCGATTGCAGGCCAGGCAGGGGTTAGGTGTGCCGCCGCTGGCATAACCATCCAGGAAATACTGCACCACCACATTGCGGAAAGTTTCCTGCGCGTTGACCGCGTAGAACGGGATGCCTAGCTGCCCGGCCACGCGGCGGGCGATGTTCATCGCCTCCGGCGTACAGCAGCGGTTGGCAGCCTCGCGGCCCGGCTCGCTCCACAACCGCAGCATCATGCCGATCACTTCGTAGCCCTGTTGCTGCAGCAGCGCCGCGGCCACCGAGCTATCCACGCCGCCGCTCATGGCGACAACGACCTTGCCCTTGCTCACGCCGTTTCCAAAGCCCGGGCTTTCTCGACCAAATGGGGCAGGGTGCTCAATAGTGAATCGATATCGGCTTCTGTGGTGGCGGTTCCCACCGTGATCCGCAGGGACCCCAGCGCCCATTCCGGCGCGAGCCCCAGCGCCAAGAGCACGCCGCTGGGTGCCGGGTCGCCCGTCTTGCACGCCGAACCGGATGAACAGGCGAAGCCGGCGTCGTCCAGCAGCATCAGCAGCGCGTTGCCATCCACGCCCTTGAACACGAAGCTGGCGTGGTTGGCCAGGCGGAGGTCGCGGTGACCGGTGAGTTGTGCATCTTGCACCGAGGACAGAATGCCCTCGATCAATTTGTCGCGCAGCTCGCCCAGCCGCCGGGTGCGCTGTTCCATTTCGCTTTGGGCGATTTCAAAGGCTTCTACCATCCCCACGATGTAAGCTACGTTGGGCGTGCCGCCGCGCCGGGCGGCTTCATGGCTGCCTCCGGTTTGCGTCGGCAACAGCGGAGTCCCGGCCCGCACATAAAGCGCCCCCACTCCTTTGGGACCGTAGAACTTGTGCGCCCCAATCGAAAGCAGATCCACCCCGAGCTTCGTCACATCCAAATCCAGATGCGCTCCCGATTGCACCGCGTCGCTATGCAAGAGCACGCCGCGTTCTCGGCAGATGGCGGCGATCTCGCCGATGGGATTGATCGTGCCGATCTCGTTGTTCCCCAAAATCACGGAAACGAGCGCCGTGTCCGTCTGCAAGCGCTGGGCGACCTCGGAAGGACGCACCATTCCGAACTCGTCTACCGGCAGCAATTCGAGGGAAAAGCCGAAGTGCTCGGCCAGCTGCTCGGCCGTCTTGGCCACCGCGTCGTGTTCCACGGAGCTGATCAGCAGGCGGGTTGCCCCGCGCTGCTCGCGGGCGGCCAGGGCCGCGCCGCGCAGCGCCAGGTTATCGCTCTCAGTGCCGCCGGAAGTGAAGATGATCTCGCCAGGTTGCGCCTTCAGCAGCTCGGCTAGTTTCTGGCGGACATCTTCGAGGGCGGCCTCGGCGCGCTGCCCGAAGTAATGCACCGATGACGGATTGCCATAGTCCTCGCTGAAGTAAGGCTGCATAGCCTCCAGCACGCGCGGGTCCAGCGGCGTGGTGGCGGCGTAATCCAAATAGATCGGCTTGGGCGAAGGCATCGAGGAGATTATAGCGCGCGTCGTTGAGGCCGATATTCGTGCTATACTTTTTTTATTCCACCGCGCGACACAGATCTCTTGATCTGAGTTCCCGCCGTTGCGCGAGGCAGCCCCCATGAAAAAACCGTGGGCTGCATCAGACCCTTAGCAGGCTAAATCGGCCCGCCGCCATTGCTGTTTGGCACCATTGCCGGATATTTGGGCTTTCCCCGTCAGGGAAAGGAGGATGACCGCATGAAGATCGCTCTCCTGCACTATTCGGCGCCGCCGATTATCGGAGGCGTGGAATCCGTCCTTGCCCAGCATGCCCGTCTGATGGCCTCCGCCGGCCACGAGGTTCGCGTTATCGCCGGTCGCGGGGGAGTGTTTGACCGTCGCATTCAGTTCGTTTCCGTTCCCCTCCTGGATTCTCGCCACTCCACCATTTTGGATTGCAAAACCCAGCTGGATAAAGGCCTCATTCCCCAATCGTTTTCTCTTCTTACCGAGGAGATTGCGGCCAGGCTCAAACCCGCCTTGACGGGTGTTGACCTGCTTATTGCCCATAACGTATGCTCGCTTCATAAGAATTTGCCGCTCACTGCCGCTTTGGAAAGGATCCGCCACCAGCCGGATTCCCCGAAGCTTGTCCTGTGGCATCACGATCTCGCCTGGACCAGCGCGCGGTATCGCGGTGAGCTCCATGCGGGCCATCCCTGGGATATGCTGCGCCGTCCCTGGCCGGGCACGACGCTCGTGACGATATCGGCCTTCCGCCGGCAGGAACTCGCCCAGTTGCTGGATATCCCTGCCGATCAAATCCGTGTCATCCCTAACGGCCTGGATGCAGCTCGCTTCCTCAAGTTGGCCGCAAAGACCACCGAGCTCGCTGGCAAGTTGGATCTTTGGAACGCAGCTCCCTTATTGCTGTTGCCGGTTCGCATCACCAAACGCAAGAACCTTGAACTGGCCTTGAATGCCATGGCAGCCCTCCTAGCGCGCCTGCCCGAGGCCCGGCTGGTAATCACTGGCCCTGCCGGCGCGCACAACCCGGCCAATCAACAATACTTCGCGGACTTGAAGTCCCTGCAAAGCGGTTTGGGCCTCGAGAATTCTGTGGCCTTTCTTGCAGATCTCCAACCAGAAGGCCTGCCGGACGAGGTCGTGGCTGACCTGTATCGGATTTCAGACGCGGTCCTCCTGCCAAGTTGGGAGGAGGGCTTTGGCATCCCACTCATTGAAGCCGGCTTTTCTGGCATTCCAGCATTTTGTTCAGATATCCCTTCGCTTAGGGAGCTTGGAGGGAGCGGGGTTAGTTACTTTCCCCCGGGCAGCGCGCCGCAGCAGGTAGCCGCGCTGATTGCAGACACGCTGGAGGGCAATCCCCAGTATCGCCAGCGATCTCGCATGCGTCGGGATTATCGCTGGGAAACGATATACGCTCGCCACCTGGTGCCTCTGTTGGAGGAAGCTCAATGACTCCTGAGAGGAAATATGAGCCCTTTCGCAAAGTCATGGTTCCCATCGTGGATGGCTGCGATCCCACTGCCTCGCTGACCGTTGCGAAGTTGGTTGCCGATGAAGATCACCTTCTCCTGGCCGCCCTGATCCCGGTTCCGGAAGGGCAATCTCTCAGCGGTGGCGCCGCCCGCGCCCAGGGCCTGCGCCGCTTTCTTTCCAAATTTCCCAGAGCGGAGCGCATTCGCCCCCAGGTTTCCCACCATCCCTGGACGGAATTGGCCAGCCTGATAAAGGAAATGAAACCGGACTTGCTTATCCTCGAATGGCCGGCGACCCTGGAAGCCCTGGGTGTGAACCCCGACGAATTCCTGGCTAAGCCCCCATGCGATATTGCTCTCGTTCGCGGCCCCATTGCGCCCAGGCCGCGCAATATCCTTGTTTCCATCCGCGGCGGCCCATATTCTGAGCTCGCATTGCGAATGGGGCTTGTGGCCGCCGAAGCCGTGGGCGCCCGTTTGAATTCCCTGCATGTTCGTTCCCCCGAGACTGCCCACACGAACAGCCAGCGCCGCGTCGCCCAAAAGAGGGAGGCTGCTTTCAAGGGAATTGCCGCAGTACTGGCCAACCTTCCCGAAGTCAACCAGCACCATCTCACCACCGAGATTCCTTCCGAGGCGATTGTTCGCTTCTCCAGGAGATCCGATTTCGTCATCATCGGTTCCACAGCCCAGTATGGGAAGCCTGGCCTGCCTTTCGGCGCCACGGCTAACAGGATCTTGAAGGAAAGCAAGAAGGGGGTCATCATTGTGAAAACGAAGCGCCCTGTGCCTGCGAATCTGCAGCAAGAGGCCATAGGGCAGCGCGCCATCTCTGTGCTGGTAGACAAGTGGTTCGCCGAAAACACCTATCATGCCGACGAATTTGCAGACCTGGCACACTTGAAGCGCATAAAAGAGCGCGAAGGTTTGAGCATCAGCTTGGCAATGCCCGCACTCAATGAGCAGCGCACAGTTGGCAAGGTGATTCGTTCACTTCAGAAAGCCCTGGTCGGGGCGAGACTGGTCGACGAGATCGTGCTGATCGATTCGGGCTCAACCGATAAGACACGCGAAATAGCTGCCGGACTGGGCATCCCCGTGTATATCCACCAGGAGATTCTCCCGCAATATGGAGCACGGCATGGAAAGGGCGAGGCTCTCTGGAAGAGCCTCTATGTGACTCGCGGGGATCTGATCCTTTGGATCGATACGGACATCGTTAACATCAGCCCTAAATTCGTCTACGGCCTGATCGGTCCCCTGTTAGTCAATCCGCAGCTGCAGTTCGTCAAGGGTTTCTACCGGCGACCTTTGCATGCCGGCTCTCGCCTGCAGGCAGCGGGTGGGGGGCGCGTCACCGAGCTGACCGCCAGACCCCTATTGAACCTCTTTTATCCGGAGCTCTCGGGCGTCATTCAACCCCTTGCAGGAGAATACGGGGGCCGCCGAAGGATGCTGGAACGCCTTAGCTTCTTTTCGGGTTACGGCGTGGAAACAGGTTTGCTCATCGATGCCTTTGAACAACATGGCTTATCCGCTATTGGGCAGGTCGACTTGCAGGAGCGCATCCACCACAACCAGCCCCTGGAGGCTCTAAGTTTGATGTCTTTTGCCATCATTCAAGTCATGATTAGCAGACTGGAAAAGCGCTACGGCCGCGAAATATTGCAGGACGTGAACAAGACTATGAAGCTGATCCGATACTCCGATGAGCGCTTCTTCCTGGACGTCGAAGAGATCAGCGAACTAGAGCGTCCGCCTATGGCGGAGTTGCCGGAATACGTGAAGGATCGACGTAACTCCTGAATAAGCCGCTGAGTAAACCGGGCTTTACTCGAGACTCACATCCCTCACATGGATATGGTAGCCATCGCCCGGCTGTAGTCCCTGGTCGGTGATCTCGATCCGCAGTGTCTGCAAGAGCTTCTCCGTCGCCCGCAATTCGATCTCGATCGTCGGGTCGCTGGGTTGGTCGGTGTATTGCCGTGCGATCGCCGCGCTCGTGCCATCTTCATAAGTGATCACGACCCGGACGCTGAACATGGGCATGGTTGCTAGGGTGAGCCCCAATCTCGCTGCCGGGCGCGGCTCGGCGAAAGCAAACTCCATGACCAGCGGGTTGGCGCCTGCGCCGCGATAGATCGTTTCGAGATTACCGTCCACCGCGTCTTCGATGCGCCCGATATCCGCTGGCGAATAGCGCACCAGTACCCTTTCGCCGTCCCAATCTAACGCCTGCGCCAGCAGGCCCTCGCCGTCCGCCTCTGCGCTTGGCGCCTCTGGCAATCCAGTTACCGCCGCGGCTTGGAAGGCCGGCAATCCGCTTAGCGCCGTGTACAACTGCCCGGGGAATCGCTCGGCGCAGGCCCACAATTCAGGGTTGGGCAGGTCGTTCTTATAGCTCCAGATCACCACCGTCGGCGCGGCCAGCATCGCATCCAGACCAAAACAGCTAAGGTCCTCCGGCTGGATGGCATGCAAGTTCTCCGGCCGCGCCATTTCCTGCTCGATGCTCAACGGTTCCGGCATCCCTGATTCCCAGCAGCACCCGGCCAAATAGATCTGTGTGTCAGGCGGCAGAAGGTCGGCGTATTCAGTGATCAGCCGCGCCACACTCGTGTTCTGGTAGGGAAGGTTGTTCAAATAGTGCACGAAGTAATTGTTCAGATTCAGAAACGTGATTCCCGCCAGCAAGGTGGCCGCCAATCCCGCCGCCACCTTGCGGCTGGCCGCACCGCGTGCCCATTCGTACGCCTGCATCAGGCCGCCGGCTACCAGCACGTAAGCGATCGGCGCAGCACCTAACGTGCGCGTGGCCGAAGGCACATCGTCCGGCGCATTGAGCGTCAGGATCGATGGGATGTGCAGCACGATGAACGGGATCAGCAGCATCAGGCCATAGCGCCGGCGCCGCGGCCCGAGCCAATACGCGATCCCGATGATAAGCAGGATGCTGCTGATCACATCCAGGTGCGGCAGAGACAGCGGATTGACCCGGCTGATCATGTCTCCCCGTACGAAATACGCTCCCAGCGCGTGAACGATGTTCCCGGCCAGCACCGCCACAATATCGCCTGCCGCCTGCAGCTTCTCGCCCAGGTAGCCGGCCGTCAGCGCTCCGGGCGCTTTGTAAAGCATCCAGGCGAAGGGTAGGGCGAACAGCGCGCAGGTCCGCGCCAATCGCAGCCACTCCTCCCGCTTTATGCGCAGGCCGCTCAAATGCAATGTGGCCAGGGTCAACACCAACGCCGGCAAAAGAAAATAGGCTTGCGGATAAGCCAGCAGCCCCAACGTAGCCACCGCGCCGCTGGCATACAGGTCGCGGCTCTGCCACTCCTGCACGTAGCGCAGCAACAGCCAAAGCATCCCCGCCGTCAACATCGGCACCACGATGGGGAAGTTCCCCAGCCGGCTGAAGACCAGCAGCCAGGATGAGATCCCGGCAATGAACCCAGCCAGGATGGCGAAAAGCTTTCCCGCCAGTCGGCGAGCGAACAGGTAGGTGAAGGCCAGGGTCCCCAGGCTGACCAGGACGGACGCCACCTTCAGCCCAAAATAGCTGAAGCCCGCCATCCAGATCACCGGCACTGCCAGATAGTGATATAGCGGCCCGGCGCTTAGCGCGAAGTAAAACGGCCAGCGGCCTTCGAGGACATCCTTGATGTAGAGGTAAACCGTGGAAATATCCCCATAGACCTCGCCCGGCTGTTGGTCGAGGTCCCAGAAGCGCACCGCAATCACCGCTCCGACCATCAGCCAAAAGGCCAGATTCTCAGGGTTGGGTAACAACCATTTTAGCAAATCCGACCGACCTGCTGCGCGCTTCCTTATTTTCTTCGCTGGCATCTTTACTTTCAATTAAGTATAGGTGAGATGTGAAGCATGGAGTCGAGGCTTTAGCCGGTCTGTTTCTGTTCCATCCCCGATTTCTATACTGATTCCCATTCCTATCTTATTCTTTTCCTAATTACTAATCACCAATCACTATTCACCGATCTCTGATCCTTACTCTCTCTCTCTCTGTTTTGAATCCTGCTATAATCACTTTGTACCAATTATCACAGAGGGCAGCCGCATCGCCTAAAGGCTTCGCCAAAGGAAGCGCATGACTGACCCAATCCGTTTCGGAACTGACGGCTGGCGAGGGGAGATCGCCCGCGACTATACCTTTGCCGCCGTTCAACGCGCCGCCCAGGGCTTTGCCACGTATCTAAAGGAACAAAACAAGGCTGCCATGGGCGTCGTGGTCGGCTACGACATGCGCTTCCATTCCGAGAACTTCGCCGCCGCCGTCGCCGAAGTCCTGGCTGGCAACGGCATCCGCGCCTATCTCACCCAGGATGCCACGCCAACGCCGGTCATCGCCTACGCCGTCCTTGCCAAGAAAGCCGGTGGGGCGGTGAACATCACCGCCTCCCATAACCCGCCCACCGACAACGGCTTCAAAGTCCGCGACCACAATGGCGGCGCCATCGACCCTGAGGGTCTCGAGCAGATCGAAGCCGCCATCCCCGCTTCCGACGATACAGTAAAGCGGCTGCCGCTAAAGGAAGCCAAAGAAAAGGGGCTGATTGAGATCTTCGACGCGGCCCCAGCCTACATCGCGCACCTGAGCGAGCTCATCGACATGCAGCCGCTTAAGGATGCCGGCCTCACCGTCATGGTGGATACCATGTGGGGCAACGGCGCCGGCTGGTTCCCGCGCCTTCTGGCTGGCGGCAAAACGCGCGTCATCGAGATCCACAACCACCGCAATCCCATCTTCCCCGAGATGTTGCGCCCCGAGCCCATCCGCCCCAATGTTGATGTTGGCCTGCGTGCCACCGTGGAGAACAAGGCCGATGTGCTGCTCATCACCGACGGCGACGCCGACCGCGTCGGCCTGGGCGACGAGAAGGGCGAATTCATCGACCAGTTGCGCGCCTTCGGCTTGCTGGCCTATTATTTGCTCGAAGTCCGCGGTCAGCGCGGCCCGATCGTAAAGACCCTGTCCACCACCACCATGCTCAATAAGCTCGGCAAGCTCTACAACGTGCCGGTGTACGAGACCGGCGTTGGCTTCAAATACGTCGCCCCCAAAATGTTGGAGACCGACGCCATCATCGGCGGCGAGGAATCCGGCGGCTATGCCTTCCGCGGCAACGTCCCCGAGCGCGATGGCATCCTGGCCGGCCTCTTCGTGCTGGACCTCATGGTAAAGACCGGCAAGAAGCCGACAGAACTCATCGATTGGCTCTTTGCTAAAGTTGGCGGGCATTATTACGATCGCATCGATAGTCTCTTCAGCGGCGACCGCAAGGCCCGCGAGCGAATGATCCTGGACGCCAAACCCAAAACCATCGGCGGCCTCAAGGTCACCAGCCTGGTCACCACCGATGGTTTCAAGTTCGATCTCGAAGACGGCGGCTGGCTGCTCATCCGTTTCTCCGGCACCGAGCCCAAGATGCGCGTCTATACCGAGACCACCCACGCCGATAAAGTGCAAGCCATCCTGCAGGATGGCCTTAAGATCGCCGGGCTGCAGTGACCAGCCCCTCGTATGAGCGCGCCCGCCTTAGTCGATACGCATTGCCATCTAGACCTTGATGCATTCGACGCAGACAGGCCCCAGGTGATCGAGCGAGCCGTTTCCGCCGGAGTGACTACCATCATTAATCCCAGCGTGAATTTGGAGAGCAACGAAAAGGTTGTCGCCTTGGCCCAAGAGCACGCCCCGGTTTACGCCTCCGTCGGCATTCACCCCAACGATAGTGTCGGCTGGGGCGCGGAGCAGGCCACTCGGGTGCGTGCTCTCGCCCAGCACCCCAAGGTCGTCGCCATCGGCGAGATCGGCTTGGATTATTATTGGGATCGAGCGCCCAAAGGAGCACAGCAGCGCGCCTTACGCGACCAACTTGAACTCGCCGCTGAATTGGAATTGCCCGTGATCGTGCACAACCGCGAAGCCGGAGACGACCTGCTCGCCATGTTGCAGGATTGGCAATCCGCTCTGGCTCGCGCCGGCTCTCCGCTGGCCGAGCGGCCCGGCGTCCTGCATTCATTCTCCAGCGATGGCGAATTGGCTGAGAAGGCCATCGCCGCTCGTTTCTTCATTGGCCTAACCGGTCCACTCACCTTCAAGAATGCCAAAGACCTGCAGTCTCTTGCCACGAAGCTTCCCCTTGAAAGCCTGCTCGTGGAGACGGACAGTCCCTACCTCTCGCCCCATCCGCACCGCGGCCAGCGCAACGAGCCGGCCAAGGTGACCCTTGTGGCCGAAAAGCTGGCCGCCATAAAGGCCCAGGCCTTCGAGGCCGTCGCTGCGGCCACCACCGCCAACGCGCAGCGCCTCTTTCAATTCGGAGCCCGCACGTGACCACGCTCACCTTCCAGGCTCGCGTACTGGACCTGCTTCCCGAAGTAGAGATGCGCATGCGCGCCCAGACGCGCGGCTACCATCCCATATTGAAGGACGCCCTCGAACAGCTATTAGGTGGGGGCGGCAAGCGCGTTCGCCCCACCGTGGTCCTGTTGGCCAGCGCCATGCTGGGCGTCGAGCGCGAATTGAGTATCGACCTGGCTGCCGCGATTGAATTGCTGCACACCGCCACCCTTGTCCATGATGACCTGATCGACGGCGCGGATTTGCGTCGTGGCCAGCCCACGCTCAACTCCCGGCTCAGCACCCCGGCCACCATCCTCACCGGCGATTTCCTTTTCTCGCAGGCCGCCTGGCTGGGCGCCCAGGTGGGTTCCGCCGAAGTCATGCGCATGTTCGCTAGCACGCTCTCCACCATCGTGAATGGCGAGATCACCCAGATCTTCGAACGCAACGCCCTGACGAATCGCGAAGTCTACATGCAGCGCATCTACGCCAAGACGGCCTCCATGTTCGAATTGGCCGCCAAGGCCGCCGCCGTGCTGGTCGGCAAAAAACACGAATATGGACCCGCGCTGCAAGCCTATGGCTACGGCATTGGCATGGCTTTCCAAATGGTGGATGACACCCTCGATTTCTCCTCGGACGCCGCCAGCCTCGGCAAGCCGGTGGCCAGCGACTTGCGCCTGGGGCTGATCACCTTGCCCGCCCTATGCTATTTGGAGGCTCATCCCGACGACGCTCGCCTGAAGCGCCTGCAGGCCGGCGAAACGCTGCCTGATCTCGATATGGAATCCCTGATCGAAGATATCCGCGCCAGCGGCTCTATCGATGCCGCCCGCCGTGAAGCCCGCCAACAGGTCGCCGAGGCCATTGCCGCCCTCGACAAGTTGCCCGCCACCCCCGAAAGGGACAGCCTGGCGGAGGTTGCCGAATACGTCGTGGAACGGTTGCGCTGAGGCTAATTTCGTGTACACTCTGCCCATTCGCCTAGAGTAAGGAGTAAGCCCATGGATCTCAAACAGCAATTAGATCGCCGCATCTGGCCCTACACTCTCCTGCGTCACCCCTTCTACCAGGCTTGGGAATCCGGTCAGTTGCCGGTAGCCGCCCTGCAAGATTACGCTCGTGAGTATGGCGCCTTCATAAGTAATCTCCCGGCCGGCTGGGAAACCTTGCAGGATACCGAGACCGCCTCCGAAGAGCGCGAGCACATTGATCTTTGGGCGGCCTTTGCCGCTGGACTGCAAACCGCCATCGGCGAGGCCCAACTGCCCGCTGTGCGCCGCCTGGTCGGCGACTCCCGCGCATTGTTTGCCAAGTCGCATACCGCCCTGGGCGCCCTGTACGCCTTCGAGGTCCAGCAGCCCGCCACCGCCAAGACCAAGCTCGCCGGCCTGCGCCAGCACTACAGCCTGCCTGCCAGCGTCGAGCCCTATTTCGAAGTCCACTCGGTCAACGAGCACGAAGCCGCCAAGCTGCTCGCCGCCATGGCTGGCCTTTCCTCCGAGCATCAGAGCGAAGCTCTGGCCGCCTGCGAACAGATGAGCGCATCGCTATGGGACGCGCTCACCGATATCTACAATACCCATTGCCAGATGGTTTAGGGTAGGGTTCAAAGTCCGATCAGAGGAGGCGGCAATTCTTCGCCGCCTCCTTGCATTTAAATGTAGAAGTAGCGGATCTCAGACCCGCCGCTTTGATCGCTAGGCTGCGCACGGGCGATAGCCTGCCTCCCGGTCCCGTTAGTCCCTAGCCCTTGCCTCGATTTATGGACATTTGCCACTGCTTCAGCTTTATAAGGCGGGGAATAATCAAATTAGTCAAGACGGGAGGCACCTATGATCGAAGAAAGTGTCCGCGATTGGATGTCCCGAGATGTCATAACGATTACATCCTCGCAAACGCTGCCGGAAGCTTATGAGATCATGAAAGAGCATAAGATTCGTCGCCTACCAGTGGTGGATGGCGGAAAGCTGGTCGGCATCGTTACCTTGGGTGACCTGCGCGAAGCCAGCCCATCCAACGCCACCTCCTTGAGTGTGTTCGAAATAAACTATCTCGTTGCCCGTCTGCCCGTGGGCAAGATCATGAGCCGCGATCCGCTAACCGTGACGCCAGCCACCGGCCTCACCGAGGCGGCCAAGCTGATGCTGCATCACAAGATCGGCGGCCTCCCGGTGGTGCAGGGTCATAAGCTTGTCGGCGTGATCACCGAATCAGATATTTTCAGGGCCTACGTACACTTGGCCGAAACCGAGACCATAACCGCGGCCGCAAAGTAAAAGCATCCAAATCGAAGTAGGGGCGGGTCCCAAGACCCGTCCTCAAATGGCGGCGCTAGCCGCCATTTGTTATTCCCGCGCGGCTCGTAGTAAACTTGGGGAGGAGGCTCGCCATGAGTAAACATCCCGTCATTCACATCGAAATTCCCAGTAAAGACCTGAATAAGAACAGCAAGTTTTACGCGGATCTCTTCGGTTGGAAGATCACCCCTGTTCCCGATTTCAACTACGCTATGTTCGACGCCGGAGAAGGCCCCGGCGGCGGTTTCCCTTCTGTGGATGGCAACCTGAACAAGATCGATCGCCTCGTCGTTTACGTTCAGACTGAAGATATCGAAGGCGATTTGAAGAAGATCGTGTCGCTCGGCGGCAAAACAGTGTTGGGCAAGACCGAGATACCCGGCCAGGGTTGGTTCGCCGTCTTCAGCGACCCTGAAGGCAACACTCTCGCGCTCTATACCGCATCGAATCCATCCTGATTGACTTGCCTTTTGAATTAAGAAGGCGCATATTTTATGCGCCTTCTTTTAATATCATTCCCGCCGGTTGCGGTCAACCCGCTTACCACTTCTCCCAATGCACCACCTCATCGAACTTCTTACGCCCTCCGATGAGCGGTTTGAAGTGCAGCCCGCGCCGCTCGGCCGGGTAGCCGAACGAAATGGCCATCAACACTTGCCATTCCCCTTTGGGAATGCCCAGCAGTTCATAGGCCTTCTCGGACTTGTATAGCGTGGCCAGGCAGGAGACAATGCCCAGTTCCCAGGCGGCTAGCTGCATGTAGGCCGCCGCTTGCCCGGCATCGAAGTAGGCTCCGTAGAATTTCTCCGGCGGGGGCGTGACGATCAGCACGCCCATCGCCGCCCCGGCTAAATGCCCGGCGAAGGCGCCCATCTTGGATAGCTTCTTGAGCGTTTCCTTGTCCTGCACGGCGATGAATTGCCAGGCCTGGCGGTTCTTCGAGGACTGGGCGCGCCGCCCTGCGTTTAGGATGGCTTGAGCGTGCTTTTCAGCCAATGGCTCCTTGCTGAAATCGCGCACCGCCCGCTTGGTTCGTATGGCTTCAGAAACATTCATTACTTCCTCTTTTCCTCTGTCACTCTGAGCGCAGCGAAGAGTCCACCCGAATTACTCTCTGTAATCGGGCCAATCCTTAGCCAGATCTCCGAATTTGGGGGTTTCTCGTTCTGATCAATGCCAACTTCTTCTTTCTTACCCAGCCCTTGATCCGTTTTTCCATTTCTATCGCTTCGTTTATATAAGGGAATTCTTCAAAAAATAGGAGCTGGTCTAGGGCGTACTTGCTAGCGAACCCTTGTATCAGTCTCTTTTTGTGCTCATGCATCCTACGTTCCAGGTTATTGCTGACTCCGACATAAAGCGTACCCTTGCCATTCCCTAAGATGTAGACGAAGAATGAGCGACCTTTCATGACACTAGCCCAACGGTTGGAAATAAAGTGTTGGAAAGAGTGGATGCTTCGCTTCGCTCAGCATGACAGTGAAGCAAACTACCTCGCCTGCGGCAACACACTTTTGGCCAACGCTTCCAGCCCATCCAGGTCATCTTGCTGCAGCCACTGCAGCATCACCCGCTGGCAACCGGCTTCGGCCAAGGATCCCAATTGCTCCACGATCTGGCTGCCCTCGCCGACCAGTCGCCCAGCCTGCCGCAATTCCTCCGCGCTTTTCCCAGAGACCCTGACTACCTCCTCCAGTTGCTTGCTGTCCCGCCCAAAATAGACTCCGACCATCGCGCTGCGTCGCACGGCTCCCGGTTTTCTGCCTTCTACCTCTAAGAATTCATCCAGCCGTGCGTTGCTTTCCTTCATCTTCGCCGGAGTTGGCGCTATGCCGTTCCACTCATCCGCGTGCTTGGCCGCCAGCTGCAAGGTGCGCTTCTGCCCATTGCCGCCCACAATAATGGGCGGGCCGCCGCGCCGCTTGGGCCGCGGCAGCAGGATGGCATCCTTGAGTTGGTAGAACTTGCCCGAATAATCGATGGGTTTGTCGCTCTTCAGTAGGGCGTTCACCACATCCAAGCCTTCCTTGAACCTGCGCATCCGCCCCGGCACATCCAATAGCTCCAGCCCGAACATCTCGTGTTCCCGTTCTTGCCATCCGGCGCCCAGCCCCAACTGCAATCGCCCGCCGGACAGGTCATCCACCGCCGCGGCCATGCGCGCCGTAATGCTGGGATGCCGGAACGAGAACGGCGTGACCAGCGGCCCAAATTGAATGCGCTCTGTGTGTGTGGCCAGGTAGGTCAGTGAGACCCACAGCTCCAGGGAATCCTTATCGGGCGGACGCGCGTTGGTGTAATGGTCAGAGCGATACAACCCGGCGAAGCCCAAGTCTTCGGCCGCCGCGGCCAGCCGCTTCCAGCGCTCCCAGTTGAGGCCGTCTTGTCCCTCGATCATTAAGGCGAGATCCATATTATCTACTCCATTCCTCTAGTTGTGCCATGCTGAGCTCTTCGCTTTGCCCAGTGTAAACTCCGCGAAGCATCCAACTAGGAGCTTGTTTAGGCTCAGGCTAATCTGCGAGTGCCATTCACTAACGCATTACAACGGCAGCTCTGTTCCGATGCCGCTTTCTATCGCTCTTTGATAGACGCGAATCGCCGTTGCCATATCGTCCAGGGCGAGGCCCAGATTGACCGCGGCGATCCGCTCGTCTTTCGTTTCACGTCCGGGTTTCTTTCCCGCCACGATCTCGCCGAGGTCCGCGTACGCTTCCGGCGTCTCTTTGAAATAGCCTTCCTGGCGATAGTATCGCATTTGCCCCAGGTCATCCGTGGCCAACTTGTCCATTTCTTTCAAGGCCGCGCCTCGCCAGTAAGAATCGAAATCCACCAGCGAGGCAAACGCGCCTTGCGCCAACCAGCCCGCCTCGATGGCCGGTTTCGGGTTCTTGAGGATCGGCCCGCTGGTCACCACTATGTCCATCCCTCGGACTGCCTCCGGCAGACTTTGTACCGCCTCGATGTCCAAGCCAAGTTGCGCGTTCATCTCCTGCGCATAAAGCTCAGCAATCTCCGGCTTGAGGTCGTAGGCCTTCACCTTGCGGATCTTGAACACGCAAGCCAGCGCCTCCAGGTTGCTGCGTCCCTGCACGCCGCAGGCCACAATGCCTACCGATGCAGAATCCGGCCGCGCCAGGTATTTGGCGGCCAACGCCGTGGCTGCGCCTGTGCGCTTGGCGGTGATCCAGGTGCAATCCATGACCGCCAGCGGAATGCCGTTATCCGGGTCATTCAAGATCAGCAGCCCGCTGATGTAGGGCAGGCCTTTGGCCTGGTTGCCGGGATACCCGGACACCCACTTCATGCCCGCAGCTTCCAGGCTGGGGATGTAAGCGGGCATGGCGTGGATGAACGCATTGGGTCGCGTGTGAATACCCGGCTTCGGCGGCATCTCCACCTTGCCGTTGCCCTTCTCTTTGAACATCGCTTCCAACGCGTCGATGATCTCGCTCATCGGAAGTTGGATGGCTTCCACGTCCGCACGCGATAGATACAGGATCGAACCGGATTTCATAGCGTCTCCATCTGTTCTTGGAACTTCAAGTCCGCACAGTCCTTTAGCGCATTATGCACAATATAGGTGCGAATTGATTCCAACTCGCGGTCATCCCGAATTACCCGCTCATAGTAATTGCGATGCCAAACACCTAAGTTTGGGTTAGCAGGCAACTGGTGGATTGCGCGGGAAACGGCAGATTTGTACGAGCGAACGACTGCTCCAAGAGTCCCCGGATCGACGCGCGGCCGCTTTGGTTGTACGGGCGCAGCATGCTGCGCCCCTACGGCTATCGATCTTGGCCTTGATTCGGTGATCCATAGAATTCCATGCACGTGATTCGGCATTACGATAAACGCATCAATCTCCACGGTCGCAAGATGCTTTGGGATATCATGCCAGCATTGTTCGGCAATTTTCCCTTGCCTTGATAGCTCAACCTCTTCTCCTCGAATCTTCCCGAACATCGGTCGATGACCAAGAGTCGAGATAGTCAGGAAATACGCGCCGGGCCAAGAATAGTCGTATTCGGCCAATCGGATTGAACGGCGGTTTTTCATTAAATACAGAAGTCACTCTCCCCCAAATTTGATCCCCTGCGCCAGCGGCAGTTCCTTGCTCCAGTTGATCGTATTGGTCTGGCGCCGCATGTAGGCCTTCCACGCGTCGGAGCCGCTCTCGCGGCCGCCGCCCGTCTCCTTCTCGCCGCCGAACGCCCCGCCGATCTCCGCCCCAGAGGTGCCGATATTCACGTTGGCGATGCCGCAATCGCTGCCACCCGCCGACAGGAAGCGCTCCATGGTGCGCATGCTGTTGGTGAAGATGGCGCTCGATAATCCTTGCGGCACGTCATTATGGATGCGGATGGCTTCGTCGACGTCCTTGTACTCAAGCATGTACAGGATGGGCGCAAAGGTCTCCTGCTTGACGATCTCCGTTTGCGCCGGCATCTTCACGATGGTCGGCTCTACGAAGTTCGGCCCCAGGTCCGGGCGCATCTTGCCGCCTGTCAGGATCTGGCCGCCGTCCGCCTTCACCTTCTCCAGCGCATCGAACATTTCCTCGACCGAATTCTGATAGACCAACGGCCCCATCAAAGTCTTCTCGTCCAATGGGTCGCCGATGGGCACCTGCTTGTACGCGTTCACCAACCGCTCAGTCAGCCTGGCGCTGATGTCCTTGTGGGCGATGATGCGCCGCGTGCTGGTGCAGCGCTGCCCGGCCGTGCCCACCGCGCCGAATAATATGGCGCGCGTGGCCAGCTCCAGGTCGGCATCCTCCGCCACGATGATGGCGTTATTGCCGCCCAATTCCAGGATGGTGCGCCCAAATCGGCGCGCCACCGTCTCGGCCACGGTAACGCCGATGCTGGTGGAGCCGGTGAACGACACTTGCGGCACACGCTTATCCTCCAGCATGAGCTGGCCCACATCGCGCCCGCTGCCGATCACCAGATTGAAGATTCCCGTCAGGCCATGGTCGGCCATCACGCGGTTACAGATGTGCTGCACCGCCACCGCCGCCAGCGGTACTAGCGAAGACGGCTTCCACAATACGGGGTCGCCGCACACCGCCGCAATAGCCGCGTTCCATGACCAGACCGCCACTGGGAAGTTGAACGCCGATACCACGCCCACGATGCCTAGCGGGTGCCATTGTTCCATCATGCGATGGCCTGGTCGCTCCGAATGCATGCTTAGCCCATACAGTTGCCGCGAGAGACCCACGGCGAAATCGCAAATGTCGATCATCTCCTGCACTTCGCCTTGCCCCTCGGCGCGGATCTTGCCCATCTCCAGCGAGACCAGCTCGCCCAATGGCTCCTTCAACTCGCGCAGCGCGTCGCCCAGATCGCGCACCACCTGCCCGCGCTTGGGCGCCGGCGTGGCTGCCCAGGCAGCAAACGCGGCTTGCGCCTTGCTCACCACCGTCTCATACGAGGCCGCCGTCGCCTGCACGATCTTGGCGATCGCCTCCCCGGAGCTAGGGTTGTACGAGACCAGTTCCTTGCCTTTGGGGTCGCGGATCCAGTTGTCGGGGCCAAAGCAAGCCCCGGCGTTGACATCCTGGATGTTGAGCTTCTGGAGGATCGACTTCATCTGCGTTACCTCTCTTTGGACTTACGTTCCGCAATTATAAATCGCGGCTATTCGATGTTTTTCGGCATGTGGAACTAATCCCCGCGCCTGTAAACCAATTCGTTCAGCTGGGGGAATTCGGCAGAGATGAACTGCAGCATCTCATCCGTGCACACATAGCGGATCGGGGTGCCGGAGAAATCGCCGCCAAAGGCGTCCGGCGTGATCCCTGTCGAGGCCACCACAGAGCCGCCCATGGTCACCACGATGATGTAATCCGATAGCGATTCAGAATACGTGAGCGACTCGCCAAAGACAGAGTAGCGCGCTGTCCCAACCCCGTTCAAGATGATGGCAAAGTCCTGGTCGGGTGGGGTGCCGCCAAATGATTGGGTGTAATTGATCGTGAAATCGCTCCATCCGTTCGTGACGAAGCCGTCTTCGTCATAGATGGCATACATGGTCCCGCTGACTCCTCCGTATTCCACGTTTTCGTTTGCGCCGGCCGGGGTCGCATTCCAATACGCCTCGTAACTCGCGTTGTCCAGTTCCCATAGTCCGATCAGGCATTCATCGCAGGTCGGCCCTTCCTCAACGGTCACATCCAGGATTACATGGTATGGACCTTCAGCTGCGCTGGTCGTCACCAGCAATTCCCATTCCTGGGTGCCGCAGCCCACGTCAAACTCGCTGGATTCCAGCGGCACCCATTCACCGCCCACCCCGAAACTGACGCCATTCCTGCCCTCGGCGCCTTCGCTGCCGACCTCCACTTCATAATGGCGCTCCTCCGGAAAGGTCAACTTGAAGCGCCGCAGGATGAAGCGATCTACCGGCGGGATCGCATCCCTAAAAGTTTCATCGAAACTGATCAAGTCACGGAATTGAGGAGAAACCGGGATCGCGCCACCTCCCGTATCCATGATTTGGCCGTCCAGATAGGCGCGGCCGAAATTCTGGAACAGATCTTCGATTTCCGGAAACGCGGAGAGCGCGTCCGCCTGGCTGGCTCCAGGCGCGGTCGGCATCGATCCAATCAGGCGCAGCACCCCCTCATCACCGATTTCGTTGGCCAGATACTGGAAGAAGATGAAATTCTCATAGTCCATACCCAACAACGAACGCGAAGGCGATTGGCGATCGAAACCGGGAATGTATTCATATTCGGCATTGGCGATCGGGTAAACCGTATTGCCGAAGTATTCGGCTGTTCCTTCCATCCACCATTTGTTTTCCGTGGGAGGCACGCGCGCGGCCTCATTCCAGTTCCAGAATTGATAGCAATGAAACAACTCGT
Source organism: Anaerolineales bacterium (assembly GCA_040902205.1). GTDB lineage: Bacteria > Chloroflexota > Anaerolineae > Anaerolineales > UBA11579 > JAMCZK01. Next base: position 4,194 of record JBBDXR010000026.1, on the reverse strand, counting down.
GGGCAAGGATCTGTTTATAGACGCCCATGCCGCGGCTTGATCCCGCGCTGGTGCCGGCTGGGTAGATAGCCGCCAGGCAATCAGATTCGGGATCCGAGTCTCTGGCGAGACCCGACGCTGCGTACCACAGATCGGTTGCCCGGCCGGTAGGTGAATAATCTAGCAGCGTGAAGAAAACGGTCAGATTCTTGTGAGTCAAGCCCAGGCCTGTGTATGCTCTCACCGAATCCGTGATTGCCTGCTCCGTTTCAGTCAGGTAGGACATGCGCATGGCGTCGTCGCCCCAGCCCTCCGGAAAATAGACCTTCACCGTATGTACGCCGATGGTTAGCTCGTGAGTGAGGAAGCAGGTTGTGGCACTATCTTCTGGAAACCCCTCGGCCTGCAGCGTACGGCAATCGATCTGCTTGGCAAGGCCGGGCGCCCTGCGAGCCTTGCTTTCTGCGCGCTGCGAATAAAGATCGAGCGTCGCTTGGCTAGGGACCAGCGCATTTAGCAAACTTTGGATCTCGGCTTTGGTAGCCTCACTCTGCCCGTTTTCAAGATAGCTCTGTGCTTGCAGCAACATGCCAGTCGCCGCCTGAGTGGTGACCTGCGCCCCGGCGAGAAAATCCTCCCCGGTGGTCTTGCCCGCGATCAATTCCAACATCGCGATCAAGCCTTCCTCCTCGGTCCATGCGCCGCTCTCCAGGCGCGCCTCGAAAAGAGCATCCAGATCCGTGTAAGTTACAGTTTCGGGGATCGGGGTTGGGCTGGGGGTCGGTAGTTGTGGGATCTCGCTTGGCGAAGTTGGTGAGGAGCCGCAAGCCGTTATAGCGATACCAGCAATGATTAGAAAGGCGAATTCTTTCTTATATCGCATTGGCTGAAATACAAGCCAATTATAGTATAGGCGGAAGTCTTCAGTCTAAATGAGGTGAGAGCGCCAATTCCTCGCCAAACTGAGCACTGGCCGGCGCTGATCCGGTGGCAGGATTGAATTTGTTGGCACTTATTCGATATTTTCCAGCTTGTAATTCACCACCCCGATCAGCTCCTCATCCCCGCATGACAGGGGCACCTTCGCCCCCGTCTCCTCCCGCCGCATCACGACTTCGTGCACGGCGTCGCCCCCGGCGTCGCCCCCGGTAAAGCGCACTTGCCAGCGGCCGGGCTCGAGTTCTTGGCTGCCCTGCAGCCGCAGGCCGTTCACACCCAGGTCGCCGGTTTCGCGCCGCAGCAGGATCTCGGCGGCCTGGGAAGGCGCGTCGTAGATGGTGCGGCCGCGCAAGTTGTCCAGCGCGATGCGCCCGTCGCGGCCTGCCTCCAACACCTCGGCGGCCGTCTCCGGCCGCAGGCGGCCGTAGGACAGGCCATGCGGTAGCTGCAGGAGGTTGGCCGCAAAGCGGTGCCCGCCGTGATGCGTGCTCTCCCACACCAGGCCGGGGTACTTCTCGGTCAGCGCCCAATAGGTGGCCACGCCGTGCAAAGCGCAGCAGCGGTCGCGCAGGCCGTTGGTGCACATGACGAACAGCGGCTCGTCGAGGCGCGCTGCGTCGTAGCGTTCATGCTGGGCGGCGATGGCGCGCAAGTCATAGCCCGCCAGTTCTTCGTAATCGCTTAAGAAGAAGCGGTAGAGGGCAGGGGGATCGGCTTTAGGCAGCGCGGCGTAGAAGGCGATTTCCTCGTGTTGCGTCTTGCTCTGCTTGATGAGCAGCAGGCGCGCTTCGGGGATGCCAGCCAGCTGCTGGTTGAGATGCTCTTTGACGGCTTCGGGGATGCTGCTTTCCTTCAGCGCCTTGTTGCCCCAGCGGCCGGTGTATTCCAGCAGGAACCACACATCGGCCCGCGGGGCGGTGCCGATGAGCTGCTCCCCGGCGTCCACGGACTCTACGGAGCAGTAGCTTTGCTCCGGTACGGCTTCTTTTTGCACCCTATCATTATAAAAGGGGTTTGGCCTTTTCTGTCTACAGCCTACCGTCAACTGTATACTGCTCCCATGCAGCCCATCGCCTTCTTCTACCCGCATGGCCACGCGGCCCACGCCCACCCGGCCCACGAGGAGAGCCCCGAACGGGTGGAGGCCATCCGCGCCGCGGTGCAGCAGGCGGGCTACTGGCAGAGCGGGCTGCAAGTCGGCGCCGAGGTCCTGGCGCCTGCGGTGCTAGCTGCCGTGCACTCGGCGGCCATGCTGGATACAGCCCGCCGCGGCAGCCAGGAGGAAAGCTCCCTCGACGCGGACACCTACATGACCCAGGCCAGCTGGCAGCTGGCGCTCAACGCCGCCGGCGGCGCCGCGGCGCTGGCCCGCGCCGTGTGGTGCGGCGAAGCCGCTTGCGGCTTCGCACTCACCCGGCCTCCCGGCCACCACGCCACTCCCACGCATTCCATGGGCTTCTGCATCCTCAACAACGTGGCGCTGGCCGCCGAGAGCCTCATCCAGCTCGAAGGCGCCAAGCGCATCGCGATCGTGGATATGGACGTGCACCACGGCAACGGGACGCAGGACATCTTCTATACGCGCGGCGATGTGCTCTTCATCTCCACCCACCAGCACCCGCTGTACCCCGGCACTGGCATGCTGCATGAGCGCGGCCGCGCAGCGGGCGAAGGCCGCACCGCCAACCTGCCGCTGCCGCCCTTCTCGGGCGACGGCGCCTTCGCCGTCGCCTATGGCGAGCTCGTGCCCGCTCTGCTGGGCCGCTTCCGTCCGGAAATGATCCTGGTCAGCGCCGGCTTTGATGCGCACTGGCGCGACCCGCTGGGCAACCTGCAGGTCAGCGCCCGTGGCTATGGCGAAGCCGTCCGCTCGCTGCGCGCCTGGGCCCAGCAGAACTGCGCCGGCCGCATCGCCCTCATCCTGGAGGGCGGCTACGACCTGGAGGCCATCCCCGCCAGCGGCCTGGCCGCCACGCAAGCCCTGCTCGGCGAGCCGATCACAGATGCAGTTGGGCCGACGCCGCAAGGGGAGGGCGAGGACTGGAAGGCGGTGCTGGGCGAGGTGAAGGCCATCTGGGATCTCTAATTTACGGCCTGATTCAGCCGTGTTATATTCGGGGTTGACAAGCGCCGGGTGCCCCCCTCACCTGGCGTTTGTCATTTCTGCACGGGTTTATAGTTACACTATGGCATAGATTGGGGGCAATAAGTCCCAGTTGAAGCACTCCAAGAAAGAAATACGTCGCGCCGTGCACAAAGCGCTTAGGCAATGGGACCAGCCCACACGGGCGGGCCTGGAGACCTTCGCGCAGATGAAGCTGCCGCGCGAGTTTGGCTTCGAGCAGGACCTGCCTATTGTAGAGTGCCGCCTCACGATCAATAAGATGCTGCTGTTCTATATCGACCAACTGGGCAGACTGCAGCCGGACTTGGCCAAGCTGCTGACCCTTAGGTTTGCGCAAAAAGCCCCGGTCAAGAAGCTGGCTTTCCAACTTAGCGTGAGCATCGACCAGGTGAACAGGCTGCAGAGGATAGGGATTACTTTCCTGGCGGGGCTGGTCTACGATGAGGAACGCCGACGCAGTTCCCCTTCTCCTGACGAAGGGGATAGATAAGCGGAATTTCATCGCCCCCAAGCCGTCATTGCGAGGAGTGCGAACCATAGGTTCGCCGACGTGGCAATCTTGGCCTTTGCACCGGCGGCTTGAGGAATGGAGGGGTGCCTTTTTTAGGGCGTTCAGATTGCCACGGGCGCTGGTGCTCCCTCGCAATGACGATAAACGGCGGCCACGCAGGTTTTCATTGGGCGGGTCTTGCCTGCCGCTAAAAGTAGGCAATTGTCACGGGACGTTTGGGGGATTCTAGAGGCGGGGATTGGAGCCTAGAATGCAACTGGGAGGCAGGGATGAAATTTCTCAGTGACTTCTTATTCAATATTGGACTATTGATCCTGGGAGGAATTATTCTGCTTGTTCTTTTCCCGAAGGAAATGGGAGATGTATATCAGGTTGCTTGGACTCTGTTTGGACCCATCATCCTGGTGGTGTTGCTAATTAATGCGCTCCCTGGGAGGCGAAGACGCGGGTAACCCTACCTTGATGTCATGCCGAGCAAAGTGCCCTTGGGCGCCCTAAGCGGGGCAGTCAATAGCCCGTCCTGAGCAGAAGCTCTGAGCTAGGCGAAGGTGTGCTTACACGTTAAGGGCCTCTGGTTCGATGGTTGCTTATTTATTTTCTTTTTGTGGGGCCTCTGGCCCCACGTCCCGGGGGGGGGGCT
>JBBDXR010000025.1:0-97960 GCA_040902205.1 Anaerolineales bacterium | reverse complement strand
TTCCTCCACCGCCCCAAGGGGCGGGGTATCCGGCGGGGGAAGACTCTTCATGACAAGGCTGGGTCAGTCCCCCAGCAGCTCGCGGGCGATGACTAGGCGCTGGATCTCACTGGTGCCTTCGCCGATGGTCATCAGCCGCGCATCGCGGTAGATGCGCTCGACGGGATACTCGCTGGAATAGCCGTAGCCGCCATGGATCTGGATAGCATCGCGGCAGACTTTCTCGGCCATCTCGGTGGCGAAGAGCTTGGCCATGGCGGCCTCTTTGGTGAAGGGCTGGCCCTGTTGCTTGGCGAAGGCTGCGCGGTAAACCATTAGGCGCGCGGCGCTGATGTTCATTTCGGCATCCGCCAGCATCCATTGGATCGCCTGATAGCTGGCGATGGGTTGGCCGAAGGTCTGGCGCTCTTTTGCGTATTTGATGGCTTCGTCCAGCGCGGCCTGCGCCAGGCCGGTGGCCAGAGCGCCGATGCCGATGCGGCCGCCGTCCAGCGTCGCCAGCGTGTATTGCAGCCCCTTACCGCGTTCACCCACCAGGTTTACCGAGGGCACGCGAACATTCTGATAGCTGACGGCATGAGTAGGCGAACCGTGCAGGCCCATCTTCTTTTCGGCAGGCCCGATGGAAAGCCCGGCAGCATCGGTGGGCACCACGATGAGACTTAAGGTGCCGGAGCCGGAGCCCCGTTCCGTTCGCACCAGGGTGACAATGAAGTCTGCGATGGAAGCATTGGTACACCACATCTTGCTGCCATTGAGGAACCAATCCTCCCCATGAAGTTCAGCGCGGGTTTGCACCCCGCCCATGAGATCGGAGCCGGCACCAGGTTCCGTCAGAGCTAAGGCGGCCAGCTTGCTTTTGCCGCTGGCGGTAGCCGGCAGGAATTTCAATTTGAGGTCATCAGAGCCAAAGTTGGCAATCGGGGAACACCCCAGCCCATTGTGGGCCGCGATGGCCAGGGCAGTGCTGCCGCAGCCCCAGCCCAGTTCCTCAATGGCAATGGCGGCGCTGACCGCTTCCACGCCGGCCCCACCGTACCGCTCGGGTACGTTGAGGCCCAGCAAGCCCAGGGGTCTCATCTTATTGACAGCGGCCCAATTGAATTCCCCCGTTTCGTCTACTTCCTTGGCTTTGGGCTTGACTTCTTTAGCGACGAAATCATGGATAGCTTTACGCCACAGGATTTGTTCGTCAGTGAGATCAAAATTCATGCGGTAGGGTCCTTAGAGATTGGAGTCAGGGAGGCAGTCATGTTGTTGAAATGAGTGAGAGGGTGGTCGATGCACTTTGACAAGAACATGGGGCGAAGAGAGTACGAGTATAAACGATGGAATCCCGCTTGAAAGCGCCTGTTCTCCAAAACCCGGTAATGATGGATGCTTCGCGGAGTTTACACTGAGCGGAGCGAGCGTGCTCAGCATGGCACACTAAAGTGAATGTTAGACTTGGCGGCATGGCCGATGTAAAGATCGAGGCGAGTTGGAAAAAGAAGCTAGCGGAGGAATTTGGGAAACCTTATTTCCAGCAACTGGCCGCGTTCGTGCGCGAAGAATACCAGAAATACACCATTTATCCGCCCGGCGGCAGGATTTTCAACGCCTTTGACAAGTGCCCGTTCGATCAGGTGAAGGTGGTTATCCTGGGGCAGGACCCGTACCACGGCCCTAAGCAAGCCAACGGCCTGTGTTTTTCGGTGAATGAGGGCGTGCCGCAGCCTCCCTCCCTGGTCAACATCTACAAGGAACTAAAGAGCGACCTGGGTTTGCAGCCGCCAACCAGCGGCAACCTGGAGCGCTGGGCGCAGCAGGGTGTGCTGCTGTTGAATGCCACGCTGACCGTGCGCCAGGGTCAGGCTGGCTCGCACCAGGGCAAGGGCTGGGAGACGTTCACCGATGGCGTGCTGCGCATCCTCTCGGAGCAGAGCGAGGGTTTGGTGTTCATTTTGTGGGGCGCCTATGCAAAACGCAAAGGAGCGCTGATCGACCGCACCAAGCACCAGGTGATCGAATCGGCGCATCCGTCGCCGCTGTCTGCGACCAGCGGCTTCTTCGGCAGCAAGCCGTTCTCGAAAGCGAACGCCTATCTGGAGTCGAAGGGGCAGACGCCCATCGAGTGGTGAGATGCTTCAGGCTCGACAGCCTTAAACGGTAATCAGCACGATTGCCAGAAGGGCGATCAATACTCCAACGGCCTGAACTCGGCTCATTCGTTCTTTCGCGATCAGCAATGCCAGCAGCACGGTAACCGCCGGGTACAGGGAGACGAGCACAGCCGACAGATCCAAACGCCCAGTTTGCACGGCCTGTAAGAAAAAGAAGTTGCCGCCGACGTCGAGCAAGCCGGAGGCCAGCAGCAACCCCCACGGAGGTTTCGATGGAACCAGCGGCTGACGGACGAGGATGAAGTAACCCGCCAACAGCGAGGCCGCAACCAGACGGCTGGCTACCAGCGGCCAGAAGACCACGCCTTCGGAGATCTGGTCCAGCAGGGTAAAAAATAGGCCGAAGCCTAAGCCGGCCAAAACGGCCAGGCCGATGCCGGCCGGCTTTCCCACCTCATTCCCCTGGCTGGATAACAGCCAGATGCTGGCGAAGGCGAGGGCGAAGCCCAGTAACTGAAGTTCGTGCGGCAAGCCCTGGCTGTACGCCGCGAAAAGGACCGGTATGGCGGCGGCCAGCACCGCGGAGATGGGGGCAACGATACTCATCCGGCCGACGGTAAAGCCGCGCAGCATGAAGATAAACCCGCCGGTGCCGAGCATGCCGGCCAGGACACCCCAGCCAAGGTCGATGAGCGGCGGCAAAGGTTCTGCGGTGAGAATCGCCAGCAGCAGGAGAGCGGCCAGCCCGAAGACGAAGGAAAGCAGCAGCGTGTAGATGGCGCCGATGCGCCGGGCAGAGAGGCCACTGACGAAGTCGCCGGTGCCCCAGACGACAGCGGCGGTGAGTGCAAAGGTGGCGGCGAGGAGGGAGGCGGACATAACCGAACGATGATAATCGATAAGGGGATCGTGAACGTTTCTTAGGTGCAGCCAGCAAAGATCTGTCAGATACGGATGAGGCGGCTTAGCTCAATCCGGGCGTTTGGCTCGTTTGCCCTTTGATCCTGTCTTCTTCCCTATCTTTACATCCTCGCGGGGCTCAAGCATGGTGCCCCGGCAATTGCTGGCTCCGCATCGGCAGGCGAACTTTGCTTCCGTTGCGGCATCATCCTCTTCTTCGCGCGTCAGGCTGTAATCGTAGGTGAGTTCCTCGCCTGGACGGATCGTGCGCAGCGCATGAATGTAGATCCGCCGCGCTTCGATCACCGGCTCGCAATTGGGTTCACAGGAATGGTTGATGAAGCGCGCCTCGTTGCCGTCCACGCCAGCGTCAATGACCGTGCGCCTGTCCACGATGAACAACAGGACGTGCGGGTTCGTGCTTTCGTCTTCGTAGCGCGTATCCGCCTCCTTATGCGTAATGCGCTCGCCAGTGTATTCGATGAGGCGCGTGCCCTTGGGGATCCTTTGCGTGGCGAAGACGCCAAAGCCCTGGATGGGCGAGGAGCGGACTTTAAAACGCGGCTTCTTCCCTGCCATCATCTATATTCGCTCTTTCAGGACGACGTCAACGGTGGAGCCGGCTTCCTTACCGATCGCCTCGCGGAGATCGGCTTTCATTGGAAGCATATGCCTGCCGTCGCCCAAGGCCATGAACGCGCCTCGAAACGGATGGCCGTCGATGGTGCAGGCCAGATCAGGCAGGTCCAGCTTCCCTTGTTGGGGCCTTTGCGTAATCTGGCCGTAAACCGCTTGTTTAGTTTGCTCATCTGCTCTTCCTGATCTCTTCCAGGGCCTGCGGATTCACCAGCGAGGAAGTGTCGCCAGCGGGTTCGCCGAGGTAGGCGGCGCGCACCATGCGCCGCATGACCTTAGCGTTGCGCGTCTTGGGCAGGTCAGTCACAAACAGCAGTGCCTTGGGCGCTAGCGGCTTGCCCAGGGCGGCCACCAGGCTGGCACGGAGTTCCTTGCGCAAATCCTCACTGGCTTTTGTGTCCTCTTTGAGGACACAAAAGCATACGACCTGATTGCCTTTTAGTTCGTCGGGGACGGCGATGGCGGCGGCTTCCACAACTTGCGGGTGCGCCACCAGCACGGATTCGACTTCGGCAGGACCCAGGCGCTTGCCGGCCACCTTAATGGTGTCATCCGAGCGGCCGAGGATATACCAGAGGCCTTCCTCGTCTTTGGCTGCCCAGTCGCCATGCACCCACACGTCCGGCCAGCGCGACCAATACGTTTCTACGTAGCGGGCGGCATCCTTCCAGAAGCCGCGGGTCATGCCGATCCAGGGTGCTTTGATCACCAACTCCCCTACTTCCCCGGTGACGGACTGGCCGGCTTCGTTGAACACATCCGCGGCCATGCCGGGGCAAGGGCCGGAGAAAGCGGTGGCCTTGAGCGGCAAGATGGGGTTACCCATCAGGATTCCGCCGGAGATCTCCGTACCGCCGGAATAGTTGATGATGGGCCGCTTGGATCCGCCGACGACTTGGAAAAGCCAATGCCAGGGATCCGGGTTCCAGGGTTCACCCGTGGAAGCGAAATAACGCAGCGAGGAAAGATCGTGCGACCTGACCGGCTTCTCGCCGAAGGGGATCAGGGCACGGATCAACGTGGGCGAGACGCCCAGGGTAGTGATGCGATGCTTTTCGACGAGCGCCCAGAGGCGGTCAGGGCCGGGGAAATCGTGGGCGCCGTCGTACATAAAGAATGTTGCGCCCAGCAGCAGGGCGCCGAAAACCAGCCAGGGACCCATCATCCAACCCATATCCGTCATCCAGTAGATGAGGTGGCCTGGGCGCACGTCGGTGCCGAAGGCCATGTCCTGCGCGGCCTTCACCGGGAAGCCGCAATGGGTGTGCACCGCGCCTTTGGGGCGGCCGCTGGTGCCGGATGTGTAAATGAGCATCAGCGAGTCTTCGGCGGCGGTGCGTTCGGTTTCGGCTTCAGGTGACTGTACGTCGACGAACTCATGCCACCAATGATCGCGTCCCAGCACCATGGGCACCCCGAGGTTGGCGTGCTTGAGCACAATGAGATGGCGCAGCTGCGGCAATTGCGCGGCCGCCTTATCTGCCACGGCTTTCATATCGACAGGCTGGCCGCGGCGCGGGAAGCCATCGGCGGTGAAGAGCGCCTTGGCGCCGGCGTCTGCCAGGCGGCTGACCACGGCGTCCACCCCATAGCCCGAAAAGAGCGGCAGGATGATGCCGCCGATCTTGGCGATGGCCAGCAAGGCCACGGCGATCTTGGGCACCATGGGCATGAAGATGCCGACGGCATCGCCCTTGCCCAGACCGAGGGAGCGCAGCGCGTTGGCAGCCTGGTTGACCTGGGCATGCAGCTCTCCGTAGGTAAGCGTCTGCGTCTGGCCATCTTCGCCTTCCCAGATGAGAGCAGCCTGCCGCTCGGCAGCTGTGCCGACGTATTTGTCGAGACAGTTATGAGCAATGTTCATCTCGCCGCCGGCACACCAGCGCGGCCACATGATGCCTTTGGAGAGGTCGACCACTTTGGAGTACGGCTCGTAAAACTGGATGTCAAGGAATTTCAGGACGGCGTCGGTAAACCAAGGCACATCTGCTGTGGACCGCGCCATCAGATCGTTGAAAGAGGCGATGCCATGGGCGCGCATAAACTGCGTCAGGCGCGCGTTCTCCAAATAGTCGCTATCCGGTTTCCAGACCACGGGAGAGGCGAAGGTCGGCGAAGCGGGCATTAGATGATTTTAGCGTAGGCGAACGATTGCGCGGGTGTCAGACGGTGCGCCGCGCGTCCAGGTAAAAGAAATAATCGCCGCGCCAGATCTGCACCTCGGCGAAGCCAAGCGGCTTGAGCTGGGCGGCAAGCGCATCAGGGTCGTGATAGACCTTGACGATGCGATAGGAACTGCCGTCGTGCACGGAGCGCGTCTGCTTGAATTCACCTTCCACGGGACCGGAAAGCTGCCGCCCACCGGCGGGTTCATCGGCGAAGAACAACCGGCCGCCGGGGCGAACGGCCTTGGCGACCTGTTCGATGTGCGCCGGCAGCAGGCCGGGCGGCACATGCGAAAGCCAGAAGCCAGCAAGCACCAGATCGTAAGTGGATGCTGGCTGCCAATGGAAAAGGTCCACGTGCTGGTAGGTGACCCGCGGGCTGCCGACCTTGGCCCTGTTGACCTCAAGCATCTCCGCCGCTCCATCCAATGCCAGGATGGTCTCTGCGATATTGAGCAACTTGGCGGTCCAGATGCCCGTGCCGCAGGCCAGCTCCAGGGCGCTCTCGCAGGGTGGCAAGGCCCGCACGGCGTCGATCAGATGCTGCCATTCGGCGTCGACTTCCGGGAGGCCAGGACCTGCAAAGCGGCCGGTACGCAACACCGACTCGTCGTATTCCCCGGCGCGGGCGCGGTAGTAGGCTAATTGTTCCTGGAGCAAGTTGGCCGGGACCGGCTTGGCCATGGTGGGAAATTGTAATGGATGCATGGGATAATCCGCCAGACGCCTGATGAAAGCCGCCCTTATATGGCTGGTGGCAGCCACCATGCTAGCCGGCTGTAGCCCAAGCGGTAGGATTGACGCAGCCATGACGCCAACAGAACCAGATGCCGCCATGACCTTTCTAGCCCTTGGCGATTCCTACACGATCGGCGAAAACGTGGAGGCCGCCGAGCGCTGGCCCGTGCAATTGGCGGCAGCGCTGCGCGCCGAAGGCATCCCGCTGGCCGACCCGGCGATCATCGCCCGCACGGGGTGGACCACGGCCGACCTGCTGGCGGCGATCGAAGCGCAATACGCAGGGGAAGAATATGACCTGGTGGCATTGCTGATCGGGGTGAATAACCAGTATCAGGGATTATCCATTGATCAATATCGTAGCGAGTTCAGGGAACTTCTGAGGATCGCCGTCTCGGCCGCGGGCGGCCATAGCAAGCGCGTCATTGTGCTATCCATCCCCGATTGGGGCTTCACGCCCTTCGCGCAGCCATACGATCAGGCGAGCATCACCGAACAGATCGACGCCTTCAACGCGGTGGCTCTCGAGGAGAGCGAGGCCGCCGGCGTGCGCGTTTTCGACATCACGCCGACCACGCGGCCTGCCGTCTTCGACGCCGAGCTGTTTGCCGATGATGGCCTGCACCCCAGCGGCAAGATGTACGCCTTGTGGGTAAATTTAGTATTGGCGGAAATTAGGGAATTATTGACGAAATAAAAACGAGGGCGGGTCTTGGCCCGCCCTCGTTTGCAGAGTTGCCCCTTCCGAACAGCTATTTCTTCTCGTTACCTTCTTTGCCCATCTCCGTACCGACGTAGATGGCGTTGCGCATTTGCTCGGTCAGGTCGCCCACCGCATTGGGCGAGTAGGGGATCAGGATAACTTTGCTGCCCGCATGGGCGCCGATGTCTTTCAACATGTCGAAGTGCTGGGTGACCATAAGCAGATCCATCACCGTTTGCGGCGACACCGTGCTGATCTCCTTTTGGAAATCGACGACGGCGCTGCTAAGTCCCTGAGCGATCTCCTTACGCTGGTTGGCGATACCGACGCCTTGTAGGCGCTTGCTCTCGGCCTCGCCCTCGGCGGCGCGCACGGCCATGATGTAAGCGGCCTGAGCTTTTTCTGTGGCGGCGACGCGTAGGCGTTGCTGGGTATTGATCTCATTCATGGCCTGCTTGACCTTTTCATCCGGGTCAATATCCGTGATCAACGTCTGGCGGATGTCGTAGCCGAAGTCATCCATCGCCTCGGAGAGTTCCGTGCGCACTGCGTTGGCGATGTCATCTTTGTTTTCAAAGACCTCATCCAGGATCAACTTAGGGACGTTGGAACGAACGACGTCGAAAACGAAGGACTTGATCTGCGTGTGCGGATCCTGCAACTTGTAGAAAGCGTCGTAGACCTTGTCCTCGCGGATCAGGTATTGCACCGAGACGACCATGCGCACGAAGACGTTATCCTTAGTCTTGGTCTCGATCTCTACGTCCAGTTGCTGCAAACGCAGATTCACTCGGCCAGCAATTTGCTCGATGATCGGGATCTTGATATTCAGACCGGCCTTGTAGATGCGCGTAAATCTACCAAAGCGCTGGACAATAACGGCGGATTGCTGTTGAACGGTGAAAATCGTGCCGGGCAAAAGGATCAGAAGGATGACGATCCAGATGATCCAGGGGTAAATTGCATTCCAAATGGCTTCCATGGGTACTCCTATCTAGGACCAGTTCACAATGAATCCACCTGTCTGATTCTACCCGATGCCTTGACATAAACTACTGTGGGGGCTACAGTCATTGCTCCCGCTATGGATATCATCGAAACTAAAAAGCTCACCCGCCGCTTCGGCAAACTGACCGCGGTGGACGAGGTCAGCCTCACGCTGCAGGAAGGGGAGATCTTCGGCTTGCTTGGCCCCAACGGAGCCGGGAAGACCACGCTGATCAAGATGCTCACCACCCTGCTGCCACCCACCAGCGGCAGCGCCCGCGTGGCGGGTTGCGACGTAGTGCGCCAGGCAGGCGAGGTGCGCCGCATGATCGGCTACGTACCCCAGTTGCTTTCCGCGGACGGGTCTCTGACCGGCTATGAGAACCTGCTGATCTTCGCCAAGCTTTTCGACCTGCCGCGCGCCCAACGAGACGAACGCATCCACCGCTTGCTGGAGATGATGGGCTTAGAGGAAGCCGCCGGCCTCATGGTGAAAACCTATTCCGGCGGCATGATCCGGAGATTGGAGATCGCCCAATCCGTATTGCACGAGCCGCGCGTGCTCTTCCTGGACGAGCCGACGGTGGGATTGGACCCCATCGCCCGCCGCTCCGTGTGGGAGCACATCCAGCGGCTGCGCGCCGAATTCAGCACCACCATACTGCTTACCACGCATTATATGGAAGAGGCCGACGGCCTCTGCCAGCGCATCGCCATCATGCACCGCGGCCAGGTGGCCGCCGTCGGCGCCCCGGCAGAGCTGAAGGCCGGGTTGAACGGGGGCAGCGCCACGCTGGACGAAGTGTTCGCCCATTATGCCGGGGCCGAAATCGAAGCCGGCGGCTCCTATGTCGCAACCTCGAGGATCAGACATGACGCACGCCGTGTCGGCTAAACCCAGGGCCCTCTGGCGCCCGTTGGCCAGCGCAGTCTATTTCGCGCGCAAGAGCGCCAACATCTTCGAGATGGAAATGCGCAAACTGCGCCACGAGCCCATGGACCTGTTCACGCGCGCCATCCAGCCGCTGCTGTGGCTGCTCATCTTCGGCCAGGTGCTGGCCGGGGCGCGCGCCATCCCCACCGGCGAGTTCGGTTACATCGCTTTTATGGCGCCAGGCATCCTGGCGCAAAGCGTGCTCTTTATCTCGATCTTCTACGGGCTGTCCATCATCTGGGAGCGCGACCTGGGCATCATCCACAAGTTCCTGGCCAGCCCGGCGCCGAGGACGGCGCTGGTGCTGGGCAAGGGGCTTTCGGCCGGGGTGCGCGGTTCCTCGCAGGCCTTCATCATCCTGCCCTTGGTCTATTTCCTGGGCGTCAACGTGAACTGGAATTTGCTCAACCTGCTGGGCGTGTTCGCCACGGTCATTTTGGGGGCGGTGGTTTTTTCCACCTTTTCGCTGCTCATCGCCATTTGGGTAAAGACGCGCGAGCGCTTCATGGGCGTGGGCCAGGTGATGACCATGCCACTGTTCTTCGCCAGCAACGCCATCTACCCGATCTCTTTGATGCCGGAATGGCTGCAGGTGGTCTCGCGCTTCAACCCCCTCACCTACATGGTGGACGCGCTGCGCACATTGATCCTGGTGGGCAGCCCAAGTTCCTTCGGGTTAGGCGTGGATTTCCTGGTTCTGGGATCGGTGGCCGCGGGCCTGATCTGGCTGGCTGGGCGGCGCTACCCAACGTTCATTACTTAATCTAATGGGGGCACGGGGGACGTTCAGGCAGGCAAATGCCTGCCCAATTATATGAAAGTGGCCCGTTTATATGTATATCCCGGCTCATGTATTTCAATAGTATCGTTGAGTCTGCCCTTTATTAGCGGGTTGTTCATGGCAGCAGCCATCCAATCTCGGGTTGCCTCACTTAAATCATCGCAGAATACTTGGACGTTTAACTGCAAAAACGATTCCGCCCTTCCAGCACCGAAAGCAATATTCTCAAAACGATTGCAGTGTGGACCACGTGTCATAAAAATGAAGTGTTCCAATATGTCTTTTTTCTTTTGATCGGTGATATTATCTTTCGCTTCATGAAGAACGGCGCATCTCAATGCATAGCAATCATCGCCTGATAGGTAACCTTTATATTGAGGCAAGTTTATTTCAAACCATTTTGAATATCTACTCCCGTTGCTTTTTCCAAATTCCAGGGACGAGCAAATATCAGGAAGTGTCAAGGCCAAAAAAAGCGCCGCATACCAGTTCTGTGATTTTAGTGAATCATCTACCGTGTCAACAAGATTATTTATTGTTGGCTTGCACTTTCCAACGCGAGAATTTCTCCTCACCCACCAGATGCGCTGCAAGGCGGTGAGATTGGCGCCTATTGCGATCAGGCCCGCGCCTAATAATGGCTGGCTCAATAACAAGCAGAAGACCAGAATTAGCCAGCGCTCCACCCTACTGAACAAGCCGCCTTTGGACTCGAAGCCCAGGCTTTGGGCCCGAGCTCGTACATACGAGACGAGCATGGAACCGAAGGCCGCGAAGTAGACCGCCATGATGAAAGGCACCTCGCCCTGCTCGTTCGCTACCCACAGCAAACCAGCGTACAGCGCCAACTCCGAATAGCGGTCCATCACCGAATCGACGAAGGCGCCGAAGTTCTGCGCCTCGCCCCGCCGGCGAGCAAGGGCGCCGTCGAGCGCGTCCACCGGGCCGGTGAGCAGCAGGACCAAGCCTGCCCAGCTGAAGACGCCTTGTGAGGCCAGGATGCCGGCCGCCGTGGAACCCAACACGCCGAAGAAGGTGAGCTGATTGGGATGCACCCCCAGCCGGAAGAGAAGCTCTATGGCCGGATCCAAGACCCAGCCGAAATTGATCCGCAGGCGGTCCGTGAAGGTGATCTGATCAGTGCCTACCCCATTGCTTCGCCCAGCGTTGCGCAGCGACGCACGGCTCGCAATGGGTTGAACTTTTTTCATACCTCTTCGTCCTCCGCGCCGCTATCCGCGCCGTAATCATCCAAATTCATCAACACTTCGCGATCCTTGCCGCCGCTTTGCACGGGGCCCAGCACGCCCATCTCTTCAAGTTCGTCCACCAGCCGGGCGGCACGCGGGTAGCCGATACGCAAGGCGCGCTGCAAATGCGACGCGCTGGATTTTCCGCTGCGGCGGATCACCTCGATGGCCTGCTCGACGAGGTCATCCTTGTCGCCGATCATGGCGTCCTTTTGCATCAGCGTATCCCAGGGAACCGCTTCTCCGTCCAGCGGCCAGGCTTGCTGCCAATAGGCGATGACCGCTTCAATTTCTTTGTCGCTGATCATCACGCCCTGGGCACGCACGGGCGCGGCGGCTTCCGGGGCCAGGTAGAGCATGTCGCCGCGGCCCAGCAGCGTTTCGGCGCCGGCCGTGTCCAGAATGACGCGCGAGTCGACCGAAGAAGCCACCGCGAACGAAATGCGCGCCGGGAAATTAGCTTTGATCAGCCCGGTGACCACGTCGGTGCTGGGGCGCTGGGTGGCCACCACCAAGTGGATCCCGGTGGCGCGCGCCATCTGCGCCAGGCGCACCAACGTGCTCTCGGTGTGCTCAGCGGCCGACATCATCAGGTCGGCTAACTCATCGATCAAGACCACGATGCGCGGCAGGTGCTCGCCGTCGGCGCGGCGGCCCACCTTCTGGTTATAGGCGTCGATGTCGCGGGCGCGTTCGGCTTCCAACAACTTGTAGCGCCGGGTCATTTCGGCCACCAGCCAGCGCAGCACGGCCGTGATGCGCTCGAGCTCGGTCTCCACTTTGCCCAGCAGGTGTGGCAGACCATTGAAACGCATCAACTCGACCATTTTGGGATCGAGCATCACCAGGCGCAGATCCTCGGGGCTGTTATTCATCACCAGGCAGATGGCGATGGCCGAAATAAGCACCGATTTACCGGAGCCGGTGGTGCCTGCCACCAGCAAGTGCGGCATGCGCGTCAGATCAGCGGCGATGGGTTCGCCTGAAACGTCTCGGCCCAAGCCAAGCGCCAGCGGCGAGGCCAGTTTGTGAAAGGGTTGGCTTACCAGAACGGGGCGCAAACGCACCAGGCTGGCGCGCGAATTGGGCACCTCGACGCCGATATAGGAACGGCCGGGCACGGGCGCCTGGATGCGCAGGCGCTGAGCGGACAGCGCCAGGGCCAGGTCGCGCTGCAAGGCGGAGATCTGCGCCACGCGCACTTTCTGGCGGTTCTCGCCGTCCTCTTCGCCCGGGCGCTGCACATAACCCGGCTCGACGGCAAATTGGGTAACAGTGGGGCCCACCTGGTAGCCGACCACGCGGGCCTGGATGCCGAATTCCGCCAGCGTTTTCTCGAGCAAGCCGGCCATCTGGTTGATGTGGCGTTCGTCGGGCCGAGTGTTCGTTTCTTCGATGAGCAGATCGAGGGGCGGCAGGTCGGCTGAGCGCGGCGCGGCCTTGGCCGCTTTGGCGGGCTTCTGCGGCGCATGCAGATCCTTACGGAACTCGCGCGGCAACTGGGCCGAACGTTTGGCCAGGGTCGCCTCGATAGTCTCATCATCGGCCACGGGAGAAATGGAGAGCACTGGCTCCGCGGCCAGCGCCGAAGGCGGCACCCCACCCGGCATCACTTTGCGCAGAGAACGCCGGCTCAACGAAAGGAGGGTCGAGTACACGAAAATGATCAACAACAACAGCCAAACCAATCCGAGGGCAAGCCAACCCGGCAGGAAGCTACCGAACAACAGCCGCAGGCTTTCCGCAATGCCCCAGCCCAGCAGACCGCCTGCCTGGCCAACCTCGGCCACTTCCAGCGACTGGCCGTAGGCCACGCTTAGCAGGCCCAGCGCGGCGAAAGTGGCGATCTCAAATGCGATCAGCTTGCCCAGAGGAAAGGCCAGGGCCGACGAACGGCGCCGCAACAGGCCCCAGCCAGCCATCCCGAGCCCTGCCACTACCAGCACACTGCCCCAGCCCAGCCAGCGCAGCCAGAGGCCTACCCAGGGATCCAGCCAGGCGCCGCCGGTAAGGCCTAGCAGGCCCAGCAGCGTAAGCAGAGCCAGGGCCAGCACCAAAAGGCCGGCCAACTCGGAGGCAAAATCGCCCAAGCTGCCGCGCACGCGGGCCAGCCGGGAGCGCCAGCCCGGTCCTTGCGGCGGCCTTGCGAAGTTAGTAGGTCTGGCCATTCAACACCGATCAGGAGAGCGAGCCTTCCGCTTCCTGTTCCTTCCACGGCTGGTTGAGGAGCTTCAGACTTAGCCGCTGCCGCTCCGCTTCCACCTGGAGAACGGCCACTTTCACCTTCATCCCAGGCTCGAGGACCAAACGTGGATCCAGGCGCTCGTGCAAATTCATCTGGCTAATGTGGATCAGGCCTTCCAGGCCTTCCTCCAATTTGGCAAAGGCACCGAAATGCACCACTTCAGTCACTTCGGCCTCGAGTTGCTGTCCCACCGGGTAGCGGGCCGTGGCGCTCTCCCAAGGATTGGGCAAACCTCGTTTGATGCTCAAGGACACGCGCCCGCGATCGGCTTCCAGGTTAAGCACCACCACGTTCACCTTTTGGCCCGGAGAGGCGATCTCGCGCGGATGACCCACGCGCCCCCAGGAAAGTTCGGAGATATGCACCAAGCCTTCCACGCCGCCGAGGTCGATGAACAGGCCAAAGGGCGTAACGTTGGTGACCACGCCTTCCAGGCGTTGGGCGACCTGCAGGGTCTGCAATAGGCTCTGGCGTGAACCGGGCGCGCTTTGCGCGGCGCGCTCTGAGAGCACAATGCGGCCGCGCTCCGGGTCGCATTCGATCACCTTGAGTTCCATCTCGCGGCCCACATAGGATTCCAGATAGCGTTCGGTGATCTTCTGGCCATCGATGGCGGCCGCCAAATGCGAACGGGGCACGAAGCCCTGGAATTCCTGGGCGCGCACTAACAGGCCGCCGCGATTGAAGCCCACCACTTCCGCATAGCATACGGCCTCGGCTTCCTGCAGTTCCAGCACTCGGGTCCAATCGACCCAATCCATAGTTGGGGCGGCGTTACGCTCCTGGGTACCGAGGGGTTTGCGCTCCATGGCCAGCGGCCTGCGATCCATGGAAGAGACCCTGTGTTCCCCGGGCGGCGCCGAATGGCGCGGCGGCGGCTTGCGTGGCTGCAGCCTAGGCCGCGGGCGCGCCTCGCCCACGGAATATTTCTGTTCCTCCGACAACAGCGATTTCCACCAGCTGTCGTCGTATCCGGGGGTGTTCGGCGCGTCAGTGCGAGTGTCGAAACCGTCGGAATTCTTCATGTCACGCTTCCTTTCCATTCTGGTGCTTCAACGCTTTGGATTCCATTTCCAATAGACTGCGGGCGACCGCTTCGATCGCTACGCGTTGTTTGCGATACAGGTCAGGCTCGGACATGGCCAGGCGCATGGCCACGTCGCGCACTTTGCGACCCTGCAGGAACTTGAGCTCCAACAAGTTGTAGAGCAGCCATTCGCCGCTCAACTTGGGCTCCCCCTGCGGCTTGTTGCGTTCGATGGCCGCGCGCAAGGTCGTGCGCACCGCCTGCGCCGGGCTGCTTTCGTTGTCTGCGATGGCCTGCTGCACGACTTGCAGGTCGCGCAGCGGGCTCTCCGTCAGTTTCGGCCCGCCCCAATAATGGGTTAGTGCGTCCTTCACCCAATCCACCAAGTCGGAGTACTCCGGCAAAGCGGCGGCTTCGCTCAACACTTCACTCTGGTCGAAGCGAGAGGCGGCGCGCAGGCGTTGGATCAAGTCCACGCGCGGACCTAAGCTTTCCAGGGAGGCCAGGGCTTCGGTCTGCCGGCGGCGGTTATCGAGCGCCAGGGTGGCGCGTTCGCCCAGGTCCGCCAGCGCTTTCTGCTGTTCCGCAGTAAGGTCGGCCTTGCCATGCCGCATTACCCCCAGGAGCCCGATCAGTTCTCCACTTTGCGGGGTATGCAAAGGCAGGATCCAAAATTTGCCCCAGGAGAAAACATCCGGGACGCCATTATTGTGCAGGGCCGCCTGTTTCAATTCGGCGGCCGCCTGCTTCTTCTCCAGCCATTTGCTGCTGCCGACCTGAACCACGGCGCGCAACTCGCCGCCGTTCACCGCGGCTACGAAGGCGGTCTTGACGCGCAGCCGGTCGCACACCGCCGCCAGCACGGCTTCCAGGAACTGACGCAAGTCAGAGTCGGTGAGGAAGCGCTCCTGCAGGTTCTGTACGAAGTCCACATCGCCGGCATCCCCGGCAAAGAGCAGCCAGCGCTCCAATGTGGGGGTGAATAAGGTGATCAGGTGGGAAGTGATCAGCGCAGACAGAGCAATGAGGATGGGCAGCATGATGGCTGCCTGCGTATTGAACAGCGCGCTGATCGGCGCTACCAGAGGCATCAACGCGAGCACGATGAACACGGTGACCGGGCCGCGCAGCAGCCAACGGAACAAGCGGCTCTTCACCACGCGGTCCGGCCAGGGCACGCCGAAGAAAGCCGTGGCGTAGGCCATGGCCACCATGGCCCCGAAGACCAGTACATTGCCCAGCGCCGCGCTCAAGAAGAACAATTCAGGGAAGGCGATGGCCGCCCCGGACCCCAGCAGCAAGAAGGGGTAGGCGCCAAAAGCGAGGGCCAGAGAGCCGAGGAATAAGTAGGTCAAGCGGCGGCGGCTGGCGGAAAGCACGGTGCGCTGCCAGGATCGCCAAATAGTGAACAGGGCCAGCACGTTGACGCCCAAATAGTAGATAGTAAAGATCCAGGATGCTGTGGTTCGCGTGAGGTGCGGAACCGGCTCGCGGGCCAGGACCGCAGGCCCCAGCAAGGTCCCGCCGACCAGCAGGGCCAGGAAGATCGCCGAGATCACATAGGAGAGCCTGACGGCCAGTCGGCGGCGGCCGCGCGAAGGCCGGCCGGTGGTCTCCAGCAAAGCGTCAGAGAAGTGCAGATAAGCGGCGGGCAGGAAGATGGTGCCCACCCAGGGAAAGTTTAGCCAGAATTCCAGGTTGCCGGTCAACGGCAGGGAATCGCTGATGGCTTCGCCCGCCGAGGTGATCATTACACAGGCCAGGATGACGGCGAAGGCCCGCGAGACTCGGTCGCGCAAGTTAAAGGTCAGCGCCCGCAGGAAGAGCGAAAGGGCGGTGATGGCAATGCCGGCTTCGAAAACGCGGTTGGTGGTTTCTAAGAAATCAAGCACCTAACACCTAAGGTAAAACTAACAAGCACCAATCAGGAAAGCCTCACGCTAAGCGTTTCGCAAAGAAGAGAGCGATGTCCTGGTTTTCGTAGTAACGGTCGTTATAGCCGGCGAAATCGAAGGCCAGCTTCTGTGCCAGGCGGATGGCGGGTTGATTCTTGGGCTGCATTTCCAGGACCAGGCGGTCGTGGCCGTGCTGGCGCGCCCAGGTTTGTGCCGCCAATACCAGGCGGGAGCCGATGCCCCGCCGCCGCAGGGAGGCGGCCACCACCAAATCGGTGAGCCAAACCGCGCCCGGCGCCAGGCCGGCCGCCAGGCTGGCGTAGCCGCAGGGCTTGCCGGCCTGCTCAGCCAGCAATATGGCGGAGCGCAACTTCCATTCCGCCTGCAAGCGCTGTTTGTCGCGCGGGTAGGCCACCGACATCGGGCGCGGCAGGCGCGCCTCGTGGAAATGGGCGCCCATGCGCGGATTGCTGGAATCCAGCTCCATCTGCCAGACGTACTCCGTCGAGTAACCATGGTCCAGTTCCAGGAGGGCGGCAAAATCGCCTTCCTCTGCGGCGCGAATGTTGACCTGTGCAAGTTGTTCACTCATGGTTCCATTGCCTCGATCTGCACCGGAATGCGGCAGGGAGGGAGTTCCTCGCCGGCGCTATCGGTGACCACCAATTGCAGCACATAAGACCCGGGCGGCAGGCTGGTGGTATCCCAGCTCTCCACCAGCACGCCATCGCGCACCACGGTGCGACCGGCCTGAATGGTCAGGAAGAGTTCTTCGTCGGCACGCGAGCGTTCCAGCTTGTAATATCCGAACCCGGGCACGTCCACCGTGCCGCGCACTTCTACGGCGCCTTGCAAGATGGCGCCGGCTTGCGGTTCGGAGATCTCGATGCGATCGGCGATGCACGCCGAGGGATCAATGCTCACGGTGGGCAACGGCGTGGCGGTGATTAGGACCTCGGCCTGCGCCGTGGGCGTGCCTTGCGATCCTGAAGCAAAGGACAGGTCCAGGGTGGGAGTAGCCAAGACTTCGCGCAAGGGCAACGAATTTGCCAGCGTGGTGGTCACGAAGATACCGATAGCGAAGAGCAACATAATGAATAGGACGATGGCGGTCTGATTGAGCCGATTACGTGATTCCTGGCGCTCCAGGTCGTAAATGGCGGAACTAACTTCCTGCCAGGCCAACCAGAACCGATACAAATAAACAATGCCCCCCAGGCCCAACATGAAATACAGCGCCGCTTGATATTGATCAAAAAAGCGTAAGACTTCAGCCATTCTATGAACACAACGCTAAGAGATCTTCTTTAGGATGCCGCGCAGCAACTTGGTCAGCTTCGGCACCAGAACACGGCCAGCCTCCAGCACTTCTTCATGCGTAGTCTCCGTCTCGCCGTCCAGGTTGGCTTTGTTGCTGATGCCGGAGATGCCCAGCACGCGCGTTTTCGCATGGCGGGCTACCACGGCTTCGGGCACGGTGGACATGCCCACTGCGTCGACGCCCACGGCGCGCAGGAAGCGCAGGTCAGCCGGGGTCTCGAAGCTGGGACCGCCCAAGCAACAGTACACCCCTTCGCGCAAGAGCAGCTTTTCTTCAGCCGCCACCTGGCGCGCCAGAGCAAGCAGTTTGCGATCGTAAACCTGGCTCATATCCGGGAAACGCGGACCCAGGTCGTCGAGGTTGGGGCCGCGCAAAGGATTCTGTCCGGCCATGCCCATCAAGTTCAGATGATCAAGCAGCATCATCAGGTCGCCGGGCTCGAAGTCCGGGTTCACTGCGCCGGCGGCGTTGGTGATCACCAGCATCTCGATGCCCAGCCGCTGCATCACGCGCACCGGCAACCCCAGGCGGGGCATGTCATAGCCCTCGTAGTAATGCGTGCGGCCTTGCATCACCACGACAGGCACGCCTTCCAGCTTGCCCAGCACCAGGCGCCCTAGATGACCGTGGACACTGGAGACGGGCCAGCCGGGGATATCGGCGTAGGGGATGAGATCGGCCCCTTCCACGGCTTCGGCCAAAGGGCCCAAACCGGAACCCAGGATCAAGCCTACGCGGGGTTTCTGTTTGCTGCGTTTTTGGACTTGCTTGGCTGCTTTTTCTATGTCTGCGATGGTGAGGATCTCACCCATCTACGGCTCCAATTAATAAGGTTAGTAAGGCACCAACTGGATAGCGAAAGGATTATATCATTTTGGCCTGCACCGGGGTTGAGCGGAGTTAATCCTTGAACAGCTTATGAAGCGCGCCCAGTGTTTTTTCAATTGCCGAATCGTCGATCCAATAATGCGTCACGGTGCGGAAACCCCACGGACCGCCGTAGCCAATGAGGATTTCCTGCGCAGCCAGGGCCGATATCAGCTCGTCCGGCGTCACGCGGGCGCCATCCACCAATTGGAAGCGGATGATATTGGTGTATTGCGGATAGACCTTGAGCTGCTTGATCTCGGCCAGCCCGGCGGCCAGGCGTTTGGCACGGGCATGATCTTCCGCCAGGCGGTCGACCATTTTCTCGAGGGCGATGATGCCCGCAGCGGCCAGGATGCCTGCCTGGCGCATGCCGCCGCCTAGCTGCTTGCGAATGCGCCGCGCTCGAAGGATGAAGTCATTCGAGCCGCACAGCACCGAGCCCACTGGGGCGCACAAACCTTTGCTGAGGCAGAAAGTGACGGAGTCGGCAGGCGCCACAAGCTTACTGGCAGGCACGCCGAGAGCAACAGCCGCATTGAAGATACGCGCCCCATCGATATGCAAAGCTAACTTGTTATCCCGCGCGATCTTCCCAACCTGGCTGATGTAGTCCACGGATAAGGGCACCCCATTGCAGCGGTTGTGCGTGTTCTCCAAAGCGACCAAACGGGTTATGGGATAGTGCACGTCATATTCACGGATGGCGTCACGGATATCCTGCAGTTTCAAGGTACCGTCGGGCTGGTTAGCCAGCGTGCGTGGCTGGATGCCGCCCAACGCGGCCATGCCGCCGGTTTCGTAAAGGTAAGGGTGAGCCAGATCGCCGAGGATGGCTTCATCGCCGCGCTGGCAATGGGTGAGCAAGGCGGCCAGGTTGCCCATGGCCCCGGAGGGAACGAACAAGGCGGCCTGCTTGCCCATGCGTTCGGCGGCCAGGTCCTGCAAACGATTGACGGTGGGATCTTCGCCGTAGACGTCGTCCCCCACTTCGGCGCTTGCCATGGCCTGGCGCATTTCAGTGGTGGGCCAGGTGACGGTGTCGGAGCGTAGATCGATGGTATTCATGGGCTAAGGGGTAGACAAGTATACAAGTAAACAAGTAACCGGCTCAGCCTCGACTCCGCGGATATTGGAGTCGAGGCTTTAGCCGGATATGCCACATCATATTACGCGCGCTGCTTCATTTCCGCTCTCAGGCTATCCAGCACACTCTGCAACTCGTGCGGCAACGCCGCCTCGAAGGTCCGTGGCTTTTCTTCCCCCGGCAGCTGCAGCGTAAGCCGCGCGGCGTGAAGGAAATGGCGTTCGATCGGAATGCTCGAATGCCGCTTGCCATACACGCGGTCGCCGGCCACCGGGCAGCCGATGAAGGCCAAATGCACCCGGATCTGGTGCGTGCGTCCGGTCAGCGGATTGACCTCCAGCAAGGTGTGCTTTGCATAACGGGCGGTAACGTGATATTCGGTTACCGCGTCGCGCCCTTTGGCCGCGGGCACCACGGCCATGCGCTTGCGTTCGCGCGGGTCTCTACCGATGGGCGCTTCGATGCGGCCAGTGGCGCTGGGCGGCTGTCCATCCACGAGGGCTAGGTACGTCTTGTGCACCTCGCGCCCCTGAAATTGTTGCTGCAAAAACCGTTGGGCGCGCTCATTCTTGGCCAGCAAGATCAAGCCCGAGGTGTCCTTGTCCAGGCGGTGCACCAAACCAGGGCGCAGTTCGCCGCCGATGCCCTCGATCTCCGGCGCGTGGGCCAGCACGGCATGCACCAGAGTGCCGCTGGCGTGGCCGGCCGCAGGGTGAACGACCAGCCCTGCCGGCTTGTTGACCACGACCACATCGCTGTTTTCAAAGACGATATCCAAGAGGATGGATTCCGGCATCAGTTGCGCCGGGGCGGCGGGAGGCACGCGCACGATCACTGCTTCGCCCCCTTCCAGCGCAAAGCCGCTCTTCAGAATTGTTTTTCCGTTCACCTGCACACCACCCTGTTTGATCAGACCCTGCAACCGGGCGCGGGAATGTTGCGGCAACGCGGCCGCCAGGAAGCGATCCAGGCGTTGTTCGCCGCCGGTCACCTTAAGGCTATGGACCTGCTCACTCACTGGAAGAGGGGTCTTGGGCGGGTGGCTGTTCCACGTTCTCTTCGCCGCCGCCTAACCAGATATCCAAGAGAAGGACGATGACGCCCAGCGTGATCGCCGTGTCTGCCAGATTGAAGACGGGGAAGGACCCGACGGAAATGAAATCGGTGACCATGTAGTTATGCTGCACGCGGTCGATCAGGTTTCCCAAGGCGCCTCCCAACTGCAGGCCCATGGCCAGGCGCAGCGCCCAATCGCCGCGCTGGATGCGCGGGAAATAGAAGATGATCATGATGGCTACAACAATGGCCAGGATGGTGAAGATGCCCCCACCCTCCTGGAAGATGCCGAAGGCCGCGCCGGTATTGCGCCAATGCAGGATGCGCGCATAAGGCGCCAACTCAGGGAAAGGCACGATGCTTTCCCCGTAGGCCAGGTTATTGCGCACCCAATCCTTGGTCATCTGATCCAGCAAGATGATCGAACCGGCAATGGCGATCAGGGATAGGTAGGCGAGGACCGCCTGCCAAAACAGCTTTTTTTTCTCGGCCTTAGTTTTTTTCTGCGGCGTGGGTTTCACGTGACCTCGAAGCGAAGGATATTCCCCTATTTTACCCGGCGAGGCGCGCATACACTTCGCCGGCGCGGCCGTCATCCGGCAGCGCGAGGAGGGATTGGCGAATTACCTCAGCCTTTATCCAACCAGGCGAATCGAGACGAGGATACTCCCCCTTGATGAAATTGAATTCGTAAGTTCCAAGGACGGCTAGCCGGTCTATACAGGCCAGGACCTTTTCCATGGTGGGAACAAGAAACTCAAAGGAAACAAATGAGATCGGGATCGAGAGACCAAGCAAAGCCTCTAGCTCATAGCCCTCGATATCCAGTTTACAGAAAGTCGGCGTGCCGAATTCAGTGATCAGTTGATCCAGGGTGCGAACTTCGACATCGATCTTCTTATCCCAACGCGCCGAAGCAAAGCTGGGAGTCTTGCTTACTTGTCCAACCCATTCAGCGGAGAGAGTGGAAATGGTCGGTGTGCGCGAACTGACCAGCAGAGGCGCCCTGCCTGAGGAGGCGCCTAGCGCGCATTGCAGCAACGCAAAACGTGGATTCTTTCCGTAGATGCGACGGAGCAAGGCGGCAAAGGCCGGCTGTGGCTCGACGGCCACGACGCGCGCCCCGTTGGCCAGCAGGGCGGCCGTGCGGTTCCCCGCATGGGCGCCGACATCGAAACACAGCTCGCCGGGTTGAATGAAGCTGCCATAGAAAGCGCGCCAGGCCCGCGCCCGGCCGGGAATGGCGTAATACATCAGCAGCGAACGCGCTAGACCAAGTAGGACCGGGATGGATGCAGAGGTCATGGAAAGCGAAAGGGCGGGCTTTTGCCCGCCCTCACTCTAAGCAGGGGTTCGCTTCATGTCCAGCCAGAGAACAAGGATAAGCAACAGTTCCACGGCCTTGGTGCTAACGCCGAGGATGCTGGTGAAGTCGCCGTTCATCACAACCCAGGCGCCAATAGTGACGGCTGTGTAGGCCATGAAGGCGTAATGCACCAAACGTTCCTGGCCGGCCGGAATGCCCAGCAGTAATGCGCCGAGCAGGGCAAAGTAGCCTAGGCCATTCAGAATAAACAGGGGCTGGAGGCCGCCAAGGTTCAGTGCGACCAGATGGACGATACCCGTGTACAGAGTCAGCAGGATGATCAAAAGGCGAGTGCTGCTTTGCTTCATGAAGCCCTCCGAATTGGTTTAGATTGGAGCAATGGCTGATTATAGCGGGAAAGGAAGGATTCAATCCGCGCCATGCTTGCCTGCCAGGTGGGGAATTTCTGGTAGGTGGCAAACGCCTCAAAGCTGAGTCTCGTTAGCAGCAACCTGTCTCGATGCAATCGCCGCAATAGACGCTTTAGTTGGCCGGCCTCTCCTAGACCGATTAGGTATCCATTCTTGCCGTGCGCAATGATCTCCCCCGCCGCCCCGGCGCGTGTGCCTATTGCGGGCAGCCCGAAGCCCATGCCCTCCAGGTAGGCGATGCCGAAGCCCTCGTAAGCGGAGGCCAAAACCAGCACCTGGCTGCTGCGCAACAGCTTTGCCAGGTCAGCTCCATCCAGGTGACCGTGGAATTTGATGATCCTATGCAATCGACTTTGCTCAACCATGCGGCGCAGGCCGCGCACGTAGGCAGGTTCCATATCCATGCGCCCGGCAAAGTCCACGCGTACTTCGTCTCGCATACCTGCCGCGGCCGCAAGCAGTAAATGCGGCGCCTTCCGCCGGATCAGGTTGCCAAGAAACACGACGCGCAGGGGTCCGGTCCGCCGCGCTCGCGCCCGGATCTGCGCCTTCGCCACCCTCGGGCGCAAACGGTCGCCGCCGGGTGTGGCGACGATGGAGGGCTTAGCGCCGGTGAGCATCCGGCTGACCTGCCTACGGGTATCCCCGCTATTGAAGATGAAACCATCCACCGAGTTCAGATAGCGCCGTTCAATGAAACGATAGAACCAGGATAATGGAATCGGGTGCGATTCGGTGGCGCGTAGCAAATGTATCATTGAGATGATGGGATATGTCACTTGTCTCTTCAGCCGCGCATTGAGTAGGAACAACGAAGGGTGATTCAATTCGTCCTGCAGCAGAAGGTCGACGCGCAGCCCCTTAAGCCGGTCGAACAAGGGCGAGGAAAAATTATCAGCCAGATGCCGCCAGTATGAACGCCAGGGTAACGAAACGATTTGCACGCTGTGGCCGCCGCGGCGCAAATATTCAACGAGCTGGCGATCATACAAATAGCCGCCCGATCGCTGATCCAGGCGGCCGTAAATGATCAAGCCGATGCGCAACTAGAGGTCCTGCTGATAGCTGGCCCAGGCGATATCGTTCTCCCACAATTGCACAGTCACAGAACGCGGCTCGCCGTCGGCCCGCCCGGCCAGTGCCTGGCACAGGATGCGCGCAAAATGTTCGAGGGAGGGGTTCAAACCAGCGAATTCGGGCAGGGCGTTCAGGTCCGCGCCGCTGTACTTGCCCATCAGCTCATCGAGCTGTTTCTCCACGGCAACGATATCCAGCAGATAGCCATGCTCGTCGAGCTGCTCGCCCTGGAAGCGCACCTCCAG
Organism: Anaerolineales bacterium; assembly: GCA_040902205.1. GTDB lineage: Bacteria > Chloroflexota > Anaerolineae > Anaerolineales > UBA11579 > JAMCZK01. Next base: position 74,207 of record JBBDXR010000025.1, on the reverse strand, counting down.
GCGGTAGGCGTGGCTGTGCGGATCATTCTCTGCCCCCCAATCCCCGCCGATCAGGTGGTGGGTCGCCTCAAAACGGCGTTGGACTGCCAGCGTGTACATAGGACAGCAGCAAGGCGCCGAACTCGGGCGTGTTCTCGATGACCACGTACCAGGTGTAATACAGCCATACGCCGATGATGGTCGTGGTCAGGTACAGCGCATAAGCCGTGCGCATAAAGAATTTGTAATTGCTGAAGCGCAGGAACTTGGGCACCAGTTTGTGGCCGCGCAGGACAACGAAGTTGCCCAGGACGAAGGCGAAGAAACCCACGCCGGCATGCAGCATGGTGACCAGGTAAAAGATCTCCTCACGCGGGCCGCCCTTGTCGCGCAGGATGAAATCCCGATAGGGCAGGATCATCAGCCAGAGGACGAGGACCACATTCAGCAATGCGCCGCTGGTTTGCACCCACTTGTGCGTATCGTAGCGGCCTTTCACCGCCAGGTAATAACCAAGGCTGAACGTGAGCATGACCAGCAGGCTCAGGCTCAACGTGATATCGGCAGCCATATTGGCGTGGGTGCCCAGGAAACCGGGTTGGTGCAGGAATTCAGTCATGGGGGAACTCCATGGGGTGCTGGATAGTTAGATAGCTTAGTTTACACAGAAAACGCAATCCAGTGAATAGCGATTAGGGATAAGTGAGCAGGAAGGTTAAATTCGCCTGCGGGTCCTTGGCCAGCAGTTCATAGGCCTCGGCGGCCTTGTCGAAGGCGAACTCCCCGGTGGCCAGGCCGCTGGGCTTGATTTCATTTAGCAGCGTCCAGGCGACCTCAAAGCGCCGCTGGCGGTCCCAGCGGCCGCGCAGGGCCGGCTCGATGTGGCTGACCTGGCTGCTGATCAACTTGACTCGTCCGCGGTGGAAGCGCTCGCCCAGGTTGATGGCCGCGCGCCGTTCCCCGTACCAGGAGCCGACCACCACGCGGCCTTGCTCGCCCACCAGGTCCAGCGCCTGGTTCAGGGCCTCGGGATTCCCCGTAAGCTCGTAAACCAGGTCGGCGCCGCGCTCACCCAATGATTCTTTGGCCTTGGTCACATCGCCTGGATCGAATGCCGCTTGTGCACCCATAGAAACCGAGAGCTCACGGCGGGCGCCATAACGGTCTAAAGTGACCAGGGTCCCCAGAGGGTGGCGGGCAAGCAGGGCCGTGGTCAGCAGCCCGATGAGGCCCTGCCCCAACACAGCCACGCGCTCCCCCAGGCGCGGCTCACCGTCCAGCACCAAGTTGACCGCGGTTTCCATGGCTGGCAGGAAGGCGCCATCTTTCTCCGCACAGTCGGCCGGCAGCGGGATCAAATCCTCCACGCGCGCGTTGAAAGCCGTCTCGTGAGGGTTAAACGCAAAGGCCAACCGCCCCTGCCAACTCGCCTCCACGCCCGATCCCAGCCCCTCGACGCGGCCGATCATCGAATAGCCATACTTCAGGGGATAGGCCAGCGTTCCCGTAAGCGCCGGCAGTGTGGCATCCACCGCCAGGGCCGCGGGCGCCTCGCCCTTATACAGCATCAATTCGGTGCCGGTGCTGATGGCGGAACAGATCGCTTTCAGGCGCGCCTCGCCAGTCGCCGGCTCGGGCAGATCTTCGATGCGCAACTCCACGCGGCGCGGGGCTACAAAGTACACGCTTTGGCGTTTCAAGTCCGTTGGATGTCTCCCCAGATCACAATGTCTTTTCCGTATTTCTCAGCGGCGAGGCCATTGAGATTCGATCGCACCGGCGAGGGAATGGGCTTATATCCGCTAACGAAAACAGGCGCGATGGTAATCGCCAAGCGGTCCACCAAGCCAGCCGATAAGAAGCTGGAGATAACCTCCCCACCTCCCTCGACCATCAACCTGCGCACTCCCAGGGTATTCAAGCGCTCCAGCATTGGCGGCAAGTCGATGCGATCCGAGTTGTTCGCCGCCTGCCGCTCCACCTGAACTCCCGCAGCTGCCAGCGCATCCTGAGTTTGGCTAGATGCCAGCGCCGTGCAGAACACAATGGGCCGCCTGCCCTGGCTCATCAGTTTGGCCGTTGGGGGAAATCGCAGCCTGCTATCCAGGATCACCACCTGCGGGTCTCCGCCCTCAACCAAGCGCACGTTTAGTTGCGGATCGTCGCTCAATATGGTGCCGATGCCCACGAGCAACGCGTCGTGTGCCGCGCGCAATTTGTGCGTCAGCTTTTGGCTCTGTGGGCCGCTAAGCGCCATTGGCTCCCCACGGCGAGCGGCGATACTGCCATCCAGACTTTGTGCGTAACTCAGAGTGACAAGCGGCCTGCCAGCCTCACCGGCCCATTCGCCCGCAGCCAGCCATTCATCTATTGGATCCGTTTTAAGATCCGCTGGATCCATTTTTGCCAGAGAGGTCAAGCAGGTGCTTCATGCGCGAGGCCTTGGTGAGCAGGTAGCGCTCATTGTCGGGAGTGATCTCGCCTTCCAGAGGGATGCGCTCGACAACCTCGATGCCCAGTTTCTGCAATTCCTCGATCTTGTTGGGATTGTTGGTCAGCAAGGCGATCCTGGCGACTCCCAGATCCTTGAGCATCAGGGCTGCCGAATCGTAGTGGCGCGCATCGGCTTGATGGCCCAGGGCCAGGTTCGCCTCCACGGTATCCAAGCCTTCGTCTTGCAGATTGTAGGCGCGCAATTTATCCGCCAGGCCGATGCCGCGGCCTTCCTGGCGCATGTACAAGAGAACGCCGCGGCCCGCCTCCGAGATCATTTGCAGCGCCAGGCTAAGCTGCTCGCCGCAGTCGCAGCGCCGCGAGCCGAAGACCTCGCCGGTCAGGCATTCCGAATGGACGCGCACCAAGGTCGGCTGGCTCGCGTGCACTTCGCCCATCACCAGGGCCATGTGTTCTTTGTCATCCAATGAGTTGAGATACAGGTGGATCCTGAATTCCCCATATCGCGTGGGCAAGCGCGCCGCCACCGCACTGCTCACCGCATCTTGCGGGCTGGGATGTTTGCTGCCTTGCATGCCAAATCCTACCATTAACGCCGGCTCAACCCGCCGAGCAACAGGCCGACCAAACCAAAAAGCACATCCCGCGCGCGGATCAGCAAAGCCAGGCTGAAGCCATATGCCGGGGCATACCCCAGCGCTTGCATAGCCAGCACCTGGCTGGCTTCCAGCGCGCCCAAGGCCCCAGGCGTAGGCGCGAACAAGGCGATGCGCGCGGCTACTACCACCAGGGTCAACTCCAGGGCGGTGACAGGTAGACCCAAGAAATATAAAGACAGCCAGATCTCGAAGATCAAAGCCGCCCATATCCCAATGGCGATCAGCAGACCTTGCGCCAGCAAGCCCGGTTTCTCGCGGGCCAGAGAACCCAGTTGCTCTTCGGCATTGCGTATGCCAGCCGCCAGGCTTCCCGAAAATTTCTTAGTAATGAAGCCCATAGGCCCGGCTCCGGCGCGGACACTGATCAGGTATATCGCCGGGACCAGCAGAAGTGCGAATGAGATCGGCAACGTTTGCGCCAGAGGCAGCTCCACCACCAAGCCGCTCAACACCAACACAGCGATCCCCAGAGCCAGTACAGCGAAATTTGCAAAGAGCTCGATTACCTTATCGAGAGTTACCGAGGCCAGCGCGGTGCTGCCGGCTATCCCGTGGCGGCTGCGCAGGTAGAGCACCTGGAAAGGCTCCCCGCCGAAATGCTGGCCGGGGGTGAAATAGCTGATCGCAAAGGACACCAGGCGATACTGCACCATGGCCAGGTAAGGCACGCGATGCCCTTGGGTGCCCACGATGAGCCACCAACGTAGGGGAAAGACCAGGAGGATGCCTAAGTTGACCAGCAGGAGAACGGCGATCTGCCACAGGCCGAGGGACGAAAGGACCTGGCCAATCTCAGCGAAGGGGATGCCGCGCAGGCTCCAAACGAGCACGTAGATCCCCACGGCCAGCAGGAGGCTCCATAGGATAGCAAGTTGGACGCGTCGCGAGCTCAAGAAGGCTTCTCTCCGGCTCGATGAAAGAGCCAGGCTTCCGATGCACGGCGCAGAGAGATCCGCCCCGGTCCAAGATATAGCAAAACCAAGCCTAGGAAAATGAGGGCGTAGTCCAGGCTATTGGGTACCTGCCCCCGCAGCCGAAGGCCCATTACCACCAAGAAAGCGAAAGCTGCTGGTCTGCCTCCGATCCCCAAAAGTAGGCCAAGGGCCAAGAGGGCGTCTAGGGTCGCGTAAAGGTCGAAGCTCGGCGCGGAGCTGATACGCGATATCACAAATGCGGCCAATAGCAAACGAACGCCAAACAAGCCCCAGGCGGGCCAGGTTTTCGCGCCCGTCCCGCGCGTTGCCTTTCGCACGCGCAGCCATCCGGCACCTACCCACCAATCGTACAGGAAGTTGCCCAGGAAAGGGATCATGCTCAGGGCTGCGATATAGGCGGTTATCCCGTGTGGCAATCCGGGCGCAAGCAGAGCCACACCGATGCCCATCTGCGCTCCGGCGAAGGGGCGACGCAAGCGGTTAGGCCGCGCCTCGAACGAGAGACCCAATTGTCTGCGCGCCCAAATCGCGAATACATAGACGTACCGCGCCAGCCCAACTAGCAGATACCACCACCCCACCGCGCCATAACGGAAGGCCAGCAGCGACGCGGCCAGCACCCCGCGGCCATCCAGGTCGAGGTCCAGCTTTTCGCCAAGCCGCGTAGCGGTGCCCGACCTGCGCGCCGCATAGCCGTCCGCCAGATCCAGCAAGTTGAATAGCAGCAGGAATGCAAACGGCGCCCAGGCCAGCCATCCCGCGGGTTGCCCCGGCCACAGGAAACCCGCCAACATCGCGAGCGCCAACACGCGCAGCAGCGAAAGCCAGGTGCCCGGACCGAAGCCGGGCAAGAGCTTTCCGCCCGATCTCTTTAAATTCCTAGGCAGGTCAAACCAGAGGACCACGCACTGAACTGCAAACACCAGCGCGGCGAGGGCCAGCCACTGTTGCGCGGCGATAAGCGGCCATTGGGTGGACAGAAACCATGAGCCGGCGAGCAGCACCAGCGCGCCTGCCAGCAAAAAGAACGCCCAACGCGCGCGCAGACTATGCAGCGCGCCAGCATGCGCCGCGGCCAATGGCGACATTCGGGCATTCTAACAGAGCGGTGCTGGCCGACTATGGCATAATGAATTTTCGATGATAGGAGTGGCTCGATGAGCAAGACGATTGGATCCTGGATGAAGAAAGAAGTGGTCTCGATTGAACCTGAAGCCACTTTGCTGGATGCTGCCCGCCTGCTATCCGAAAGGAAGATCGGCACCCTGCCCGTCGTGGACGCGGACCGCACCTTGATCGGCATCACCAGCATGCGCAAAGTGGTGCGTTTCTTTCTGCCTGATTTCATCAATGTGATGGAGGACGTTGATTTCGTGCAAGATTTTGGCGCTATCGATATTCCTTCGCCCGTGGACATCAAGCTGGCCGCTCACAAGACCGTGAAAGAGATCATGGATGAGCCGGTAAGTGTGGAAGAGAAAGCCTCGCTGATGCGCGCCCTGGCGCTCATGGTCACTCACGACATCCTCGATATTCCCGTGGTGCGCGAGGGGAAACTGGTCGGCATCGCCTCGCGGGTGGACATCGGCCGCGCTTTCCTGGAAAGCTGGCTGCGCGACCTCCCGAAACCGAAGAAACGCTGACTCAGATCAGGGACGAATTCATGACCGACACCCTTATCTCGGGAATTATTTTTCTCATTACGTTCATCGCCATCTTGAGTGAGCGCGTAAACCGCACCATCCTGGCCATGGCGGGCGCGGGGGCCATGCTTCTATCCGGGATGCTGCTCGGCTTTTATACCGAAGAGGCTGCCCTGCGATCGGTTGACTTCAATACGCTGGGGTTGCTCCTCGGCATGATGGTGCTGGTTGCGCTGCTTTCTCGCACCGGTTTCTTCCAGTTCCTGGCCATCTTCACCGCCAAACTGTCGCGCGGCAATCCCTGGCGCTTGTTGTTCATCTTGGGCGCAATCACCACGCTACTGTCCATGTTCCTGGACAACGTCACCACCATTGTGCTCATTGCCCCGGTCTCCATCCTGATCGCGGAGATCCTGGGCATTTCGCCGATCCCGCTGCTCATTTCCGAGGCTCTGCTCTCGAATACCGGCGGCGTGGCAACCTTGGTCGGCGACCCCCCGAACATCCTCATCGGCTCAGCGGCCAATTTCACCTTCAACGATTTCCTGGTGCGGCTGGCGCCTATTGTGGCCGTTGCCTGGGTGGCCGCCATCCTGCTGTTGCGCTTTCTCTTCCGCAACGACCTGCCCAAGAAATCCAGGAACGCCGCCGCGCTGGCGCACCTGGATGAAAAGGGCGCTATCCATGACAGCAAGAACCTGGGCAAGATCTTGATCGTGCTGGGCGCGGTGGTCATCCTGTTTTTTCTGCACACCCTGGTGCATCTCTCTCCGGCAGTGATCGCCCTGCTCGGCGCTGCCGCGGCGCTGCTTTGGGTGCAGCCAGATGTCGACCTGATATTGAAGGAGGTTGAATGGGGCACCCTGCTATTCTTTGCCGCACTCTTCGTGCTGGTTGGAGGAGTTGATGCTTCCGGATTGTTGAGCCAGCTAGCCGGTGCGGTAACCGGCTTGGCTCAAACGGACTTGCTGCTCTCCGGCCTGGGCCTGATTTGGGGAGCGGCCTTGCTTTCTGCCGTGGTGGATAACATCCCCTTCACCATCGTGATGATCCCGGTGATCCAGACTCTGGGAGCCCAGGGAGTGGATATTGCCCCGCTCTGGTGGGCCCTGGCGCTGGGCGCTGGCTTTGGAGGTAACGGCACCCCCATCGGGTCGACGGCCAACGTGATTGCCGTCCGACTCAGCGAGCGCACCCGCAACCCGATTACTACACGGCTTTGGCTGCGCACCGGCCTGCCGGTGATGATCGTGGTTTGCGCCGTGGCTACTGTGCTCTATATATTGACGTTCCAGTTTATGTAAACGCGCTCTTTATGCCACCCTGAGCGTCAGCGAAAGCGGGCAATCTGAGAGGAGCAAACCGGCTAAAGCCTCGACGCCGCTCGGAGTCGAGGCTTTAGTCGGTTCCACTTCTAATCCAAGTAACCAATCCACTAATTAACCTGTTGCCGACCCAACTTACTCGACTATCTGAGCGCCCTTCATGTACACCCTCGGCACCCGCGTGTTGATATTGGTCAGGATCTCGTAAGGAATGGTCCCGGCCCAGGCGGCGAGATCTTCTACCGTGATCTGTTCCCCATTGCCGCCGATTAGCACCACCTCGTCCTCGTTGTAGGCCGCATCCCTTTCAATGTTCACCATGAATTGGTCCATGCAAATGGCGCCTACCACCGGGTAGCGCTTGCCGGAGATGAGCACCTGCGCCTTCCCGCTCATCGAACGGAAATAACCATCCCCATAACCTACCGGGACCGTGACGACGCGCACCGCGTGATCGCTGACCCAAGTCGACCCATAGCTGACCGGATGGTCGGGCTTGACCACCTTGAAATAGACCACTTTCGAGGTCCAGCTAAGCGCTGGTTCGACTTTGATCGTTCGTCGCGCTTCTGCGGATGGATAAACCCCATAAAGCAAGATACCGGGACGCACGAGGTCGAACCTTGCTTCCGGGAGCTGAAGGATGGCTCCGGAATTGGCCATATGACGCAAAGGCAGAGGAAGGCTGCGCTTCTCGTAGAAGGAAAGCACTTCCTGGAATCGCTCCACCTGCAATTTGGCCGAACTCAGATCCAGCGCGTCGGCGTTGGCAAAATGGGAGAAGATGCCCTCAACGACAACGTGCATGCACTTGAGCGAGGCTTCCAGCAGACCTTCGGCGCTGTAGTAGTGGACGCCGATGCGCTCCATGCCGGTATCGATCTTAAGGTGAACGCGCGCTTTGACGCCCTGCGCCGCGGCCGCCTCCTCCACCTGCTCCAGCTTTTGCAGCGAAGAAACCGTCAGCATCAGATCATGCTGCAGGAACAGCGGCGCCTGGCTGCCCAGGATCCCACCCAGCACCAGGATGGGCGCAGTGATCCCCGCCTCGCGCAACAGAATCCCTTCTTCGAGGTAGGCTACCCCCAGGACTTTCGCACCCAACGCCTGCATGTGCTGGCCCACGCGCACCAGGCCATGGCCGTAGGCATTGGCTTTCAGGATGGGCATCACCACCGCTTGGCCCACGTGGCTTTGGATGGCGCGGTAGTTCTGCGCAAGCAGGTCCAGGTCGATCTGCACCTGCGTGGGACGCAGCGTGAAACGCGTGCTGATGGTGGGATGATTAGCAGATTGCATTGCGCCGTATTCTATCCGAGGCGACTCTTGGCGAACGCCAACGCTTCGTCTCGCGTCCTGACTTCTCCGGCTGCCTGGGCCTCGCGCAGCTCTTCCAGGATCTCGCCCACCTTGGGTCCTGGAGTCAGACCCAGCTCCTGCATCAATTCATCTCCATTGAGCAGAGCCAATGGCTGCACAGCTTGCTCGGGGTTTTCGAAAAACGCTTCCAGCAGAGTGCGCAGCGTCACCAGGTGCTTGGTCAGCTCCTCTTGCGGAAGATCCGCGGCGTACTTGCCCATGAAATCCGCCAGCGAAAGCAGGCAGATATCGACGCCGGCCTCCCCGGCTTCGCGGAAGAATCGATAGATCGCGCGTCGCGTCGGCGGCGCCCCAGTGCGCGTAAGAGCGAAGGGACGGCCGTGCAAGCGGACGACGCTTTCCAGCAGCTCGATCTCGGCGTTGCTCAAATGCAAGGTCTTGGCATGTTGCGCGGCCAGTTCGGCGCTCTCGTCCTCGTGGCCGATGAAACGGATGCGCCCGCTCTCCTCCACACTGCGCGTCCCCGGCTTGCCCGTATCGTGGAAGATGGCTGCCAGCATCAATAGCGCTCGCCGAAACCTGGCCGAGACAAGCTCTTGCTTCATCAACTCGCTGATCTGCGGCCGATAACGGCCCAGGCTCAACGCCACGAGACCACTATGCAAATCTGCCGCGCCTTCCGGCGCGGAGCCACCGGCGAGCAAAGCCAGGGCCGCCTCCAGCTTCTCTATCACGTTGAACGTATGTCCCCACACGTCGAATGCGTGCGGTGATGGCTGCTCGATTCCCTTGAGGGAGGGCAGCTCGGGGAACACCACGCCCAGCGCGTCCAGCAAGTCGAGCGCCCGAAGGGAGGCGGCCAGCTTCGGGGACTCTAGCAGCCGGAAAAGCTCATCTCGCATGCGTTCCGGGGAGACGGAGGTCAACCTTGGGGCTGCGGCGCGCAGGTGCTGGCGCGTCTCCTTCTCGATCTTCATGCCCAACGTGGCTGCCAGCCGCACGGCGCGCAGAATCCGCACGGGATCGGAGCGGAATGCCTCCGGCGAGCAGCCCCGGATGCGTTTGGCCCGGATATCGGCCGCCCCTCCAAAAGGATCGAGCAAGGCATCCGGGTTGCGCAAGTCGATGGCCATGGCATTGACCGTCAGGTCGCGGGCCGCCAGATCGCCATCGATATCTTTTCCCATGAAAGCAATGAAATCCAGCGAGATGCGCTCGCCAGACTCGGTCAACAAGACGCGGCCGGCATCCCTCGTTTCATCCAGTGGATAGAAATCCGCCGCCAGGGCATTGGCCACGCGCCGCGCTGCGGCGATGGCCTTTGCAGGCAGCACGAAATCGAAGTCGTGGTGTGTCCGGCCGAGCAGCAGGTCGCGCACCGCACCGCCTACCAGGTAGATCTCCTGATTGGCGGGCAGCGCCTGGCGCACGCGCTCAACAATGGCGGGCAATAGATAGTTCATTTCGCTCGGCATGAATTCTACTTGGGGGGTTTCTTTGCTGCGGGCGGCCTTGGCAGCCAGCAGAGCTTGCCGCGGCGTTCCACCCTGCGCCACGATGCGCCCTCCCAGGCGGGCCACCCAGCGCCCAGCATACGGCCGACCATGTTTGCCGGGCTCCGGGCGCTCTGGCTTGGACATGGTTTACTCAGGAGGGGTGTATTTCTTCGTATCCACCACGCCGATGAAGGTGAGGTTGCGATAGTACTCATCCAGGTCCAGGCCATACCCGAACACGAACTTGGTAGGGATCTTGAAGCCGGTGTAGTGAATAGGCACTTCCGCCTTGCGAGCGGCCGCCTTGTCCAGCAACGTGCACACTTTCAAGCTGGCAGGCTGGCGAGATTCCAGCAGGCCAAGCACCGAGGAAATGGTGTGTCCGCTGTCCACAATGTCCTCCACCAGCAGCACATTGCGTCCGGCGATGTCGATACTCAGGTCCATGCTGATGCGCACCTGGCCGCTGCTTTCACGCACCCCTGCCCCATAAGACGCCACGGCCATGAAATCGATGGAATGGGGGATAGTGATCGCCCGCATCAGATCGGTGAGGAACATGACGCCGCCACGCAGGATGCAGATCAGCAGCAGATCTTTGCCTGCGTAGTCCCGGCTGATCTCGGCGCCCAGCTCGGCGATGCGTTTCTGCAATTGGTCCTCGGTGATAAGCACCTCGGACAGCATTTCCTTATAGGGGCGCGGCTGCATGGCTAATTCGGCACTTCGTGATGCTGGCGGCAGCGGGCTTCGTACAGCTCCGCGGCCCCCACGATGACCACGGGATCGTTGTAATTGGCCGGCTTGCCGTTCACCAGGCGCTGAGTGCGCGAGGCGTCCTGGCCGCAGACCATGCAGATGGCGTGCAGCTTTTCCACGCTCTCGGCCTGAGCGACGAGGATGGGCATGGAGCCGAACGGCTCGCCGCGAAAGTCCGTATCCAGGCCCGCCACGATGACGCGCAGGCCGTTGTCCGCCAGGAAGTTGACGATGGGCACGATCTCGGCGTCCAGGAACTGCGCCTCGTCGATGGCCACTACCGTCGTTTCCGGATCGATCAGCGCGCGGATGTCGGCGGCCTTGTCGATAGGAATGGCGTCGAATTCGCTGCCGGCATGCGAGGTCACCTTGGCTTCCGCGTAGCGGTTGTCGATCTTGGGCTTGAACACCTGCACCTTCTGCTTGGCGATCTTGGCGCGGCGCAGGCGGCGGATGAGTTCATCCGTCTTGCCGCAGAACATGGAACCGGTGATCACTTCCAGGGAGCCGTTCTTGGGTTGCATACAACCTCCGCCGCTGACCGGCGTAATGGCCGTAGTGTACATGAAGTGGATGAGCTTATCAAACAAAAAGCGCACGTTTCCGTGCGCTTTGGATTACTAGGCAGCCTTTTCGGCTTCAGCTTCGCCGGCGGGCAACTCGTAGCCCAGTCGACGTAGCGCCTTCTTGGTATCGGCTAGGGCTTTGGTGCCCACGCCTTCGATCTGCAGGACGGCCGCTTCCCCTTCGGCCAACTTCTCCACGAACTGGCCGGCAGTTTCGATGCCCGCCTTCTTGAAGGCTTCCACGGCGCGCTTGCTCAGATCCAATTCAGCCAGGGGGCGCGTGGGAGAGGTCTTGGCAGCCGCCTTGGCTTCCTCGGTCTGCTTGAATTGGGTGCGCACTTCCAGGCGCTTGTAGAATCGGTCGACCTGGCCTTCAGTGTCCACGATGCGCTGCACACCGGTATAGAACGGGTGGCAATTGGAGCAGATATCCACGTGGATCTCGGGTTTGGTGGACCCGGTGGTCCAGGTGTTTCCGCAGGCGCAGACTACTTTGGCCGCAGGATAATACTTGGGATGAATTCCTTGTTTCATAGCTACCTCTAAAAAGTGAATAGTGAACCGTGCATAGTGAAAAGCGATCAGTGATCAGGTTTTCCTAATCACTAATCATATGTCACTAATTACTGGCCTTTCCTGGCTCCACGCTGACGCGCTTCTGGCCGCCGGCGATGGTCTCGTAGATCACCTGGCCGTCGGCCGTGGCGAAGATGGTGAAATCCTTGCCCACGTCCACATTGCGTCCGGGGCGGATGCGCGTGCCATGTTGGCGCACCAGGATGGTGCCGGAGCGCACGGCCTGCCCGGCGTACACTTTTACGCCCAGGCGTTGCGCATTGCTGTCTCGTCCGTTGCGGCTGGAACCGCCGCCTTTTTTATGTGCCATTTTCCTAGCCTTTTCTGTCGACCGTCTTCTGCCTACTGTCTACTGTCTATTATTTCTTCTTTGGTTTCGGCTTGGCCGCTGGTTTCTTGGCCGCGGGTTTCTTTGCAGCCGCTTTCGGTGCGGCTGGCTTCGCCGCGGCCGGTTTCTTAGCTGCCGTGGCCTTGGCTGCCGGCTTCGCAGCCGCCTTGGGCGCAGCCTTTGGCGCTTCGGCCTTGGGCTCCACCTTCGGGGCGGCCTCTTCGGCGGGCGCCGACTTGGCCATGCCCTTCACGTCGATGCTGTCGATCTGCAGGCGGGTCAGCAACTGGCGGTGGCCGGTCTTAACGCGATAGCGGATCTTGGGCTTGTACTTGAACACCGTGATCTTGTCGCCCTTTTCCTGGGACAGCACCGTGGCTGCCACCTTGGCATCCGCCACATTAGGCTTGCCGATCAGGACGGTGTCACCGTCCGCCACTAAGAGGACGCTGAGCTCGACTTTCTTACCGGCTTCCAGATCGAGTTTATCGACCTCGATGGACTTGCCTTCTACGGCTTTATATTGCTTGCCGCCGCTTTCGATGATTGCGTAACGCATTTGTGGCTCTCCAAGTCTCTTACGAAAAAGTTGCCCCAGCAACGCTCGCGGGGGCAAAGCGGGCAATATTATAAGAGACGGATGCCCCGCTGTCAACGGAGGTTACCCCGCCGCCGGGCCACACTCACGGTTAATCCGTCCTGCGCGTAATCCGACTCATCATATAGAGAACAACAACCCCGCCGATCGCCGAGACCAACGACGCTGTCATGATCGCCAGTTTGGATGAAGTGACCTGGAAGCCATCGTTGAGCGCAAGAGAGGTTATGAATATTGACATAGTGAAACCAATCCCAGCCAGCCAGGCAACGCCGTAAATGTGACCCCAGCGAAGGCCGCGCGGCCGAGAGGCAACCCCCAAGCGGGTAAATAACCAGGCAAATAAGGTAATGCCCACCTGCTTACCCACGACCAATCCCAAGAAAACGCCAAGGCCAATTGGCTGCAATAAACCAAGGCTCTGACCGCTCAAGGAAACCCCGGCATTGGCCAAAGCAAAGGTGGGCATAATCGCATATGCAACCCACGGATGCAGGGAATGCTCCAATCGCTGCAAAGGAGAACTGGCCCGTTCTGCCACTTCTTCCAAGGCCCGAATAGCTGAACGTTGCGCTCCATTGGTGAGTATGTTTCTTCCTGGCTCACCGGCTTCCTCGAACCGCTGTAGATAATTCCGGCTTCTCCTGAGGAAGTTCTCGCTGTTAACCCGCGGGTTGGCAGGGATAGTAGCCGCCAGCAGAATACCCGCAATGGTCGCGTGCACTCCGGATTGCAGCACGGCTAGCCAAAGGCATATGCCTAGCAGGACATATGGCAAAGGGCTGCGCACTGAAAAACGATTGAGCATGAATAACACGATCAGTAATATTCCCGCCATCAGCAAACTGGACCAAACAAGATCATGGCTGTAGAACAAGGCGATCACAAGCACTGCGCCTATGTCGTCCACAATGGCCACAGCTGTGAGAAAGACCTTCAGCGCGAACGGGGCACGTTTGCCGAGCAGAGATAGTACCCCTAGGGCAAATGCAATATCCGTGGCCACAGGGATAGCCCATCCCGCCGCGCCAGGTCCGCCATAATTAATGGCTGTATAAATGATGGCTGGCACCAGCATGCCCCCCAGGGCTGCAAGGATCGGGAATAGCGCTTGGCGTGGTTTGCTAAGTTCCCCAGCTAGAAATTCGCGTTTGATCTCCAAGCCAACGACGAAAAAAAAGATCGCCATCAAACCGTCATTGATCCAAAAGTGCAGGGGTTTTGTAAGGCTGGAGTCGCCTAACCCTATGGAAAATGGTGTCGACCATAGCGTTTCGTAGGTTTCATGCCAAGCCGAATTGGCCCATAGCAAAGCAGCCAGGGCGGCAAGTAGCAGCAAGATCCCGCCCCCTCCTTCTTCACGGATGAATTCCTGGAAATTGGATAAAAGCGGATCGAGCCGTTCTCGCCGGCGAGAGCGGAGAATGGCGAAAAGGGTTTTCATCGAGTTATTACCTCTCTTCCGAAGGTGCGCGGACTAGCAAAGAACAATGGCTTTTCTTTCCCGAGAAGCTGGAAATATTTTACAGGGTTTTGACCACCTGGGGGTAGGCGGTTCCTCCCCTTCCGCCACCAATTAGGGCATCTGCCCTTGCCGCAGGGGGACTTTGCCCCCTGTTTTCTGCCTACCTGAAGCATAAGATAGGTGGAATTTTACAAGGAGATATCAATGGCAAAGAAATGGGTCTATGCATTCAATGAAGTAATCGAGGCCGAAAAGGCCGTCGGTGGAAAGTGGGACGACGTGCGCGCCCTGTTGGGCGGAAAAGGGGCCAACCTGGCGGATATGACCCGCCTGGGCGTGCCGGTACCCCCCGGATTCATTGTCACCACCGAAGCTTGCAACGCCTACTCGGCGAACAAAGAAAAGTTCCCCGAAGGCATGTGGGACCAGGTGTTGGCGGGCATGAAGCAGGTGGAGAAGGCCACCGGCAGTGAATTTGGCGGGGCGGCGAACCCGCTGCTGGTCTCCTGCCGCTCAGGCGCCAAGTTCTCCATGCCAGGCATGATGGATACCGTGCTCAACATCGGCCTCAACGACAAAACCGTACAGGCCATGATCAAGCTCACCAAAGACGAGCGCGTGGTCTACGATTTGTACCGCCGTCTGCTGCAGATGTTCGGCAGCGTAGTGCTTGGCTTACCCGATGAACCCTTCGAAGAGGCCATCGAGGCGCGCAAGCAGAAGAGCAAGGTCAAGCTGGACGTGGAATTGACCGCCGAGGACTGGAAAGCGCTTTGCACAGAATTCAAGGCGCTGGTGGAAAAGGAATACGGCGCGCCCTTCCCGCAGGACCCCTATAAGCAACTGGAAATGGCCGCAGAAGCCGTGTTCAAATCCTGGAACGGCAAGCGCGCTGTGGATTATCGCAACGCAGCCAGCATCTCGCACACACTGGGGACCGCGGTCAACATACAGACCATGGTGTTCGGCAACATGGGCGACACCTCCGCCACTGGCGTAGCTTTCACACGCGACCCGGCCATGGGCGAGCGTAAGTATTACGGCGACTATCTGATCAACGCCCAGGGCGAAGACGTGGTGGCCGGCATCCGCAACACGCAGCCCATCGCCGAACTCGAAAAGGAATTCCCCGAGATCTACGCTCAATTCCTCGATATCTCCAACAAGCTAGAGAAGCATTACAAGGACATGCAGGATGTGGAGTTCACCATCCAGCAAGGCAAGCTGTGGATGCTGCAGACCCGCTCCGGCAAGCGCACCGCCCAAGCGGCCGTGCGCATTGCCGTCGAGCTGGTCCAGGAAGGGCTCATCACGCATAAAGAAGCCATCTCGCGGGTGACACCCGACCAGGTGAACACACTGCTGCATCCGCAATTCGAAACCAGCGCGGCTGCGCTGGCCAAACAGAGCGGGCAATTGTTCGCTCACGGCGTGAATGCTTCCCCCGGCGCGGCCGTGGGCCGCGTGTACTTCGACGCCGATACGGCCGAGCGCATGGCCAAGGATGAGCACCAGGACGTGATCATGGTGCGCCCCTTTACCCGGCCGGATGACGTACACGGCATGTTGGCCGCCAAAGGCATCCTCACCAGCGAAGGCGGAGCGACCTCGCACGCCGCAGTGGTGGCGCGCCAGTTCGGCGTCCCGTGCATCGTGGGCGCCTCGGCGGTCAAGATCGATCTGGAAACGCGCCGCATGCGCGTGAATGGCACTGCGGTCAACGAAGGCGACTGGATCTCGGTGGATGGCACCAACGGCGATGTGTTCATCGGCAACCTGCCCACCGTGGCTCCCAAACTGGAAGAACAGACCGAGCTGCTCACCCTGTTGGGTTGGGCTGACGAGATCGCCAAGGAGAGCGGCGGCCTGCAAGTGTGGGCCAACGCCGATTACCCGGCCGACGCGCAACGGGCGCGCACTTACGGCGCACGCGGCATCGGCCTGTGCCGCACCGAGCACATGTTCTTCGAACAGGTACGCCTGCCCATCGTGCAGCGCATGATCCTTGCGGAGACAAGCGAGGCGCGAGTTGCCGCGTTGAAAGAACTGCTCCCCTACCAGCAATCCGACTTCGAAGGCCTCTTCCGGGCCATGGACGGGCTGCCGGTGATCATCCGTCTCATCGATCCCCCGCTGCACGAGTTCCTTCCCAATATGGAAACGCTGATCGAAGAAGTGGCCGAACAGCGCGCCTCCGGCAAAAAGGACGGCTTGCGCGAAAAGGAACTGCTGCTGGGCCGCGTGCGCGCCATGCATGAAAGCAATCCCATGATGGGGATGCGCGGTGTGCGATTGAGCATCGTGATGCCGGAGATCGTGGAAATGCAAGTGCGTGCCATCTTCCAGGCTGCTGTGGCGGTCACCAAAGCCGGCATCAAGGCCAAGCCTGAAGTGATGATCCCGCTTGTAGGCCATATCAATGAACTCAAGTTCATCCAGCCCAGGCTGGTCACCGTGGCCAAGGAGGTGATGGCCGAGTCGAAGCTGAATATCGACTACAAGTTCGGCACCATGATCGAGATCCCGCGAGCGGCGCTGACCGCCGGCGAGATTGCCAAGGTGGCCGAATTCTTCTCCTTCGGCACCAACGACCTGACCCAGATGACCTACGGCTTCAGCCGCGACGACGCCGAAGGCAACTTCCTCCTGAAGTACGTGGAGGACGGCATCCTGCCGATCAACCCCTTCCAAAGCATCGACCAGATCGGCGTCGGCCGCCTGATGGCCATGGCCGTCGAGGAAGGCCGCAAGACCCGCCCCGATCTCGAAGTGGGCATCTGCGGCGAACATGGCGGCGACCCAGACTCCATCGCCTTCTGCCACAGCATTGGGCAGAACTACGTGAGCTGCTCGCCCTTCCGTGTGCCGGTGGCGCGGTTAGCCGCCGCCCAGGCCGCGGTCAAGCAGCCGCGCAAGTAAGGCTACTTATGGAGGAGCGGCTTACAAGCCGCTCCTCCATGTTTTTTCTGTCATTCCGAGCGGGTTTTGGAGGGGGTTATCCAAACATTGAAAACGATCAGCGAGGAATCCCCAGGAGCACCTCTTCCGATTTGTCCAATTCTGCAAAGCGTGGCGCAAAAAAACCGCCGGACGTCCTACCCCATGCTGGCCGCAGCAAACATCACGAAAGTGGCGATGAACCAATGAATCAGGAAGGGGTAGAGGAATGACTTCGTGCGCCAGGCTACCAGACCGAAAAGGAAGCCGCCGAAGATCGTCGAATACGTCTCCACTGCGGGCTTGCTAAGGTGCGCCAGCGCAAAAGGGACCGCTTGCAGCCAGAGCGCATGAGCGCCAAAGACGCGGGCGTAGCCGAAAAGTAAGAGGCCGCGGAAGAAGAATTCCCAACCGATCAGATCGAGAAAGGTGAGCGCCGGCGCGGCCGCGTTCCAATCGCGGGCGTAATAGCGCACCATGGCCGCATCGCCCCGCGCCACAAACCAGATAATCGGCGCGGCGATGGCAATTCCGATGGCGGTGAGAGCAAGGCCGGCGCGCCAATCGCCCCATTGGAAGCCGTATTCGCGCGGCGATTTGCGGAAGACGAGCACGATGAGCGCCAGGGGGATCAGCAAGTAGAGTCCGAAACGGTCGAGCGCCTTGAGCGGAGTGATGCGATTGTAATAATCCACCATAAGTAATAAGGTGCTCACGATGGTGATGGCCACCACTTCGCGGTCGAACTTGAGATCGAACTGGAAGAGCTTGCGCATCAGTAGCTGAAGCCGGCCCGATTGCCTTCCGGACCGAAGAGCAAACCCAGTTTGTCGGCATCCCGCCATAGCTCGCCAGCCCAGTTGGCCCACAGCAGGGCCACCAGCAGCACGGCCAGAGCAAGCTGAATACGGTTGGCCTTTGCCGCTGCCCAAAGCTGGCGGCGACTGCACCAGGCGTAACCGGCTAGCACAGCAAAGGCCGGCAGCAGCGTCAGATGGAAGCGGTCTTCCGCCAGGATGAGGGTGTGGGGAAGCAGGTAGCCACCGATAAGTAAAAAGAGCGGCAAGCGATCTTTGTTCAGCCGCACGAAAGGAATGGCCGTTGCCGCCAGGGTGGTCAGGATGGGGAAAGGCAGGACGAATAGCAAAGCCAGACCTAGCAACGGAATGGTGGGGATGTATCCGAAGAAGCCGTTGGAATAGAAATAAGTCAGCGCCCTGCGCTCCAGGCCGAAGAAGTAACCTAGCTTGTTGACGGTCACTTGCACGGCGTGCTCTGGATTCTCTCGGAGAAAACGCAAGCCGGCTTCCGTGCCCAGGTCATTGCGCACGCCATCGTCTAAATATGGAACCAGCTCCAGGGAAATGCCATATTGGAAAGTGCCGGTCCCCTGCGGGTGAAAGCCCATGTGCAGGTTGTAGCCCAGGGAGTTTTCCACAAAGGTGAGCTCGCCATATAGCAAGCTATTGCGCACCGTCCAGGGGAGGACCATGACCACAACGGCGGCCGTGAAAAAGAGTGCGCCGCGCGGCTGGCGGGCTGCCAATAGAATCCACAACATGGCGAATGTAACAAAGATGAAGATAACCGAGCGCGTGAGTGTAGCGTACCCAAAGATAAAGCCTGCCAACAGGTAATGCCTGCGCCGGCCCGTTTCCGAGGCGTGCAGCAAAAGCAACAGCCCGGCTAACGTAAGCGGGATGAAGATCTGTTCGGTGGCTAGCGCCAATGGGAAGATGATCAGCATGGGATAGACCGCAATGGCGAGGCCGGCAAAGCGGGCCAAGTCCTCGCGTTTGGGAAAGAGGCGCCTGGCCAGCAAATAGGTCAGCGGCGCCAGCGCTGCCCCAATGAAGGCCTGCACCAGTCGCGCGGCAAAGAAACGCCACTCGGGAGCGCTGAACGAATAGATGAGTGCCAGGAAGGCCGGGTATCCCGGGCCGCGAAACGATGTCTCCACGCCCCGCGGGTCGTATCCTTCGACGTCGAAGTCAATTGGGAAATCACCGCCTACTGTCTCCCGAATCAGATCCACGTCCTCCTGGGCGTACCAGCGGTAGCCATTGCCGGCCACGATGCTGCGCGCCAGCATGTCGTACTGGAACATATCGGTAAGACCGATGGGTAGATCGGGTGAAACGAGAACGGGAACCAGTCGCAGTACCAAGGCCAAAAGAAACAGCCAGGCCCAAACCGGAAGAGAACGGAGTTTATTCACGGGGCAAGCGCCCGAACCAACGGTATCGGTTGCGGGCTATCAAATTGTAAACGGGGTCGCGCAGGAAAGGAGGAATGAGTGCGAGCGAATAGAGCAGCGGCCAGGGAAAACGCAGGTAACGCAAGGCTCGCAGGGCCGCAGTGGAGCGCAGATAACAGCGGCCGTTTTCGTGGAACACCAACATATCCAAGCGCTCACCGGATAAGCCACAAATTTGCAGGACCTGTTTGCCCCGCTCGGAATGCTGGGCGGCGTATTCCAGGGCGCCGGTCCGCTGGCGGGTCTGCATGAAGGTTACGCTGCGATCGCAAAATACGCAGAAGCCATCATAGATGATAAGTGGCTTCGCCATTAGTCGGCCGCGCGCCGCATGACCAACAAATGCTCACCGGCCTTGTTCAGGTTGTGTAGTACGCCAGCCAGTTTGCTGACCCGCCGAAAATAAGTAGGCATCTGCGCTTGGGAAATAGTCCGGAAGCCGAACTTCTCGTAAAGCGGCCCGAGGCTGGATTGGCACATGAGGTATAGCTCGCCCGGGTGGCTGTCGAGCAAGGCGTGAATGACGGCCCGCGCAACGCCGCGGCCTTGCCAAGCTGGCTTCACCGCGATGGAAGCCAACTCCGTACTGCCATCGGCATGCGGCTTGACCTGGCCGCAACCGACGAGCTCACCAACAGGTGCAATGGCGACAAGGAAGCGATGCCAATCCAGGCCGGTAGGATTAATGCCAGCCGCGTGAACCAATCGGCGGATATGTGAGGCGTGTTCGGCTTTGGCGGATTGAACGCTGAAAGCAGGCGCGGGCTGCTTTGTCCCGGCGATCATTGCTTGAGCAGCTCGGCCAGCAAGCGCTGAGCAGTTTTAGGATCGGCTTTGCCCTTGGTGCGCGCCATCATCTGGCCCACGAACCAACCCATCAGCGCCTGCTTCCCGGCGCGGAATTCGGCCACCTGGCCAGGATTGGCGGCGATGATCTCCTGGGCCGCCTGGCGCAAGGCGCCTTCGTCGCTCACCTGCGCTAGGCCTTCAGCATCCACAAGCGCGGCCGGGGACTTGCCGGTCAGTTGTACCTTTTGCAGGAGAGCCTTGCCCGTCGGCGTGTTGACCTTGCCCTCATCCATGAGCTTGAGCACATCAGCCAAATATTGTGGGGTGAGTTTTAGTTGATCTGCAGCCAGGCCCGCCTCGTTGATCATCGCCAGCACGTCGTTCATCAGCCAATTGGATGCGCGCTTGGGGTCACCACCATAGCCGATCACGGTCGCCTCGTAGTAATCGGATAAGGCCCGCTCGCCGCTCAAGATATCGGCGTCGTATTCGGGCAAGCCGTACTGCTGCATAAAGCGCTCCCGGCGGGCCAGCGGCAACTCAGGCAAGCTGTGCACAATACCGGAACGCCAGGCCTCATCCAACACAACCGGCAAAAGGTCAGGCTCACGGAAGTAGCGGTAGTCGGCCTCGGTCTCCTTGGAGCGCATTTTGCTCAGGATGCCGGTGTTCTCGTCCCAGCCCAGCGTCCAGGCTTGGATGGTTTCGCCGTTCTCCACAGCGCGGGTCTGGCGCTCGATCTCGGCCGTGATGGCAGTGCGCAGCGAGTCGATGGAGTTGACGTTCTTGATCTCGGTCTTGGTGTTCAACACGTTGCTGCCCACTTCACGGATGGAGACATTGGCATCCGCCCGCAGGTGGCCGCGCTCCATGTCCGCTTCGGAGACGCCCAGCCAGCGCAGCAGTTGGCGCAAGCGGATGAGATATTGGGCGGCTTCGTCGGCCGAGCGCAGGTCAGGCCCGGTGACCATCTCGACCAAGGGCACTCCGCAGCGGTTGAAGTCGATAAGGCGGGCGCCGTCATCCCGGTTCACAGTCTTGCCGGCATCCTCCTCGATATGCAGCTTGTGGATGCTCACGCGGCGCACCTGGCCGTTGGCCGTCGGCAGATCCATGCCGCCGCCGCGAGCCAGCGGCTGATCGAATTGCGAGATCTGGTAACCCTTGGGCAGGTCGGGGTAGAAGTAGTTCTTGCGATCGAAATAGGAGACCGGCTGCAGCTCGGCGCCCATGGCGGCCGCCAGTAGCGCGGCTTTCTCCACCACGGCCTGGTTCAGCACCGGCAACACGCCCGGCAAACCCGTGCACACCGGGCAGATGTTGCTATTGGGCGGATCCCCCCAGGAATCCGCCTTGCAAGAGCAGAAGATCTTGCTGGCGGTGTTCAGCTGGATGTGCGTCTCTAGCCCGATGACGGCTTCGTAAGCCACGGCGCGGATTTTACCAGTAGACTTCGTTGCGATTCGTGGTGCCCGGACGAACGCCACCGTTAGAACATGAGATTCGCCACTATTGGCGGAAATAGTTTGGGATTACAAAGGCAACAGGAGAACAATCTCAAGATGCCCAGAGCTAGAAGCAAAGCCGAACTCCTCCGATTTGGCGGTCAGGAATACGCTCGCCTACTGGCCTTGATAGGCGACCTTACAGAACAACAGAGAAGTGAGACCCCTGTTTTTGACAATAGAACGGTCAAAGACCTAATAGCCCACTTGTATGCCTGGCAGCTCTTATTCTTGACCTGGTATCAGGAGGGAATGGCGGCCAAGAAGCCGCAGATCCCCGCTCCGGGGTTCACATGGAAAGATAATCCGGCGTTGAACGAGAAGCTCTACCAAGAGTATTCGGATGCGTCTTGGAAAAAGATCTGGAGTTCTTTCGAAAAGTCACACGCAAAACTAATGGCCTTAGTCAAACAGCATAGCGACAAGGAACTGACTACGAAAAGGAAATACAGTTGGACCGGATCCACCGATCTGGCTACGTACCTGGCCGGCGCGACATCCAGCCACTACGTATGGGCAATCGGCCTGATCAAGCGGTTCAAAAGGAACCTGGCAGGCTAATTACCTGTATTCGTAGAACCCCTGCCCGCTCTTGCGGCCCAGTTTGCCTTCGGTCACCATGCGGCGCAGGAGTTCGGCGGGCTTGTACTTGTTATCGCCGAAATCGCGGTACAGGACCTCGATGATGTAGAGCACCACATCCAAGCCGATCAGGTCGGCCAGCGCCAGGGGACCCATAGGGTGCGCCATGCCCAGCTTCATTACCGTGTCGATGCCCTCGGCATCCGCCACGCCTTCATCGAGCGCCAGGATGGCCTCGTTGATCATGGGCATGAGGACGCGATTGGCAACGAAGCCGGGGGAATCCTTCACGATCACGGGCGTCTTGCCCATCTGCTTCCCGACCTCGAGCGCGGTCGCCAACGTCTCCTCGCTGGTTTCCTTGCCGCGCACCACCTCCAATAGGCTCATAAGGGGCACAGGGTTGAAGAAGTGCATGCCGATAACTTGGCCGGGCCGTTTCGTAGCCGCGGCGAGCTTGGTGATGCTGATCGACGAGGTGTTCGAAGCCAGTATGGCTTCCGGGCGGGCGAGGTCATCCAGATCTTTGAACAGCTTGAATTTCAGCTCCGGGTTCTCGGTAGCCGCCTCGATGACGAGATCGGCGCCCGCCGCGGCTTTCAGGTCCGTGGTGGCAGCAATGGCCAGAGCGGCCGCCTTCTGCTCGGCCGTCAGCTTGCCCTTCTCGGCAAGTTTCTCCACGGACTTGGCTATGCTAGCCTGGCCGCGCTTCACGAAATCCTCGGCCACATCCATCATGGTGACCTGATAGCCGGACACGGCCGCGGTCTGGGTGATGCCAGAGCCCATGGTGCCGGCCCCAACGACGAAGATGTGCTTGATTGCCACTCGATGGCTCCTTTGCCTCGGCGATTAGCCGATTAATAGATTAATTGACTATTTCGTTTGCTGTTCCTTCCACAACCTGTAGTTTTCCGTGATCTGCTCGGCGTGGGCGCGCGGGTGATTGGCATAGATACGCAACCACTTATCGAAGGTGTACGGCTCATCGTATTCCGGATGCTTGGCCGTGTTGTTCCACACGTCCTCCGGAAGGCGCTTGATCAGATCATAGGTCAACTGGCGCACCAGGCGCGTTACTTCCAGCGCGTCCGCGGTGTTCTGATTGTGGTAATCCAGGTTGTTGGCCCACACATCCTGGTCGTAGGCCATCAGCACCTGGCCGGGTTCGGCGATCAGTCGGCGGGCGCGCAGATAGCTATTGGTTTCGCTATCAGCCAAGTGCACGATGACCTGATGCACGCTCCATTCCTTGGGCGCGGGTTTGAACAGCCAGGCCTCACTAGGAATAGCCTTCAGCGCCGCGGTGAATTCATCGAAGGCTATGCGGTACTTTTCGATCAGTTGATCGCGTTCGCTCTTGTCCACTTCAATCCTCCACTTCCACGGCCAGAGCCACCGCTTCCGCCCCACCCAGGCAGAGGGAAGCGATGCCGCGCTTGAGGCCGCGGTCCTTAAGCGCGTAGATCAGCGTGGCCAGCACGCGGGCGCCGCTGGCTCCCAGCGGGTGGCCCAGGGCGATGGCGCCGCCATTCACATTCACCTGTTCCCAATCCCAGCCCAGGTCGGCCAACGCGTACCCGTCGGCCAGCACTTGGGCGGCGTACGCTTCGTTGAGCTCGATGAGATCGACATCCTTTAGCGACCAGCCGACCTTTTCGAGCAATAGGGGAATAGCCCGCGCCGGGGCAATGAAGATATGTTTGGGATCGACGGCGGCTTGCGCGTAACCCACCACGCGCGCCATGGGCTTCTTCCCCAATTCGTCTGCTTTCTGGCGGCTGGCGACGACCAGCGCGGCGGCGCCGTCGTTCAAACCCGGCGCGTTGCCCGCGGTCACTTTGCCATCCGGCTTGAAAGCCGGCGGCAGCTTGGCGAGGATCTCCAAAGAAGTGTCCCGGCGGGGACCTTCATCGGTATCCACGACGGTAACTTTGCCCTTTTTATCCTTCACCTCGACGGGAACGATCTCCTGTTTGAACTTCCCGGTATCGATGGCTGCCAAGGCCTTTTGGTGGCTTCGCAAGGCGTATTCGTCCATGGCATAGCGGGTGACTTCGTATTCTTCGCCGATGAATTCGGCGGCGTCGCCCATGATCCAATCTTCGAAGGGATCCCAGAGTCCGTCATACTGCAAAGCGTCAATAAGTTGCGCGTTGCCATAGCGTAGGGTGCCGCGGCCCTTCACCAGGAAAGGCGCCTGGCTCATGCTCTCCATACCGCCGGCCACGAAGAGCTGCCCGTCCCCGGCCTTGATCGCCTGGGAAGCCAACATCACCGCCTTGAGGCCGGAGCCGCACACCTTGTTGATGGTGGTGGCGCCGATCGCGGGATCGAGGCCGGCGAAGATACTGGCCTGGCGGGCTGGCGCCTGCCCTACCCCGGCCGAGACCACATTGCCCATGAGGACTTCATCGAAGAGGCTATCGCCCTTCAGGCCGGCGCGCTCGACCGCGGCGCGCACGGCCGCGGCGCCCAGTTGCGTGGCGGACAAACTGCTTAACGAGCCGAGGAATTTAGTGATCGGGGTACGGACGGCGCTGAGGATGACGGGCTGGTTTTGCGAATTTTCTTTAGCCATTGACCTTCCTATGGGTTGGGTTTACGGGCAATGAAAGAAAAGGCTCCACTAGTGGAAAGGACACGGTATTTCTCGCTGGAGCGTTCCGCTTTGGTGATGGCATACCCCAGCGCCCACCAGATTCGATGCAGTATTTGAAGCGGCCAGATCAAGATTCGCACCATCCAGCCGGGCATCATGCGGAAGAGGGCCATTTCAGAGATCGCCACCAAGGCAGGCCACTCGGGGGAAGGGCTGACCTGCAGGACCTCGAAGCCGGCGCTGTGCAGACTATTATAAGTCGCCAGGTGGCTGTGGTGGTAATAGCTGTCGTTATGGAACGGCTCCTGAAAGGAGACCGTGCCGATGAGCAGGCCGCCTGGCTGCAGCACGCGGTAGGCTTCGCTGGCCATCACGAACGGGTATTGGATGTGCTCCAGCACGGCAATACTCAATACAAATTCGAAACTGTCATCGAGGAAGGGCAGCGCATGGGCATCGCCGCGGATGGGCGCTTCCGGCAAGGTGTAGTCCAGGCCGACCCACTCGAACCCGAACGCTTCGACGGCCCGCCTATGGACGCCATCCCCGCAGCCCAGGTCCAGCATCAACGCGCCGGATCCCTTGGCTTTTGGGAAGTGGCTCAATAGGGCGCGAGTCAGATGCCAGGGGATCTTTGCACTGTCGAGATCAACGGCTGGGTGAGGGTTTTCTATCAACACGGTGAAGGGAAAGCCTTGGGAGGGAAGCAGCGGCTTCCCAAGCTCAAACTGGAAGGCACGGGTTTTTGGCCGCTGCAAACGCAGATCCAGCTGTCCGTTATCCAGGAAGGGGTAGGTAAGTTGGCAGGCGGCGCAATAGGCGCCACCATCCCTCTGAGCAAGCGGGCTGCCACACTCCGGGCAGGCTAGCCCTTCCCATACGCGCGAGGAAATCGATTGTGCCATAGGGCGGTTACCAGGCGGCGCTGACCCGCCGCCAGGTTTCTTCCAACTCTTCCGGCAGCACGCGGGTCTCGCCTACGGTGGAAACAAAGTTGGTGTCGCCAAACCAGCGCGGCAAGATGTGCAGGTGCAAGTGTTCTTCGATGCCAGCGCCGGCCGCAGCGCCCAGGTTGGCGCCCAGGTTGAAGCCCCCCGGGTCGTACACCTTTGCCAGGACCAGAGTAGCCTGATTGGTCAGCTCTATCAGTTCGGCCCGCGCCGCCTCATCGATCTCGTCCAATTTGGCGACATGCTCAAAGGGCAGCACCATCAGGTGACCGCTGGTGTAGGGGAAACGATTGACGATGACAAAGGCCTTCCTGCCGCGATGGACGATCAGGTTTTCGGGCCCGTCTTCTTGTTTGAGTGCCCGGCAGAACACGCATCCCTGGACCTTTTCGGCCTTTTTGTCTCGACCGATGTAAGGCATTCGCCAGGGGGAAAAAAGGCGCCGCATGAGAGTTGACAATTGTAGCAGACGCTTGACAGACAATTGACAGCCGCAGTTCCGCCGATTATCCTCCTTTTGATGGAACAACTGTCCTTCCTGGCGCAGGTGCGCCCCGTTTGGAGTGTGTCGCAACTCTCCGGCTACTTGCGCAGTCTTATCGAAGCGCAGCCTTCCCTGCAGGATGTATGGGTACAAGGTGAGATCTCCAACTTCTCGCGGCCAAAATCGGGCCACTGGTACTTCACGCTGAAGGATCGCAACGCCCAGTTGCCCTGTGTGATGTGGCGCAGCACAGCCGAACTGCAGAGCCGCCTCCCCCAGGACGGTGAAGCCCTGGAAGTCCACGGTGGCTTAAGCGTGTACGAAGCCGGCGGCCGCTACCAACTTTACGTCGATCAGATCCGTGTTGGCGGAGGCGAAGGCGCGCTGTACCAGCAATTCATGGAGCTGAAGACGCACCTGGAAGCCGAAGGGCTCTTTGCCCCCGAACGCAAGCGGCTTACGCCGGCCTGGCCCCGGCGCCTCGGTTTGGTCACCTCTCCCAGCGGCGCGGCTATGCACGACATAACGCAAACGCTGGCGCGCCGCTTTCCGCTGGTCGAAGTGATCCTGGCGCCCGCGAAAGTGCAAGGGAACGGGGCTTCGATCCAAATAGAGGCCGCCATCAGGCGGCTGAATCATTATGCCAAGGTGGATGTCATCCTGCTGGCGCGCGGCGGAGGTTCGCTTGAGGATCTGGCGGCATTCAACAGCGAGCGGCTGGCGCGCACCATCGCCGCCTCCCAGGCGCCGGTCATTTGCGGCGTGGGCCACGAGACCGACTTCACCATTGCGGATTTCGCCGCCGATCTGCGCGCCCCCACCCCTACTGCAGCAGCGGAGCTGGCCACGCCAAGCGTGGCTGACTTGGCGGCAGCTTTGCAAACCCTCACCCGCCAACTGGCGCGCCATTCTCCCGCCGCCATGGTTCTGCGAGAGCGCCAACGGCTGGATGAATTCGGGCTGCGTGTATCCCGCGCCCTTCGGCAGAATATCCAGTTGCAGCGAGCTGGCTTAGCGGGGATCCAGGCCCGCCTGGTGGCGCTGAACCCGGCCGCGGTGCTGGAGCGCGGCTATGCCGTGGTTTCAACGCAACAAGGTGAAACTGTGAGGCGAAGGGGTCAGGTCGAGCCAGGCGAGAAGTTGAAGGTGCGCGTGAGCGACGGGCAGTTCGGCGTCAGAGTGGAAGCGAAGGATTAGGAGCGCGATGGCAAAAGAGAAGGCGATCGAAGCATTGAGCTACGAGCAGGCTTATAAAGAGATGGAGGAAATAGTCAGCGAGCTGGAGGGCGATATCAGCAATCTGGATCAAGCCATCAAGCTCTTCGAACGCGGCCAGGCGCTTGCCAGGCATTGCGCGGATTTGCTGGAGAAGGCGGAACTAAAAGTGCGAGAGCTAACGGAGGATGGCGATCTGAAGGATTTCGAAGCGGAGGAATAGTTATTTGGCCTGCAACTTCGCTTGCTTGGCCTTAGGCAAGGACTTCACTACCAAATCGTAGGATTGGTCGATTAGCTCCCGCTGCAGTCTATCGGGCAGGCTGCCATCGAGGGTCAGCGTATTCCAGTGGCGCTTGTCCATGTGATAGCCTGGCGCTATGGCAGGGTACGCGGCGCGCAATGCCAGGGCTTCGTCTGGGTCGCACTTGAGGTTGATGGTCCAGGGACGCAAGTCCTCGCCCAATAGGGCGAACATCTTACCGCCGGCCTTGAACACCAGGGTTCCGGGGCCGAACGGATAGCCGGCCTCCGCTCCAGGTTTGCCCAGCAGGTAATCCATCAAATTGCGCTTCGTCATGCTAGGCGGCCTGCTGCGAAAACAGCTGGATTACGACCACACCGGCAATGATTAGGGCGATGCCAAGCAGCGCGGCCCAATCCAATTTCTGCCCATAAACCAAATAGCCGAGGATAGCGATCAACACCATGCCGATCCCTGACCAAAGGGCATACACGATGCCCAGCTTGAAGGCGGTGAGGGTTTGGCTTAGCGCGTAGAAGGATATGGCGTAGCCGACCACGGTGATGATGCTGGGGACCAGCTGGGTGAAGCCTTTCGTGGCGCGCAAAGCTGTGCTGGCAATCACTTCACTAAGGATAGCTACAAATAAGAAGACGTATGCCATTCACTAACCTTTCCTTTTGAGTTTCGCCTGCACCTTTTCGCTGGTCAATTCCTTCAAGGCGTCCCTGGAGATCCATTGCGCCGTTTTATCTTCGATCTTGCCTATTTGTTTTGCCGTAGCGATGGCCTTGCGATTGAGATTGGCATTGCGCTTACCAAGATTGCGCAGCGCCCAGTTCACGGCCTTCTTCACAAAATTGCGCTCGTCGGTAGCTTCGCGAACGATGATGGGGAAGAACTGTTCCAGCTTGGCATCCGGCGCGTCTTTGACTGTGGCGGCCAGGCCGGCCATGATCACGAAACCGGCCCGCTTGACGAATTCCTCCTCCCGCTTACTCCACTCGATAGCCTTCTTATAGGCGAAGGGTGACAACCAGATGGCATCCGCCACCTGGTCCACGATATCCCAGGAATTGAAATCGGCGGCCCAGGCTTCGACGGTGGCCTCGCTGATGACGGCGGGGTCGGCAATGTAGCCGGCCAGCAGGCGCGCTTCGCGGATCCCCGTAGCCCACAACTCTTCGGCCAGTGGCTGCTCGCGGCCCAGTTCCTTCGCGACCTTCCGAAGATCCCAGATGGAGATACCCAGGCCATTCTCGATCTGGATGCCCAGCCGCCGTTCCTGCTCCAGCAGCTTAGGGTCTGCCATGGCGCGCAGGCGGGTCACTATGTCCTTGACGGATGGCTTACTTGAGTTTTTCTTTTTTGGCTCTTTCACGTAACCTCACCTGCACAGCATCCCCTTCCAGTTCCCTGAGCGCGTCTTTTGCGATCCAGCGCGCCGTCTTCGAATCCAGCTTGGCGATCTGCCGCGCCGTGGCAATGGCTTTGCGATTGAGCGCCTTGTTGCGCTTACCCAACTGGCGCAAGGCCCAATTGACCGCCTTCCTAACGAAATTGCGCTCGTCGGTGGAGTACTTGACGATGAGCGGAAAGAAGCCGTCGAAGGCATCATCGGTCGCCTTCTTATCATGAACCGCCAGCGAGGCCATCAGGGCAAAGCCGGCGCGGCGCACGAATTCCTCCTTGCGCCGCGCCCACTGAACAGCTTTCGTGTAGGCAAAGGGCGTCTTGTCGATCAGGCTGCCGGTGAAGCCGTCGCAGATATCCCAGGAGTTGATGTCTTTGACCCAGGCGTCAGCCTGGGCTTCGGTGACCTGCTTGGGATCATCTATGCTGGTGGCCAGCAAGCGGGCCTCGTGGTACCCGGACGCCCAGAGCTCGAGAGCCAGCGCATGGTTGCGCTTGTACTGGCGAGCGATGCGGTCAAGATCAGGATGTTTGATGCCGAAGGCCTTATCGGTAGCGATGCCAAAACGCGCCATGCCGGCCAGGTTGGTCTCGTTTCTTAACGCCTTCAGTTGCCTGAGGATCTTGTCGAATTTCTCGCTCATACGGTGCAATTATCCCACTACCCTCCTGAGCAAGATCAGGAGATCAGGCGGTGTTGGCTCTTTTTACTGCCCTGGCTAATCCGGTTTCCTTTTTAGCATTCTCTCCGAGGCGAATCCCATCCGCGTCCAGGTACCTGCCAAAGGCGGAAATGCAATCCTGGAGGGCAGCCAGCATGGCTTCATCCTTCTTGTCCACGCCTTTCTCCCACCACCAGCTCTTGATAATGAAAGTCTTACTGGCGCGGTCGAATTCCGGGTCCATGCGCGCGATCAGACGCTCTCCATAAAGCACCGGCATCGCGTAATAGCCATGTTTACGTTTTTCCGCCGGGATATAGACTTCCCATACATAGTGGAAATCGAACAGCAGCGCGATCAATTTGCGATCCCACATCAGATTGTCCAAGGGAGCGATGAAGGCAGCCGCCGGCTTGATTCTGGATTCCCTGGCCGCGGCTTCCAGCGCCGGCAGGTCTTGGCGGCGAATGTGGAACTTCTCGCGCTCCAGCCCCTCGATCTTCACCGGTAGCAGAAGACCCCGCTTCTCCAGCCGGGCAATGGCGGCCTTGACGCGGCCGCCGCTCCAACCCACCAGTCCACCGTATTTTTCGGAGACCCTCCAGTGTGGAAGGCCCACTCCCCCGGCCCTGCGCAACACGTGCCAGTCCAGGTACTCTTCGTGGGAGGAATGCGGCCGAGGCTTGCGCAGCTTCGCCGGGAGCACACGCTGGCTCAGGTCGAAGTAGCGCCGCGTGCCCGTGCGGTGGTGCACCACGGTCTCGCCCCCGTAGAATAGGATGTCCATCGTGATGCGCACGGCGCGCACGGTGCCAGCCAGCCACCAGTCCATGCGCGTGTCATCCTCCAGATCAATCGAGGAAAGTGGGCCGCGCTTCTTGATCTGCCTCTTCACCTGATCTACCAATCGCGCTGCCGCGGCCGTCTGGCTGCTTTGCATGTAACGCTTGGCCATCTCTTTGCGGTAGTAGCTGAAATCAGGCCAGTCCTCTAGGGGGTAGATCGACATCTGTTTGTCGAAGCCGTCGATCAGCTTGCGATCCTCGTAGAGCAGCGCCTTCAGCATGCCGGATTTGTAGTTCCGCACCCGGGATTGCAGTACAAGGTGAGGGTTCTGCCCCACGATGTTGATCGGATCGTATTGGATGCAATTCACATGGCGTACGTAATCGAGCACGCCCTCTTTACCCTGCAGCTTGCGCGGTGGCAACAGGCGCAAGTGTCCCAGCAGGAAACGGCGAGCCTGGGCTTTGCTAATGACTATCGGATCCGGCATTCTCGGGTGCTTTTCGACTAGTTAGCCAATACCCGGGGTCTCGCCTTGCGCCACTCCTCACCGTCAGTCGCTGCCTCATAGGCGCGCCCGATGCGCAACAGCTTCTCCTCGGAAAAATCGGCTCCCATGAATTGAACGGCTAGCGGCAACCGTTCGCCGCTCAAGCCAGCAGGCACGGAAAGCGCCGGGATGCCTGCATGGTTGGCGGTCACGGTGAACTGATCCGCGTACTGCATCAGTACCGTGTCGCCGAAGACTTCCCCTGCCGGGAACGCCGCCGTGGGTGTGACCGGGGTTAGCAGGGCGTCTAACCTCAGCTTGCCCCCCGAAGAGAAAATCGCGTCGAAATCGCCACGGACCAAAGAGCGCACCTGCAAGGCTCGCTGGTAATACTGCTGGCTGTACTGGGCGCTGCTTACGTACATGCCCATCAGGATGCGCAGTTTCGGCTGCAGGCCAAAGCCTTCGGCCCGCGACTTGCGATACAGATCCCGCAGATTGCCAACCTTGGCCTGCGTGCGATAGCCGTACTTGGCTCCATCGTAACGATGCAGGTTGGAAGCCGCTTCGATGCGCGAGATCACGAAATACGTCGGGATGCCATATTGCGTGTGGGGCATGGATATGTTTTCCACGATTTCGGCGCCCTGGCAGGCCAGGGTCTCGGCCGCCTGGGTCACCGCGTCGGAGATCTCTTTGGGTAACGAGCGCTCTTCGCGTTTGCCGGATTTCGGATCGAAGAAAGTTATTTTGGCGTAATCCGGGGACAACCCGATGCGCAGGCCTTTAACTCCGTCTTCGAGCGTGGCCGTGTAATCCGGCACAGATACCGCCGCAGCGGTGGCATCCCGCGGGTCTGC
Organism: Anaerolineales bacterium; assembly: GCA_040902205.1. Lineage (GTDB taxonomy): Bacteria > Chloroflexota > Anaerolineae > Anaerolineales > UBA11579 > JAMCZK01. Next base: position 42,328 of record JBBDXR010000025.1, on the reverse strand, counting down.
GCCGGCCATTACGTTCAGCATCAAGGCTGCGTCGCGCACGTTGCGCGCCAGCGGGCCAGGGCAATCCAGGGAGGAACCGAAGGCGATCAATCCGTAGCGCGAGACGCGGCCGTAGGTCGGCTTGAGGCCGACCACCCCGCAGAAGGCGGCCGGCTGGCGGATCGAGCCGGATGTGTCAGTGCCGAGCGACAAGGCGCCTTCGCCGGCGGCTACCGCCGCGGCGCTCCCGCCCGAGGACCCACCCGGCACACGGCGCGTATCCCAGGGGTTGCGCGTGGCCGGCTGGAAGGCGGAGGATTCATTGGATGAGCCATAGGTGAATTCGTCCAAATTGACCTTGCCAAGCATGACGCCGCCGGCGGCCTCCAGACGTTCGACGGGCGTAGCGGTGTACGGGGCTACGAAATTGGACAAGATGCGTGAGGCAGCCGTGGAGAGCACGCCACTTACGGTAAAGATGTCTTTCACCGTGAAGGGCACGCCCGCCAGTGGCCCGACAACTTCTCCTTTGGCCAACTTCTGATCGACCTGCCTGGCCTGCGCGCGGGCTCTCTCTTCTGTGAGGGTGATGAAGGCATGCACTTTGTTGCCGTCGGCCCGCGGCCCGTCCAGACGGCCGGGCTCGCCGTCCACCGCGCGGATGCGCGCCAGCGCGGAATCCAGCGCCTGCTCGGCGGAAATTTCATTCCCGCGGATGCGCTGGGCGAGTTCGTGCGCGGGCAGGTCGCAGAGTTCCGGCATGGCGTCTGCGTTAGCCCAATTCTTCGTGGGGGATTTCGGGAACGGAGATGTATCCGGCTTCGCTCTCGGGCGCCTGCTTTAGGATATCGTCTGCCAGTTGCGAATCGATCGATCGGTCCGCTCGGCTCGGCGGCCGCATGCCCGCCGCGTAGGGCACCCCATGGCTGGCCGCAGGTGTGCCTTCGGGAATGGGGATGGCCGCCAATTCATCGATGGCCTTGAGCTGGTTATTCAACTCCCGCCTCAAATACTCCGCTTCCTTTTCATCCAGCTCCAAGGCGGCTAGTTCGACCAGGTGTTGAAAAAGTTCAGGATCGATCTTTTCGGCCATTCGCGGGAGTATACCATCGCGCTTAAATGGCTCTGCTATAATCCCGAGCGCCCACCACCACGCCAGTTTCGGAGGCCCCATGGTCACCAAAGAAGTCCTTCCCGCCGGCCTGCTGACTGAAGAACACGAGATGCTGCGCCAGGCGGCCCGCGAGTTCGCTCAAAACGAGATCCTGCCCATTGCCGCCGAACACGACGAAAGCGGCGAGTTCCCACTGGATACGATCCGCAAGATGGGAAAGATGGGCTTCATGGGCATCGAGGTGCCAGAGGCGTATGGCGGCGCCGGCATGGACACGCTGGCTTACGTACTGGCCCTCGAAGAGATCTGCAAGGCGGATGCCGCCCACGGTACCGTGATGTCAGTAAACAATTCCCTGTTCTGCTACGGCATCCTGAAATTCGGCACCGAGGAACAAAAGCAGACCTATCTGCGCCCCATAGCCTCGGGCGCAAAGATCGGCGCCTATTCGCTCACCGAGCCGATGTCCGGGTCAGACGCGGCCACCATGCGCAGCCGCGCCGTACGCGAGGGCGAGCATTATGTCATCAACGGGCGCAAATCCTGGGTTAGCAGCGCTCCCGTGGCAGACTACATCCTGTTGTTCACCATGACGGATGCCGCCAAAGGCGACAAGGGCATCAGCGCGTTCCTTATTGATACGACCCAACCGGGTTTCAGCCGCGGCAAGAAAGAACCCAAGCTGGGCATTCGCGCTTCGGCCACCAGCGAAGTTAACTTCGACAATTTCAAGACGCCTGTAAGCAGCCGCCTGGGCCAGGAAGGCGAAGGCTTCAAGATCGCCATGACCGTGCTGGACGCCGGGCGCATCGGCATCGCCGCCCAGGCGCTGGGCATCGCCGAAGCCGCCTACGAAGCCAGCGTGAAATACGTGCAGGAACGCGAGGCTTTCGGCCACAAGATCGGCGAGTTCCAGGGCACGGGCTTCAAGATCGCCGACATGAAGACGCGCATCGAAGCCGCCCGCGGCCTGATCTATAGCGCGGCGCAGGCCAAGCAGCGCAGCAAGGAAAGCGGCGGACGCTTCACGCTCGAGGCCTCCATGGCCAAGTTGTTCGCTTCCGAAACGGCCATGTTCTGCGCCCATCAGGCAGTGCAGATCCACGGCGGCATGGGCTACAGCAAAGAGCTGCCTATAGAGCGCTATTTCCGCGACGCCAAGATCACCGAGATCTACGAGGGCACCAGCGAAATCCAGCGTATGGTGATCTCCCGCCTCGAGACCGGCCTGCGCTAGAATAAGGCTATGGGCTTCTTGGCCCTGACAGCCCTTCTCGCTCCGGTTCTTCTCATCCCTCTTGCCATTACGATCTGGGGCTGGCTTCAGGTTGGGAAGAAGCGCAATCGTTCCTTATTCTCCGCTCTCATTAATGGTCCTGCTTCGCAGGCCCTCCTTATCTGCGGCCTTTTGCTCACCTTGCTTGGCGAACTTTTACGCCGCGGCCTGGTAGCCGCGGGCAACAGCGGCGGGTTCGCCTTTCCGCTTCTCGGCGTTATTTTCTTCACGGCCGGGATCATCTATTCCACCCGATCGTTGCCCCGCCCTATCAAAAATGCCTTGCAGGCGATCGGTTCTGGGTTGGACGTCTCCAACACCCAGGTGATCTATTTGCTGTCGGCCGTCCTGTTCGGCATGCTGGCGGCGATGGCTGCCGGCCCGGGCCAAATGATGCGCGCCCCAGCCGTGGCAGTTGTCGCCTGGGGAGTGGCCATGGGCTTGGCGTTGCTGGGCGCCTGGCAGATGGGCGAGAAGGCGCCTAAGATCTCATGGAAAGCCGTGGCCATCCTCGCCGCCCTGGTCGTGGTCGCATTGGGGATGCGCGCCTGGAACACCGCCCTGATCCCTAACAACCTCACCGGCGATGAGGCCTCCGGCGGCCTATTCGCAGTGGATATCCTGAATGGCAAATTCAATAATATCTTCGGCTATGGCTGGTATTCATTCCCTGCGTTTTATTTCTACTTCCAGGCGCTTTCCATTGCCATCTTCGGCCAGACCGCGGAGGCGCTGCGCCTCACTTCGGCTTTGGCGGGCGCGCTCACCGTCGGCGTTGTCTACCTGGCCGGCCGCGCCTTGTATGGCCAGCGCGCCGGGCTGTTGGCGGCCATCCTCCTGGCCGGTCTGCACTTCCACATTCACTTCAGCCGTATTGGCTTGAATAATATTTGGGACGGTTTCTGGTTCACGCTGGTGATCGGCTTGATCTGGATCGCCTGGTCACGCCAGCGTCGCTGGGCTTTCCTGCTGGCGGGGCTTTGCATCGGATTGGCGCAATACTTCTATGCCAGCGGGCGCATGCTCATCGTGCTCGTGCCGGCTTGGCTATTGCTGGCCGCCTTGGCGGACCGCGCGCGCTTCAAGCGTAATCATGCCTCCGTCATTCTGATGTTTCTTGTTGTCCTGGTCGTGTTCTATCCCTTGCTCGTCAATTACCTGGCCGACCTCGACCAATTCGCGGCGCCCATGCAGCGCGTCTCGCTGCTTGGCCCTTGGCTGGAGAACGAGCAGCAGATTACCGGGCTGCCCGGCTGGCAGATCCTGGGCTCTCAGCTTTGGGTAAGCGTCCAGGCATTCACTAACACCAACCTGCGGCACTGGTACACGCCCGAGGCTCCCATTTTGCTGCCGGCCCCGGCCGCCTTTTTCCTGCTGGGGTTGGTGCTGATGATCCTGCAATGGCGCAGGCCGCAGCATTGGCTCATCGTCCTGTGGTTGGCAGCCTTCACCGTGGCCGGCGGCCTCAGCGAAAGCACGCCCGCGGCGCAGCGTTACATTGGCGCGGCTCCGGCGGCCGCGCTGGTCATCGGTTTTTCGCTCAACCAGATCAGCAAGCATTTGGCCGCGCTGTGGAAACCGGCGAAGGCTGGGCTGGCCGCGGGCGCTATCGCCGTGGCGGTAATAATCGCCGCGGCCAATGTTAATTTTTACTTCTGGGACTTTACGCCGCGCGGCGAATATTCCAGCGACAACACGGCGGTGGCTCAACATCTGGCGAACTATCTGCGTGGGAAGCCGCCCGGCACCCAGGTCGCGTTCTTTGGGCAACCGCGCATGGGCTATCGCTCCATCGCCACCATCCCGTTTCTGGCGCCGCAGGCCATCGGCTTGGACATGCAGCTCCCTGTGGATGCGGCCGATAACCCAGATCTGACGCCGGGGCCGACCGTCTTTGTGTTCCTTCCGGAAAACGAGGTTGGGATCGAAGAACTGCGAGCGGCATATCCGCAGGCCGCAGCGAAAGGAGAATATGGGCTGCAACATCGCCTGTTGTATTGGTACGTCGAGATAGCCGCCTATACTCCTCAATGACCAGGAAACACGTCACTGAGTTCCTCGCAAGAGTGGTGGACTGGGCTGCGTTGCAGCCGGACATCCGTACTGCGCTGCTGGTGGGATCCCGCGCCCGCGGCAGTTCCGGGCTTAACTCGGACATCGATCTGGTGATCCTGTGCGACCAGCGCCAGGACTTTCTGGACGATACACATTGGGCTTCCGAGTTCGGCGATATTACCAAGCGGGCCACGGAACACTGGGGCCGCCTCACCGCGCTGCGCGTTTGGTATGAAAGCGGACTTGAGGTGGAATTCGGTTTCGCCGCACAAAGTTGGATCAGCCAGCCGCTGGACCAAGGCACCCAGGAGGTGTTGGCGGGCGGCTATCAAATCCTCTTCGATCGCAGCGGGCTGTTATTGAATCTGACTTAGGAGGAACGTGATGTTAGCTATTCGCCTTAGCTTCGTTCTCTCGATCCTCGTGCTCGCCGTCTTGCTGGGAGCTTGCGGGCAAACAACCACGATTTCGACGCTTCCAGCCGTTCAGCCCTCGGACATGCCCACCGTCGAGGGGGTGATCAAAGGCTACGGCATTTCTCCGCTCGGCTTCCCTGCAGATTACAGCCGCTTCCCGGATTTCCTGGCCGAGGTCGGCAGCCTGCCCAATGGCGGCGTCATGTTCAACGGCGCCTGGCGCCAGGATGTCTCCGGCGGCGCCGATGCTGGGCAGATCCCGCAGACGGCTATCGGCCTGGTGCTCGAGGCCGGCAACTACGGCTATACCCCGATCATCGTCTTCGGCTGGCGCTCTGAGGACAGCCTGCAAATAGGCGTGCCTACCAACCCCACCAATGACTGGACGAACGAAGAAGCGAAGGCGCTGTTCAAGCAGATGTTGGCGGACTTCGCCGCCGGCTACCACCCGCCGTTCATCTTCCTGGGCAACGAAAGCGACGCGTACTTCATCAGTAATCCCGAGGATTACAGCCGTTGGGTTTCTTTCTACAACGAAGCGTATGATGCGATCAAGGCAGTCTCGCCCGAAACGATGGTCGGCCCTGTTTTCCAGTACGAGCGTCTCTCGGGTCAAGGCGCCTTCAACCAATGGACCACACCGCAATGGGGCGCGCTGGAAGATCACAATCTGGAGAAAGTGGATATCGTGGGCCTTACGCTCTACCCCTGGTTGGGCGTGGCGACGCCGGAAGAAGTACCCGATGGGTACTTCGCTCCCCTGGCCCAGCGCATCGGGGACAAACCCGTTGCCATCACCGAGACAGGCTGGCCGGGCGATGGCCTGGGACTGCAGACCGCCTGGGAAGCCAGCCCGGAAGCGCAGATCCGTTACATCGATACCTTGCGCCGAATTTTGCCTGACATCAATGTCAAGATCCTGAACTGGCTGCACCTAAACCAGATGGTGCAGACGCCGGAAAACGCCACATTCTGGCAGGTTTTCAGCAGCATCTCGCTGCGGGATTTCGAAGGCAACAAGAGGCCGGTGTACGAAGCCTGGATAGAGTTCCAGCCCTAGGCACGTCAACGCCAAGCTCCGATAGATATAATCCGCGCCGTATGCGCGCCCTATTCGCCTGTGCCATTTGCGTGCTCATCGCCGCGTGCTCACCCGTTCTGCCTGCGCCCGCAATTCAATCGGCCATGGCAACCCAGACCACGCCGATAGGCATGGTTTCCCCTTCACCAAGCCTCACACCATCGATCACCCCAACGCCGCCGCCGCATAAGCTCAGCATCGAGTACCTGCGCTCGCGGGATTATCCCGCCTCGGACCTGGTCATCGAGGACACGTTGGATGTCGGCCCCAACTATTATCGCTATATCGCCTCTTACATGTCCGATGGACTGAAGCAATACGGCTTGCTCACCATCCCGTTCGGCGAAAAACCCGAGACCGGATGGCCTGTGATCATCTTCAATCACGGCTACATTCCGCCCGAGGTCTACCAAACCACCGAACGCTATGTGGCTTACGTGGATGGCTTTGCGCGCAGCGGCTACATCGTCTTCCGTCCCGATTACCGCGGCCATGCCAATTCCGAGGGCGAAGCCCGCGGCGCCTATGGCCAGCCCGATTACGTGATCGACGTGCTCAACGCGGTAGCGGCGCTCAAGGCCTATCCGGATGCTGACGCCGAGCGCATCGGCATGTGGGGCCATTCGATGGGCGGCTACATCACCCTGCGCGCCATGGTGGTCGATCCCGATATCAAGGCCGGCGTCATCTGGGCCGGCGTGGTGGCATCCTATGCTGACATGGCCGACGTGGCGGGCACGCCTCGCTTCGGGACGCGCCGCCTGCTGTACTCCTACGGCTCGCCCGGCACCTATTCGGAATTCTGGGCTTCGATCTCGGCCAACAGCTACCTGGCCGACCTTTCGGGCCCGTTACAGCTCCACCATGGCACTGCGGATGAATCCGTGCCCACGGAGTTCTCCGTCAATCTGGCCGTGGAAGTCCGCGAGGCCGGGGGAATCGCGGAACTGTTCGTTTACGACGGAGATGACCACAACATATCGAACAATTTCACTGGCGCACTTTTACGCTCCATTGAATTCTTCGACCGATATTTGAAGAGCGCTCCCTAGTTGACGCGTTCGGCGGGCACGCCCAGGTAGATGCCGCCGGATTTCAAATGCATACCCGGGGGGACGAGGGTATGCGCACCCACCACGACGTTATCCTCGATGACCACGCCGGGCATGATGGACGAATTGGCGCCGACGGTAACGGAATTGCCGATGACCACCTTGCGCAGCCGGCCGCGGGCGCCCTGGGCATAGTGCGCTGAGATGGACGCATTCCCACCAATGATGCAGTTCTCCCCGATCTCCACCAGGTCGCAATCCCAAATGCGATTCGTGGCCACCAGCGTCCCTTTGCCGATCTTAGCGCCCATGCGCCGATAGAACCACACGTTGAAGTAGCTGCTCTTGAGCACCGGTAAATAGAATGACGATGCTACATGAAGGAGCAGGCTGTACAAGGCATAGAAGATGGTGGTAGGGGAAAAGACCTTGGCGCGCTTTTCGGTGGCGCGGATACGGAACACTCTGCTGATCAGGATCACCAAGACCAGCAACGTGTTGCCGAACAAGATGAAAGCGAAACCTAGTGCCAGGCAGAAGAGCAGCACTCCGCCGGCGCCGGCGTTGAGGCCGCCCACGGCAGACCAAGCCCAGCCGATGAACAGCATGCTGGGAAACAGAGCCAGGCCCAACAGGAGGGCCACGATGAGCTGGCTGACGACGGAGAGAATGGGGTAAAGGAAAAGAAGCGTCCGCTGCATCTATTACGCAGCCCGACTCTTTAGGAAAGGCGCGAACCAGAGCATCTGCTGCACAAATCTGCGTGCCCCAAGAAATTTGAAGATCGCCCCCGCCATGCGCAGTTCTTTCCTCCAACCCGCCCAAAAGCCGATCTTTTCGGCTGCCGGCTTTGACCTGCAGTATAGGGGCATACGCAGCACTTTCTTTTTGTTATCTATCATGTATTGGTTGAGGGCGACTTCCAGTTCGTAACCGTGGACCTGATCGCCCTGGAGCAGGGCAACCAGGTCGGCGCGGCGGATGATACGTTCGCCGCTAAAGAGGTCGTTGCCGCGGATCAGGCGCGCCCAGAGCGGCTCCGCGGTGCGCACGAATACGACCATATCGACATCCGGCGTGCGGTTCACCTGGGCCAGCCCGGCGGCCAGCTGCTTACGATCCAGCTGCTGGAGGTCTGCATCCATAAGCAGCAAGTGGTCGCAGGTGGAATGCTGGGCGCCGGCCAGCACCGCGCCGGCTTTGCCGCGGTTGGCCGGCAAGGCCAGCACCTGGACGCGCGGAAAATCCCGCCGCAGCATGGTCGCGCTTCCATCCGTGGAGCCATCATCGACACACAGGATCTCGCTGAAGCCGTCCAGAGAGAGGAGGATGTTGAGCACGACCGGCAACCTGGCCGCCTCGTTGTAGGCCGGCACCAAAGCGCCTAGCTTGACGGGCATATTCTTCTCGAAAGGCCTCATGGGGTGCAGTTCTTCTAGCCCTGCCCCTGTTTTCACCGGCATTTCATTCTACCAAGGAAGCCGCCGGCGTAACCGATCCGATGAATGAAGCCCATTACGAATTCCAAAACAAATCTGCCGTTCGTGAACGGCAGATTATTTTTCTCTGGCAGGGATACTCAGGCTTCGACGATCACCTTCCCTCTCAGCATGCCCATCTGGCATTGAAAGGGGATCTCGCCGTTTTGCGTAGGGGTGAACTCGATGGTCACCGTCTCGCCTTCTGGTAATTTTGCGGATTTCTGGATCTTATCGAAGATCACCATTTCACTGCACATGCTCGATTCCTGGCGAAGGAAATTCAAGCGGACGGGCCTGCCTTTTTTGACCACGATGACGTCCGGATCATAGCCGCCTTTCACTTTAATCGTGGCTTCCTGGATTCCGGCTACCATGGCCACTTGCACGCCCTCGCGGCGGAAGAGCCAGAAATACCACACGACCAGGGCGATCAGGGCCAGCCCCAGTACATTTACTATAATGGTTGTAAGGTCCATGTTTATCTTCCTTTTCCTTTTAGGTAACTAGCTGACCGCAGCTTCGGCAAAGCTCTTGGCTTTGAAGAAGCGCAGCCGGTTGGCGTTAGTAACGACTGTCACGCTGGACGCAGCCATAGCCGCCCCGGCGATGATGGGCGAGAGCAACAGCCCAAAAATGGGGAACAGCAGGCCGGCAGCCACCGGGATGCCCAGCGTGTTGTACGCAAAAGCTCCCGCCAGGCTTTGTTTCGCATTGCGCATGGTTGCCTTGGAGATCTCAATGGCGTAAGCCACGCCCTTCAGGCTGCCGCTCATCAAGGTGATGTCGGCGGCTTCGATTGCCACGTCGGTGCCCGTGCCGATGGCAAAGCCAACGCTGGCCTCCGCCAAAGCCGGCGCATCGTTGATGCCATCGCCCACCATGCCAACCTTGACGCCACCCTTCTTGAGCATGTGGACTTCTTGGGCCTTATCCTGCGGCAACACTTCGGCCAACACGCGCTGGATGCCCACCTGGCGGGCGATGGCCTGGGCCGTGCGTTCGTTGTCGCCAGTGATCATGATGACTTCGATCCCGGCTTCCTGCATGACGCGGATCGCCTGGACGGAGTCTCCCTTGATCGTGTCGGCCACGGCCACCACGCCGGCGGCCTTGCCATCGATGGCCACAAACATGGCCGTCTTGCCCTCACCCTGCAGCCGTTCTACTTCGTCTTTGATTGAGCCCGCGTCGATATTGTGACGGCTCATCAATCTGGCATTTCCTACAAGCACCTGGCGGCCGTCCACCTTGGTCTCAACGCCGTGGCCTGGCACCGCCTCGAACTCAGCGGGGTCGACTACGTCCACGCCTAAGTTGCGGGCGCCCTGCACGATGGCCTGCGCCAGCGGGTGTTCGCTTGGCTGATCAGCGCTGGCCGCATAATGCAGCAAGGTTTCTTTATCGAATCCAGTTGCAGGCACGGTGTCGGTCAGTTCAGGCTTCCCCTTTGTGATCGTGCCGGTCTTATCCAACACCACAATCTTAAGTTGCGATGCGGTTTGCAGGGCCTCGCCGTTTCGGATGAGCACTCCGTGTTCGGCTCCCTTGCCAACCCCGGCCACCAGGCTCATCGGCACTGCCATTCCCACGGCGCACGGGCAGGCGATGATCAACACAGTCACAGCCGTCACAATGGCGAACGCCAGCGCAGGGCTTGGGCCAAAGTTGAACCAGACCAAGAAGGTAAGGATCGAAATGATCATCACGGTAGGGACAAAGTAACTGGAAACCACATCTACCAGACGGGCAATAGGCGCCTTACTACCCATTGCGTCCTGGACCATCTTTACGATCTGCGCCAGGGCCGTATCCTTGCCTACTTTCGTGGCGCGAAAGTTGAAGGTGCCGGTAGTGTTCAACGTGGCGCCAACAACCTCATCGCCCACCTTCTTGTCAATTGGCAGGCTCTCGCCTGTGACCAAGGATTCATCCACAGTGGAATACCCTTTGATGATCTCGCCATCCACGGGGATCTTTTCTCCGGGATGGACAACAACCACATCGTCAACGAGGACCTCTTCCACAAGGATCTCCAGCTCTTTGCCATCACGGAGCACATGGGCCGTCTTGGCTTGCAGGTCCAGCAGCTTACGAATGGCCTGGCTGGTTTGTCCCTTGGCGCGCACTTCCAGCGCCTGACCAAGGACAACTAACGCAGTGACGATTGCGGTCACATCATAGAATGGAGTGGCTGTACCTTCTGGGAAAATACCAGGGATGAGTAAGGCGATCGTGGAATAGATCCACGCCGCACTGGTGCCCAAGACGATCAGGGTATTCATGTCGGCGGAATGGCGCTTTAAGGCCGCCCAGGCGCCGGTAAAGAACTGGCTTCCCGAATAGAACATCACTGGCAAAGTCGCAAGTCCCGAAATGGCAAAGAGCCAGCGCATAAGGGTATCTGACCCTTCACCGATAAACAGATTGGGCAGGTAGAGCCACGGCAACTCCGGATAGGCCACCAGCATGACCGGGATAGATATGGCGGCAGCAAACCAGAATTTGCGCACCAAAGAGCGGTATTCTCTTGCGATTGCCTGCGCCTCCTGATCCGTTTCAGCGTCAGGCACCTCGGCAAGTGGCCGGGATGAGGTCGTTGCCTTTTTTTCGATTGTGAACTCTGACAAAGTCATTATGCATCTCCTAAGAAAGGATTCGTTCTACGGGAGTAGTCTACGCTTGGGAACAATAAAGCTATAGAGTGGTTTCGTCTGTCTCTTTATGAGCAAAATGGCGGAGGCGCGGCAGGCGGATTGGCCTATGCCCGAGCGAGGTCAGTGGGGCTGTGCATCAGGTAAATTAGTGCAATGGCAGAAACAGCAATAAAGCATGGCAAATCACCAGCCGACGGTTTAGCCGCAGCTTTCACGCGGCACTGGTTTGCCATATTCAGCATTCTTTACGGCGCTTTCGTCTTTTTCCCGTTTTTGGCTCCCTTGCTTATGAAGTTGGGCTGGGACCAGTGGGGATCAGCCATTTATTCCTTTTACTCATACGTTTGCCACCAGTTACCCCAGCGCTCCTGGTTCTTGTTTGGGGCGCAGCCATCGTATTCGCTCGCCGCCATCCAGGCGGCCTGGCAGAACGCAAGCGATCCAATGATCCTACGGCAATTCATCGGCAATGCGGATCTGGGGTGGAAGGTCGCCTGGTCTGACCGTATGTTTTCCATGTATGGCGGTGTGTTGTTCGTAGCGTGGATCTGGTATCCGCTTCGCAAAAGAATCCCGACATTGCCACTATGGGGGCTTGTGCTCTTGGGGCTGCCCATGTTGGTGGACGGCGGCAGCCATCTGATCAGCGATTTTGCCGGCCTTGGTCAAGGGTTCCGCGATCCAAATGTGTGGCTGGCGCAGCTCACGCAAAATGGCTTCCCGCAAAGTTTCTATGCAGGGGACATGCTGGGCTCGTTCAACTCCTGGATGCGCTTGATCACTGGCGGCCTGTTTAGCCTGGGGCTGGTTTGGTTCGCCTTCCCGTTTATGCGCGATTCCCTTGAAAAGTAGGATGACGCAGCCCCCTGCGCTTAGGGTATCATTTTGATCTAATGATGAGAAAACTCCTTTTTCTATCCTTGGTTCCTCTGGTGTTTCTAATGGCCTGCCAGGCTAATTCCGCGACTGGAGCAGCCAATCCAGCAAATGGCGGGTCTTACACCGACATTTCCCCCGCTCTCTTGGATTCCATGCTGGACACGAAGGATTTTGTCTTTGTAAACGTCCATATCCCATTCGAGGGCAATATCGCCGGAACGGATCTGTCCATCCCATTCGACCAGATCACTGAGCCAGGCAACCTCGCCCGGTTGCCCGGCAACAAGGATGCCAAGATCGTACTGTATTGCCGCAGCGGAAGCATGAGTGCCGTTGCTGCGGAGGCCCTGGTCGCTCTTGGCTATACCAACGTATGGAACCTGGAAGGCGGCATGCGGGCCTGGGAAGCGGCTGGTTATCCGCTTGAAGGACAATAGGCTGTTTAACCAGGGGAACGCCCAAGCAATGAGCCAGATTCAAAAAGGCCAACTCAGTGAGTTGGCCTTTTCGGTACCTTCTGTTTGCGGGGGCTGCTTTGTGTGCCCAGAGGGCCTACCCCATATCCTCCACTAACCACACTTTCACGCCACCGATCAAGGCCATGTGAGTGGACCAAGGAAGATTCATGTGGCGGGGCCGGGGATCTTTGAGGATCGTGTCATACGACGTTTCACCACGCACTGATTGAAGACAAACACCAACTCACATAATCAGTGGATTCCAATTGTCATATGTATTCTTTATCTTGCCCGGCGGAATGCTCAGCGCGATGATGAGTGCACCGATGATCAGATCGTTGATGCCCGAGGACGGCGTTCCACCGCTGACCAGCCAAGGCAGCACAATAATGCCGAGCGCCAGCGCAATGTTGACAAAACGAGCCGCACGCGCCACTTCCGCAAAGGCGATGATGGCGACCGTCACGACCAGCGCGCCGAGGATGTGATCGCTGTGCGCCGCCTGGCCCTGGGTTTGAAAGACACTTGGCGCAGCCATCAGCCAAGCGCCCAGCGCGGCGCTCAGCAGCAGATTCCACGGCACCGTCACACCCCAGAACATCTGGCGTGGGTGTGTGGTTTCCGGACGACGCGGCGTCAGGTTATCGCCCAGGGAGTCGCCGCCGAGCCAGAACGTGCGCCATACGGACCTGCCGGCGCGACGAGTTTGCAGTAAAAACTGGAGCATCGCTATCACTTCATCGAGCGAGAGGGCGATCATGATCAACATAAATAGCGCGGAGAGGAGACATGCCGTGCACCATGCACCAACGGCGACTGGTTGCAACATAATCAGCACGACACTGACGATGCCAAGCGGCACCACCATCAGGCCAAAGAGGGCCACCATCCACGGCATGGTGCGCCAACGACGCGGATCACCCATAAAACCCGACAGGAGTTCGACAAGATAGATGAACGCGCCTAGTCCCGCGTCGGAGACTGGAAACGCTTTCGAGACGTCGGATGTGAGCACTCGGACAGTGCCGTCGCCAAAAATCGGGTCCCAGGCCCAGGAGATGTGTCCTAATTGGAACGCGGCCATGTAGCGCGCCAGGAAAAAACTTAAGAGGGCGAGCGCCAGAACAGGGGCGCGTTGCAGCCAGGTCGACGGGTTGTACGACCACCTCAGTGGAACTTCGGGCCCTGCCATCGTCATCATCATGGGGATAAGCACGGCAAACACTGCCACAAGCCCGCCTATGAGCGTATCATTCGCATACGCGGCGGCATCCGGCGCCCAAAAGACGAGCGGGGCGAAAGCCAACCATAAACCCACGAATGTATTCGCCCATGCGGCCCAGGCGCGCCCGGTGCGAAAGGCAATTGCGCCGAGGGCCATCACCAACAACCCGCTGATAATGTCGCTCCAGATCATTGGCAGGCTGCGATAGCCAAGTGAGAATGGACTAACGATCAACCATAAGCCCAGCACAAGCAGCGGAATCTGCGACCAGCGCGCCATGCCTATCATCTCCCCCATCATTTTGCCGGTCTCTGGCATCTTAGCTTGCGCCGCCGCTTGTGCGCTTTGCAATTCTCGGTAGACCTGCGCTTCGTGTTGTAGCAGTTGCCCTGGGAGTTCAAGGGCCAACTGCCGATGCTGTTGTTCCATTTTCATCATCTCGATGTGCGCACGCGGATCGCGCTCCATCAGCTCCAGCGCGCGGGCATCCTCTTTTTTCTGCGCAGCCGCTTCGCGCTGGTAGGCCTGATCCAACTGCGTTTGCAGGGCACGTAATTGCTCTAGCTGCAACTCTTTGGCGCGGACTTCGGCGTTGGCCTCTCTCGACCCGGCCATACTCGCCATGTCATGCATTGCCGGTTCAGACTTTTCCATTGCGTCAGCGCTTCGAATCACCCATTTTTGACATATCATGCTTCGCCATGTCGCATTCCTTTCATAGGCTCTACCGACTCGGTTGTGGCGTTCATCATGCTCTGCACTTGTTTCGCCAAGTGCATCAATTCATGCGGCTCCATCTCTTTTGCCGAATCGCTCGAGGGCGCCGACTCCCGCAGCCACAGCGGTGGCTTGATCTCATTCTGGCGGTACCAGGCAAGCGGATCGGCTTTTAGCGCCGGTATCATTTTCGGTAGCGTGTCGCGCAATGTGTGCTTGGGCTCCCAGCCCAGCGTCTTGTAAGCACGCGTGATGTCGAGTTCGAAATTGTCGGTGGCGAGGTCGATCATCCACGGTTTGATGAAGGGCGGCCGGTTCAAGGGCAGTTTTTCCTGCACCCAGGCACCTACTTTGGCCCCGAACTTGGGGAGAGAGTACGTTTTCCATGCCACGTCGTGGATCAGACGCCCGAGGATGCGCTGAAGTTCATCATAACTGAGCGATTCGGCCTCGCCGATAAGCAGCGTCACTTCGGGAGGCAGTTCTTTGCGATGTGTGACCGCAAGCACGATTGAGTCCAGCACGTCTTCGATATGGACGTATGCCTGGCGGCCGGCAGAGACGTCGCCGGGAAAGAGGTAGGCAGTGATATCGTGCTCATAGATGCGCTGGATCTGTTGCGCCAACGGAATAGAATCACACAGATCAGCGTAGACGCCGGCGACACGCAAGATGACGGCAGGAATCTTGCCACGCTCGGCGCGGATTACTTGCTCGGTATCGACTTTTGACTGGGGATAAGGCCACTTGGGCTGCAGCGGCGAATCTTCGTTAATGGGCTGTCCAGGCGCGGAGGGTGCGTGCACCAGGTCCGTGCTGGAAAAAATAAACTGCTCGACCTCAAAATACTGCAGCATGAGCAGCAGGCGCTCGGTGCCGCGCACGGTGATCTCTTCATACAGCGGACTCGGGTCGCCGGCAAAATCGTAAAAAGCGGCGAGGTGGATCACCGAGGCAATTCGGTTGCCGTGCAGTTCACGGATGGCCTCCAACCCACGGCGGACACTTTCTTCAAGAGTTAAATCCACATACAAACATTCGGCGCTGGGCGGGGGATGAGAAGGCGCACGCCGATCAAAACCGACCACATTAAACGATCCCGCCAAACGTTTAGCCAAAGGGTAGCCGATCCTGCCGCTGGTACCCGTTATCAAAATCGTGCCTTTTTGGTCATTCATACTTAGCTCCTCCAATATGAGGCAAAATTAGATGCAAGAGAGGTCGATTGTCCTGCTCCAGCATAACAACTGAGTCTCGTAGAATGGATTAGCCAGAGTTGGGCGCCAAGTCCAGGCTCGACCTGCGAGACAGATTGAAAGATCTCCTGCTATTTTGTACCTAAAGCTCTAAACTTGAGCAAGGACCGTCCTGCAAAAAACAGGACAATCGCGGTTAACACCGCAAGAGAAATTAACTGGGATTGGTTGAAGCCGAAGATGACGGTTTTAAAGGCGCTGGTGTAACCCAGGAGAAAGCGTTCGAGGCTGTACAGGGTCAGGTAAATAACGAACAGCGCGCCGTCGGACAGTTTGCGTTTGCGAAATTGCCAGACCAAAGCGAATATGAGCAGGTTGCCGACAAGTTCATAGGCGGGCATGGGCGTATAGTAAACGCCCAATTGAGACACCATGGCACCAGGATTGGTGTAGGCCAGCCCAAATGGCCCGCTGGTCGGAGGTCCGACGGTGTCTCCGGTAATGATGCACGCCACGCGGCCGATCGCCAGCGCCAACGCCAGCCCGGGGACAAATGCATCCAATAGGCGCAAAAGAGGCCACCGCTTCCGTTGAGCAAGGATAACGATCGCCAGCAGGCCGCCGATAATGGCTCCCCAGATGACGAGGCCACCTTGCCAGATATATAGGGCGGTTATGGGATTGGTCCCAAATTGCTCCGGCCAGTGGTCGATCACATAGAACAATCTTGCGCCCAGTAGGCCCGCAAGGGCAACCCACATCGTCGCGTCGTAGATGTCGTTCTTGTTGAAGCCCTTACGCTCGGCCTCTTTGGCGGCCAGCCACACACCCACAACGAGAGCCACGGCAATAATCACGCCATACCAACGCAACGCGAAATGCCCGATGCCGAAAATTATTGGTTCGATGCTGATAGTTATCATGGAAGTTCAATCCTTTTCCTGTGTCCTTAAAATTGGCCTGATTTGAACGAATTCTCACTCTTCGGCACGCGGCCGCGAAACAACGGTTGCCGAAACGTGCCCCAGCAAAGAACCAAGAATAGGGCCAGCAGGATAATGGCAGTCAACCCTGCAATCTTCCAGCCAAACGCCGGGGCTGCGATCAGGGCGATCAGCGGCAGAGAGCAAACCCATAACACGATCGCCAAAGCAATGTCATCCGCATCGAGGTTGAATCCCTTGAGCATGGCTCTCCTTTCATACGGTAGCCAGGATCAACAATCCCATGACAACGACGCCACCCCCCAGCACCAGCCGCACCCACTCTTTGTGATGGATGTTCCAATGGGCCAGTCGATTCAAGGTGGGGCGGGCAGAAGCCGCAACAAGGATCACAATAAGGGGTAGCACAAAGATCAAGTTATAGAGCACCAGGTAGGCATACCCCAGCAAAGCAGACGGCTGCAGCGCCAGCAAACTCAGCACGCCCAGGTAGACGGCGCCACTGCACGGCACGGTGCAAAGCCCGATCAGGAACCCTCCCACGATCAAGGCAGGCACAGTGGCTTTCTTGGCCGCATCGTGGGCCAAGGCTCCAACCTTGCCGGGAGCCTGTAGGCGCCAGCCCCAACTGGGAAGGAAGTAGTCCTTCAGCATCCACAGCCCGAACAGGATGGCAAACAGGGCGCCGAGGCGAGCTGGGAGGTGTTGGCGGGTGAACAGGCCAATCGTCTGCAGCAACCCAACACCCAAGGCCAGGTAAGTCACAAAAATGGCGGCTATGTAGATGCCGCCTCGGCTTAGGATGCGCATGCGGATCGCATTAACGCTCTGCGCACCGACCTGGACAGAGGTCAGTAGCGCGGTGATGAAGAGCAGCAACACCGTAAATGCACAGGGATTGATGCCGTCAATGACGCCTGCGATGAGCACGGCCGGCAAAGTAATGCTAGGCAGATACGTTTGCATATCCGCATTGGGCGCGTGAGGATGCCAAAAGCCCGTCAGCGCAATCGCCCCCAGGGCGATGACGGTAAGGACGGAAAGGACGAAGATCTGCCGCGGGCGGGTCATCCGCTACCCTTCGACAATCAGCGTGCCGTTCATGCTCGGGTTGGCGCGGCCGCCACAGCAGATATCGCAGTAGAAGGTGTACGTGCCTGCCGCCTGCGGTGTAAACGTGGCGAAACTGGAGCCCATGGCGGGGGCGACGATGTCGATGCCCAGTTCTTCGACCGCGAACTCGTGTTTGCCGCCGCCGTCGGTATGATGCGTATTGTCGAGGCTGGTCAAGCGGATGGTGATGGGCTCACCGACTTTTACGCGGATCTCATACAGGCTGAAGCCATCCATGGCCGCTTCGACGTCGATGACGTTGCCGGCCATAGGAGGCGGGCCGGGTTTGAAGAAGGCGGAAAAGAGCAGATAGCCTGCCAGACCAAGGACGGCGATGGTGATCGCCGTGAATGTCACGGTCCGTTTGGTTTGCTGGCGTTTCCGTGCCTCCTGGCGGCGTATACGCAAAGAATATGTCATAAGAATCCTCCTTAAGTGGTTTTGTTAAATGCAAATTGTCATCTTGGTGAAATCCACATAGCTATGGACCTATCGCGCCACATAACCACCATCTACCAATAGACCCTCCCCGGCAATGAAGGAGGCATCTGGCGTGCACAGCCACGTAACTACTTTGGCAATTTCTTCGGGCTCACCGAGTCGCCCGATCGGGTGCATGCCTACCATTGTTTTGCGCACCGTTTCGTCCGTGGTGATGCCAGCACGCTCCAGCATTGGCGTGTCGATGAATGCCGGGCAAACGGCGTTGACTCGGATACCCTGGCTCGCATACTCTAGCGCTGCAACCTTGGTAAGCCCCAGCATGCCGTGTTTGGCCGCGGTATAAGCCGCTGCATTCGCGAAGCCTACATTACCCAGGATAGATGCCATGTTCACGATCGCGCCGCCACCTGCTTTGAGCATTTCGGGGATCTCATATTTCATGGATAGGAACACACCGCTCAAGTTCACATTGATCACCCGTTCCCAGTCTTCCCATTTCATGTCAGCAAGAGGTGCGGACACGCCTTCGATGCCCGCGTTGTTGCAGGCAAAATCCAGACGGCTAAAAACGCTTACCGCTTCCATCACCATTCCATTAGCGTCTTTATCCTTCGAAACATCGGCCAATATAAAATGGGCTTTAGCGCCGGCTTGCTCGATAAACTTAAGAGTCTTCTCCGCCTCTTTCGCATTGATGTCAGCAACTACAACAGCGGCGCCTTTTTCTGCGAAATCGACCGCGGTCGCACGCCCGATCCCGATGCTGCCGCCAGTAACCAGGGCTACTTTGCCTTCAAATATTTTCATCTATCCTCCACTTATTGCTGCCAGGTAAAGACGCGTTCGGCAGCATCCACATCGCGGATGGTTAGGGTGAGCTGGGTGGCGCCATCCAGGATGAAGACCCCATTCACCGAAGCCGGAAACGAGAGAGTCCCTTCCCCGTGGTGTCCGCCCAGCGGCGCATCCCACAGCATGCCAGATACAGTCACCCCGCTGTCACTGGTTAATGTGGATAGGCTCGCCAGGTCCATATCGAGTTCAACTGAATGAGTATCCATCAATACAGCAAACTCGATGGTGTCGGCATCGGGGTTAACGGTTTGGGCGGTGACTATGACCGTCACCGAACCCTGGGCGTCTTCGCGACTTTGGCCCATCATCCAGGCAAAGTCAGAACCAGCATCCGGCATGCTGGCGCCAGAAGGCTCCTTGCTATCCAAGTCTTTCACCACAGCTGCGGTGGGCGGAGTTGAGCCACATGCAACCAACAGTAAGCCGAGTGGAATCACGATTGCGAAAAACTTTAGAGTCTTCATGTATTTAGGCTGCCTCCATTTGCGTAAGGTGCTGCATTGCCTTGCGGCGCGCGTTATTCAAAACCACCAACATGACGATGATGCCAATAATGGTGGTGCCCAAGCCCAACAGCATGAAGGCTTGCTGGTAGTCCGCCAGGAAGGTCGCTGCGGCGGTCAAGCCCAAGATGGGTAACACATCGGTGAGATGATGGGCGCAACAAGCCACCATGGCCATGGTGCTGGTAGCGCCGCCTGCCCCCGTCATGGCTCCGGATGCTCCCATAGATCCGACGGGGAGGAATAGCCCTTTCTTAAGAATGACGTAAAGGGCAACTTGGATCCCAAAACCAAAGATGAGAGGGAAAACGATCCAGCGGTCTTGCCAAAACAGGTCGAGGGCATGCTCCGGGCTTTCGGCCCAGGAGACTATTCCAAAGTAGATGCCGGTAAGGAATATAGCCCCCAGCAAACCAAAACCTATTGGAAGCAATATCCGCTTGCGGTTAGAAATCAATCAATTCTCCTGCAATTTGTGAAGTGTGGTGAGAATAGCCAAACCCGAAAGCGAAGTCACGGGCCATGGGGCGCAATCCCTGATAGGCGGTTCTGCCTATGACATTTGTCCAGTAAATCTCGGAATTTCCGTCAGTGTAGGTAGCTACCGATTAAAGATGCCATATTGCTCGCCGCCGCGTATGCAAGCACTCAAATTTCGTATGTATCTCCCCGGGAGGGAACAATCGCATGCCAGCCGAGATTTTTTCGAATCTGCCTCTGAAGTCCCAGGCTCCCCTGGGATTCTCCGTGAGTGATGAAAACTCTCGAGGGAGGTTTGCCGAAGCCCTCCAGCCAGCGAAGCAGCTCTCGTTGATCTGCGTGACCCGAAAGGGCTTGCACCTGGGCGATGCGGGCGCGCACCGGCACCTCCTCCCCATGAATCCGGATACGGGTAGCCCCGTCCAGCAATCGCCGGCCGCGGGTTCCCTCGGCCTGGTAACCGACGAATAACACTGAATTGCGTTCGGCGGGCAGGCGCCACTTCAGGTGGTGCAGGATGCGCCCTCCAGTACACATGCCGCTGGCGGATATAATGATGGCAGATCCGGGTCTGGTAGTAAGCAGCTTCGATGCCTCGACATCCCGAATGAAATTTGTGTGGTGGCAGCGCAGAGGGCAGGCCTGCTCGTCCATGAGCAGGTTCACATTGAGATTATGATCATCCCCATATTTGCAGTAGATATGGCTGGCGTCCACTGCCATCGGGCTGTCAATGAAAACTGGAATATCCGGAATGCGTCCTTGATCCTGCAACTTTCTAATGTAATAGAGGACCTGTTGAGTTCGCCCAATGGCGAATGAGGGAATTAGCAGGACGCCATCTTTTCGTAGAATAGTCTCAAGTTCCTGTGTCAGGCAGTCCTCAATCGATTTGTCATCATGTTCCCGGTCTCCGTATGTGGATTCGACCAGGAGTACATCTGCTTGCTTGAGCAAAGCGGGAGGCTTCATGATCTCATCCCCAAACCGGCCAAGGTCACCGGAGAAAACGATCCGTTCAGTCCGATTTCCGGTTTTCGCTTGAATCTCCAGAATAGCCGAACCAAGGGTATGACCGGCAGGGTGCCAGATGATCTCAAGATCTGCGGTTTGAAGCGGTTGATAAAACCGGATGGGCTTCAGGAGGTTTAGTGCATTTTGTGCGTCCACCTCTGTATAAAGCGGCAGGGCGGGTTTGTGGCGGCTGTACCCCTTTTTGTTGGCGTAAATGGCATCCTGCTCCTGCAAATGGGCCGAGTCGGGTAACGCCAAATGAAGCAAGGCACAGGTGGCCTCGGCGGCGTACACCGGGCTATTAAAGCCTTGCTGCACCAGGCGCGGCAAGAGGCCTACATGGTCAATATGCGTGTGGGTCAAAAAAACAGCGGCAATTTCATCTGGAGGAATTGGAAAATCGATCCAATTCAACTCCTTCAATTTCCGGGAGCCTTGAAATAAACCGCAATCCACTAGATACTTTGATCGATCGATCTCTAACAGATAGCAAGATCCCGTAACTGTCCCCGCGGCGCCTAAGAACGAGATTCTGATCGCCATCAACCAAGCTCAATGTTGAATTCGCCCATTGCCTTCGCTCAGGCGCCCATCTTCCAACCACAGTACGCGGTCGGCAATCCGTTCGAATTCGGGATTGTGCGTCACGATGATCATGGATCGGCCTTGCTCCCGGCCCATGCCGTGGCAGAACAGTCCCATCACCTCTTCGCCAGTTTTGCTGTCCAGGTTACCGGTGGGCTCGTCTGCCAGGATAAGTTGAGGGTCATTGGCCAGGGCGCGAGCGATGGCGACGCGCTGTTTCTCACCCCCCGATAGATCCGCGGGCAAATGGTGCATGCGGCTGCCCAGCCCCAGTTTTTCCAGGATTTCTGTTGTCCGTTGGGAGGCAGCCTTTCCGCGTTTGCCCGCCATGCTCATTACAATCTCGACGTTTTCACGGGCGCTTAGAGCGCTCAGCAGGTTATAGGCCTGAAAGATAAACCCAAGCGTATGCAGTCGCAGGTCCGCCATTTGGCGCTGGCTCTTTCCGTTTATCGATTCCCCATTGATCAACAGCCTTCCCTGAGTTGGCTTGAGCAGCAGCCCCGCTATACTGAGCAAGGTAGTCTTTCCGCTGCCGGAGGGGCCCATGACCAAGACGATTTCACCGGGATCAATCTTCATAGATGCCTGGTCCACGGCTTGAACTGCAGCGTGTCCTTTCCCATAGGTTTTCGAAACAGATTCCATTTCAAGAATTGAGCTCATTTTTCTCCTGCTGATTAAGCTTTAAATGCGATCATGGGATCCAGGCTGGCGATACGGCTGGCTGGTAGTAAAGCTGCAATGCCGGTGACCAAGGTTAAGATGGGGACTTGATTCAATACATATCTGGGATCGATCAGGATCAGCATATCTGGAGAGACCCTGGTAATGAGAACTGCAATAACGTAGGCTAACCCCGTGCCTAACAAGATGCCAAGCGCGGCGCTGATCAAGGCCTGTCCCAAAACCACTACGGCGAGTCGAGAATTGTTGGCTCCCAGCGCCTTGAGCATGCCATATTCACGTGAACGTTCTAAGGTCGCGGTGTAGATGGTCAGGCCGATCACCAGCAAGCCGACGATGTAGGCGATGATGTTCATCGCGCGAATGATGTCGACGCCCATTTGGCGTATTAAATCAATGTCGCTAGCCGCGAAATCAGCTTGTTGCATTACATTCAAATCGGGGAGTTGGGATTGCATGCGCCCCATCAACGCATCGATATCGCCCCCTTCCTCCGGCCTAACCAGAGCAAAGCTGGCCGCATCCGGGGGGACGGCCATCCATTCCGAAAGGGCCTGCTTGTTGATAAAAGCCAAGCTGCCGCCGATCCCAAAATTTCCGCGGCTCAGGCCAATAATTTTGTGAGCCGTATTAAACAAACTCACTTCATCCCCAAGTTCGACGCCTAAACGTTTCGCCAGTTCAGCATCGATGATGATCTCGCCGCGCTCTGGATTCTGCCGCCCTTCGACCAAGCTCCAGGGTCCCCCGATTTCCGCTTGGGGATCTAGGCCGATGATGTAACCAATGATCGAATCTTCACCGGATTCAAGATTTCCGCCGCTGTATAAAACTCCGGTAATATCTTTGATCCCTTCGATTTGTTCGGCTTCAGTAATCAATTCGGGCGAAATGTACGATGAAGACATGTGCATGTTCGCAACACCGGATTGCATTAACCAGATGGGTGCGGGTTCGTTCTTGATGTAGGCCACTGCAAATTCTTCGGAGCCGGCAAAGATGCCTGCGATGGCCAGAATGAGCACCAGGGCTAAAGCAATTCCCGTGACGCTGATCGCCATGCGAGTCGGTTCATTCGTCAGGTTACGCCAGGCAAGTTTGAGCATCTCGCTAACCCTCAAGCCTTGAAAACATCCAATACATCAATTCGGTCCAGCCGCCGGATCGGTAGCATGGCAGCAACCAGAGTCATGATCAATCCCAAAACGGCGATGTTCCAGACACTCTCGGGAAGGATGGTCACATTGAATTGCGGCCAGTTCGCTATGATCAAAGCCGCCGACAAATAGGCCAAGGCCACGCCGGTGACGATACCCAGGGAACTGCTCAACAAGTTTTCCTGGACGACGACGATGACTAGCCGCAAGGGCCTGGCTCCAACCGCTTTCAGCAGCCCATATTCACGCAATCGATCCGTGATGGACGTATAGGAGGTCAAGGCCATGACCGCCACACCGATGATCACCGCCACGAAAAGAAGAATGTTGATGGGTCGATCCATCACTGCGGCGACCGTCCGGCGATCGGTATCGGCTATCTGGTCCGGCTCGAGGGCCTTCACATTCGGGAATCGAGATTCGATGGCGGCTTTGGCGGCTTCCAAGTTGGTCCTATCATTCAGGCGCAACAAGTGATAACTGACTGAATCCTCTAACCCCAGGGCTTCCTGGGCCGCAGGCAGTGTGACAAATACGTACGAGGCCATCCACGAAGTGGTGCCTCTGGTCAAGCCCACCACTTCAAATTTGCGGCCCAGCAATTCAACCGTGTCCCCGATCTGGATCCGCGAACGTTGAGCTAGCCAGGTATCCAGCAGGATCTCATCATCCTGCTCTGAATATCTGCCAGCGCCTAGATTCCATGGATCCCCAAGCCCGGAATCCGGCTCGTAGCCAACCAGCACGATGGGCGACTTATCCTCCTCGCTGGTAAAGATGACTCCCGCGACCGCGATGTGCCCTGCTTCGCGTGCATCGGCGAGCTCCTCGAGTTCATTGTGGATTCCGCCGGGGAGCACAGAATTAGCGCTGACCACCCCTTCATTGCCGCTTTGCGTGGCGATCAGATCTACGTCCAGATTATTGACATAAGCTGTCAGCGCCGCATAAAGCCCCTCTCGAAACCCCAGCAAAAGGAGGACCATTGCCAACGAGGCGCCAATGCTCAACACGCTCAAAATTAATTTCCCCTTATGGTGAAAGACGTTCTTCCAGGCCAGCGACGCGCTCATCGGGGCTTCCTTCGCACGTGGTGACCCTATTCAGCCAATACGGCCTGATAATGGTGTCGCCCTTGTGGATCGGCTGTAGCGACGGCCGGAATGAATTTCTCGGGGGAAATTTTCGTTGCGTCATAGGCAACCTGCGCCTTCCCGGTTGGGAGGTCGACGTCTACCCAATTGACTCCGTCAAGTTGCAGGATTGCATTGCGCACCCGTATGGCGCAGTTAGGGCAGCCCATCCCGCTGATCAGCAATCCGGCTTTCGAAAGCAATGACAGATCCTTTTCGTCGAAAGATTTATGGAAGGGGTCGACATGGCAATTTGAGTCGTGTTCCATTAGGAGCCTCCTGGCCTCATCTCTTTTCTAGGCCTCTAGCTATAAGTTTAGATAGCATGTCGCATTCAGTCATCGGCCAAGCTGCGGTGAGGCCATAGGCAGAACGGCTTATCCTGGGAGCGGGAAACTGCTCTTGGGAGCGCAAAGTCATGTCCCTATAATTAAGCCAATCTCAAAGAAGAGCTCGCGATGCAGAACTGGACGATTCCGCTGATAAGCCTCGCTGAAAATTCCGAAGCTGCCGTATCCACGGTGACTGGTCGACTGACTGCTTCTGGCCTGGGAGTTGTGCGTTCGTTTGACCTGCGCTCAGCCTGTGCAGCCTATCCAAACCAGGCTTGCCCTCAC
Source organism: Anaerolineales bacterium (assembly GCA_040902205.1). Taxonomy (GTDB): domain Bacteria; phylum Chloroflexota; class Anaerolineae; order Anaerolineales; family UBA11579; genus JAMCZK01. The sequence continues at coordinate 17,213 of JBBDXR010000025.1, read as the reverse complement.
CATGGGCAAAGCGAGTGTGACTGCCAACTTGTGGTTCTGCTTGTCTTTGACCCATTGGAACAACCCGCGTCTGTCATCCTTCACACATGCAACGGCGAGACTCAAGTTGGCTTAGCCGCATCTCCCATTCAACAACCCAGCCCAAGATTCGAGAAGCGTTTGCGCAAGATTCTGCAGCGGCCAAAAAGCGCCATTCCCCTGAGGGAGTTGCAGCCATGATCAATACTGAAAGTAAGGATAAAGTGAAAAGCCGGCTGCAATCGGCCAACGGCCACTTAGGAAGTATTATTAAGATGATGGAGAATGATCGACCTGCCGAGGATGTATTGAAGCAATTAACTGCCGTTCAAGCAGCGTTGAACAAGATCAATATACTGGTATACAACCAGGAGGTAGAATCGTTTGCTCGCATACTACGCAACAATACAAGCGAGCAAGAACGGGCACGGGAGGCACAGCGATTACTAGAAATGTTTGGTTTTCAGCATCGCTGAATCGTTTGGGAAAGAAAGGAGAATCAATGGTAACTGATCCGGTTTGCGGTATGCAGGTGGACCCCAATAAACCAGGCGCCACCTCGGAGTATCAAGGGCAAACGATCTTTTTCTGTTCGCCCGGTTGCAAGGCCGATTTCGATAAGGACCCCGAAAAATACATGCAGGGCAATAAGAGCCAGCAAGATCATTCCGGCCATTGATGGATAGATTTGGAGGTTAATTTCCGGTAAGGAGTAGAGCCAGAAAAGGCTCTACTCCTTAACCCTGGCCGAACAAACCTTCCAGGTTTATGAAAGTAGAATTTGCCCGATGAGCAAAGCTAAATCCTTGATTCGCGTCCTGCTGGCTGATGACCATGCCGTAGTCAGGGCTGGGATACGTCAATTCCTGGAGCGGGAAAGGGGCATTCAAGTCGTCGGCGAAGCCAGCGATGGGGAGGAGGCGCGCCAGCTAATCGAAAAGAACCACCCGGACGTGGCGGTGCTCGATATCCAAATGCCAAAAGCGAGCGGCATCGAAGTTACACGCTGGGTGCGCGCTCACCAAGTGGATGTGGGTGTTCTGATCCTCACCGCTTATGACGATGATCCTTACGTTTTGGCCGTGCTGCAGGCAGGCGCAAACGGCTACGTGCTGAAGACCTCATCCCCCGGGGAAATAATTCAAGCCGTCAAGGATGTCCACGAAGGCAAATCGGTGATGGACCCCACCATCACCGAGAAACTCCTCTCGCATATTACTGCGCCCAAATCAACCCCTGCCACGGAAGAATTAACCGACCGCGAAATGGAAGTGCTTCATCTTGTGGGAAGGGGCTATACAAATAAAGCCATCGGGGTGCAATTAAGCATAAGTGACCGCACCGTGCAAGGCCACCTGGCCCATATATTCGGTAAACTGCAGGCAGCCAGCCGAACCGAGGCCGTGATGCGTGCTGTTTCTCTGGGATGGGTTCCCGCCGATATCGGTCAATTGAAAGAAGAGTGAAGGCAGCCATTCTCATAAATAAAAAGCGCTCTGCTGTTAGCAGAGCGCCTTTTTTTCGTCTTGAGTCCTGGGATCAAAAGCCGAAAAAATCGCCATACCTACGGACCACCAATTTACCGAGCAAATAGCCCAATGCGATCCCCACGATGCCAGTCACCCAGTGCAACGGGTGAGGTCGGCTCCCTAGGACGAACTCACCGAGCAAATAACCGAGGAGGCCAAGCCCCGCCGCACACACGTAGACCGTGATCGGCGTCAATTCCTTCTGGGGCCTAAGGGCTTTTTGCTTCTTCAAGGCTAAGCGCACTAAGGCGTAACCACCATCGTGCCATGCATACCCTGCTCATAATGAGTCCCCTCCTGGGCAAAGCAGCCAAATTCCCATTCACCCACCATATCCTCGGTGACCGTAAAGGTCATCTGCGCGCTTTGACCCATGCCGGGCATAGACACCATGTATCCGCCATGCTCGTCGGTACCCATCATCCCCTCGCCCATGTCCATGCCTTCCATCCCTTCACCAAAGGTAACGGAGGGCGCCATATTCGCCATCATGAACATATCGGTTTCGTACCCATTGGGTTGCCCGGCATCCCCCATCATCATGGTCCGCCCAAACATGATCTCATGCTCCAGCGCGCCGGTGTTTATCATACTGATAGTCACCTGCTGGCCTACTTTAGCTTCGATAACTCTGGGATTAAACGCAAATTCGCTCATGGTCATTTCAATGGCTAACGGCTCTGGTGCGGAAGTGCACGCGCTCAATGCAAACAATCCTGCCCCTAGGATCAAACCAAGGTATAACTTCTTCATGTCTTCTTACTCCTATGTCCTGATAGTTGGCGAATAGGTCGATTTTATAGAGCCCAACCCAGTTTGCTCTATAGGCCATTTTGCGTATAAGGCCGGTTGGCCTCTTTTTACTATTTTGGGCATTGGTATAGGATTTCGTTTAGTATTCTGATTAATGGTATCTATGACTGGACAAAGATTGGCCGACATCCTTCGCTCTCGACTGCATTGGCGCGGGCTCACCATGCAGCTTTTCCTGCTGCTCGTGCTCCCGCTTACCGTCGTCGGCTTGCTGGTTATCTTCGTTAGCCTGAATCTGCACGAGAATGCTATGCGCACATTGGTTGGCGAGCGCGATCAGCTCGCCATCCGCGCCGCGGCGAACGCCCTGGCGGAACAGCTCGCTCATCGCTCCACTACTCTTCAGAGCTTGGCTTTGCGCGTGGTAGAAACCGATGATTTTGACGAAATTCTAGCCTCTTCCAGTTTTTTGCTTAGCGATTTCGATGCCGGCTTGGCTGTGTTTTCTCGGGAAGGGACCCTCCTGGCGAGCAGTAATCAGCCCTCGCTTTGGGAACAGTTCCATGAGGGCGGAGACTCGGAACTCGGGCCACATCTCGACAACACTTTGACCCGACCGCAGTTCCTGGCCGTTGGGTATGACGCGGAGCGAGGCGTCTTTGTAATCCCAGCGATTGCCTCTGCAAGCAAGCAGTCACCTATTGTGGCCGGCTTATTTACCCTTTCATTTGCCCGCCAAACCTTGGATGCATTTTCATCTGGGGAGCAAAGCAACTACATATTATTCGACCAGACCGGCCAGCCCATCCTTCAATCGAATGGCGCCAGCATCGAACAAGTTGACACAAGCATGAGGCTAGCACTGGCTGGTGAAATCGGTTCGGTGTTTTTAGAATTCGACGGACAAGAAGATGTCGTGGCTTATTCACCCGTCATGCCCCCTGGCTGGGCCTTGATTATTGCAGAACCTTGGGAATCTGTCTCGAGCCCCTTACTTCGGTCCACGCAAGCGGCGCCTCTGTTGCTTGTTCCTGTGGTCCTGTTCGCGTTCCTGGCCTTGTGGTTCGAAGCTCGCCAGATCGTTCAGCCCCTCAAAGCGCTTCGAGGACAAGCGGCTGCGCTCTCATGGGGTGACTATGAAATGATCAATAAGCCGGTGGGGGGCATCGAAGAGATTAAACGGCTGCAGCAAGAGTTGGTGCATCTTTCAGACAAAGTACAGAAGGCCCAAATGGGATTGCATAACTACATTGGTGCGATCACCGCCGGGCAGGAGGAAGAGCGCAAACGTCTATCCAACGAACTGCACGATGAAACGATCCAATCTCTGATCGCATTAAACCAACGCGTTCAACTTGCTCAACTTTCCAGCCTGGAACCGGGAACAACCCGGCACCTGGCTGAAATCCAAACACTGGTGGAGCAAACCATAGGAAACCTGCGCGGGTTGGTGCGGGCTATGCGCCCGCCCTATCTGGAAGATCTTGGTTTATCTGCCTCTTTGAATATGCTCAGCCGGGAGGCGAGCCAAACATATAAGTTGCCGGTTGCCTTTCGCCTTACTGGAAAAGAGATTCGCTTATCGCCCGATGTGGAGTTAGCCTTTTATCGGATTGCCCAGGAGGGCCTCAGCAACATCAGTCGCCATTCAAAGGCCAAACATGCCTGGGTAGAGCTGGGCTTTTTTCCCAACATGGTTACCCTCACGCTTCGGGATGACGGAGTGGGTTTTCGAGCCCCCGAGAGCCCGGCTGAATTTGCACCTGGTGGCCATTTCGGGTTGCTTGGGATTTACGAAAAATCGCAACGAATTGGGGCGAATTTCGAAATACACTCAAAACCAAACCGAGGGACAGAGCTAAAGGTATCCTTGATGCCGTAACCGCAAACAGGCTTGGGCTTTTGCTCCGTTCTGCTTGTTTGGGGACAGTTAGCAATATGGCTAGTATTCCCATAGGCCAAACCGCGCTGTTCCATCGTCCTGTTTGAGGCTAGTATCTCTTTGCCGAGGTTCGGCACTTCGGCAAGGAGACGACAATGTCAAAGCTGAACTTCAAGGTAGTTGCGGCTTCCTTGGCTGTCACCGCTGAGGTTGCTTTTGCCATTTGCGTGATTTTTAGACCGATCTTCCCTGCCTGGGCGATGTACACCTCTGATTCTTGGGCCGCCGTCTTTCCCGGGTTTAGCTGGACTTTTGTCGGCGTCTTGATCGGTTTCGTTGAGAGCGCTCTGTATGGTTTACTGGCCGCGGTTATTTTTGTACCGATCTATAACTTCTTTTCGGCGCGCTTATCATCCAGTGGCGCTTCCTAAGAGGCGGCCGAGGATATAGGGAGGCTCCCTATGCAATCGGTTCACGAGCAGATAAAGCGCGCCGACCTGACGTCCTCTCTTGGCGCCGGAATTCTGGGAGGAGGGATCGCTCTTTTGCTTGGCCAGGTTCTGATGCCTTTTGCCGTGCCAATCCTGCTGCTCGGCTTATTGATCCATACCTGGTGCATGTTTCACAAACACCGCTTGCAAGACGATTCTGATTTGCCTCGGATCAAGTGGGCAGAATGGGCGTATTGGGCCTGCTGGGTTGGTCTCGCGGGTTTGGCTATTTACATTGTTGCCACAAGCCTCTAATTTCAATACACTTTCCAAGGAGTGAGTGATGCGGTCATTTTCATTCGTTTTAGAGCGTCTCGCCCGCGTGCCTCCATTTGTGCGAATATTGGCTCTGACTGTGGCCGTTTCGTTTGTTGCGGTTCTTGCGTTCAAGGTGGCGATAGCCACCGTAACCGCCTACGCACTTTTCGCCCTACTTTGTGGTAGCCACTTATTTATGCATGGCTCCCACGGTGGGCACCATGATCATAAAACCTATAGGTCCACGCCACAGGGGGACCCAACCGTGGTTAACCCAAGTGAAGATCAAGCCGATCACCAAATGGGTTGTCATTAGCCCGCCAAACGTAAGCTTATTCAGCCGTTTGAGTACATAATCTCAAAACGATTGCCATAGCGCATGTTGGACGCGACTAGCACCCAAATTTCCTAGGACCCTCTTTAAAAATAGAAAATCCCCCGATTTTCATGAGGGAAATTTGAGTGAGCGCGGGAGGATCCGAACCGAGTCGAGCATAAAGCGATGCTCTGCATCGCTTTTGCGAGACCGTGCGAGGCGGCTCTGCCGGAGCCTGTCCTGAAGAACCGCCTTTGGCGGCGACGAAGGACGGCAACCTCAATCCAGTGAGCGCGGGAGGATTCGAACCTCCAACCAATGGCTTAAAAGGCCACTGCTCTGCCGTTGAGCTACGCGCCCGGTCGCAACTGCGCCAGCAAAGCTGGCGGTTGCTTATGGAGTTGCTTATCGGCAGAGCCGATTTTCGCAACTCCAGGGCAAGATTCTATCATGGCCAATTGACCAATCGACTAATTGACTAATCGACCAATTGTCTAATCGATCAATTGACGGCTTGAAGAGCCTTTGCATCTTTGTCCTTGACAGCGGCTACCTCACTTGCTACGATGGCCCTGTTCCCTAACTTACGAATTGACCAATCGACCAGTTGACGAGTTGACCCACATGAGTAAACTGCAGGCCATCGACAGCAGTAATTTTGACCGCGAAGTGCTGAAGGCGGAGAAACCCGTGCTGCTGGAATTCGGCGCCGTGTGGTGCCAGCCCTGCCGCATCCTGGAGCCCGTGCTCGAAGAACTGGCCGGCGAATGGGGCGAGAATGTAAAGGTCGCCAAGCTGGATGTGGACGAGGCCACGCAGATCACCATGGATTACCAGGTGCTTAGCGTGCCAACGACCATGCTGTTTAAGAACGGCGAGGTGCTGGAGCGCATCGTGGGCTACCAGCCCAAAGACAAGATCAGCGGCCGCCTGGCCGCACACCTGGCTTAGTGTCCAGTGCAGTGCGTTGACAAGCGACGGCATTCACCGCCCGCATCGCAATTCTGAGCGATAATCTACCCGCGCCGCAGGCTGGCGCAGCCAGGGGACCCTGACTGCGATTGCGATCCCACCAGAATTGCTTGCGAACCCAGGCTTGCGATTATGACTAATTCACCTATATTTCGCACAGTACTTGAATCACGGGATGGCTGCCGCCTGCCTGTTCCCGCACAGCACGCGCCTACCAGCGTTATTGCCGCTCCACGGCGCGTCTGCTGCGCAACCTACAACACCTACAATACCTACAAACATCTACAACATCTACAATACCTACAATGTCCCAAAAATCTACACCACCTACAACATCGACAACAGTTGGCGGTCGTTTGCTCAGCCACCCTTAGAAACGCAAAGAAACGGGTTTCTGGCCCGCCCCTCCGAAGTACCTGGGGTTTACAGCCCGGCTGCCTCCGCTAGCGCCTTGGCCTTGCCAGTATCCTCCCAGGGGAAAGCCACGTCATCCCGGCCAAAGTGCCCGTATGCGGCCGTCTTGCGATAGATGGGCCGGCGCAGGTCCAGGTCGCGGATGATGGCGCCAGGCCGCAGATCGAAGTACTTGTCGACCAGGGCGGCGATCTTCTCATCGGCGATCTTGCCGGTACCGAAGGTCTCCACGTTGACGCTCATCGGGCGGGCCATGCCGATGGCATAGGCCACCTGGATCTCGCAACGGTCGGCAATTCCGGCCGCCACGATGTTCTTGGCCGCCCAGCGGGCGGCGTAAGCCGCCGAACGGTCCACTTTCGTGGGATCCTTGCCGCTGAACGCGCCGCCGCCGTGGCGGCCCATGCCGCCATAACTGTCCACGATGATCTTGCGGCCGGTGACGCCGGCATCGCCCATCGGCCCGCCGATGACGAAGCGGCCGGTGGGGTTCACATAGACCTTCAGCTTCTCATCCACCAACTCCGCGGGGAGAGCGGGGGTGATGATCTCCTCCATCAACCCTTCGCGGATGTCGGCGTGAGAAACATCGGGGGCGTGCTGGGTACTTACCAGCACGGTATCGATGCGCTTGGGCTTGCCATGGGAATACTCGACGGTGACCTGGCTCTTGCCGTCCGGGCGCAGCCAGGGCAAGGCTCCACTGCGGCGCTTCTCGGCCAGCATGCGGGTCAGTTTGTGCGCCAGGTAGATGGGCATGGGCATCAGCGTGGCGGTTTCATTGCAGGCATAGCCGAACATCATGCCCTGGTCGCCGGCGCCCACCGCTTCGATCTCCTTTTCGGACATTTCGCCGGCTTTGGCTTCGGCCGCCTTATCTACGCCCAAGGCGATGTCGCTGGATTGCTGCGAGAGCGCCACCAGCACACCGCAAGAAGAACCGTCGAAGCCGTATTCGCTGTCGGTGTAGCCGATGTCATTGATGACCCCGCGGATCAGCTGGTCGAAGTTGATCACCGCCTTGGTGGTGATCTCGCCCAGCACCATCACATAGCCGGTCTTCACGGCCGTTTCGCAGGCCACGCGGGAATATTTGTCTTGCGCCAGGCAGGCGTCCAGCACCGCGTCGCTCACCTGATCGCAGATCTTGTCGGGGTGGCCTTCCGTCACCGATTCGGAAGTGAACAGTAACTTCTCTGCTTGCATGAATGTGCTGCTCATTTGATACTGCCTCCTATATTAAGAACACCTTGTATTGCCGTAAAGGCCAAGCCTCGTCCCGGGCGAGCCGCTGTGCGGCGACGAGGGGACGCTTCGCCCAACCCTCTCCCGTTCAATGGGAGAGAGTGCTCGCCGCAAGGCGAGCGGGTGAGGGGCGGCTCAAAAAAAGACCCTTCCACACAGTGAAAGGGTCTTGGTTATTCATCAATCACCCTCTCATCTTCCAGACTCTAGCTGCCGGATTTGGCACCTTCCGCTTACGCAGGGGTTGCCGAGGTTTCAAAGGGCCGGTCCCTCCACCTCTCTGGATAAGGAGTGTTGCTATTAAATTGTGGGCGAGACTATACCACTGCCGTAGGACGATGTCAATTTCGGCTATTCTTCCAGCGTGCTCAAGTCGCCTTCAGGCAAACCCTGGGCGCGCGCCTTCAGCACCCGGCGCATGATTTTCCCTGACCGTGTCTTAGGCAGCTTGTCCACGAATTGGACTTCGTCGGGTCGGGCAATCGCACCCATGTGCTGCGCCACGTGCTGGCGCAGCTCCTCCGCCAGTTCCTCGCTCTTTTCCCGGTCCGGCTTGAGCAAGACGAAACAATGGATGGCATGCCCCTTGAGTTCGTGGGGTAACCCGACGGCGGCCGACTCGGCCACCGCCGGATGGGTGATCAATGCCGATTCGATCTCGGCCGTGCCCAGCCGATGGCCGGATACTTTAATCACGTCATCCACCCGGCCAATGATCCAGTAGTAGCCGTCTTCATCACGGCGCGCCGAATCGCCGGTCATGTACTTCCCCGGGAACCGCGACCAATATTGTTCCACATATCGTTCGGGGTCGCCGAAGATACCGCGCAGCATGGCCGGCCAGGGATTCTTGAGCACCAGATAGCCTTCCTCGTTATCCTTTGCGGGGCGGCCGTCTTCATCCAGGATCTCCGCCTCTTGGCCAAAAAAGGGGCGCGTGGCGGAGCCAGGCTTCAGCGGCACGACAGGCGTAGGAGTGATCATGAACATGCCGGTCTCTGTTTGCCACCAGGTATCCATAATAGGGCATTTCCCTTTACCGATAACCGTGTGGTACCAGCGCCAGGCCTCGGGATTGATCGGCTCACCAACCGAGCCTAATAAACGCAACGAGGACAGATCGAACTGATTGGGCCAGTCCTGGCCAAAGCGCATCAGCCCACGGATGGCTGTGGGTGCCGTATACAGAATGGTGATGCCATAACGCTCTATCAGCTGCCACCAACGCCCAGGATTTGGGAAAGTCGGTCCGCCCTCATAGAGAAAGCTGGTCGCTCCGTTCAATAGCGGCCCATAAACAATGTACGAATGGCCCGTAATCCAGCCTGGGTCGGCAGCGCACCACCAGCGGTCGCTATCCTTGATATCAAAGACGTATTTCAAGGTGGAGTATGTGCCCACCATGTAGCCGCCATGCGTATGCACGATCGCCTTGGGCTTGCCGGTCGATCCCGATGTGTACAAAATAAACAGGGGGTCCTCGGCATCCAGCTTCTCATTGGGGAAACGCTCCCTGGCAACAGGCGTCTCCAGCATTTCGTGGTACCAGTGGTCACGTTCGGACAGCATTGGCACCTCGTGGCCCGTACGGCGCACCACCAGAATGTTTTCGATCGAGGGGCATTTCTGGATGGCTTCGTCGGCGATACGCTTCAGTTCGATCAATTTCCCATTCTGGAAAGAACCGTCGCAGGTGATCAATAGCTTGGATCCACTATCATCGATTCGACCCTGCAGAGCATCCACGGAAAAGCCGCCGAACACCACCGAATGGATGGCGCCGATCTTGGCACAAGCCAACATGGCAAAGACGATCTCAGGCACTCGCCCCATATAAATGGTGACCCGGTCGCCCTTGTGAACGCCTAGAGACTTGAGTATGCTGGCCATGCGCGAAACTTCGCGGTTCAGGGCGTAGTAGGAAAAGGTGCGGTGGTCCTTGCCGTCCTCACTTTCCCAAATCAGCGCCAGCTTGTTCTTGCGGCTGTTGCTTAGGTGGCGGTCGATGCAATTGTGGACGATGTTGGTTTCAGCTCCCACGAACCATTTGAAGAATGGCTTCTTCGAATCGTCCAGCACTTTCTTCCAGGGCTTATACCACTCGAGTTCCTGGGCTTCGCCTTCCCAAAAACCCTCAAAGTCCTTGCCTGCCTTTCTTGCCGTGGCCGGCCAGTTCGCCAGATTCGCCTGAGCTTTGATTTCCTCCGGTGGATGGTAGGCTTCCCCTCTCAGTTTCGTGCTTGGCGTAGCTTTGGCTGGCTTGCCTTTTTGGTTCTTTTTTTTCATTTGGCGAATTCCTGATTGATCTAAGAGTCAGTACTCTAGCGCGCTGATCTTGTCGAGTTTGTCCAGGCGGTGATTGGCGATCACCTCCCGCACCGTGCCGGTCTCGCCGCGCACCAGCAGGCTGTGGGTGCGGGCGCCGCGGGGAAAGTATTTGACGCCATCCAGCAATTCGCCATCCGTGATCCCGGTGGCGGCGAAGAATACGTCTTCGGAAGAAACCAGATCGTGCATCGTGAGCACCTTGTTGAAATCGTAGCCCATGGTCTGCCCGCGGCTCAACTCCTCGTCGTTGCGGGCGTAGAGCTTGCCCTGGATCTCGCCACCCATGGCGCGCAAAGCGCAGGCGGCCAGCACGCCTTCAGGGGTCCCGCCGATGCCCATCAGCACATCGATGCCCGAGTCCGGCATGGCCGTCATCAGGGCGCCGGCCACGTCGCCGTCATCGATCATGCGGATGCGCGACCCGCAGCGCCGCACTTCGACTTTCAGATCTTCGTGCCGCGGACGGTCGAGGATCACTACCACCAGATCCTGGATACGCTTGCCGGTGGCCTTGGCGATCGCCAACAGGTTCTCCTCCACCGACATCTCAACATTGATGACGCCTTTGGCCGCCGGGCCTACGGCGATCTTGTTCATGTATACAAAGGGGCCGGGGTCGAACATGGTGCCGCGCGGGGCCAGCGCCACCGTCGAAATGGAATTGAAGCGGCCTTCCGCCAGGGGGCGGGTGCCATCGATCGGGTCCACGGCGATATCGACTTCGGGAGTGGAGCCGGTCCCCAGCCGCTCCCCGTTGAACAACATGGGCGCCTTGTCTTTTTCGCCCTCGCCGATGACGATAACCCCGTTCATCTCAACGGTATTCAAGACCAGGCGCATGCCATCCACGGCTGCCTGATCGCCAGCCTTCTTGTCCCCACGGCCCATGAAGCGCGCCGCCGAGAGCGCCGCCGCCTCGGTCACCCGCACCAGTTCCATGGCCAAATTGCGCGAGGGTGCACTATCTGCCATCAGGCTCCTTTTTTGATGCTAAGCGTTCAAGAACAGGAACAGGACCAGGTAATAACCGATCGGGAAAGCCCAAAGCCAGGAATCGATGCGGTCGAGCACGCCTCCATGACCTGGCAGAATGGCGCTAGTGTCCTTCAGCTTCATCTCGCGCTTGATCATGCTGATGCCCAGGTCGCCCAGCGTCGTCAGTACCCCGATGAGGAAGCCCATCAGGGCGGCATTGGCCAGCGAGAAGGCGGGCTCGTCGGGCAGGCCAAAAAACCGGAACAAAAGCAAGAACAAGGGCATCCCGACGGTGGCAGCCACTACGCCGGAAAGAAAACCTTCCCAGCTCTTCTTCGGACTGAGCTGCGGCGCCAAGCGCCTTTTCCCGAAGCGAGTGCCGTACATGTAGGCGGTGGTATCCGCCAGCATGACGGCGAATATGGTGAGCACCACCCACCAATCCCCGTTTTCAGGCAATTGCCGAATAAGGATCAGATAACTACCAAGCAGACCAACGTAAAAAATGCCGCTGAGCGTCGCGGCAAAATCAGATGCGGCACGCTCGTGGCCGCGTTCATAGGCCAGCAAGTAGAAGGAGATCGTGACCATGCAGATGGCCGCCAGGATCCAGTGATCCTGTTGAAAACCGGCAATAAAGCGGCTCACGCAGATAGCCAGGACGCCGGCTACCAGGATCCATTGGGCGGATTTTCCGCCGCCATTGCGGAACAGGTCGGCATATTCCCAAGCCGCGCGCATCAGGATAATGGCGATAAACCCGGCGTACCAAACACCGCCCACGAAGACGAAGGTCAGGCCGACCGGCAAAGCCACCAACGTAAAGAGCGTCCGCTGCCAGAACATCTTGTTTAGCGCTGCAAGACCAACCCATAGCGGCGTTCACGCTGGCCGAATTCGCGGATGGCCGCCAGCAACTCGTCGCGCCCAAAGTCCGGCCACAACGTATCCGGGAAAACCCACTCGGCATAGGCGCTTTGCCAAATGAGGAAGTTGCTGATGCGCTGTTCCCCCGAAGTGCGGATCACCAGGTCGGGATCGGGCATACCCGCCGTGTACATAAAGCCCGAGACCTGCTCTTCGGTCACCTTATCGGGATCCAGACCCGCCTTCATCATTGCCTGGATGGCCTGCACGATCTCGTCGCGGCCCCCATAGTTGAAGGCCACATTCAAAACCAGCTTGTCGTTATTCTTGGTGAGTTCCATCCCCTTTTGCACCTTTTCACGCAGGGACTTGCGCACCCCTTCCAGCCGGCCGATGTGCTGCAAGCGTGCGCCCTGGCGGTGCAATTCAGCCAATTCGCGATCGAAGACTTCATCGAAGATGCTCATCAAGCCGCTTACTTCTTCTTCGGGCCGGCCCCAATTCTCTGTGGAAAAGGCATAGATGGTCAGGTATCTGACCCCGAACTCCACACAAGCCTCGATGATGCGGCGCAAGTTCTCGGTGCCGGCGCGGTGTCCGGCCAGGCGCGGCAAGCCGCGGGCCTGCGCCCAGCGGCCGTTGCCGTCCATGATGATGGCGATATGCTGGGGGATATGGTCGGGGAGCGCGACCTTAGGCTTCGCCATAAGGCCGGTTATACCTCCATAACCTCTTTCTCTTTGCTGGCCCCGATCTGGTCGATCTCTCGGATGAACTCGTCGTGCAAATCCTGCACTTCCTTCTCACCCCGCTCCAGGTCGTCTTTCGAGATGGCCTTCTCGGCTTCGAAGTCGCGCAGATCCTTGTTGGTGTCACGCCGAATATTGCGGATGGCGACGTGAGCTTCTTCCTTGCGCGCGTGCACCATTTTCACAAGATCCCGGCGCCGCTCTTCGGTCAACTGCGGCAAAGTGAGCCGGATCATCTTGCCGTCGTTCCCGGGGGTGAGCCCCAGGTTCGAGACCTGGATGGCCCGTTCAATATCCTTCATGCTGCCTGGGTCGAAAGGTTTGATCAGCAGCTGGCGCGGTTCTGGCACGCTGATACTGGCTAACTGGATCAATGGCGTTGGCTGGCCGTAATACTCGACCGGAAGCTTCTCGACTAGAGCCGGTGAGGCGCGCCCCGTACGGATAGCCCCCAGGTCCTCTTTGAGGGACTGGACGGAGTGCTTCATGCGCTCTTTGGCTTCCTTGAGGATATCCGAAATCACAAATGCCTCCTGGCGCGGGATCAAATAGAAATCTGTGACGGGCGACGGCAGAAAAATTTTACCACCGAGCTTATTCCACATAAGTCTGAGGCCGGCGCAACCGGCACGGCTAAGTGCTGGGGGTCTCGTCGATCAAGGTCCCGACCGTCTTGCCGAGCAAAGCATCCCGGAGCGCATCCGGCTGCCAGAAGTTCAGTACGATAATGGGCAGGTCGTTTTCCATGCACAAGGAGATGGCGGTGCTATCCATCACGCTAAGCCGCTTGTTGAGCGCATCAATATAGCTAAGGTGGGTAAACCGCTTGGCTTTGGGATCTTTCTTCGGATCGGCTTCGTAGATGCCATCCACTTTGGTGGCCTTGATGACCACGTCGGCATCGATCTCCATGGCACGCAGGGCGGCGGCGGTGTCCGTGGAGAAGTAGGGGTTGCCTGTCCCGGCGCCAAAGATCACCACTCGCCCCAGGTCCAGGTGGCGGGTAGCCCGGCGGCGGATGTAGGGTTCGGCCACGGCGCGCATCTCGATAGCGGATTGCACACGGGTTTCAATACCGCCGCGCTCGATGGCATCCATCAGCGCCAGAGCGTTCATCACCGTGCCCAGCATGCCCATGTAATCGGCGGTGGCCCGGTCCATGCCCCGGTCGATGCCGGTGCGGCCGCGCCACAGGTTGCCCGCCCCGATCACAATGGCCGTCTGAATGCCCATTTGCACGACTTCGGTGACGCGCTGGGCGATCACCTCGGCTTTGTCCGGGTCGATGCCGAAGCCTTGCGGCCCCGCCAGCGCCTCCCCGCTCAACTTCAGGAGAATGCGCTTGTACTTGAGGGTTTCTTTGCCTGTCATCCTGCCTCCGCTGCGTGGATTATTGCAGAAACTGCTCCGCCCGGTAAAGAAAACGGCCAACTCTTGTTGGCCGTTTGAAGGTTATTTCTCGACACGCTCGCCCAATTCCCATCGGGCAAAGCGCCGGATGACGATATTCTCGCCAATGGAACCGATGGCTTCGCTCACTAGTTCCTTGACCGTGCGTTTCTCATCTCGGATGTAAGGTTGGCGCATGAGCACAGCGTCATCCAGGAATTTCTTCATGCGGCCCTCGACGATCTTCGGCCAGGCTGCCTCAGGCTTGCCTTCTTCTTTCGCCTGATTCTTGGCCACCTCGCTTTCAGCCTCCAGCACCGCGGCCGGCACCTCGGTCTCGTTGATCCACTTAGGTGCAGCTGCCGCGATCTGCAGAGCGACTTCGTGCGCCAGAGTACGGAAGGCTTCCGAGCGCGCCACAAAGTCGGTCTCGCAGTTGATCTCCGCCATCACGCCTACTCGCCCGCCGCCATGGGAATAGAGTTCGACGAGCCCATCGGAGGCTTCGCGGTCGGCGCGCTTGGCGGCCTTGGCTAAACCCTTTTCGCGCAAGTAAGCCACGGCCTTATCGAAATCCCCGCTGGCGTGCTCCAGCGCTGCCCGGCAGTCCAACACTCCGGCGCCGGTAGCCTCGCGAAGTTCCTTGATCTGTTCGGTTGTTATCGCCATAGCTTATTCTTCTTGCTCTCCGCCACCCTCGAGGTCAGACTTTCGGATTTTCGTCTTAGGCTTGCGGCCCTTTGGCGCGGCTCGCTTGGGAGCGGGCTTCCTGGCCGGCTTTGGCTTGGCCGCGGCTGCAACTACGGCTTCTGCCTTTTGGGCGTCCTTGACTGCCTTGGCGACTGCAACCGCTTCTTCCTTGGCCTGCTCTTCAGCGACCTTGGCCAAGGTGGCGGCGCCCAACAGATCGGCATCCGAAAGCTCTTCAGCCGTCGCTCCGGCGCGGTGCCGGCGAGCGGGTTGGGCAGCCTGATCGGCTTGTTCACCCTCCGCCTTGTCTTTGCGCAGCGATCGTCCCTCAACCGCGGCGTCGGCGATGTAGGCCACCATCAACTTGATGGCGCGGATGGCATCGTCATTGGACGGGATGACATAATCGATCACGGTGGGGTCACAGTTGGTGTCCACTAGGCCGAGCACGGGGATGCCCAGGATATTGGCTTCGCGCACCGCGGTGTCTTCGCGGTTCACGTCGACGACAAAGAGCAGGTCGGGCACCTTAGTCATTGTGCGAATACCGCCAAAGCGTTCTTCGAGTTTCTCGGCGGTGCGGCTGTTGGTCAGCAATTCTTTCTTGGTCAGACCGGACGCGGCAGGTTCAGCCCTTTGCTTTTCCAGGCGATCCAGTTCGCCGACGCGCTTGCGCATGGTCTGCCAGTTGGTGAGCATGCCGCCCAGCCAGCGCACGGTGACGTAGGGCATATCGGCGCGCTGCGCTTCGGCCTCGATGGTTTCCAGCGCCTGGCGTTTGGTGCCGACGAACAGCACCGTGCCGCCATTGGCGACTTTATCGCGGACGATCTTATAGGCCTGTTCCAGCGCGGTGACGGTCTGCTGCAGGTCAATGATGTGGATGCCGTTGCGTTCGGTGAATATGTATGGCTTCATGCGCGGATCCCATTTCTGGGTGCGATGGCCAAAATGGACCCCTGCTTCGAGTAAGGCCTTCATATCAATAGCGGCCATAGTAAAACTCCTTTGCGTTTTTCGTCCGCTCCCTTCATCCCCGGCCGTCACCCGCTTTGCGGGCACGCGCGGCCAAGTCCGGAAGCGTGTGAGATGCTGTGCCACAAGTTGCCTTGCCCAAAATTGCGCTAGGCAACTTACTCTTGCAGACAGCGCGCCCGCGAATGCGAGCGCGGCGAAAGTATAACATGGCTGCCTGGCTTCGTCCAGAATCGTGCCATCAATACTAGAATAGTGTTGTGAACCAAGCTGAATTCGCCAAAGCTGTGGCCGGTTTGCCGCTGGCTAAATATGCCTTCTTTCCTTCAATTGGCTCCACCAATGATGAGGTTGCCGAGTGGGCCAGGCAGGGTGTCCAAGGATTGGCGCTGGCCGCGGCGGATGAGCAGACCCGCGGGCGCGGCCGGGCCGGTAGACGATGGCTGACGCCCCCGGGCAGTGCCCTGGCCTTCAGTATCCTGCTTGATCTGGCAGCCGGTTTCGACGCCTCGCGGCTGGGCTGCGCCTCAGGGTTAGGCGCGCTGGCCGTATGCGAGGCCTTGGAGACGCTTTATAAACTGTCCCCGCAAATCAAGTGGCCTAATGACGTATTACTGGATGGAATGAAGGCCTGTGGCGTCCTTCCCGAGGCCCATTGGACCGGCTCGCGATTACGGGCGTTGATCCTCGGCATCGGCATCAATATTGCACCCGACGATATGCCACCACAGGAAGCACTGAGCTTCCCGGCCACATGCGTGGAAGAGGCGCTGGGCAGCCGCATAAAGCCCGGGGACCTGCTACGCGGGGTATTAGAGCGCATCTTCGTCTGGAAGGATCGCTTGGCGACGGTGGAATTTTTGGAAGCCTGGCAGGGGCGCCTTGCTTATTTGGGCGAGAATGTGCATCTGGACGTGGGTAAAGATCGGATTATCGAAGCCCAACTGGAAGGGCTTGCCGCGGATGGCAGTTTACGGCTGCGGCTTTCTACCGGCGAGCTACGCGCCTTTCAGATGGGCGAAATCCAGATCCGGCCGCTGGCTAAGAAATAAGCTAAACTGGAGTAACTATGTTGGATGATTTCCTAAAAGAAGAAGACGCTACGAGTTTCCTCGACGAAGTGGAGGAAACAACCAAACTGGAATTAACCGCGGAGCCGGAGACCGGCTTCCTAGGGATGACTCCTGCGCAGCGCTTCATCCTGTCAATCATGTTTTTTTTGATGGTGCTGATTATCGGCGCCTTCTTCCTGCTGGTGACAGGGATTATCAATATACCGGCGGGTTAGATATTGTTGCGTTTTAGAAAGGTAGCGTCAGACATTTAGTGCAACGAATGGAGATAATACCATTCGATGCAAAA
>JBBDXR010000024.1:0-21646 GCA_040902205.1 Anaerolineales bacterium | reverse complement strand
GAATATGCGACCCCCGCTCCAACTGCCGGTGTGACATTCTAAAGTGAACAGTGCAATCCCTTGACCTTTAACCCGCTTTTCGCCTGCAGGGATCCTCGTGCGCGATAATCTCCCCATGCCCACTCTGCCTGCTCACAAGCAGCTCCATCCAGCCATCCAAGCGCCAATGGCCATACCTACAACATCTACAACATCGACAATAAGCTACAACACCTACAATACCTACAACAGAGGGCGATAACCCCTAAAGCTATACGCAATATTGCTCGAATTTCATGGGGGAGTCTTTTGTTGGATACCCTGCCCCTTTTTGTGCCACCCTGAGCGTAGCGAAGGGTAATAAGAACAATGGTTTTATAGGGACCTCACTGATAAAGAAGGATTATGCAAGAAGCAAGAACGGATTTGGCCGTGATCGTGGCAGAAGGCCAACGCCTCGCCCTTGTGGCTAGGTCCGCTACTCAGAATTCTCCACCTATAAATTGCTTGCGATAACTGTTAGCCCTGCCCTATAATCGAAAGCATGAAGGCAGACTCCTCGGCCACTGTCCAGCACGCTATCGCGCTCTACCTCGATAGCGTGAGCTTGGCCCGCAGCGAGAACACCGCCCTCACCTACCGGAAGGCCCTGCAGGCCTTTGGTGCAGCCCTGGAGGCCAAAGGAATGGCCCCGGACGCCACTCCTCTCTCAGAGCTTAGTGAAAATGCCGTCTCCTGGTTCGCCTCCGACCAGAAGGGTCTCTCCGCTGCCACCGAACGGCTGCGCCTGACGGCGCTGGCTGGTTTCTTCGAATTCCTGGCCGCCGAAAAGCTGGCCGAGCCGAATTTGCCCCGCGTGCGCCTCCTCATCCGCCAGCGCGGCCGCCGGCCTGGTCCCCGGCTCCCGCAATTCCCCCGCGATGCGATCGAGGAGATGATGCGTTACGCCCAGGGCTTGAAGGCCGCCGCTACCGAGACCGATCTCGACCATCTTCGCAATCTGCGCGACCGCGCCTTCATCATCGCCCTTGGCGATACCGGCCTGCGCGTGCATGAGGCTTGCGGCCTGCGCCGCGGCGACCTGGACTGGGACGAAGGCAAAGCCATCGTCATCGGCAAAGGAAATCGCCAGGCTGTGGTGCGCTTCTCTGCCCGCTCACTGAAAGCCCTGAAGGATTATCTGAATGCCCGCTCCGCGGTCGACGGAGCCTCAGGGAAACCGCTGGGCTCCCTTCCCATTTTCGCCAGGCACGATAAGGGTGCCGGCAAGCACGTTAAGCCCATGACGCCTACCACGGGGCGCAACATCGTTGCGCAACGGGTCGCCGAAGCGCTGGGTCAACCCGCGGCGGGCAGCATCTCCCCCCATTCCTTCCGCCATTATTTCGTCACCGCCGTACTGCGCGGTTCAGGGGGCAATCTAAAACTGGCCCAGGAACTAGCCCGGCATCGCAATATCCAGGTCACTCAGCGCTACGCCCACTTAAGTGACGATGAGCTGGATCGTGGCTACCACGAGATATTTGAAAAATAGTTGCCCTGGCAGCAGAACAAAGAAGAGCAGCCGGCCTGGCTGCTCTTCTTTTATTCGTGCGAGGTCAGATCATCTCTCGATGAAGGCGATCATCACCACATGCGTAACGCCATCCCGATAAGGTTCGATAGCCGCTGCGACCACCGTGAGCGGCGCAACTGCAGCCGTGTCCATCTCTCCACCGGTCATCGCGGCAATAGCATTCAACAACCCGCGCATATCCAGATAGAACACGGGCACTGCAGAACTGGAGAAGGCCTTCCACGTGTCTTCGTACTGTTGTGAGTCAGCCAAAGATGGGCTGGCTCCGGCCTCTATGAGGGCCGTGTTCGTCGTCAAGAACCCCATCCCATTGCCGGACCCCAATGCGAGCAGATCAGCCCCCAGGAACGGGTCGGAGACCACGTACGAATCCATGCCGGCGATCGAGCGAGCTTGCGTGGCCATGCCGCCTTGCTCTACGATCAATCCGTTCAGATCAGCCATAAAGGTGGCGAGCTCTGCATCTTTGGTGGTCAATATCACCGCCTGGATGCCAATACCCCCGGTGAACGCGCCCACACCGGTGCTCTGCGGGAACAAGCCGAAAGAGAATTCCTTGTCGATGGCGGCTATCAGGTTCTCGATATCGATGCCGAACAAAGCCTGGAGCGATTGCAGGGAGTCCCGGTAATCTTGGAACGTTTCCTCCCCCATCATTTCCCGCATTGCCTCCGGATCGTTGTTAGCAGTTCCGCTGGAGCCCATGAAAAGGAAGGTGTCCTGCGGATATCGGTCCACCGTTTCGGCCGGGTGGGCAGCCGCGCGAGATGCTTCCAGCATAGCTGGTGACATCTTGGACTCATCCATTACGAAGGCCGCGTCCATCTGCAGCCCTTCAGGCACTACGGCGACGCCCAAGGCCAATGCCGAGTTTTCAAGCATGGAATAAGCCGGAGAAGCCTCCACCCCCGCTGTCATTGACATGTCGCTGATCGCATTCATGTCGACATAAACAGTTAGCAGCCGCCCGCCCGGCAAGGCGCGGATGGCTTTGCCATAGCCTTCACTTGATGCGATCGAGTCAGCCGGCTTAAGGTTGATTGAGGCTTCGATGGCTGCGGCCTCGTTGGCTATGTAGACGATGTTGCCTGAGCGGGCGATGGCCTGGTCGTCAGTAAACGCCCGGTCGATGGAATAGATGGTCGTTCCGCTGACACTGCTCGTGGTCACAGTGTCGCCATCTGCCTCCGCATCCTGCACGACTTTGGCGATGAACGCATCTGCCGCTCCGGCATTCTTGGACTGGATGCCAGCGATGGACTGCGGTTGAACGCCGCCGCCCCCAAGTATAGGACCCAGGCTGAACGTTTGCATGCTGATGCCTACTTGGTTGCCTAGCCAGGGCTTGATGTCTATGTCGTAGTCCCAGTCTGTGTCGCCGCCGAAAGCCTGCTGGATGATATCCAGTCCTTCTTCGGAGGCAGGCGCGCCGGACGCCGTCTGGAAGGCGGTTACGATTTCCTGCATCTCCGCAGAGGAGAGCTCATCGATATTGATGTTGACGTAGAACAGCGCGTCCGCTGGCATGTGCGCCGCGATCGGGTCCCCTGCCCCGCTGCCGAACACCACCAGCAGGACGATCACAATGATGGCGCCGCCGGCGATCAGCATATTGCGCGGCGTCAGCAATTCCTTGCTACTAACGGGCTTGGATGGTTTAGTTGTCGTTGCTTTCTTGTCAGGCATTGCTTCCTTCTCTCTTTGCATAGAATGGTTTAAGAAATAGTACAGCCACCAGCACCAGGGCAGTAATTCCCCCCGCTATCCAAAACGTTTCGCCGATGACTTGCTGCATGATCTGAAGCCCTCCCTGTGCGCCTTGCGAAAGATCCGTCCCCCCTGAGAAGGCCTCCGCTCGCAACGCTTCAAATCGCCGCAGGCCATACGTTGTTATACCTGAAACGCCAACCGTCATGCCTACGAGGCGGAAGACGATCACCAACGCGGAACTCGTTCCTCGCTGCCATGCGGGCGCCGCATCCACCACCGCGGACGCGACGGGTGCCATGCTAAGGCCAAAGCCTATTCCTGTCAACATAAGGTGGGGAACCATTACCCAATAGTCGCTGGTCCGTGTCCACGTGCTCATTAATGAGAATCCAAGCACCGCCAGCACCACGCCAACCGCCAAAGGGACGCGGTAGCCGCGCCGTTCGGCCAGCCACCCTCCTGGGATGGCAGCCAAAGCCATGGGAACGGTAAGCGCGGAGAGCACCCAGCCGCTCTCCCAGGCGCCTTCATTCGGCGTGGCGGCAATGAACGAGTTGATGAATAACGGCACATTGGCGATGGCAATGAACATGCCCACGCCCAAGAGGAGATTGGCTAAGGTGGCAGGCAGGAAGTTCAGCTTTCGGAACAAGGAGAGGTCGACTAGAGGTTCCTTGGTCATTCGCTGGCGCACGAGGAAGAGAATAAACAGCGCCGCGGCTGCGATAAGCAGGGGAACTACGTATTGTGTAATGGTCGCTTGCTCGCCAAAAGCGGCCGCCGACGAGCTTTCCGATCCGCTGCCCAGCGCCAGGTTCAGCAAGGCCAGGCTGGCCGCGATAAGGATAGCCCCAGGCCAGTCCATGCTTCCCTTGGCCGTACGTTCCGGGCTGCGCAACAGCCTGGCGATAAGCAAATAGGCCACCAAACAGATCGGGAGGTTGAGCCAGAAGATGGTCTGCCAATCGAAGTAGCGCACCACGATCCCCCCGTACAGGTGGCCCACCACCCAACCCGCCGTATCCACCGCTGCGATCAGGCCCAGCGGCCGCGCCCGCTTTCCCTCGGGGAAGAGGTCCCCCACCATGGCCATGCCTACCGGCACCATGCTGCCCGCCCCGAACGCCTGGATCATGCGAGCCGCGATCAGCACATACAGCGACGTGTAGCTCAGGTCCGGCCGCCCGGAAAAGAAAAGATGGTAGCCGCGCAATGCCAGGTCGGTGGGCCACTCAGCGGCCACGGCCACCAGATAGGAGCCGATGGCGAAGATCACCAGCGCCACCAGGAAGACTCGCTGCCGGCCATAAAGGTCCGATAGGCGTCCCATGAAGGTCATCGAGACTGTATAAGCCAGCAGATACCCGGTGACCAGCCAGGCCGCAGTATCCAGGCCCGTGTCCAGCGGGATCTCCAAGTCGAAGATGACGTGCGGCAGGACCGCGGAGACGACCGTAAGGTCGAGAGCGCCGATGAAGATTGGGATGCAGATTAGGGCTAGTTTTAGAGCCGCGGATCTATTTCGTTCTGACACAGTTCCTTTAGATGGGCGGTTCGACTTGAATGGTCGTGCCGAAGTCCCAGAAATCGAGCTGCCAGGTAGTGCCCTCATCGGCGCCCTCATTTACTGGGTCAATGATCAAGGCCCGGTGCAGAGCGAAGCTTCCAGGCTCGATCCAAAGTTCGACCTCAAGGGGCTGATTATCGATAAGGCCGAACGTGATGTCGTGCACGTTCCTACCATCCATCTGGCCACGCAGGTGATAGAAAGAAATCCCGGGTACTTCTTCCAGTTCGGCGATATCTACCAGTTCCACTCCCACCAAATGGGTCTCGATGGCCTTCTGTATACCCGCGCCCGGTTCGAATAGAACCGCTGGTTTGAATGCGTACTCCTCAGGCACAAGCACCCATTCGCCCGAAAAGATGTTGGTCTCCCATTCCAGGTCCCCAATGCCAATGATGGACACTTCGGCAACGATCCCCGGTGCGATGACTTTCACCGTGGCCTGCACGCGATCAGGCGCCACAAAGCTGCCTGTCGCCTCCCGGAAGGTGACCACTCCGGTCGGATCGACAAATACTGCTGCCCCGTAGCGAGCTAATCGAAAACTGAAACCCTCCAACCCCCGCATGTACTTTGTAGATTCCTCTAGGATGGTTTCCGGCGGGAGATCTGCTGGAGCTGCATTGCACCCTACCAGTATGGACAGAAGGCATGCGGCAAAAAGGATTTTTTTCATCGGCGATTCAGTCTACCACGGGGTTTGGTTGCATTTATTGGGCTAATTTAAATTTTCGATTTGGGGTTAATGACTATGCGCATTAATAGCTAGGCACTCGTTCTGTATAATCATCCCTGTGCCCGTAGAGCTTTTGCTGATTCTTTTCCTCATCCTGGTGAATGGTTTTTTCGCCGCGGTGGAGATGGCTCTGGTCACCTCTCGGCGCCATCGTTTGCGCAAGCTGGCTCGCGAAGGGAAAGCGGCAGCCCAGGAGGTCATCGGCGTAAAGGATAAGCCCGGCCATTACCTGGCCACGGTTCAGGTCGGGATCACGCTCGTTGGCTCTCTGGCTTCGGCCGTCGGCGGGCTCTCCGCTGCCCCAATGGTTTCCTCCTGGCTGGCAGGCACCCCCTGGCTGGCGCCGTATGCCGACCAGCTAGCCCTCCTGCTCATCGTTCTGGCCATTACTTACCTTTCCCTGGTCTTAGGCGAATTGGTGCCGAAACAGCTGGCGCTGAAAAATCCCGAGGGGATTTCTGTGACCTTTGTACGGCCCATCCGCTTGCTGGGCCGCATAGTCGCTTTGCCGATCCGCTTCCTTTCCTTCTCCACGGATCTCATCCTTGGCCTGCTCGGCCCAGCCAAGCCGCGCGGCCCTTCTACCAGCGAGGAGGAGATCCAATCCCTGATGCAGCAAGGCACCGCCGAGGGAATTTTCCAGATCAGCGAAGGCGCTTTTGTGCGCGGCGTCTTCGAATACGCTGACCGCAAGGCGTACGAAGTCATGACCGCCCGCACCGAGATCGTCGCGCTCGATTCGACTCTGGATCCAAGCCAGGCCTTGGAACACGCCGCCAAGTCCGGCCTCTCGCGCTTTCCCGTCTACGACGAAACCCTGGACAACGTCGTCGGCTATGTGCACATCAAAGATCTCGTCTGGGCGGAAAAGAACACGACGCTCAAGGAGATCGCCCGCCAGGTCGTTTTCGTCCCCGAATCGTCTTCCCTGCCCAACCTCTACGCCCTGCTTACCCAGCGCCGCGTCCACATGTCCATCGTGCTCGACGAGCACGGCGGCACCGCCGGCCTCCTCACCCTGGAAGACCTGCTGGAAGTGATCGTCGGCGAGATCGACGATGAATACCATCTAACCAACGTTAACGTCCGCAAACTGGGCGATAAGAGCTGGCTCGTTTCCGGCACGACCCCCCTGCCAGAGTTAAACGAGTTCGTCGGCACAAAAATAAAAGAAAGCGAAGAATATACAACCACCGCTGGTTTTCTCTTAGCCGAACTTGGCCATATCCCACAGGTTGAAGAAAGCTTTCAGCATAATGGCTTCAGCTTTACAGTTCGCGCGATGAACAAATTAAAAATAGAGCGAGTACTTGTGCAAAAAAGCGCTACCCTGCCCTCCGGTGCTTGACAGCCCCCCAGCCCAATGCTAACATTCGATTTCAGCCAAACAATGCAATTTCAGTAACTTAAAAATTTGTTGCATTTTTGTCCAATTCCCTTCCGTTTGAAACTTGGCGTTTGCCAATGCTTCAAAAATTCCTGTATGCGGAGGTAAATCGAAACTAATTATTTCGCCCACAATTGTTTCCCAATATCCAAAGGAGAAAAATGCAACAGAAAAAGTCCCCGATACTCTTTGTAACCGTTTTCAGCATCGCCAGCTTTATCCTTGCGGCTTGCGGTTCCGCTGTCACAAATACGCCGGCAGCGGAAGAACCCATGGCTGAGGCCACTGAACCTATGGCCGAGGAGCCTATGGCTGGGGAAACGGTCACTATCTTCACTGCAGCTGAAGGCGAGCAGGTGGAGCTGTTCCAACAAAACTTTGAACAATTCACCGCCGACACCGGCATCGAGGTTGTAGTTGAAGCTTCCTCGGATTTCGAGACCGTTGCTCTGGTGCGTGCCGAAGCCGGTGATCCTTACGACATCTACAACTTCCCGCAGCCTGGTCTAATGGCTGACTTTGGCCGCTCTGGTTACCTGATCGACCTCGGCCAATTCCTCACGCAGGATTACATGCTGACCAAATACACCCAGTCCTGGATCGACCTGGGGACTGTGGACGGCACTTTGTACGGCGTGTGGCACAACGCGGATGTGAAGAGCTTGGTGTGGTACGCCAAGGCCGCCTTCGATGCGGCGGGCTATCAGATCCCGCAAACTTGGGATGAGCTAATTGCTCTCTCCGACCAGATCGTCGCCGATGGCGGCGTGCCTTGGTGTATCGGCTTTGAAAGCGGTGGCGCCACAGGTTGGCCTGGCACGGACTGGGTCGAGGACATTATGCTGCGCACCGCCTCCCCTGAGGATTACGATGCATGGGTTGCAGGCGAGCTGCCTTTCGACTCGGACCAGGTTCGCAATGCCTTTGAGACCGCCGGCGAGATCTTCTTCAATCCGGATTACGTCTATGGCGGAACCACCGGCATTCTGACCACCAACTTCGGTGATGCCCCCGCCCTGCTGACGGGTGACGTCCCAAGTTGCTACATGATGCGCCAAGCCAGCTTCATCGCCGGCTTCTTTGCTGAGGGCATCGAGATCGGCACGGATGTGGATTACTTCTATCTGCCTCCGATCGATGAAATGTACGGCAGGCCAGTACTCGGCTCGGGCTCCTTGCTCGCGCTGGGCAACGACACGCCGGCTGCTCGCCAGGTCATGGAATTCCTGACCACCGGCGAATCGGCTCGCGCCGAAGTGGAAGCGGGCATCCTCATCGCCCCGCACCTGGACGCAAGCCTGGACTGGTACCCCAACGACCTTACCCGCGGCTTCGCTGAGATCCTGGCGAACGCCGACACCTTCCGCTTTGATGCTTCGGACCTAATGCCTGGCGCCGTGGGCGCTGGCAGCTTCTGGACCGGCATCGTGGACTGGATCGGTGGCGCCGAGCTGACTTCTGTGCTGCAAGGCATCGACGCCAGCTGGCCGACTGAATAGCTTCTTCAGTTGCGAAGCACAATAAGCAGGGCAGCCAGATGGCTGCCCTGCTTCCAGATAAACTCTCGTAGGAACAGGAAATGGAAAAAACCATAGGGCGTCGCATCACGGATTTTCTCAGCACAGGCCCATTGCGTGTTGCCCTCTTGTTCATCACGCCAGTTGCCGGCTTCTTCGCCCTGCGCTGGAGCGTCAACTTCATGCGCGACCCGGATGCCAACAAACTCCTGGTTGGCCTGGTGGCCCTTATCGTTGGCATTTTTGGCGTATGGGCGCTTTTCCTTTTGACTGATGCAATCGTCTCTCGACTTCCTGAGGGTTGGCGGGAACGTGTTCGCCCCTATGTTTTTGTCGGACCGTCAATAATCATCCTGACCGCTTATCTCATCTATCCCACGATCAACACTATCTTCCTGAGCCTGCGAGCAGGCCGCGGGGATAGCTGGGCGAACGCGCAAAGCCCTTTCGGTCTCCCTCTGGATAATTATCTGTTCATCTTCTCCGACCCCTCGATGTTGGACACGCTGCGCAATAACATTTTTTGGCTCGTTGGTGTTACAGGGGTGACGGTTTCCTTAGGTCTCGTGATCGCTGTCATGGTGGACCGCATCAAATTGGAGTCATTGGCAAAATCCATCATATTCCTCCCCATGGCTATTTCGGCGGTAGGCGCCAGCGTGATCTGGAAATTCATCTACAACTTTAAAGCACCTGGCACTCCGCAAAACGGTTTATTGAATGCCGTCTGGGTTGCTCTTGGAAACAATCCGGTGGGCTGGCTGGTTGAAAACAAGCCTTGGAATAATTTCTTTCTGATCATCATCCTCATTTGGCTGCTTACCGGCTTCGCCATGGTCGTGCTATCGGCAGCCGTCAAAGGCGTGCCTGCGGAATTGCTCGAGGCGGCCCGCATGGACGGAGCCACCGAGATCCGCATCTTTTTCAGCGTGATCGTTCCCCACATCCAAGGATCGATCATCACCATCACGACCACGATTGTGATCATGGTGCTAAAAGTCTTCGATATCGTTTTTGTCATGACGAACGGCCAATTTGATACGCAAGTCATTGCCAACCGCATGTATTCCGAGATGTTCACATACCGCAATTTTGGGCGCGGCAGCGCCATCGCCGTGCTACTGCTGGTCGCGGTGCTACCCATCATGATCAGCAATATTCGCAGCTTCAACAAGGCCAGGAACTAAACCATGAGCATCAATGTGAAAAACCAAGGCGTGAGCTTCAATAAGCGTGTCTCCCGCTTCTTTGCGGGGATGCCGGTTCGGCTGACCATCTTGTTGATCGCCGTGATCTGGACTTTGCCAACCGCAGGCTTGCTGATCAGTTCCTTTCGTCCCGCCGCCGACCTTCAGACCTCCGGCTGGTGGACCACCCTATTGCATCCATTTCAGGCTGCCCAATGGACCGTCGAGAATTATGTGACCGTCTTCACCGCCAACGATATGGGGACAGCCTTCCTCAACAGCTTCCTGGTCACAGTCCCATCTGTGGTCATTCCCATCACCGTCGCTGCCTTTGCCGCCTTCGCCTTCGCCTGGCTAAAATTCCGCGGCCGCAATTTCCTCTTTGCACTCGTCATCGGCCTGATGGTCGTGCCTTTGCACATGTCGCTGATACCCATGCTGCGGGCCTACACCCAGCTGGATCTCAACGGCACTTTCCTCGGAGTTTGGCTTGCACACACCGGCTTCGGCCTCCCGCTGGCGATCTACCTTCTCCATGGGTATATCGCTTCGCTACCCAAAGAGATCGTTGAATCGGCTCAAATCGATGGCGCCTCACCGATGACCACCTTCATCCAACTAATCCTTCCTCTTTCCGTCCCAGCTGTGGCTTCCTTTGCAATCTTCCAATTCCTGTGGGTCTGGAACGATCTGCTCGTTGCCCTCGTATTCTTGGGTACCAGCCGGGATTCTGTGGTTCTGACCGCAAAGCTAACTAGTCTCATCGGCGACCGCGGCCAGGATTGGCACATCCTCACGGCCGGCGCCTTTGTCACGATGGTCGTTCCGCTCATTATCTTTTTCTCGCTTCAGCGCTATTTCGTTCGTGGCCTCACCGCCGGTTCTGTCAAGGGCTAGCCCGTCGCAGCCTTCTTGACCAAAAGTTCTGGCCCGTCTAAACTGCATGCGTAGCGAACGGGTTTAGGCTTATTCCTTCCCATGCAGAACGCCACCCTCTGGTACAAGGACGCCATCTTCTATGAGCTCTATGTGCGCGCCTTCCGGGACAGCAACGGGGACGGGCACGGCGACCTGCGCGGCGTCATCGAAAAGCTGGATTACCTGCAGGACCTGGGCGTCAATTGCATCTGGCTCCTGCCCATCTTCCCGTCGCCGCTGGCCGACGACGGCTACGATGTTGCCGATTTCCGCGACATCCATCCCGATTACGGGACCCCGGCTGATTTCAAGGACCTCGTTACCCAGGCGCACAAACGCGGCATCCGCGTCATTACCGACCTCGTTCTTAACCACACGTCGGTAGCGCACCCCTGGTTCCAGGAGGCCCGCCGAGACCGTAAATCCAAATACCGCGATTACTTTGTCTGGAGTGACTCCGATGAAGGCTTTCCCGGCGCGCGCATTATTTTCCTCGATACGGAGAAATCGAACTGGGCTTGGGATGAGGTAGCTGGCCAGTATTATTGGCATCGCTTCTATTCCTCTCAACCCGATCTGAATTACGACAATCCCGCGGTCCAGCAGGAAATGCTGGACACACTAAAGTTCTGGTTGGATCTCGGCATCGACGGCTTCCGCATTGATGCCATCCCCTATCTATTCGAGCGAGAAGGCACCAACTGCGAGAACCTCCCTGAAACCCATGCCTTTCTCAAAAAGGTGCGCCAATTCTTCGATGCCCAAACCGGAGATAACGTGTTGCTCTCGGAGGCGAACCAATGGCCTGAGCAGGTGCGAGACTATTTTGGCGAAGGCGATGAAATGCACATGGCCTTCCACTTCCCGCTGATGCCGCGCCTATTCATGGCCCTGCGCCGCGAATCGAGCAATCCCATCCGCCGTATCCTTAAGCGCACCCCTCCCATACCCGACGGTTCCCAATGGTGCACTTTCCTGCGCAACCACGATGAGCTGACCCTCGAGATGGTGACCGAAGCCGAACGCCGCTGGATGTGGGAGCAGTACGCCCCCGAGCCGCGCATGCGCTTGAACCTGGGCATCCGGCGCCGGCTTGCCCCGCTGCTGGAAAACGATCTCAAGAAGATCCAACTGGCCAATTCCTTGCTGTTTACTTTGCCGGGCTCCCCGATCATCTATTACGGCGATGAACTCGGCATGGGTGACAATATCTGGCTGAAAGATCGTGACGGCGTGCGCACGCCGATGCAATGGAACCGGGGCAAGAATGCCGGCTTTTCAGATGCCGATGCGCTATTTTCACCTGTTATCGACACGCCGCCGTTCTCCCCCAATGAAGTGAACGTGGCCGACCAGATGGCCAACCTTGCCTCGCTGTATTACCTGACCAAGAACATGGTCGCCGTGCGCAAGGTGCATCGCGCCTTTGGCTGGGGGGACTTTACCTGGGCGCCCGTGAACGACCGCCGTCACATCGCCGCCTACTTCCGCAGCTTCGAAGGCGAAACGCTGCTCATCTTAAACAATTTGAGCTCCAGCGCCAAACAAGTAGAAGTAAAACTGGACGGGAAGGCCGCTTTCTTTCCGCCGCCCGATCTTTTTACCGGGAGGGCCACAGGCGAGGTAACCGGGGGCGTGCTGCGCCTGCCCATGCCAGGTCACAGTTTCAATTGGCTTAAGATCAGCTAGCGGCTTCACTTTCCTGCCAGCAGCGCCGGCACTCTGCGCCCGATATCGTCTCGTACTTCTCGATACACCTTCATAACTTCTTCGTCAGGTCCTTTTTCCTTGGCTGGATCAGGAAAGCTCAGGTGCTCGCGCTTACCCTTCCCCACCCATACGGGGCAGTTCTCCGCCGCATCATCGCACACCGTGACGATCACATCGAAATCGTCTTTGCGGAACCGATCCACATGTTTGGATTCACCCTCATGCTGGATGCCGATCTCGGCCAGGGCGCGGATCGCGTTCGGGTTCACTCGGTCACCTGGATCCACGCCTGCGCTGAACGCCTGCCAGCGCTCGCCGAGGCGCGCATTCACGATCGCCTCGGCCATCTGCGACCGGCAGGTATTGCCCGTACAGAGGAACAATACTTTTTTCCGGTCGTCACTCATACGCTGCTCGGCTGTATCTGCTTCCTATTCACTAAGTGCCTGCTTCCTGTTCAAAGGCTTTATCCAAAGCGCCCGGTGATGTAATCTTCGGTCAGTTTTTGGCGCGGATTGGTGAACATCGTTTTGGTGTCCCCGTATTCCATCAACATACCCGCGCGCTTGCCATCATCCGATAGCGAGAAGAAGGCGGTGTAATCCGAAACGCGCGCGGCTTGCTGCATGTTATGGGTGACGATAATGATGGTGTACTCCTTAGCCAGGTCGCGCATCAGCTCTTCGATACGCAACGTGGCGATCGGGTCCAGCGCCGAACAGGGTTCATCCATCAGGATGATATCGGGCTTCACGGCGATAGCCCGGGCAATGCACAGGCGTTGTTGCTGCCCGCCCGAAAGTGAGGTCCCGCTTTGATCTAGCTTATCGTAAACCTCGTCCCATAGGGCCGAGCGTTTAAGCGCCGTTTCCACCAGCTCGTCGATGCTCCCCCGGTAGCCGTTGATGCGCGCCCCCCAGGCGATGTTCTCGCGGATCGATTTGGGGAAGGGATTAGGCTTCTGGAACACCATGCCGATGCGCCGCCGGACCTCCACTGCATCCACATCGCGTTCATAGATATTGCGGCCGCCGAAGAGCACCTCCCCTTCGGTGCGCACGCTGGGGATCAGTTCGTTCATACGGTTGAAGGAGCGCAGCATGGTGCTTTTACCACAGCCGGAGGGGCCGATGATGGCAGTGATCTTGCGCGGCTCGATCTTCAGGCTCACCTCGCGGATTGCCCGGAATTCGCCGTAATAAATATTGAGGTTGCTCGCCTGAATGGCGTAGTTCCCGTTCTGCTGCATCAGTATCTCCTGCTGTACCGGTTTCTAAGTAATATGGCCGTGGCGTTTAAGGCCAGCAATAAGATCAGTAAGACCAGGCTGGCGGCGGCCGCGATGTTATGGAAGGCTCCCTGCGGCCTTACCGTCCATTGGTAGATCTGTGAGGGTAAGGTGGTGAATTTCGAGAATGGTCCTTCCGGATCTACCTGGATGAACGTAGAAGCCCCAATGACCACCAGGGGTGCCGTCTCCCCAATGGCGCGCGAAACTGCCAGGATGCTGCCTGTAAAGATACCCGGCAGGGAATTCGGCAGGACGTGGCTCCACACGGTTTGCCAGCGCGTCGCGCCCAGGCCGAAGCCGGCTTCCCGCAAGGAATTCGGTACGGCCTTGATGGCCTCCTGGGCGTTGATGATAATGACCGGCAGCACCAGGATGCCCAGGGTCAACCCGGCCGAAAGGATGGTGCGTCCATTGGCCGTGGAGGGATCGGCGGCGCCGAATGCGGCCCCGCTGGTGAAATCGCCAAAGGCGCGCACAAACAAGGCCAGGCCCAGGATGCCATAGATGATTGACGGGACCCCCGCCAGGTTGTTGATATTGGTCTGAATGAAACGGTTGATGAAATTGTCGTGAGCGTATTCCTGTAAATAGATGGCTGCGGCCACGCCAACCGGAAGCGCAAACAGAATGGCGATGAAGATGGTCCACAGCGAGCCAAAAATGGCGGTGCGCACCCCGGCGATCTCAGGATGAGAGGATTGCTGCGAGCGCACAAAATCCCAGGTGAGCCAAGCACGGAACTCGAGCCGAGCTGAAGGGTAACGCTCCTGCATGATGGCCTCGATTTCAGCCCGTCGCGTCATCAAATCGTATAGGGTCCAGCTCTCCTGGACCTGCGGGGCGATCACAAATTCCTGGATCAGGTCCAGGATATTGGCCGCATCGCGCTCGGCAATGGGCTGGTCATGCTCGAAGCGGGCAAATAATCCGACCGAAACATTTACCCGCAAGGCTTCCACCATCTGCTCCTTGCTTTGCTGCTCCAGCGGAATCCCATTCATGGCCAGGCTTTCGGGGTCAATTTCATTCTCGACGGCCGTCAGGCCGAATGAGTTGTTGATGATGGTGAGCAACAGAACTGTCAGCATCACCACCCCCACCAGCGTGGCGATCTGAAAGCCCACCAGCCAGGCGCGCCCCATTGTGTGCCTGACGGTCAATTGTTGCTGGGATTCACTGAAGCCCTGACGTTTGCGCAGCATGCTTACTCGTAGATCTCGCGGAAGCGCCGTACGATGCGCTGGCTCAAGATGTTCAATAGCAGGGTGATCGCAAAGAGCATCAGTCCGACGGCAAATAGACTGTTGTAGTCCACTGAGTTGTAGCTCAGATCCCCGCCGCTGATGCGCACGATGTGCCCGGTCATCGTTTCGGCGGCTTCAAAGGGATTGAAGCTGAAATTCGGACCGGCGCCTGAAGCGATGGCGACGATCATCGTCTCGCCAATCGCCCTCGAAGCGGCCAAAATGACCGCCGCTGAGATACCCGAGAACGCGGCCGGCACCACGATCCGGATGGCAGTTTCCAACCGCGTTGCCCCAAGCGCATAGGCCGCCTCCCGCAGTGAGCGCGGTACGGCATTAAGCGCGTCTTCGCTGATCGTGCTCACGAAGGGCAAGATGAGAATTCCGATCACGATCCCTGCGGACGCCATGTTGTAGATGTTCACGGTGTCCGCGCCGAACCAGGACCGCAGCAAGGGCGTCATGAAGGTCAACGCAAAAAAGCCATAGACCACAGTGGGCACACCGGCCAGCACTTCGAGAACCGGCTTGAGCCGATTGCGGGCGCGCAGGCTGGCATACTCGCTAAGGTAGATCGCCGTGGCCAGGCCTAGCGGCACCGCCACCAAAATGCCGATGCCGGATACGATAAGGGTGGCATTGAGCAGGGGCAAGATGCCGAACTTGCCGTTGTGCGGCGCCCATTCCGTGCCGGTGAAGAACTCTGCTAAGTTCGGCCTTAGCTCCGCTTCCAGGGTCAGGCCCTGCCTGTGCGGGGTCGCCGCGCTTTCCTGGTAGCCGCGCTGCGCGGTCACTGTTGTCCCCTCGACCGAGTCGAGAAACAGGATTTCGCTCTCGATGCGGTAAACCCCGCCTTCCTGTATCGCTGCTCCTTGCGGCTCCACCTCGAATACCGTCTGCTGCGCGTCGATGCCGGCTGCCAAGGGCCTATTGGTCGATGACCATTGTTGATTGCCGAAAAAAAGGTAGGACTCTTTCCCCAGTTCGTAAATAATTCCAAAGGTGATGAAGATCGAAAGGAACCCGCATAGGAAAAGGAAGCCCTGAATGATCGTCTCTCGAGTGCGGCGACGCCTGCGCAAATCAGGCGGCGCGCCCGCGTTTGTTATGGGTTCGGTGGGCAAAGGCTCGGCATCCATGGCAGCGAGCGCCGTCTTCGAGCGGCTCGCGGCTAGTCGCTGGTAATTGAACCTCATTATAACTGTGTCCTCTTGCACGCATTCGGGGCGGCCAGCAACTGCCTGGCCGCCCCGTCTAAGCATCCGATGGCGATGTCCGGGCTCTGATTACTGCCCAACAGCTGCCCAGAAGTTATCCCAGGCGGTCTGCGTCGCGGCTTCACTGGCCGGGAAGTAACCCACATCGATGATCTCTTCGTTTACGAACGAAAGATAGAAGTGGATGAATGCGGCCACCTGCGGCTTCTCCAGCATGATGCCCGCATCCGAGTAGATGAACAGCGGGCGGGCCAGTGGGTAGCTGCCGTCCTCGGCGGTCACCTCGGTCGGCTCGACCCCGTCGATATTCAGGATCTTCAACGTGGCCTGGTTCTCGACGTAGTAGGCATAACCGAAGTATCCGATGGCATTAGGGCTGCCTAGCACACCTTGCACGAGCACGTTGTCATCTTCGCTGTATTGCGTACCGATGGAGCTCTGGATGCGAGTGCCGTCATCATCCAACACGGCTTCAACGAAGTAATCGTACGTGCCGGAGTCGGTCCCGGGACTGAAGCGCTGGATGGGTTCGGCCGGCCATTCAGGGCGAACATCGGACCAGTTCACCGCGGTCGAGAAGATCTGGGCCAATTCGGCCAACGTGATCTCAGTGACAAAGTCATTGTCCTGGCTTACCACAACCGCCAGAGCATCGGTACCTACCCGGAATTCAATGGGCGTGCGGCCAATGGCTTCACAGGCAGCGATCTCATCTTCATGGATGCCGCGGCTGGAATTCGCGATGTCCGATTCGCCGGATTCGCAAAAGCGCTCCAGGCCGGCACCGGAACCAATACTGTCCACGGTGATGTTGCCGCTAAAGCCTTCGTCGCGGAATCGTTCGGCTATGCGCTCGGTAAGCGGGAATACGGTCGAACTGCCAGCCGTGACCACATCACCTGAAACGTTCAGCGGACTGAAGACCGCGTTCGGGTCGTCTGTGACGGCCGAGGTGGGCTCTGCGGCCGGGGTTCCGCAGGCTGCCAGCACCATGCTCGAGATTACAAGCAGGGCCAGCAGGGTTTGAATCTTTCGATCCATGGTTGATTCCTCCTTAGGGAATAAAGGGTAGTCTTCATTGCTGGTGAATGCTAGCACCCGGCCTTTAAGGGGTGGGCAACTCTGTTTTAACAGAATGATAAGGATGGGTTAACGCTTCTAGGCTTCTATTTCGCCCCCCCCCATCAGATAATTGGTGCACTATCCTACGTGACCCAATTAATAAAGTAACCCATGGCCATAATGCCTACAGTGGTGATCCCGAAAAACAAGGCCAGCAACTGCCAGCGCATTACCTTCTTGAGGATAAGCCCTTCTGGGATGGAAATGGTCACGATAGCCGTCATGAACGCCAGGGCCGTTCCAAGTGGCACACCTTTACCGGCCAGGGCTTCCATCACCGGGATCACGCTGACCGAATTGGCGTATAGCGGCGCTCCCAAGACAGTGGCCAATGGGACCGTCCACCACGCCCTGCTGGCCAAGTATTGCTCCGCCAGGTCCGCCGGGACAAAGCCATGGATCACCGCCCCGAGGGCAACTCCAATTACCACGTAAGGGAATACCTGCCGGGTAATGGCCATGCCATCCGACCAGAAACGCGCGGCCAGCGCACTTGCCGAAATGCGCTTCCCCGCTCCACTATCTTCGAAACGGCCGCGGGCACCAAACTGCAGCAATTCTTGCCTTACGTATTTCTCTGCACCCAGCCTGTGGATCAGCATTCCTCCAAGGACGGCGATGATGATGCCAACAGCGTTGTAGAGAAGAGTGATCTTGAGGCCGAACATGGCGGGAAAAAGATAAAGCGACGCCTCGTTCACCAGTGGTGAGCTGATCAAAAAGGCAAAGGTTACTCCCAGTGGGATCCCGGCGCCGACAAAGCCAATAAACAACGGGATCGATGAACAGGAACAGAAAGGAGTGATCGCCCCTAATCCCGCGGCCAGCAAATAGTCCAGGCCATACCAGCGTCGCCGCGCCAGAACCTCGCGCACTTTTTCCATGGGGAAGTAATAACGCACGATGGCCATGACATAATTAATGACCACCAACAGCAGGCCGATCTTGATGACATCATAGATGAAGAAGTTGGTCGCTTCACCAACGTAGGATCCTGGCTCAAGGTGGAGCCATTGGAAGGTAACTAGCTCCGCCAGCTCTTGAATCCATCCAAAGATATCCATTGTCTCGCCTGCTAAGCCGCCTTCAATTCCGCATCAGCCAGCCAACTGCTGATTTCGCTGACCGCAGGTATCCGCCCATAGCTGACCACCTTCTCGTTCACCACCAGGCCCGGCGTCGAAAGGATGTCGTATTTCATGATCTCGGCGTAGTCGGTCACCTTTACAACTTCCGCCTTCACCCCTGTTCCCTCAATTGCCTGCTTCGCCGCAGCCTCCAGCTTTTTGCAATTAGGGCATCCGCTTCCTAGTACTTTGATGGTCAACATGCTTGCTCCTATCCTCCAGTTGAAATGGCTTTTGCGTCCCCGCAGCTTGGGCAATCACAATCCAATCGCTTCCGGCGAACTCGATCCTTATCGACTGCCGGCTTCGCCAATCCGGTGAGCTGCGAGGCGTGGTGCACCAGCTCAAGGGTTGCTCGATCCTTCAAACCGTAGAAGACATACTTGCCCTCGCGCCTCGTCTGCAGGATGCCCGCCTGGCGCAAGGCCATCAGGTGTTGCGAGATATAAGCCTGCCGCTTCCCCAGCAGCCGTTCCAAATGGCAGACGCAGGCCTCTCCTTCTGCCAGGGCCAGCAGAACTTGCACGCGAAAAGGTTCTCCTAGTACTTTGAAGAACCGGCTGATCTTTCCCGTACGAACCAAGGTTGACATATTCGTCTCTGCGAATATGTTAGCCACCAACCATAGACCCCCATAGGGACAATTGACCACCCAACAGGGTGACAATCGCCCGCAAGCTATTCAGCTATTCAGTTGTCGGAATGGTGAAGTAAAAGCGGCTGCCTTTCCCCTCTTTGCTCTCCACCCCAATGCGTCCTTCGTGCGCTTCCACCAAGTGCTTGGCGATCGCCAGCCCCAGGCCGGTTCCGCTCTTGTTGCGCGCCGGGTCCGTCTTGTAGAAACGCTCGAAGATGCGGGCCAGGCTCTCCGCCGGAATGCCTGCGCCGGTATCCCTCACCGAGAATTCGACAGCTTCGTTCTTCCTCTTGGCCTCCACGCTGATCGCCCCGCCGCGCGGCGTGAACTTGACCGCATTGTGAATCAAGTTGACCAGCACCTGCTCCAGGCGCGGCGCGTCCGCATGAACCTGGGGCAATCCTGGCTCGCAGTCCACCGTCAGCGTCAGTCCGGCCCGCTCAGCCTGCAACCGCAAGCGCTCCACCCCGCTGCGCAGCACTTCGCAGGGGTCGCATGGCGAGCGCTGCAAAGGGACCTGCTGGGATTCGATGCGCGCCAACTCCAGCAATTCCGACACCAGTTCCGAAAGGGCATCCACTTCCGTCTCAATGTGGCCCAGGAAACGCCGCGCCATTTCAGGCTCTTCTAGTGCCCCTGAGCGTAGGCTTTCGGTGAGCGCCTTGATCGAAGTTAGCGGGGTGCGCAGTTCATGGGATACGTTGCTGACGAAATCTTTGCGGATCGTTTCCAGCCGGCGCAGCTCGGTCACATCCTCGAATATCAACAAAGCCTGCTCTTCGAGTCCATCCGTCAAGGGGTAAGCTGTGGCCCGGATTAGGCGCTTCGATTGGGGCACTTCGGCGGTCAGCACCTGCGGAGCTCCTCGTTGCCCGGCTCGTTTCCACAGGTCGACGAACTGGTAGTGACGCAGAAGATGGGGCAAGCTGCTGGCTCGCTTCTCGTCCGCACTTAAGGCGAACAAGCCCTCCATAGCTGGGTTGGCCAGCAACACCTCCCCCTCCGCGTTGACGATCACGATCCCGGAAACCAGGTGATCCAGGAGGTTGCGCAGCCGTGCTTGCTGGCGTCCCATGTCCTCCCGCAGCGCACCAAGTTGCCCTTCCAGTGCCTCGATCCGCAACAACTGCTTCTCCCCCGGTTGGCGCGCCAACATATGGGCAAGCCAAAGCGTCCCCAAAAACGCCGCCAAAAAGAGCCAGCTCCACCCTCCCGCCGCTTGGTCCACGGAGAAATATATGGCGGCCAGGATGCCGCCCTGAACAAGAACTACCGCGAAAAAGAGCCGTAGGCTGAAGCCGGAATTTGGCGCCATGCACTACTCCCCTTCGAAGCGATACCCGACGCCGCGCACGGTAATGATGCGAACTGGCTGTTCAGGCTCCTTCTCGATCTTTGAACGCAGCCAGCGCACATGTACGTCCACAGTGCGGCTGCCCCCCGAGAATTCCCACCCCCATACGCGTTCCAACAGCTGATCGCGTGAAAAGACCTGTCCCGGGTTCTGCACAAAAAAGAGGAGCAGCTCGAATTCCTTTGGCTTGAATTCGACCACAGCCCCATCCAGCAAGGCTTCGTGCCGGTTCAGGTCGATCTGTAGGTTTCCCGAGGTCAGTCGTTTCTCGCCCTGCTTCTTGCTCGGCTCGGCCTCCTCTTTGCCGATCCTCACCCGGCGCAGCATGGCCTTGACCCTTGCAAGCAATTCCCGCATCGAAAAGGGTTTGGTCAAATAATCGTCCGCACCCAGTTCCAAGCCAAGCACCCGATCGATCTCGTCGTCCCTGGCGGTCAGCATCAATATCGGCACATTGCTATCCTTGCGCAGGCTGCGCGTCACATCGAAGCCGTCCAGCTCAGGTAGCATCAGATCGAGGATGATGAGGTGCGGGGCTGAGGCACGCGCCGCCTTTAAGGCTTCCAGGCCATCTCCGACTGCTGTGACCTCATAGCCCTCGCGGCCCAGATTGTAAGTGAGCGCCTCGCGTATCGCAGCATCATCTTCAACTACCAGTATTTTTTCCTTCATTGTTTTCTTTGAGATGATACTTACGTTTGAATTAATAAACAAGAGGAGGTGAAAATGGAGATGTGGCTATGCGCAGCAAATGCCCTAGCTCTTCTTCTGTTGAAGTTTCTCCCAAGCGCCGATCCACGGTGTACCCAGCCGATGATTCTTGGAAACTTGTACCCCTCGCAATTTCTCTCCCAACGCTGCCAGGGCTTCCGCTACCTCCCCTGGATCTTCGCGTTCCACGGCGGCGCGCAACTCCACCCGCACGCGTTCCACCCAGGCCCAATCCATGCGGAACCGATCCGCCTTTACCCAATAACCGCGCCTCTCCCACGGCAGCACGCTTCGCTCAATGGTCTCCGCTATTCCATCCAGCGCCAGCACCAGGAAGGCGGCCAGGTCGCGGGCTTGCGCATTGAACCCAGATAGCTTAGTTAGCTCCCGCAACGCCACCGCCATCGCCTTCATCAAGCGATTGCGATCGGTAGCCAGGTTCTCAGTACGGATTATGCGTCCCATTTTGTCTTCCTCGCGGGATTATACACAGCGAATGAGGCAGTCAGAAATCTGGCCCTCTGGTGTCTTCTCTTTTGGTTCTACCGATAGCTGATCCCTGATTACCGTTCCTGGCTCTTTGCTATAATTCTCTTCGCTTGGGGAAGTGTTGGAATTGGCAGACAAGCATGACTTAGGATCATGTGCCGCAAGGC
>JBBDXR010000023.1:0-3165 GCA_040902205.1 Anaerolineales bacterium | reverse complement strand
CCGAATGACAGTCGATCGGCTGTGTCTTCTCTATTCTCCCAGCATACTAATGACACGGTGGCTTAAAACGGCTTAAAGAACATGAGCCAGAGGATGAGGGCGAAGCCGCCCATGCCGACGGCCAGCATTTCCTTGGGCCGGGTTTTGGCGATGTGGGCCTTGATCTCGCTCAACGGGCGGGCCTTCTCCACCGGCTGAGGCTTGCCGGCGATCAGATAAACCATGCCCAGCATCTTGCGCAGCGGATGATATTGCTTGCTGCCAATGCTGAACATCCAGCCGGTGATCGCCACCAGCAGGACTAGCGAAGCCCAGATCCAGCCCATGGACCAATAGGACATATTCAGGAAGCCGAGCACGAGGCCGGCTAGTAGCAGAGCCAGCAGTGAAAGCATCATGGTGGGCCAGGCGGATGCCGACACGTCCAGGAGCGCTTTCATGCGTTCGGGGTCCTCTTCCTTCTTCAACTGGAAGGATACGAAGACAGAGGTGCCGTGACCGAGCAGAAAGGTGAAGGCGGCCAGTACGTGGATGAAACGAAGGATCTGGTAGAGCGATGGCATTTGTGATCTCCTCTTTTAGTTTTAGGTGCCCCGCATTA
Source organism: Anaerolineales bacterium (assembly GCA_040902205.1). GTDB lineage: Bacteria > Chloroflexota > Anaerolineae > Anaerolineales > UBA11579 > JAMCZK01. The sequence continues at coordinate 2,564 of JBBDXR010000023.1, read as the reverse complement.
AACCACGAAACCGATGGCTGTCGTAACCGGCTGAAGCCTTGACTCCGCGCGGAGCCGCGGCTGAGCCGATGGCAGATGCCTGCTAGAATCCCGGGAATGATCACGGAAGCAGGCACCGGCACGATTGCTGCGCTCCTGGCGGCAGTCCGTTCACGGCTGGCAGCCACCAGCGAGACGGCCAGCCTCGACGCGCAGGTGCTGCTGGCCCACGCCCTCGGGGTGGACCGCGGTTGGCTGCTGGCGCATCCCGAAGCCGCCTTGGATGCCGAGCAGTTAGCCGCCTTCGAAGCGGGACTGGCTCGCCTAGAAAAAGGCGAGCCGCTGCCGTATATCCTCGGCGAATGGGAATTCTTCGGGCTGAAGTTGAAGGTGACGCCCGCCGTGCTCATCCCGCGGCCGGAGACCGAGCTGCTGGTGGAGACAGCGCTGGCCTGGCTGGCTGCCCACCCCACCAAGCGCCAGGCAGCCGACGTGGGCACCGGCTCCGGATGCATCCCCATAGCCTTGACGGCCAACTGCGCGGACCTGCAGATCACCGCGGGCGACATCTCACCAGCGGCCCTGGCAGTGGCGCGGGGCAACGTGGGACTATACACATTGCAGGACCGCGTCCACTTGATCGAGAGCGATCTGCTGGCCAAGATGCAAGGCCCGTTCGACCTGATCACGGCGAACCTCCCGTACATCCCCGAAGGGCGATTGGCCGAGCTGACCATCACCAAGTGGGAACCGCGCGTGGCGCTGGGCGGGGGCAAGGATGGGTTGCGCTTCATCGAACCATTCCTGGCGCAGGCGGCGGCGAAGCTAGCGAGTGGCGGCTTGCTGCTGGCGGAAATCGACGCCAGCCTGGAGGCCGAGGTCCTGTTGTTTGCCAGCAAACGTTGGCCCCAGGCGAGGATCGAAGTGCGCACCGACCTGGCCGAGCTGCCGCGCCTATTGGTGGTGGAAACATGAAGACCGAACGCATCAACGCACTTTCCCCCAATGCCATCCAGCGCGCGCTCGAGGTGCTGGGTGCGGGCGGCGTGGTGGCCTTCCCTACCGACACGGTGTACGGACTGGGCACGCCGGCCTTCGCGCCGGCGAGCATCGAGCGACTCTTCGAGATCAAGGGCCGCGCGCAAACTAAGGCCATTGCGGTGTTGATCGCCGACGCGGACGAGCTGGCCAAAGTGGCCGCGGCGGTGAGCGAAGCAGCGCGAAAGCTGGCGGTGCACTTCTGGCCGGGGCCGCTGACGCTGGTGCTGTGGCGAGAGAACAGCCTGCCGGCTGCTCTCTCGCCCAACGAGACGATCGGCGTGCGCGTGCCCGACCACGCGGTGGCGCAGGCCCTGCTGGCCGCCGCCGGGCCGATGGCGGTGACCTCGGCGAACTTGGCGGGCGGCGCTAACGCGCACAGCGCCGACGAGGTGCTGGCGCAGCTGGGCGGGCGCATTGAGCTGGTGCTGGACGGCGGGACTACGCCCGGCGAGGCGCCCTCCACGGTGGTGGACCTCACCGGCGACGAGCCGCGCCTATTGCGCGTCGGGCCGGTGAGCGAGGAGGATATTCGCAAGGCACTGGCCTGAGTGTTGCGCGGGAGGGGGCAAGGTGAAACTTGAGAAAGTTGTAATGTAACGACGCGATACAGGGCCGTTACAACTTGACTTGGGGAAATGGGAAGGTTTGTGAAGTAGTTCTAATGCACTGCTAACGCGAAACTTAGCCGGATTTTAGATTGGCGCGCTAGGATAGCGCCATAGATGAGATCTCCTCCTCACTACTGGACCGCACCCGCAAGGGTGCGGTTTGGGTTTAAGGGAAGGTGAAGGGTGAAAGTGAATAGTGAGTGGTGAATAGTGATTAAGGGGAAGGCTCAGGGCGGGCTCTAGCTTCCGGCTTCGCTCGAAATGATAAGAAACGAGGACGCGCAAGGCGAGGCAGCAGAGAGAGGTGAACCCGGGGATTCTTCGCTGGACGTTTTCCCGATTCGGGTGCTGCTGTTCTACCCGCTCAGAAGGGCACAAGGAGGCTGGAGGCCTAGCCTTGAGTAATTCTCAATATTCGGAAGTGTAGGGGTGGGTCTAAGACCCGCCCTTACGATTGCTCCACCACACGCGCTATTACCCGATCTAGGAAGAAGGGATTTCTCGACGAAATGACAAGGGGGATTCAGACTCTTTGTCATTGCGAGGAAGGCGCCCAGCGCCATTTTGAAATGGCGCTGCCTGACGTGGCAATCTCGAATTGATGGCTGATGTGCAGATCAGGGTAAGTCGTTGCGAACCACAGAAAGAACGACGAGGTAACAGAGCATCAGGCGACCTCGTTCGAGATTGCTTCGTCGACTGCGACGCTAAAGGCGTCGCAAAACGTCTCCTCGCAATGACGGGAAGCCCCGAGGGTGGTGCGCTAGTGGGAGTTGGAATGAGAGGGAGGTCGTGGGGGTCTTTCCAGTGAGTTTCCTAGTAATTGAATCACCACAGGATTTTCTCGTCGCTTTCGCCCGCCTTCGGCTAGCTCAAGCTCACTCGAAGTAACGAACCCCGCCGCAAGCGGCGGGGCTTTCCCCTTCATCTACGGGT
>JBBDXR010000022.1:0-21954 GCA_040902205.1 Anaerolineales bacterium | reverse complement strand
GCTAATCCTTTGGTTGCTGTACTATCATTATCTACGCCCTCATCTGTCCCTGAATGCGACCCCCGCTCCAACTGCCGGTGTGACATTCTAAAGTGAACAGTGCAGCCCTTTGACAAAGCGGCCTTTTCCTCCCTCTTTTGCCCCTTTCATGCATTAATTAGGCCATCTCGCCCTGCCCTCCCCATCGTGCAGGGCATGGGGGAAACTGAAATGGACCAACTAGCAAGACGTGCTGTCTTTTTTGCTGCTGTCTGCGGCCCCTGCCGCCCCTTCCACCCTACACTTACAATACCTACAATACCTACAACATCGACTAGATCGACAATACCTACAACTTCTACAACGCGGCCGCCCTAGCTCTTCACCACGCTGAAATCTGTGTAATGGTAGTTGATCAGATTCCCCTGAACGCGAATGACGTCCCTGCCCTCGGGGACGGCGGCCTTCTTGGCCGTCGCCGTCCAGCGCACATCGTAGAAGCTGCCATCCGTATTTACGTCGACGAGTTTGAACTTGCCGCCGGGCAGCTTCTTGGTGAACAAGCGCAGGTACCAGTTGTAGATGGCCTTCTGTCCGGCGAACTTGCGGTCTTCGGCCACCAGCTTGCTGTTGCTCTTGTCATACAGGTCGGCCACCTTCCTGGCGTCGCCTGTATTCAGGGCGGCGAAGTAGCGCTCGATCAGGTCGCCGCTGGCCGGAGGAGGATTGCCGCCAGGCGGCTGCTGGGGTTGCGGCGCGGGTTGCAGCAAATACGGCCGCGAATGCACCAACGCCAGCGGGGGATCGGTCTCCATCTTCCAATTGGTGTAGTAATAAACGATCCCGCCCTGTGTCCTATGCACCAATGCGATCCAGCGGTCGGCGCCCACCTTGCCCCATACGTTGGAACCACGCGGTTGGTATTCGCTGACCACGCAGGTATTGCCGCGGGCATAGCCGCCCACGATCGCGTAGGTCAGTCCAGGGCCTTTGCGAATATTAACGTCACTCAGCACGGTCAGGCTGACCGGCAAGGCCGGGAAGAATTCCACGCGTTCCTTAGGCACCCAGCCGGCGCCCGGCTTGCCCAGGTTGGGGAACACGACGTCCTTGCCCACCGTCTTCTTCAGCGACCCGTCTTTGGTCACCGCGGTGAAAGCGTTCATCAGCCAGGGCGTGTCTTCGTAATTCAATTCGGCGGCCTTCGCCGGAGCCGATTGGAAGTCGACCAGTTTCACGCGCACCGACCCCGCCTGCTCATCAATAACCTGGTACACGTTTCCTGTGGAGCCGATGCCTTCGGCTACCGTATCGCCATCGTAGGTTGCCAGATCCGCCGGGAAGGGATCGTGGTTATCCACGCGCGGGTTGAACAGGCCTGCGGAGATGCGCTCAAGCTCGGAGTAGTTCACGGGATTGGAAGCGCGCAGGAAGCTGGCCCAGGCGCGGGAGTACTTATAAGCGCCGTCCCCACCCTTGGGCTGCGTCCATAGCGGCACAACGGCCGGGTACGCATCCAAATGATAGCCAGGATTCCAATCGGAAAGCTCCAGGCGCGAACGCACGCGCTTGCCCGTTTGCGAGTCGCTCATCCACTGATGGTCGTGCTTCAAGCGCATGTAGCTGGGCTGGCTGGGCGGGACGACTGGCGGCGGGGGCTGCCCATTGCCCCAGTCATAGACCTCGATGGCTTTCCAGAGTGCGCCGCCTTTCAGCAGGGAGGCGCCCCACTCCCAAAAGTTGGCCGCCGGCAAACCCAGCGTGCGAACTTCGCCAAGGAACTCGTTAAGCTGGGCCGGCGTGGCTGTCCAGCCGTTGAATTCATAAGCCGCCCCAGTTGGGATCACGGGGCGCGCCTGCCGGAGGTTCTTGTACTGGGAGACGGTCTTTCGAAGCTGCTCGGCCGGGTTGCTGGAGCCCTGCCAATAGACCTGCGGCATGGCAAGGTCGCAACGCTTTAGGAAGGTATCAAAGGGGAAATCGGTATGGGAGGCAGGATAGCGATAGGTGCTTAAGGCGATAGGCAAGTTTGGCAGCTGGCTGCGCAGGCGGCTCATGTAGTCATCCGCGGCCTGCTGCATGCCCTTGGCCTTGAACTGGCCTTCGGCGTCCACCACGAAACCATCCAGATTGAACTGCTTGGCCAGGCCGGCGGCCATATCCGCCTCGGCTGCGGGGTTGGCGCCATAAACATATTGCCAGCCCCAGGCCTGGATGCCGCGCGCCTTCAGTTGCGTGAGAAGCTCGGCGCCCAGGTCGCGGCCGCTGACCACGTTGTACCGGTAGCGGCCATCCGCAACCTTCACGACCACGTGGGAGAGGCGGGCTTGTTGCGCGGCCTGCGCAATGCGCGCTACGTCGCCGCCATAAATATCTTTGATGCGCCAGATGAAAATACCCTTGCCGGTGAGTGCCATCGATCAGGGCTGATGCAGGATTTGTGCCGTGCGCAAGGAGGAAGGCAAAAAGCGCCTTCCTCCTTGCGCGGGAGAAGCTACTCGGCTTCGCCGAGCAACGCTTCTCCAGGGACCCGGCCAATAAGGAAAGCGGGCGAATTAAAGAAGGCGCCTCCTGCTTGCGCACGGTATCTGACATTTGTCATCTGACAAGCGAGGAAATCGGGAGTATTGTGATGGATAGCAAAGTGGAGGCCCATCATGGCAAACGAGCCCAAACAAAGCAGCGAGCACAGCTACCCGCCTACCCGGGAATTATGGTCCGTTCTAGGCGTCGCCCTGGCCGGAGGTGTCTTGTGGCTGGCTGGTGGCGCTGTCCATAATATTTCGATCGGCATGTTGGATGACCCCGTGGTCGGCTGCAACTCTGTGGGCTGCGCGCCTAGCCTTATCAGCTTTGTCTCGCTGATCCTGTACGGGGTCGCCCTCCTAGCGTTGGGTTTCGCCTATCTCGGCCTACTCAGCTTCGTAAGGCGTCCCCTCGCCATCGCTCTGATGATATTGGGGGGACTGGGCATCGTGGTAGCGTTGGCGGGCCTGGTCGCGGGTTACGACTACAGAACAGTCGATATGGCATTGATCATTTCGCCTGTGGCGCTCTTGTCTGGGATATTTGCATTCAACTCAGGAAAAGGACCGGCGGCGCCACGCAACCCACCGCCCCGCGGCCGATAGCGGCGGGGTACAACCCAGGGCTCGTTACCCTAACTTCGCTTTGCCTTCATCCCACAGGGCATCCATTTCCTGCAAAGTCATGTCCTTCAGCTGGCGGCCTTGTTTTTTGGCGCCGGCTTCCACATAGGCGAAGCGGCGCTTGAAGCGGGCGTTGGCGGCGCGCAGCGCAGCTTCGGGGTCCACCTTCAGCCAGCGGCTCAGGTTCACCAGGGCGAAGAGGATATCGCCGTACTCGTCCTCGCGTTCCTCGGCGGTCTCCGCCGCCTGCAGCTCGCGGATCTCCTCGGCAACGTCTCCCAATACACCATCCAGGTTCGGCCATTCGAAGCCCACGCGGGCGGCGCGGGCCGTATACGCCTCGGCCTGGCTCAAGGCGGGCAATGAGGCAGCCACGCCAGCCAGCACGCCGCGCTCCTCGCCTTTGGCCTGGCGTTCGCCCGCCTTCAGGTGCTCCCAATTAGCGATGACCGATTCTGAGTCTTTGAGTTCCAGGTCGCCGAAGACGTGCGGGTGCCGGCTGATCAGCTTGGTGGTGATGCCGTTCGTTACGTCGCTCATGCGGAACTCGCCGGCTTCCGTGGCGATCTGGGCGTGCAAGACGATCTGCGCCAGCAGATCGCCGAATTCCTCCTGCATCGCCTTGGGGTCCTCAGCGTCGATGGCCTCCACCACTTCGTAAGTCTCCTCGATCAGGTTGCGGCGCAAGCTAAGGTGGGTCTGGTCGCGGTCCCAGGGGCAGCCCTCGGGGGCACGCAGATGAGCAATGAGCTCCTGGAATTCCTCAAAGGCGGTGTGCCCGCCCAGCGCGGGCACGTACAGCGCGGTCAGGTCGCCGATGTGTAAGCTGCTGTCGATCTCGTGCAAAGCTAGCTTCTCCACGACTTCGTCAGTTGTGCCGGCGGCGTGCACCAATTGCACAAGGTGCTCGTCGGGGTATTGCGCCATCAAGGTGATTTTCAAATCCCCGGCTACTTCCCTCGAATGCAGCTGCGTTACCAACGCAGGCGCGTGCGGCGGGAACAATGGGTGGTGCTGCGATACGAGATCCAGCGCATCCACGATCGCGGTTTGCGGCAGCAGGTCGGCGCCCAGCGCGGCCAGCACCGGCTCGATGAAACTGAGGCCCTGCACCACGCGCACGGGAATGCCCGCTTCCTTGGCGCGGCGGGCGATCTCGGGCGCGGTGGCCTCGGCCACGAAGGGATGGCCCGGCACGGCGTAGACCACGCCGCGCGGCCGCTCGCCAAGTTCCAGCACGCGGGCAATGATCTTTTCGTACACCGCCTCGAAATCCTCTTCGCTCTCGTACACATCGTCGAAGGAGTGCACCGTCAGCGTGGACGGGAAGGCGGCCACGACCGAATGCTGGCTGGTGCGCAGGAAGACCTCGCCGGCGCTATTCAATACTTCCCAGGCTTCGCGGGTCAATTGGTCTGGGTTACCCGGCCCGAGGCCGAGCAAAGTGATTCCGGGGTTAGCGGGCATATAGGCTCCTTGAAGTAGGAGACAAGTATACAAGTAGTAGCTAGAAGGTAGGGAGTCGAGGCTTTAGCCGGTTATTCCCGCACCGGCTAAAGCCTCGACGCCATTACCACCCCTAAAACAGAAACCGCAGGATCTCTCCTGCGGTCGTTTGCATTCTAGCGCTTGGTGTAAGTCGGCGCTTTGCGGGCGCGCTTGAGGCCGGGCTTCTTGCGCTCTTTGGCCCGCGAATCTCGGCGCAGGTGGTTGGCCTTGGCCATGGGGCTGTGCCAATCGGGGTTCATCATCACCAGGGCGCGCGCCAGGCCCATGCGCACCGCGCCAGTCTGGCCCGTGCGGCCACCGCCGCGCACCGTCACACTCACGTCCACGGAGCCGGCCGCCGAGACTTCGGACAGCACGGTCATGATCGCTTCGGAATCGCCCACGCGCGGAAAGTATTCCTTCATCGGCTTACCGTTCACCATAAAGGCGCCGGCGCCCGACATGACGCGCACACGTGCCGTGCTGGTCTTGCGGCGGCCGATACCTTCGTAAAATTGATCTGCCATTCTCTTGCTCCTCGATCTTTACTTCATCGCCAACGGTTGGGGCTTCTGCGGGCCATGCGGATGGTCCGGGCCGGCGTAGGCCTTGAGCTTGCGGATCAGCTGGCGGCCGAGTTTGTTCTTCGGCAGCATGCCCCAAACGGCGCTTTCGATCACCCGCTCCGGGTAGGTATCCAGCATGCGGCGCAGGGAAGTCTCGCGCAGCCCGCCGGGGTAACCGCTGTGGCGGCGATACATCTTATCGGTCAACTTCGTCCCGGTAACGGTGACCTTCTCGCAATTGGTGACGATCACATAGTCGCCCAGGTCCACACCGGGTGTGTAATCCGGCCGGTGCTTGCCCAGCAAGACGGTCGCAATGCGCGCCGCCAAGCGGCCAAGGTTTTTTCCCTCGGCGTCTATCAGGTGCCACTGGCCTTCGATATCACCGGCTTTTGGATAATAGCTTTTCTGCATTTCGATCCTTCACACTCTTCAATATTCTACCGCCACCAGGTATAAACCCTGGGGCGGCGCCAATTCTCGAACCTTGCCCGCCGGGGTGCTTACCGCCCGGCCCACATCTGCCACTTCCGCTGCGCCTTGCCCTACCTTCACCTGCAGGCCCACCATGCGGCGCACCATGTGGTACAGGAAGGCATTGGCTCTTACGTCGAAGACGAACTCGTCATCGCCCGTCTTCCGCCACGCGGCTCGCGTCACCTTCCGCACCGTCTTGCCGCCCGTCTTCGGAGGTGAGCCGAAGGCGGCGAAGTCATGCTCGCCGCGCAACATCTTGGCTGCGGCTTGCAGTCGGCCCAGCTTCACCGGCGGCCAGGCTCGCCAGGCATAGCGTTCGCGCAATGGGTCACGCTGTGGCTGGCAGAACAAGCGGTACTCGTACGTCCGCGCCCTGGCTTCGAACCGCGGGTGAAAATCCGCCGGGGTCACGCTCGCCTCGCATGCCGCCACATCTGCAGGCAACCCCGCATTCAGGGCTTTCAGCAGCCCTTCCGGCCCGTGCTTCCAAGCCAGATCGAAGGCGATCACCTGCCCTCGGGCATGCACTCCGGCGTCGGTTCGCCCGGCTGCCAGGATGGCTTTACCGGTCCAACCCAGAGGACGCAACGCTGCTTCGACCTCGCCCTGCACGCTGCGCCCGTTATCCTGGCGCTGCATGCCGCTGAACGCGGTGCCGTCGTATGCGAGGACTACTTTGTAACGAACAATATCCATTTCGCGGCGCTCAATGGATTCGCAGTTTGCACGAAAACAAAAGCGCAAACTGCGGGTAACAACCTGTTATTCGACCAGTTCGAGCAATACCTGCTCGGCGCGGTCGCCGTCCCGCAAGCCCAATTTGGTGACCCGCGTGTAGCCCCCCTTGCGGGTGGTATAGCGGGGTGCAATATCGTCGAAGAGCTTCTTGACGATCTTGGCGTCGTTGAGGCGGGAGGCTGCCAGGCGGCGGGCGTGCACCTTGGCCGGCGCGCCTTCCGAGGCGTTGCCCCGCTTGGCGAGGCTGATCAACTTTTCGGCCTGGCCGCGAATAGCCTGGGCTTTGGCCCGCGTGGTGCGGATGCGCCCGTGCTCGAACAGCTGCTTGACCAGGATGCGGCGCAGCGCAGTGCGCGGCCCGGTGGCCCGGCTAAGTTTCTTTCCGGCGATCTTATGGCGCATGGTTACTCGGCCTCTTCTTTAGCGGGCTGGCCATCTTCCATGTAGCCCTTTTCGCGCATCTTTTCGACCAGCTCATCCAGGCTCTTATCGCCGAAATTGCGAATGGACATGACCGCGTCTTGGCCCTTATCCAACAGCTCCAGGACCTCGCCAACCGTGGTGATGCCAGCGCGTTTCAAGGAATTGAACACACGCACCGACAAGTCGAGGTTTTCAATAGGCGTATCGTAGACTTCGCTGGATAGCCGGCTGTCGCCTAATTCTTCCTTCGGCGATGGCCCCAGCGTGATCTCGGTGACGCCGGCGATGTGGCGCAAATGCTCGATGAGAATGCCCGCTGAGGTGGACATAGCCGCCTCGGGGCGCACCGTGCCGTCCGTCCAGATCTCCATCACCAGCTTATCGAAGTTCGTGTCCTGTCCAACGCGGGCGTAATCCACTTCCCAATTCACGCGTCGCACCGGGGTGAAAATGGCGTCCACCGGCAGTTCGCCGATGGGCAGCTTGCCGCTGCGGTCGTTCGCCGGGGAGTACCCGCGGCCGCGTTCCACCGTGAGCTCAACCTCCAGCTTGGTCTTGCTGCTGTCCGAAGTGAACAGGTAAAGGTCGGGGTTGACGATCTCGATCTCGGCCGGGGCGATAATATCCGCAGCGGTCACCACGCCCTCGCCGCGCACTTCCAGGTGCATGCGGGAAGTGTCGCCTTCATGCAAGCGCATGCGCAGCTGCTTGAGCTGCAGCATGATCTGGATGACGTCCTCACGAATGCCCGGGATCTGGCTGTACTCGTGCTGCACGTCGGTGATGCGCATGGACGTGATTGCCGCGCCCTCCAGCGAGGACAGCAGCACGCGCCGCAACGCATTGCCCAGCGTATTGCCATAGCCCCGTTCCAGCGGGCTGATGGCATATTTCCCATAATTTCGTGCCTCCGCCTCTCGTTCGATCCGCGGAGTAACCATATTGCTTAATACGATCACAGCAAAACCTTCTTCCCCGAGCGCCGCCCGGCTGAGCGAGGCTGGATAATCAGAACTGGTACCCCGCCGCGGATCGCCGCGGCGAGTGGCTTACCTCGAATAGAACTCCACCACCAATTGCTCGTTCAGGTTGGCGTCGATCTCGCCACGTTCGGGCAAGCGCTTCACCGTCCCGGTTAGCTTCTTCACGTCGCGCTCGATCCAATCCGGGGCGTTGCGGCCCTGCGCGAAATCCGGCAGCGTCTTGAAGAAACTGCGCTCGCGCGAGCCTTCACGGATCTCGATCATGTCGCCCGACTTGATCAGCATGGAAGGCACATCCGTGCGCCGGCCGTTCACCGTGAAATGACCGTGGCTTACCAGTTGGCGTGCCTGAGCCCGGCTGCTGGCGAAGCCCATGCGGTAGATCACATTGTCCAGCCGCGATTCGAGCATCTGCAGCATGGTCAGGCCGGTGAGGCCGCGGGTTTTCAGCGCCTCGCGGAAATAGCGGCGGAACTGGCGCTCGAAGATGCCGTATACGCGGCGCGTCTTCTGCTTGGCGCGCAGCTGCTTGCCAAAGTCCGATTCGCGCGAGCGGCGCCATTCCGCGCCCTTGCCGTGCAAACCGGGAGGATAATTGCGGCGCTCGATGGCGCACTTGGGGGAAAAGCAGCGTTCGCCCTTGAGGAAGAGTTTCTCACCCTCACGGCGGCACAGCTTGCAAACGGGGTCGGTATGTCTTGCCATAGAGTTACAAGTCCTTACATTCTGCGCCGCTTGGGCGGGCGGCAGCCATTGTGCGGCAGCGGGGTGACGTCCGACATGGAGCGCACTCTCATGCCCAGGCTCTGCACGGCGCGCACCGCCGACTCGCGTCCCGGGCCTGGCCCTTTAACGTACAGATCGATCTCCTGAACGCCCATATCCTGGGCGGCTTTGACCGCTCTTTCGGTGGCCAGGCGAGAGGCGAACGGAGTTGATTTGCGCGAGCCTTTGAAGCCCACCAAACCGGCGCTGGCCCACGAAAGCGTGTTGCCCTGGTCGTCGGTCACGGTCACGATGGTGTTATTGAAGGTCGCAAAAATGTGGATCTGGCCTTGCGCCACGCGCTTGACGGCCTTCTTGGGCCCGCGCGGCGCGCGGGCCGGCTTCTCCGCTTGCGGGGTCTCCGCGGCTGCGGCCTTGGTTTCTTTTTCTTCTGGTTTCGCTGGTTTCTCTTTAGCCATTCACTAGCTCCAAACTACTTCTTAGTGGCGCCACGGCGGCGACCGCGCCCGGCCACCGTCTTCTTGGGGCCTTTTTGAGTGCGCGAGTTGGTGCGCGTGCGCTGGCCGCGCACCGGCAAATTGCGCCGGTGGCGCAGGCCGCGATAGCTGCCGATCTCCACCAGGCGCTTAATATTCAGTTGCACTTCGCGGCGCAGATCACCTTCGACCTTCAGGTTCTTGGTGATGTAGTCGCGCAGCTTGGTAACCTCGTCGTCGGTCAGGTCCTTGACCCGCGTGTCCGGGTTCACCCCGGTTAACGCCAGGATTTTTTGCGAGGTCTTTACGCCGATCCCAAACACATAGGTGAGACCGTATTCAACGCGTTTGTCGCGTGGCAGATCCACGCCTTCAATGCGAGCCATAATCTATTCGCGTTCTCCTAACCTTGGCGCTGCTTATGCTTGGGGTTGCTGCAAATAACATACAGCTTGCCCTTGCGTTTCACGATCTTGCAGCGCGCACAGCGCTTTTTGATTGATGCCGTTACTTTCATTCCAATTTCTCCAAACCATGCCGCCCCTTCTGGGGGCAAACATCCTATTCTATCTGCGTTTCTATGATCCGTCCAGACCCCGCATTGCTATTGGGTCAGGATCAACGGGTCGCCGTCCGTGACGGCCACGGAGTGTTCGAAGTGCGCCGTGAGTGAGCCGTCCGCCGAAGTCACCGTCCACTGGTCCGCCAGCACCTTGGTGCGATGCGTGCCTACCAGCACCATCGGTTCCAGGGCGATGGTAATTCCCGGTCGCAACACCAACCCCCGGCCCGGGGTGCCGTAGTTGGGTGCCTGCGGACCCTCGTGCATCAGGCGCCCCACCCCGTGCCCTGAATACTCCCTGGGCACATGGTAACCGTTGCCTTCCACCCAGGCCTGTATAGCGGCCGATACGTCCCCAATGTGGTTCCCGGCGCGCATTTGCTCGATGCCTATGCGCAAAGCCTCCCCTGCCACATCGATCAGCTTCTGCGCCTCCTTACTGATCTCGCCAATCCCGACCGTGAAGGCCGAATCGCCCACAAAGCCTTCCCACACCGTGCCGCAATCTACCGAGAAAATATCGCCTTCCCGCAGGGTTCGCTTCTTGCTGGGCAAGCCGTGCACCAATTCCTCATTGATGCTGGTGTTCAGCGTCGCCGGGTAAGGATAGGGGCCCGGGTAATTCAGGAAGGCCGGCGTGGCCCCGTGGTCCCGGATGACCTGCTCGGCCGCCTTATCCAGTTCGGCGGTGGTCACACCCGGGCGAATGCGCTGGCGAACTTCCGCCAGGGCCAGGGCATTGATGTGGCCGGCGCCTTTCATCAATTCGATCTCTGCCGGGCTCTTCAACACGATGTTGCGCTCCCAGCTCATCATCGCCCGCTCTCCATCCCCTTGGGCAGCGCCGCCAGCAACTCGGCAGTCACCGCCTCGATCGACTGGGCGCCATCTACCTCTACCAGCACCTTTGCGTTGCGGTAGTGTTCGATGAGCGGTGCGGTCTGTTCGAAGTACACATGGATGCGGCGTTTCACTGTTTCACGCTGGTCGTCATCACGCTGGTAAAGTTCCGAACCGTCGATGTCGCAGACGCCCGCTTTTTTCGGCGGGTTGAACTCCTCGTGATACACGTGCCCTTGGCGGCACATCCAGCGCCCGCTTAGCCTGCGGATCAGTTCCTCTTCCGCCACCTTGATGTAAGGCACCGTGTTCACCTTTCCCCCAAAGTCCTTGAGCATCCCTTCCAGCGCTTCAGCTTGAGCCGGCGTGCGCGGGTAGCCGTCCAACAGCGCGCCCGCGGCGCAGTCCGCCCGCGACAGGCGCTCGCGGATCATAGCAATGGTGACATCGTCAGGCACCAGGTCGCCCCGGTTCATGTAACCTTCGGCGAGCTTGCCGAGGTCTGTTTGGTTTTTAATGTTCTCTCGAAAGATATCTCCGGAGGAAATATGGGCCAGGCCCAATTTCTCGGAGATGATCTTCGCCTGGGTGCCTTTGCCGGCCCCAGGTGGGCCCAGTAAAACTACGTACGTTGGCATGCCCGGACCTCAACGTACGAGCAGGGACTCCTCATAACCGTGCAACTTCAGTTCGGCATCAATGTTGAAGAAGGTCTCACGCACCGTGCCGACCACGATCAGCAAGCCGGAGGAACTAACCAGGAACAAGCTGGCCTGCGAACTGGTGGCAAGGAAAGGAAGCAGGCTCGTCACCAGGAAAGGCAACACGGCGATCGTCCCCAGGAATAGCGCGCCGGGCAAGGTGATGCGCCGCAATACCGAGGTCAGGTACTTTTGCGTTGGCGCTCCTCGGCTCACGCCGGGGATCTGCGCGCCAACCCGTTTCAAGTTTTCGCCATAGTTCTGCTGCGCAAAGAGCACATCCGTATAGAAAAACGAGAAGGCTACGACCATGAAGAAGTACAACAGCCAGTACCAGCCTCCCTGCGGATTGAAGAATACCTGTAATCCTCCCGCAAAGCCTCTGACCCATTCCGTTTGCGAATTGGCAAAGAAGGTCGCCAGGATCGAAGGGAGCTGCAAGATCGCCTGGGCAAAGATCAGCGGGATCATGCCCGACATGTTCACCATCAGCGGCAGGGTGCCCTTCACCGGCATGGACATGCGGTTGCCCATGCGACGCCCGGGGTACATCACCGGCACATTGCGCCGGCCCTGCTGCACAAACACGATCACAAAGATCGTGACGATCATGATGAGCGCAATGAAGATCAGCGAGACCCAGCCGGCGCTGCTCTGCTGCACCAGGCTGATGAAGTTCTGCGGAATGCGCGAAATGATGCCCGCGAAAATGATCAGCGACAAGCCTTGGTTACGGATGCCGAATTCAGAGATCAGCTCGCCGAGCCAAATGGCGAACATAGTGCCTGCCGTCATGCTGAAGATGATGGCGATGGAGCCCACCACATCCGCGTTCGGCCCGAAGAATCCGAAGCCCTCCACCACCGGCCCGCCCGCAAACGCGGAGAAGATATTGATCTGCCCGATCGCGGTTAAGGCTGCCATCGGCACGGCCAGGTAATAAGTCCAGCGCTCCATCCACTTGCGGCCTTCGCGCGGGTCTTCCTCCATGCGGCGCTGCAAAGATGGGATGATCGGCATCATCAGCTGCAAAATGATCTGCGCCGTAATGTAGGGATAGACACCCATGGCCAGCACAGAGAAGTTGAGCAGCGTGCCGCCCGACATCAGGTCGATCAGACCCACCAGGGTGCTCGCCCCCGAGCCTTCGCTCATCATCGAGGAAATGAGATCGCGGTCCACCCCCGGAACCGGAACATGCGAAACCAGACGGTATAAGACCAAGATAGCGAACGTGATGAGCAGCTTCCGCCGCAAGTCCGGTGCGGTCCATAAATAGCGCCAAGCGCTTCGTCTCATTGCTTCTCCTGGCCTCTGCCTACACTACTTGATGATCTCGACGCTGCCGCCGGCCTTTTCGACCTTGGCGACCGCGGCCTTGCTGGCCCGATGCACATGGATCTTGAGGGCGGTTTTTAGTTCGCCGCGCGCCAGCAGCACGATACGGTTTTCCGGGTTGCGGATCAGGCTGGCCTTCTGCAAAGATTCCGCGTTCACTTCACTGTTGGCCTTGAATCCGGTCAACTGGTCCAGGTTGACCTCGTTATATGTTTCACGGAAAGGCGGGTTGAAGCCGCGTTTGAACGGCAGGCGGCGGAAGAATGGCAGGTTGCCGCCCTGGTGATACAACCCGGCGCCGCCGCCCGTGCGCGCCCCCTGCCCCTTGGTGCCGCGGCCGGAAGTCTTGCCCCGGCCGGAACCGGTGCCGCGGCCCACCCGTCGATGGACCTTGGTCTTGCCTGCGTTGGGTTTGAGTTCGTGCAACTTCATGATGGCTAAACCTCTTCCACCTTCAGCAGGTGAGTGACTTTGTTGATCATGCCGCGCATGGCGGGGGTATCTTCGCGCACCACGGAATAATGCAGCCGGCGCAGGCCCAGTGCGTGCACTGTGGCCCTCTGGCTCTTTTCGTAGCCGATGGTGCTGCGAATCAAGGTCAGCTTAAGCTGTTTGCCGCTCGTCTTTTGGGCGGGGCTTTTTTTACTTGCCATTCTTCTTGCTCCGGTCCCAGAACGGCTTCAGTTCAGCCGCTTGCTTGCCGCGCATTGCGGCTGTTTCATCCAATGATTTCAGTTGGTCCAACGCCTTCAACGTGGCGAACACCA
This sequence comes from Anaerolineales bacterium, assembly GCA_040902205.1. Lineage (GTDB taxonomy): Bacteria > Chloroflexota > Anaerolineae > Anaerolineales > UBA11579 > JAMCZK01. The sequence continues at coordinate 8,741 of JBBDXR010000022.1, read as the reverse complement.
CGTTGAGCACGTTCGAGGCGCCCATCGATTTGGTGAGGATATCCTGCACGCCCACCGCCTGCAGCACGGCGCGCACTCCGCCGCCGGCGATGACCCCGGTGCCGGGCGAAGCCGGCTTGAGCAATACTTCCGACCCGCCCACCTTCCCCACCACCTGGTGCGGAATGGTGCTGAAATACAGGTTCATGCGCCGCATATCCTTGCGCGCCTTGGTGGTAGCCTTCTTGATGGCGTCGGGCACGGTCTTGGCCTTGCCGATGCCGGCACCTACCTGTCCGCCGCGGTCACCCACAATCACGGTTACCCGGAACGCAAAACGGCGGCCGCCCTTGACCACTTTGGCCACCCGGCGGATCTCGATGGTTTTCTCTTCGAGCTCGCGTTCGAATTCACTGCCCTTGAATTCTTTGCGCTCTCGTCCTTTTTTCTTCGTTTGTTCAGCCATCAATACTCCTAGAATTCCAAGCCTTCTTTGCGGGCGCCTTCAGCGAAGGCTTTCACCCGGCCCGCATAGCGGAAACCGCCGCGGTCCAGCACAACTTTCTTGAAGCCTTTGGCCTGGGCGCGCTTCGCAATCGCTTGGCCCACCAGGCGGGCTTGCTCGGTCTTATTCTTGCCCTTCAATTCCTTGCGCAACTCGCCGTCGATACTTGAGACCGAAGCCAGCGTATGGCCGGCCCCGTCATCGATCAACTGGGCATAGATGCCCACCAGGCTGCGGTATACGTTTAGGCGCGGGCGCTCCGGGCTGCCATGGATCTTGCTGCGCACCCGCAGGTGCCGCTTTTGTCGCGCTGAACTTCGTGTTTTGTTTGCCATTTTAATCCTTGCTATGCTGCGGCAGCCTTGCCGGCCTTGCCAGCCTTGTGGCGCACATACTCGCCGACGTATCGAATCCCTTTTCCCTTGAACGGTTCGGGCGGGCGTACCTTGCGGATGCGCGCTGCGGTTTCGCCGACCAGTTCCTTGTCGTGGCCGCTCACGCTGATCTCGCCCTTATCACCTACTCCGAAGCTGATGCCCGCCGCAGGTTCCACTTCCACGGGATGGGAGTAGCCCACGTGCAGCACGAGTGTCTTGCCCTTCATTTCGGCCCGGTAACCCACGCCCTGCACTTCCAACGCCTTGGAGAAACCCTTGCTGGTTCCCAGCACCATGTTGTGTACCAGAGCCCGCGCCGTGCCATGCAGGGTGCGGCCGGATTTCTCTTCGGACTGGCGCTCGACGTGCAAGGTGTTGCCTTCGCGCTTGAAGGTGATGATCGCCGGGAAGGTGTGCGAAAGCTCACCCTTGGGTCCTTTGACTTTCACAGAAGAGCCGCTGACCTCAACCTCCACGCCGGAGGGGATTTCAATCGGCATTCGTCCAACTCGAGACACTAAGACCTCCAAAAGTAGCCGCGTGTGGCTACCAAACCTTGACCAGAATTTCGCCGCCCACGCCCATCTGGCGTGCCTTGCGGCCGCTCATCACACCCTTGGGCGTCGACAGAATGGCGATGCCTAGGCCTGAAAGCACCCAGGGGATCTCGCTGCGCTTGGCGTACACCCGGCGCCCCGGCGAACTGATGCGTTCAATGCCCGAGATCACGGAGCGCCGCGTGCGGCGGTCGCCGATGTACTTCAACGTGATGCGCAGCACTTTGAACCCGGTGAAATCATCGTCGACGACCTCGAAGCTTTCGACGAAGCCTTCTTCCTGAAGAATACCGGCGATGCCCGCCTTGAGCTTGGAGCTCGGCATGGCCACCAGGGTGTGTCCCGCCATCACCGCGTTTCGCAGGCGGGTCAGCATATCGGCAATTGGATCGTTTACGGGCATTATTGCTCTCCTACCAAGACGCCTTTACCACGCCGGGGATTTTTCCATCCAGGGCTAATTCGCGGAAACAAATGCGGCACAACCCAAATCGGCGCATATAGCCGCGCGGCCGCCCGCAGAGCTTGCAGCGGTTGCGCACGCGCGTCGGATACTTCCGCCGCGTCTCGCGAATGACAATAGATTTCTTGGCCATGATTAACCTTCTCTCCTGAACGGCATGCCCAGCATCTGCAACAGGGCACGGCCGCCTTCGTCGTTGCGCGCCGTGGTAATAATGCTGACTTCCAGGCCGCGCACCTGCTCGATGCTGTCGTACTGGATCTCGGGGAAGACCAGCTGCTCGGTGAACCCTAGCGTGTAATTGCCGCGCCCGTCGAATGAGTTCGGCGATACGCCGCGGAAGTCACGCACCCGCGGCAGCGCCATGTTCACCAGGCGGTCGTAGAACGCCCACATGCGCTCGCCGCGCAGCGTCACCTTCACGCCAATGGACTGGCCTTCGCGCAACTTAAAATTGGCAATGCTCTTGCGCGCCTTGGTCACTACCGGCTTCTGCCCGGAGATCATGGTCAAATCCTCCACGGCGCCATCCAGCACCTTGGCTTCGGCCTGCATCTTGCCGATGCCGATGTTCAGCACGATCTTGCTAAGGCGCGGCACTTCCATCACGTTGTCCAGCCCCAGGCTCTTCTGCAGGGCCGGCACGATCTCTTTTTGAAAGCGTTCCTTCAAATAATGTGCCATTCACTTACTCCAGGTGTCAGCGGCTAGTCAATCTGCTTGCCGCAGTTCTTACACACGCGATGCCGGCCGTCTTCGGCCTGCACGAAGCCAACTCGCGCCGGTTTGCCGCATTTCGGGCACACCAGCATCACGTTGGATACATGCAAAGGCGCCTCGAACTCGATGATGCCGGGGTTCAGCTGGCGGCCTTGCGTCTGCACGGCCCGCTGGTGCTTCTTGCGCAAGTTGGCTTTCTGCACCACAATCATGGCGCGCTTGGGCAGCACACGGATTACTTCGCCGCGCTTGCCTTTCTCGGCTTCCTTGCCGGTGACCAACTCAACGGTGTCGCCCTTGCGGATCTTTTGCTTCACGCTCATTCTCCTATAGGACTTCCGGCGCCAACGATACGATGCGCATGAAGCCTTTGTCTCGTAATTCGCGCGCCACGGGGCCGAAGATGCGCGTGCCCCGCGGTGTCGTGGTGTTACCTTCCAGGATCACCGCCGCGTTGTCATCGAAGCGGATGTACGAACCGTCGGCGCGGCGCCATTCCTTGGCCACCCGCACCACCACGGCACGCACGATTTCGCTCTTCTTCACCGTGCCCTGGGGGATGGCGCTCTTCACCGTCGCGGTGACGATATCGCCTACGTCGCCGTAGCGCCGAGCCGTCCCGCCCATCACCTGGATCACCAGGATCTCGCGGGCCCCGGTGTTGTCCGCCACTCTAAGCCTTGATTCCTGCTGGATCATTACACGACCTCTTCCTGCTCTTTGTGGCTCAAGATCTCAACAACGACCCAGCGCTTGGTCTTGGAGATGGGGCGGCTTTCGATCACCCGCACCTGGTCGCCCACCTTGGCGCCCAGATCATCATGGGCCACCAGTTTGTGCTGCGATTCGACCACTTTGCCGTATAGCGGATGGCGAAAGCTCTGCCGGGTGCGCACCACCACGGTCTTCTGCATCTTGTTGGATGTCACCACCCCTTCGATCTGGCGGCGCTTGTTCATGCTTCACCTTCCGTCTTCTTCTCGGCGCGTTTTTCTCGCAGCACGGTCAACAGGCGGGCAATATCGTGCCGGGCCAGGCGCGGCTGGTTCTGGTCCTTCAGTTCGCCCGTGGCGATCTGGAAGCGCATTTTCATCAGCTTCTCGCGCGCATCGTCGAGCTCTGCTTCCAGTTTTTCGACCGTCAGTTTGCGCATCTCGTCGATCTTCATCTTCTACTCGCTCAGAAATTCCGTGCGCTTGATGATCTTGGTGCGCACCGATAATTTGTGCTTGGCCAGCGTCAGCGCCTTGTAGGCCACGTCCTCGGGCATACCGGCCACCTCGAACAGGATGCGGCCGGGCTTGATCACCGCCGCGTAGAACTCCACCGAACCCTTGCCTTTGCCCATGCGGGTTTCGGCAGCGCGCTTGGTGATCGGTTTATCCGGGAATACCCGGATCCACACTTTCCCGCGGCGGCGCGCCTCGCGCACGATGGCGCGGCGCGCGGCCTCCAGCTGGCGGGCAGAGACCCATCCGGGGCCAAGCGCCTGCAGGCCGTATTCGCCGTGATGCACGTCAGCGCCGCGCAGGGCCTTGCCGGTCATGCGGCCGCGGTGCATCTTGGGGAACTTGAAATTCTTCGGCATCAACATATAAATTCAGTCCTTATTCGCCAGCGTATGCGTTACTCGCGAGAGAGTGCATTACTCGCAAGCGGGCGCTTTACTCGCTAACGTACACGCCTTCCGATTTTTCGGGCTCTACTTCGGTCTCAGGTTGAATTTCGCCTTTATAGATCCAGACTTTCACGCCAATGGCGCTGTATTGCGTGTTGGCTTCAACGCAGGCGTAATCCATATCCGCGCGCAGCGTGTGCAAAGGCACGCGGCCTTCGCGCTGCCATACCCGGCGGGACATGTCCGAGCCGCCCAGGCGGCCGGCCACTTCCACCTTCACACCCTGAGCGCCGGCTCGCATCGAAGATTCCACCGCACGGTTCAGCGCCCGGCGGTAACTGATGCGGCGCTCCAGCTGATCGGCGATATTCACCGCCACCAACCGGGCGTCCAGGTCCGGGTCCTTGATCTCCTTGATATCCAGCTCGATCTTCATCCCCACCAGGGCTTCGAGCGACTTGCGGATCTCTTTTACCGTTTCGCCCTTCTTGCCGATCAGGATGCCCGGTTTGGCCGTGTGCACCATGATCCGGACGTTACCCGGGAAGCGCTCCACCTCGATCTTGGAGATGCCGGCGCGCGGCGCCATCTTATGTACCAGCGCGCGGACGGCGAAATCCTGGTGCAAGCGGTCCAGGTAATCCTTGCCTTCGGCGTACCAACGCCCGTCCCAGGTCTTGTTGATCCCCAGGCGATAACCGATCGGATTGACTTTTCGACCCATAACTCTCCTACTTGGCCTTGGCCGGTTCAGCGGCCGCGGCGCCTTCGCGTTCGCGCAACACCAACGTGATGTGCGCTGCGCGGCGTAATACCGGCTTGAAGCGCCCGCGGGCGCCAAAGCGGCGCCACTTGCGCGTCCGCGCTTCATCCGCGGTGATCTCGTGGACATATAAGAGCTCTCGGCTTACGCCTGCATTCTTCTCGGCGTTCGCCAGGGCGGACTGGACCAGCTTGGAGATCGGGTGCGCCGCCTTGCTGGGTTCGAACTTCAAAATGGTGAGCGCTTCTGCCGCGCTCTTGCCCCGCACCATATCGATGATCAGGCGCATCTTCTGGGCGGAGACGGAGACGTTGCTGGCTCTGGCGCGAATATCGTGGGCCATGTTATTCCTCTGCCGCCGGTGTCGCAGCGCCGGTGGCGCCTACTTCGATCTTCTTCTCGGCGCTCACGTGCCCGCGGAAGGTGCGTGTCGGGGCGAACTCGCCCAGGCGATGCCCAACCATATTCTCCGTGATGTAGATGGGCACATGCCGCCGCCCATCATGCACCGCGATGGTGTGGCCCACCATCTGCGGGAAGATCTGGCTGGCGCGGCTCCAGGTGCGCAGAACCGTTTTCTCATTGCGCGAGTTCATCGCCTCGATCTTCTTTAGCAATTTCGGGTCAACGAACGGACCCTTTTTTAGTGATCTTCCCATTAATCGTTCTCCACTATTCCTACCGGCGCTTCTTGCCGCGGTGGCGCAGGATGTACTTCTCGGTCGACTTGTTCAGGCGCGTCTTCTTGCCGCGCGTCGGCTTGCCCCACGGGCTCTTGGGACCGGGCATACCCACCGGCTGGCGGCCTTCGCCGCCGCCGTGCGGATGGTCGCGCGGGGACATGGCCGTACCGCGCACCGTCGGGCGGATGCCCATATGGCGCTTGCGCCCGGCCTTGCCCAGCTTCACGTTGCCGTGGTCCACATTGCCCAATTGGCCAATGGTGGCATAGCAAACCTGGCGGATCAAACGGATCTCACCGGAAGGCAAACGGATCTGGGCGAAATCTCCTTCTTTGGCATTCAGTTGTGCGTACCCCCCCGCCGAACGCACCATCTGCCCACCCTTGCCTTCCTTGATCTCGATATTGTGAAGTATCGTCCCAGGCGGAATATTCGCCAGTGGCAACGCGTTGCCCAATTTGACTTCGGCGTTCGGCCCGGTGATCACGGTGTCCCCGACCTTAAGGCCCAACGGCGCCAGAATGTAGCGCTTCTCCCCATCGGCATAAAACAGCAGGGCCAGATAGGCAGTGCGCCCGGGATCGTATTCGATGCCGGCAACCTTAGCCGGGATGTCATGCTTATCCCGCAGAAAATCCACGATGCGCGTGCGCTGCGGGTGTCCGCCGCCGCGATGGCGCACGGTCACCTTGCCGCGGAAGTTGCGCCCGCCCTTGCTGGTCTTCTTCGCCAGCAGCGAGCGTTCGGGCGTGGACTTGGTGATCTCCTCGAAGCTGTGGCCCGTAGCGCCGCGGCGCCCGGGGCTGGTGGGCTTATAAGTCTTAACGGCCATTACTTAACACCTTCAAAAATATCCACCGTCTGGCCGGGGGCCAGAGTCACGATGGCTTTCTTATAGCCGGAGCGGCGCAGGCGCGCCCGGCGGTTTTGTGCAGAGCGCGCGCTCTTGGGCGGCACGTTGGTCACATTGACCCGCTGCACCTTCACCTCGAACAGAAACTCCACCGCGTCTTTGATGGCCGCCTTGCTGGCGCCAGGAGCTACTTCGAAGACCACCTGATGCAGCTTGGTGTTCTGGAAGTTGGCCTTTTCAGTGATCAGCGGCCGGCGCAGGATGTCGTAAACAGTGGTCATTGCCATCTTCCTATTTAGCCAGGAGGGATTCGATGGCTTTGATCGAATCCAGCGGCAGGATCAACTTATCGTAGGTGAGCAGATCGCGTACATTCACATAATTGGCCAGCAGCGCTTTGAAAACGGGCAGGTTGCGCCCGGCGCGCTGCACCTTGCTGTAGTTGTCATCCTTGGCCGGCAGGACCAACAACGCCGTACCCTCACCCACCAACTTGGTCAGCGCCTGCGCCACGAACTTGGTCTTCGGCTCATCCAGCCCGAACACATCCACCAGCACGATCTCTTTGCCGGCCGCTTTGGCGGACAGCGCCGAGCGCAAGGCAGCCTGGCGCATCTTCTGCGGCATATCCTGGCTGTGATCCCGCGGCCGCGGTGTGTGCACTTTGCCGCCGCCCACCCATTGCGGGGATCGGATTGAACCCTGGCGGGCGTTGCCAGTGCCTTTCTGGGCCCATGGCTTCCTGCCGCCACCGCTCACTTCGGAGCGGGTTTTCGTCTTATGCGTACCCAGGCGCGCGTTGGCCATCTGGCGCGTATAGGCCTGGTGCATCAGATCGTTGTTGATCTCGGCTTCAAAGATCGAGGCAGGCAATTCAGCCTGCTGGTCGAGCTTCTTGCCTTGAATGTTGTAAACGTCTAGTTTCATTTTGATCTCCGCAGCCGTTAGGCCTAAGGCTGTTTAGGCCAAAGGCTGTTTAGGCCAAAGGCTGTTTAAGCCTTACGGGCCTCCCGGATGGTGACGATGGAGCCCTTGCCACCTGCCACTGCCCCGTGCACACCGATCAGGTTCTTCTCGGAGTTGACCAGGACGATGGTCAGGTTCATGGCAGTCACCTGGTCTCCGCCCATCCGCCCCGCCATACGTTTGCCCTTGAATACGCGGCCGGGGAAAGTATTCCCGCTGATCGCGCCCGGGGATCGCTGGCGATCCGACTGGCCGTGGGTGATAGGGCCGCCGCTGAAATGATGGCGTTTCATGCCGCCGGCAAACCCCTTGCCCTTGCTTACTCCAATAATGTCTACTCGGTCCCCAACGGCAAAATTTTGCACCGTGAGCGTATCGCCCTCTTTGACTTCAGGCTGCTTGGAACGAAACTCCCGCAGATAGCGCAGCAAAGGCGCCTTGGCGCGGTTCAAATGGCCGCGCTCCCCGCCGCTAAGATGCTTGGCTTTCGTTTCGCCGAAGGCCAGCTGCACCGCGCTGTAGCCATCCTCGCTGGGCCGGCGTATTTGGGTGACAAAGCAAGGCCCAGCTTCGATGAGCGTGATAGGTACAGCGTTACCTTGCTCGTCGAAAATCTGGGTCATGCCGATTTTCTTGCCGATAAGCCCTTTGAACATCCTCTATTCTCCTTACACATTGTTGGGGACTGTCGGTCTGGGCTAGACCGCATCATCCCGCAGCGTCGCAGTCAATCATGCGTCGGATGGGTTTACCCTTCCTAAGCATCATTCTTGCGCCGCCCCGGCAGCCTCGTGGGCTGCGTTAGTTGTTAACCGGCTTTGTCAAGCACAAAGCCCCGAACTATACCAAACAGTTGCCGCTTCGTCCAGTACCGTCTGTCGACCGTCTAGATCTTGATCTCGATGTCTACGCCGGCCGGCAGGTTCAAACGCATGAGCATATCAATCGTCTTCGAATCCGGCTCCAGGACGTCGATGATGCGGTTATGGGTGCGGATCTCGAAGTGCTCTTGCGAGTCTTTGTCGATGAACGGCGAGCGGCCCACGGTGAACATCTCTCGCTTGGTAGGCAACGGGACTGGCCCTACCACGCGAGCGCCGGTGCGCTCGGCGGTTTCGACGATGCGCTTGGCCGACTGGTCGATCACACGGTGATCGTAGGCCTTGAGACGAATGCGGATTTTCTGCTTGGTAGTCGCCATGCTAATCCAAGATCTTGGTGATGACGCCGGCGCCCACGGTCAGGCCGCCTTCGCGG
>JBBDXR010000021.1:0-21997 GCA_040902205.1 Anaerolineales bacterium | reverse complement strand
CTCAATATGTTTGACACTGCCAGGCAAGAGGGCAAGGGGTGGAAGAAGACCCGGAGATGAAGGGGAAAGCCCCGCCGCTTGCGGCGGGGTTCGTTACTCCGAGCGGGTATCTGCGCGATATCCAATATAGAAGTAGTCCAGCGAGGAATCCCTACGGCCACATCTTCCGAATTGCTTCGTTTTTAAGCTGAGTCTGACCCGGGTCTGGGATTAATGCTTTGCTTTACCGTTTGTACACCGCCACGTGCCAGATGAAATTATCTTTCGCATAAATGCGCTTCAGGCCCGCTTTGCGAATAATGCCCTCCATCTTTTTGTGGGGGTGCACGAACAACTGAAACGGATTCCGAAAGATCCGCTGGACGAAATTCGCCGCTCGCGCCGCAGCCCGGAACCACCAGGTGTCGCGCGGCAGCACGATGCCGTAATAGCGCTTCGCCAGCCGCGCCGAGGACCGCACCAGCCCAGGCATGTCGTCATAGCAGCAGATCACCTTGTCCAGTGTCACAATATCGGCAGGCGCCAATTCCGCTGCCAGGTCCACGAAATTGCCATGCCGCCATTGGATCCTGTCGTTCAGCTTGCGGCGTTTGGCCTCGCGCTGCGCCGCTGCGATGTACGCGCTGGAGGCATCCACATGAACTGCCGAAATGGCGCCCTTCACCAGCAGCTCATGCTGGATGGCGCCCACGCCGCCGCCAATATCCAGCAGGGTCAAGCCCTCGACGCCTTGCTCTTCCAGTTCATCCAGCATCCAGGCGGTTGTCTTGTCCGGACCTTCGGCGCGGTAGGCGCGCAGATCGTTGTCCACGCTCTCTTCATCGAACGTCAGCTCGATGCCTTCGCATTGCGAGCAACAGGGCTTAGCCATCAAAGTAGATCCATTTGCTCGCCGCGCAGCTCAACATCCGGCCAGGCTTGCTCGACCCAATCGGCCACTTTCTGCAACGAGCTCTGCGCGTGCCCTGAATCCGTGTTCACCAGCGCGCAGCAAACCAGCGCATCGCTCCACTTGTCCTGGTAATCCACCTCGGCTGCCGACACATTGAATTCGCGGCGCAAGCGAGCCAGCAGCGGAGCTAGCCGGCTGCGCTTGGCTTTGAGCGAAGTGCTGCCGGGCAGGTGGATGTGCATGTGCAACAGGGCGACTTTGGTAGGCATGGTGACGAGGTCCAGCTAGTATAATCATTTCATGCAGCGCCTTCGCCCTTACCTGCCCTTGTTGATCGGCCTCGGTGTCGTCCTGGCCGTGGCTGTTCCCTGCATCATGGCATATCAGTTCTTTGGCTTTGTGCGTAACATCGCTGATTCGGGTGTTGCGAAAGTGGGCGAACTGGCCGACGCGGTTGGCACCCAGGTGGCCAATGTGATCCATCCCACGCCCACCATCATCCCGGATCCAATCACCATCATTCACGAAGTGCGCAGTCTGGCGCGGCTGGAAACCATCCAGTACTCAGTTGAGAAGATCATTGTTGCCGAGAGCGGGCAAGGGCCTTTTGGATTTATGTTCGGTGATCGCCTGCTCTTTGTCGCCCATGGCACCGTGATCGCCGGCGTCGATTTGGAGAAACTGACTCCCGAGGATCTGCGCACGGAAGGCGGCGTGCTCTACGTAACACTACCATCGGCCGAAGTATTCATCGCTTCTCTCGACAATGAGAAGTCCTATATCTATGACCGGGAGACCGGTTTTTTCACGCGAGGCAATCAATTGCTGGAGACTGAGGCGCGCCAAGCCGCCGAACAGGAGATCCTGAATGCGGCTCTGGAGGATGGGATTCTCGGCCAGGCGCAGCTGAATGCCGAGTCCTACCTACTGCGCCTGTTGCTGAACCTCGGTTTTCCTGACGTAATCTTCGAAGACGCCAGCTAGCTGCGCTGCGTCCAGGCTGGCGCCGCGTAGCGCTCCGCTTGCCAGCGTTCGGTGGCGCTCTCTTCCTCGGCGCTCAATTCTCCGTCCATGAACTCAATATTCAACGCCTCCGCGAAGCCACGCACAAAGGCATCTGCCGCCTCGCTGAATGTTACTTGGCGGCTCAGGCCTTCTTCCACGGTGGCGGCGCGGGCGCGCACTCGCGCTGCGGCCGCCTGTCGCCGTTCCTCGCTCGGATAGCGCAGGATCTCGGTGATGCGCGCGATATCGCCAAATAGCGGCAGGCTGCCGTGCTGCAGCACACCGCCTTTGCGCCGCGCCTGCGCGCTGCCGATGATCTTCTTGCCATGCAAGGTGATCTCGTAATCCGAGGGCACCTCGAAGCACACCGGGTTGTCCGCATCCCCCAACTCATTCCCCAGGCGTTGGTTTTCAACGCCGTGCATAGGGTGTTGTTCTACCGGGAGGCCGAGCAACTTCAACGAATGCATCAACCCTTCCGACAGGCGTCGATAGGATTCCAGCACGCCGCCTGCCAGCCGCGGCTCATCGGAAGGGCCGATCACCGAGTAGGTGAGTTCATCCGTGTGCAGAATGGCGCGCCCGCCGGTGGGACGCCGCACCAGGTCCCAGCCGCGCTCCAAACGGGCCTCCTCGTCCACATCGCTGAAGCTCTGGGCGAAGCCGAGCGAAAAGCAGGCCGGGTCCCAATCGTAGAAACGCAGGGTGGGGGGCGCCTTACCCTCGATCACTTTTTCTAGGATGGCCGCGTCTATGGCCATGTTGCGGGCGCCTCGGGCGGCGAGGTGGCGCAATAAGCGCCAGCGAGCAGGGGGCAAGTCAGGGAGCATGGTGGGAATTCTAACGGGCGCTGAAGCCGAGGTGGTTTCCCACCGGGCGCTCATTGCCGGGAATGCCCTGGTGCACCGGCGAGTTTAGGATCTCCGGCTCCCCGTCTTTGCCTTCGATCACCAGCGTGGACGAACCGCCCCCATCCATATTCATCGCTGAATATGCCTTCTGGTCTGCCAGGATCTGGGCCAATTCGGCCTCAGTGACGCCTTCGCTATAGCCGGACTGCCGGCCGTCCACTATTACGATGATGAGCTTGTTGCCGGCCTTGTTGAGTCCTATTGCGGTGCGTGGATCCAGGTCGCGGCTGTTCAGACCATCCACAATCTTGCCGTTCCATACCAGCAGCTTATAGCCCGAAATGGCGTTGTACACCTTGCCAGTCAGGGCATTCATACTGGCCTTGTTGTTCTGGTAGATATACAGCGTGGGTTGCTCGTCCGTGTCCTGATGGTAGACGGTGCCGCGGGAGGCGGCGAAGCCCAGCGGCGCTACGCGCTCCCCTGTTTGGGGTGAATAACCCAGTGGTCCACGGTCGTCCCACGGCGTGAACGCGTCTCCGTTGATCGCCAGTTGCAGGTTGTTTTCATCCAGGAATTCGGTGGTACGTTGGGCCGATAAAGGCCGCCCCTGGTCAGGGTCGCCCTGGGAGACGAGCGACTTGATGCCGTCGGCCTTCAGGTCCACGATCACTACATGGATCACCAGCGGCCGCGGGTCCTCGGTTACGATGCGCTTGTAAGTGACCCCTTGAAAAAGCTTGCGTTGTTCGGACTCGGGCCGGTTCGGACTGGCCACGCCCAAGGTCAGGCCACTCAGATCGCAGGCCAGGCTGCTTAACATGACGACAACACACAGTGCAGCCAGCCGCGCCCGAGAGCTGCCATTCAGAGAATTACTTTTTTGCATTGAGTTGCGATTGTATCTTTTGACTGGCGGATTTGCTAAGTGGCAGGTTAGCGTAGCCAATTTACTGGCTCAAGTGCCTATTGATCTTCCAGCCGCTTCATTTCTTTGAAGGCGGCAATTCCCACCTCCAACATGCCTTTGTCGGGCGGCCGCGTGGTTAAGCGCTGCAGCGCCAGATTGGGCGCCACCAGCAAGCGCACCAGCGGATTGTGGAAATAGCGCGCCGTGAGCCGCAGATACTCGTAGGCCAGGCTGGCCAGCAGCGGGATAAGCGCCACGCGCAGCGCCAGCCGCGGCAGTAGCTCCATGGGGCCGATTAATGCAAATAGGATAATGGAAAAGACCACCACGGTGAGCAGGAACGCGGTTCCGCAGCGCGGATGCTCTATCGGGAACTTGGCGACTTCCTTAGGCGTCAGTTTCGCCCCCGCCTCATAGGCGTTGATCGTCTTGTGTTCCGCGCCATGGTAACCATATACGCGGCGGATCTCCTTGGCTGCGGCGATCGCCGCCAGATATCCCACCAGCACGGCCAGCCGCAGCCCGCCTTCCACCAGCGCGCCAGCCAGCGGGGAGAGTCGCAGCCAGCCTTCCAGCAAATGGCCCAAGCCTGCCGGCGCCACGAAAAACAAACCCACTGCCAAGCCGAGCGAGATCAGCATGGTCAGCCCCAACTGCCACCCTTCCAACTTCTCTTCTTCTTCCTCAGCTTGGGTGTTAGCAGAGAGCGCCAAGGCTCGCGCACCCAACGCCAGCGCGTCCCATAGCAACACCAAGCCGCGCAGGAAAGGGATGCGCGCCGCCGCGCTCTGGTAGATGGGACCGAGCGGCTCGGAATGCAGCACAATCTTGCCATCGGGGGCGCGCATGGCCACGGCCATGTAGCGTTTGCCCCGCATCATCACCCCCTCTATGACAGCCTGCCCCCCGTAGAGCGGTATTTGTTTTCGCTCAGGCATGGGGCAGAAGCACCTGAGCATTAAGAGTTTGCCCAGCCCCAGTAGGCTGGGCAAACTCTCGCGTGATCGAAAAACACAGCATTAAATTTCGCCCAGGTTGTAGATGAAGTGCACCAACGCGTCGATGCCTTTTTCCCAGGTGGGCAGGTGCATGCGTTCGTTGGGGGAATGCAGGCGGTCATCCGGCAGGCCGAAGCCGGTGTTGATGCATTCGGCGCCCAGCTCGTCGTGGATGTAAGCCACCACCGGAACGGTGCCGCCTTCTCGACGCCAGATGGTCTTGCTCCCCCAGACCGCCTCCAATGCTTTGCTCATCGCATTCATCTCGCGCGTGTCGCGCTTCGAGATCGAGGGATCGCCATCGGAGATCATCTTGACCTCCCACTTGACGGCCGGGTGAGCATTCGCCTTCATATATGCATTCAGTTGTTGCTCGACTTCCTCTGGCTTCTGGTCCGGCACTAGACGGCAAGAGATCTTGGCCATGGCCTTGGCAGGCAGCACGGTCTTAGGTCCCTCGCCGGTGTAGCCCGAAAGCAGCCCGTTCACCTCCAGGGTGGGGCGGGAGGTGGCACGCTCGAAGGCCGTATAGCCTTCCTCCCCCCACAGCTTGGTAACACCAGCGGCGGTGGCGTAGTCTTGATCGCTGGTGTGCGGGATGCGCTTGAATTCGGCGCGCTCCTCGGCTTCCAGGGGCAGTACGCTGTTGTAGAAGCCCGGCAGGGTGACGCGGTTCTTCTCATCATGCATACCGCTGATCAGGCGGGCCAGCTCGTTGGCCGGGTTGCGGATGGCTCCGCCGAACAGTCCTGAATGCAGGTCCAGCCCCGGGCCAGTGAGGCGGATCTCGAAATAGGCCAGGCCGCGCAGGCCATAGGTCAGCGTGGGGGCATCCGGGGCCAGCATGCCCGCGTCGGGATTGACCGCGAAATCGCAGGCGAACAACTTTGCATTGGCGCGAATGAACTTGGCCATGCTGGAGGAGCCGATCTCCTCCTCGCCCTCGATCATCCATTTGACATTGACCGGCAGTGGGCCTGCCTTCAGCGCAGCCTCGATGGCCGCCATGCTGGCGATGACTTGACCCTTCATATCGGAGGCGCCGCGCCCCATCAGGTACTCGCCCTTAACCACGCCCTCAAATGGAGGCGTCTCCCACAGCTCTACAGGGTCGGCGGGCTGAACGTCGTAATGCCCGTACACCAGCATGGTAGGCGCTTTGGGTCCGGCTTTCATAAGGTCTGCGTACACGATGGGGTGGCCGCCGGTGTCCATTTTCTGGATATTGTCGAAGCCAAGTGCCTTCAGTTTCGCCATCAGCCAGTCAGCTGCCTTCTGGATCTCCGGTTTGAAGGCGGAGTCAGCCGAAACGGACTGGATTGAGACCAATTCCTTGAGTTCATCTAAGAAGCGGGCTCGATTATCTTTGGCGTACTTAAGGGCTGTGCTGCGCGCGTCAGTCATTGCTTGTCCTTTCAGATTGACATGGCGGCCGAAAGGGCCGCAAAAGAAACGTCATAGCGATGCTTCATGTTGCGATGGCTGCCTTCGTATTCTTCGTAAGTGAATGAGATGTGCTGCTGGCGCAGTTTTTGCGTGAATAAACGCGCGCCGTAGAGCAAATTATACTCGTCGAAGCGGCCGCAATCGAGATACAGCAGGCGCAGCGAGCGGAGCGCTTCAGCGTACTGGTCAACCGCTACCAGCGGGTCAAAGGCCAGCCAGCGTTTCCAGACATCCTGACGCAACTCCCCGGTAGTGAGGCCAACAGGCAGGTCAAAACCCAGGGGAGAATCGGGATTGGGTGAATAGACCGAGGCCATGGCCAGCACATCTAGGCCAAGGTGGGGGGCTCCGTTCCTCAATGCTTCCCCAGGGTCGCGCAGCAACTCCTGGATGCCGGCTTCACCCACGCGTTCAAAATAGCGCAGCAGTTCCCCGAAATCCGGCTTGTAGACCATCTCAAAATACTTGTCGCCGCTGTGGTCTGCCACCAGGCCAAAAACATCGGAGTGGCGCATGCCGAACCACAGCGCGCCGAAGCCACCCGAAGAGTGCCCTGCGATGGCGCGAACCTGCGGTTCGGCCAGCGACGGATATTTTCCGTCGATGTACTCGACCAGCTCAAGAATGTGGTCCTCATAGTTCCCAGTGGCCGAGGAATTGAAGTATTGCGAGCCCCCGTAGCGGGTGCTGGCATCCGGCATGATCACCATCAGTGGGCGCACGCGCCCTTCGCCGATCAGCCGGTCCAACCGCTGCTGGATGTTCTCCTCCCACAGGTCATCGTTCAGGAATTTCAGGCCGCGGCTGGCGAAGCCGGAAAGCAGGTAGAGACTGGGATAGCGCTTCTTGGCATCGTATCGTGGCGGCAGATAGACGGGTACGCGCCGGGTGGCCGGGTCGCCCAGCGGGTTACCCTCCAGCGCCTGGCTATGGAAATTCTCGATGACGATCTGCGAGCCGTTCACGGGCGCATTATAGTCTCCGAGGGCTGCGTGTTAGAATGCCCGCAGGGGCTGGCCAGCGGATAATCAGCAATTGACCAGCCGCGACTCATGCTTATCCACAATGCCACAGTAGTTACTTGGGGGGGTGCCAATGCCGTGTTGAACGGCCACGCCGTCTATATTGAAAACGGCCTGATCCAGGCATTAGGGCCGGATGCGCAACTCCTCAAGCAGTACCCCAAAACGGAAAAAATGGATGCCAGCGGCCAGCTGCTGATGCCCGGCTCCATCTGCGCTCACACACACTTCTATGGCGCCTTTGCCCGCGGCTTGGCCATCCCCGGCCCTGCGCCCAAGGCCTTCCCCGAAATCCTCACGCGCCTGTGGTGGCCGCTGGACAAAGCCCTCGACGAGGAATCGGTCCGCATTTCAGCGCTCATCCACCTCGTAGATGCTATCAAGAACGGGACCACAACGCTCATCGACCATCACGCCTCCCCGAATTTCATCGACGGCTCTCTGGATGTGATCGCCGCCGCGGTTGACGAGAGTGGCCTGCGCGCCGTCCTATGCTATGAGGTTACCGACCGCGATGGAGAGGCCAAGGCGCAAGCTGGCATTCGAGAAAATGTGCGCTTCATAGAGCGTGTTCGGCAGCAAAATGCGGATGGCCGCCTGGCTGCGGCCTTCGGCCTGCATGCCAGCCTCACACTCTCCGACAAGACTTTGGAAGCCTGCCGCGCGGCCCAACCGGATGCCGCTTTCCATATCCACGTCGCCGAGCATGAGGCCGACCAGGAGGACAGCTTCGCCAAGAGCGGCCTGCGCGTGGTGCCGCGCCTTGCCAAACATGGCATTCTGGGACCCCGCACGATTGCGGCCCACGCCGTGCATGTGGACATTTCGGAGATCGAGACGATGGCCGAGTCCGGCACCTGGGTCACGCACCAGCCGCGCTCCAACATGAATAACGGGGTGGGGGCGGCAGATGTTGAAGCCCTGCTGGCAGCCGGGGTGAAGGTTGGCCTGGGGAACGATGGCTTCACCCAGGACATGTGGAGCGAATGGAAGGCTGCCTATTTGTTGCATAAAGTCTGGGCGCGCGATCCGCGTAAGATGAACGGCGCCGATGTGGTCAAGATGGCGGTGACCAATAATGCTGCCTTGGCTTCCAGTTTTTTCCCAGGCGCGCCGCTGGGCGAGATCTCGCCGGGAGCGCGCGCCGATCTGATCCTTGTCGATTACCAGAGCCCTACACCGCTGCAAACGGGCAACTTGCCCTGGCATATCCTCTTCGGCTTCGGGCATAAGATGGTGACCACCACGATCGTGAAGGGGGAAGTGTTGATGCGCGATAAGCAGTTGCTAACCTTGGACGAAGCCGAGATCGCCGCCAACGCGCGCTCTCTGGCGCCATCCGTTTGGGAGCGATATACGCGCTTTGCCAACGAAGCGCTCAACAATGAGAGAAGCAGATGATGGCTGGCAAGCAAACAATCGCGATTCTAGGCGGCACCGGCCAGCTAGGCCCGGGGCTGGCTTTGCGTTGGGCGCATGCTGGCTACCGCGTCATCATTGGTTCGCGGCAGGCGGAGAAAGCCCAGGGCGTGGCAGCTGAACTCAACACCGAACTTGGAAAAGAATTGATCGAAGGCATGGAAAACAGCGCTGCCGCCCGAGCTGCTGACCTCTGCGTTCTTACCGTGGAACAATCCGGGCACCAGGCAGCGCTGGAAATTGTGAAGGATGCCGTCCAAGGCAAGGTCCTTGTCGATTCTACGGCCCGGCTCAGTTTCCCAAGCCTGACCCCTCCGTCGGCTCCTGCGGCGGCCGAGATCGCCCAAGGCATCCTTGGCCTAGGTGTGCGCGTGGTGGCCGCATTCCAAACCGTCCCGGCCGCTTCGCTGCGCAAGAATTTCAGCCAGCCGCTCGATTCGGACGTCCTGGTCTGCTCCAATGATATCGCCGCTGCCGAAAGCGCCATGAATCTGGCCCGGGATGCGGGCTTGCAGGCTTACTACGCCGGGGCTCTGGACAAAGCCATCGTCATCGAAGGACTTACCTCATTGCTGGTGACGATGAATAAGCACTACAAGAGCAAACACGGTACTTTCAAAGTCGCCGGCATTCCTGCCAAGAGATCTTGAAACCTCTCGTAATTACCCCGCTGGAAGGCATCCCGCTCATCCAACCGGGCGACGACCTGCCGGCCATGCTATTGGCCGCCCTCCGCCGCCACGATCTCGAGCTGGCTCGAGGCGATGTCATCGTCCTGGCCCAGAAGATCGTTTCCAAAGCCGAAGGCAGGCAGGTGTCGCTAACCGCTGTAAAGGCGGGAGCTAAGGCGCATGAACTGGCGGCTAGTGCGAGCAAAGATCCCCGTTTGGTGCAATTGATCCTGGACGAAAGCAGCTCCGTGCTGCGCGCCCGGCCCGGCCTTATTGTTGTCGAACACCGCCTGGGTTTCGTCAGTGCCAACGCCGGCATTGACCATTCGAACGTGGCGGAAGACGAAGACACCGTTTTACTGCTGCCCAAGGACCCGGATGATTCCGCCGCGCGCATCCGCGCCGCGCTGCAAGCGGCCAGCGGGGAGCGCCTTGCCGTTCTGATCATCGACTCGCACGGCCGCGCCTGGCGCGAGGGTACGGTAGGCGTGGCCATCGGAGTAGCTGGCCTGCCCGGCACCGTTGACTTGCGCGGCCGGCCCGACTTATTCGGCCGAGAGTTACGCGCCACGGTATTGGGGGCTGCCGACGAACTAGCCGCGGCAGCTTCGCTGGTCATGGGGCAGGCGGGAGAGGGATGCCCGGCCGTGCATGTGCGCGGCTTCCCCTACCCGCTGCGCGAAGGCAAGCTGGCCGAGCTTTTGCGGCCCAAAGAACGCGATGAATTTCGGTAAGACCTGGCTTGTCATGCTGAGCGCAGCGAAGCATCCATCCTTACCCTGTATTGGCGGAGTT
Organism: Anaerolineales bacterium; assembly: GCA_040902205.1. GTDB lineage: Bacteria > Chloroflexota > Anaerolineae > Anaerolineales > UBA11579 > JAMCZK01. The sequence goes on along the minus strand of JBBDXR010000021.1, from coordinate 11,988 downwards.
GAGGCTTCAGCCGGTTCTCTGCTCTCCGGCTCAGCCTCGACTCCATAAGAAATCGAAAGGAATTTACTATGGAGATCATCCCCGAATCCTTCAACGATCTGCTCAAAGATGAGACCAAAGCCTTTGCTTTTCTCGGCACCGTAATGCCGAACGGAAGTCCGCAGGTGACGCCGCTGTGGTTCAACGTCGAAGGGGATTACATCTTGATAAACTCGGCGCAGGGGAGGCAGAAAGACTTAAACATGCGCGCCCGCCCCAATGTTGCTTTGGCCATCATGGATCCCAAGAAGCCGTACCGGTACTTGCAGATACGCGGCAAGGTGGTGGAGATCACTGCCGAGACTGGGGCCGAACATATCCATGCTCTTTCCAGGAAATATCGCGGCCGGGATTACGACATTCCCGCCGGTATGGTGCGCGTTACCTACAAGATCAAGCCTCTCAAAGCCAGCACCATGGGCTAAAGGCGTTTGACTATATCCTGCGTGTCCTTGCGAACCTATGTAGGGGAGGGTCTGGTCTAAATTTGCACGAGGACGCAATGAATGACTAGACCCTCCCCCCACCAACGTCACGACCTTAAGCCGGTGGACGTTAGCGCAATGAGGTGACCAATGATCGACCTGATCCCGGAATCCCACCAATATCTGCTTAACGACGAGACCAAGGCTTTCGCCTGGGTCGCTACGGTGAACCCGGATGGCGGCCCGCAGCTCACTTCCGTGTGGTTCGATACGGATGGTGAGCATATCCTGTTCAACACAACTGATAAGTCGGCGAAATATCGTTATTTGAAAGCCAATCCCAAAATGGCGGTTGCCATCGTGGATCCTAAAGATCCCCACAAGTATGTGCAAATCCGCGGTAAAGTGAAGCTGACTACGGCTGGGGCGGTGGAGCATACCCACAAGCTGTCTCGCAAGTACACCGGCAAGGATTTCCAGCTGCGCCCCGGCTTTGAACGCGTCAAGTTTATTGTGACTCCGCGCAAGGTCACCGTTTGGCCACCCCAACGTTAAGCCCTTCTGCCTTGCACTCCTGGCTGCGCTCGCGGCGATCTGTGCGTCGGTTTCTGTCGCGGCCTGTTGCGCCTGAGATCATGATGCGTATCCTCGAGACAGCAACCTGGGCGCCGAATGCCCACAACCGCCAACCCTGGCGCTTCGTGCAGCTTGCCTCGCCTGAAAGTCGCGCCAAGCTGACTGACGCCATGGCCTCCGATTTCGAGCGCGCCTTGCAGACGGAGGGCTTGCCAGACGAGCAGGTCGCCGCGCAACTCCAACGATCTCGTTACCGGATCCTCGAAGCCCCCGAAGCCATCCTGTTATGCTTGGATGCCGCCGTCCTGGATAAACACGAAGACGAAGGCCGCGCCCGCGGCGAACATCTGATGGCCGTGCAGAGCGTGGCGCTGGCCGGCGGGCAGTTGCTGTTAGCCGCCCACGCCGAGGGTCTGGCCGGCGTATGGGTGTGCGCTCCGCTCTTTGTTCCTGCGGAGGTGAGCCGAGCGCTGGAGCTTCCGGAAAGCTGGGAAACGCAAGGGCTGATCTTGTTAGGGTGGAGGGAAAAAGAAGGTCGGCAAAAAGAACGTTTGGATATTGGCCGGGTTAAACGCGTTATTTAATCGAAATCCCATTCCTACTGGCCGCGCGAACTTCTTCAGCCTTAAGTTCGCTGAGAGCTCGGCATTTGAAAAGAATTTGACGATCAACTATTCTTTTGGATAATGATAGCCATGCATGAGGATAGCAAGAGACAGAAAAAGCAAAGCAGAATACAGCGACCGCTAATCATGCTGCTGCTCGGCGCGGCATTCTTGAGCGCGATATATTTGGCCGTCATCGCGTTTGCCACCGGGTCTTTAGGTGCACTCAGCGCGCTGCCCTCCGACTCCTCTAACGCAGGCGAAAGTTTCGCCACCCGAACGCCGTTCAGGAATGCCGTTACGCTCACCCCAACGCATACGTCGACTCCTGAACCTACACCGACTCCTGAACCCACACCGACCCCTGACGGTCCGCCGATCTCGCTCGCCGAATACGAGCGGCTGTTTGCCGGCGTCTTTTACAAGCGGCAGATCAGCACTTCTCCCCGGCCATACATCGCCTATATCGTGGTGGTAGACCTCAATAAGCGCAATATCGATCTGATGGTCACTCCCGAAGAGGGATTAGGCCAGACGACCTCGCAATTCCTGGAGAGCTACGGCCTGCAACTCGCCGTCAATGGAGACGGTTGGGTCACGAAAAACGATCCGATTGGATTCGCGGCCTCAGAGGGGGAGGTGTATTCCGAGGATTCGCAGGAACCGACCATTTACATTTCCAAGAACGGCATCGTGAAGATCGGCGGTAACCCTCCTGAAAGGAAGATCTGGTATGCCATTTCCGGTTCGCACACGCTGGTCAGAAATGGGCGTCTCGATGAAAAGATCCGCACCTGCGCGTTGCCGGAAGTGTATTGCCAGGACCTGGCGCCGAGGACGTCGATCGGGCTCTCCGCAGGGAACTACTTGATCATCGTCCTGGTGGAAGGGCCGCCCGCACAGCCGCGGGAGGCGTTGACGCTGGAAGAACTGGCCAATTTACACCTCCAGTTGGGCTCCATCGATGCCCTCGCCATGGACGGCGGCGGTTCGACCACACTTGTCGTAGACAACGGCGGCGTGCCGCAAATCCTGAACAACCCTACCGATGGGACGGAACGGGTTGTTTCAAACCACCTGGGGATTTTCGTTCGCAACCGAGCCGGTAACGATTAGTGTGCGAGTAGACGGACATGTTATGGTTAGGACCATCCAAATCTCAAGCGGAGTGATAGCTATGAAGGCACTGCTTACTTTCGAACGCCTGCTTCGATTGGCCGCGCCTCCTCGGCTTTCAGGTCGCCGCGGGACCGCCATTTGAAGCCTTCTCTCTGCGCCGAGTAATATCTCAAGTGAAAATCGTTGCTCTTGCCGGCGGGGTGGGGGGTGCCAAATTGGCGGATGGCCTTGCTCAAATCCTCTCGCCCGCTGACCTGACTGTCATCGTAAATACCGGGGATGATTTCGAGCACTTTGGCCTCACCATCTGCCCCGACCTTGATACGGTCTGCTACACCCTGGCTGGCCTTGCTAATCCCGAAACCGGTTGGGGGCGTACAGGTGAAACCCAGCAGGCCCTAACCGGCATCCAACTGCTCGGCGGCCCCACCTGGTTCAGGTTGGGCGACCGCGACCTGGGCACCCACCTGGAACGCACCCGCCGCCTGCAGGCGGGCGATTCGTTGTCCTCCATCACCGCGGACTTTTGTCGCGCCTGGGGCATCCTCCCCCGCGTGCTGCCGATGAGCGACCAGGCTGTGCGCACCATAGTGAACACCGATGAGGGTGAACTAGCATTCCAACATTATTTCGTCCAGCGCGCCTGCGAGCCAAAAGTGAAAGGCTTTCGCTTCACAGGCCAGGAGAAGGCGGAACCTGCACCCGGCGCCTTGGATGCCATTGAGTTCGCCGACCTTGTGGTCCTCTGTCCTTCCAACCCTTGGGTCAGCATTGCCCCCATCCTGGCGATCGGACCCTTGCGCGCCGCGTTGGCCGGCAAGAAGACCGTGGCGGTTTCCCCCATCATCGGGGGCAAAGCCGTCAAGGGTCCAGCGGCGAAGATGTTCACTGAACTTGGCATCCAGCCCAGCGCCTTGGCCGTGGCTCAATATTATGGCAGTCTGCTTTCCGGCTTCGTGCTGGACGAAACGGATGCTGCCCAAGCAACGGCTATCCGCGAACTCGGTATAATGCCTTTGGTCGCCGCCACCTTGATGCAGAACCGGGAAGACCGCGCCCGGCTAGCGCAACAGGTTGTGGATTTCGGCGCCAGCCTTTCAACTTGATGAGCTTTTTCCTCCCTCTCCTAGGAGCAATCTAAATGGCGCTTTGGGCCATAGTTCCGGTCAAACCGTTACGCCGCGGCAAATCGCGGCTCGCCCCCGTGCTTTCCGAAGACGACCGCGCACAACTCAATCAGCGTCTGTTGCTGCGCACCATCGATACCCTCAAGCAGATCCCTGAACTGGCTTATGTGCTGGTGGTCAGCCGCGACCCCGAGGCGCTGGCCCTGGCCCGCGATCACGGCGCCCGCACGCTACAGGAGGACGGCGCCCCGCACCTCAATGTAGCCTTGCAGCGCGCCACCGTGGTGGCAAAAAGCTACATGGCCGACTCCGTTCTCATTCTCCCCGCTGACTTGCCGCAGATCGCCAAAGAAGACATCGCCGCGATGCTGGAGGCCGGCCGCCAGCCGCCCGTCGTCGTCATTGCGCCTGACCACCACCGTGAAGGCACCAATGCTCTCTTCATCAATCCGGCCGGTCTGATTGAATACGATTTCGGCCCTGGTTCATTCGAGCGCCATTGCGAGCGCGCCCGCCGGGCCAAGGCAGGGCTCAAGATTCTGGACTTGCCTTCTCTCGCCCACGATATCGATGTGCCCGACGACCTCGGCTTCCTGGCCGAGCTGCCCAAAGTGAAGGCGGATAGCTGAACGCTATCCGCCCTGGAGGAAGTATGCCGCAGCGCGTTGCCCTCTATTTGCAGGATGCACATGACCTGCGCGACGGCCTGGATTATGTACGCTATGCCGAACAACGCGGCTTCGAAGCCGTGTGGCAGGCCGAGTCTCGCCTCGTGCGCGATGCCATCGTGCCCATGGCCGCCTACGCCGCGGTCACCGAGCGCATCAAGATCGGCTCCGGCGTTATCAACAACTGGACGCGCAACATTGGCCTGCTCGCCGCCACTTTCCTGACCCTCGACGACCTGGCTCCCGGCCGCATCATCTGCGGCCTAGGCGCTTGGTGGGACCCGCTGGCCCACAACGTGGGCATCGAGCGCCGCAAACCGCTGCTCGCCATGCGCGAGACGATTGATGTGCTCCGCCGTCTGCTCAACATGGAGCGCGTCACCTTCCACGGCGAGTTCCACAACGTGGAAGGCATCGAGCTCGACGTCGTCCACGGCCGTCGTGAGCCGCGCGACGTGAAGCTTATGATCGGCGCCACCGGCGGCAAGATGATGGAACTGGCCGGCGAGATCGCCGACGGCGCTGTGCTCAACTATTGCGTGCCGCCCGAATACAACGACGAGGCCCTCCAGCAATTGGAGGCCGGCGCCAAGAAAGCCGGCCGCAAGCTGGATGACATCGATCGTCCTCAGCTCATTGTCTGCTCGGTCGACCATGACCGCGAAAAGGCCATCGACACCACCCGTGGCCTGTTGACGCAGTATTTAGCGCAACAACCGCACATCGCCAAAGCCTCCGGCGTTTCCGAAGATGTTGTCAAGAGCATCCAGGCTATCCTCGGCTGGCCGGCCACCCATGAACAGATCGACAAGGCCAAGCACTTGGTCCCCGAGGATCTCATCCATCGCATCACTGCCTCCGGCACACCCGACGAGGCCCGCGCCAAAGTTGCCGAATATGTCAAGCGCGGCGCCACCTGCCCGATCCTCTACCCCGTCGGCGGCGATGTGAGGTTATTGATCGATACGTTTGCACCAAACTAATCTATTAATCGGTTAATCTGTTAATCGAAATGGGAACGATCAAGGAATTTGAAAAATTACAGGTTTGGAGATCAGCGAGGATTCTTAATAACCTGGTCTATGGAATTACCAAGCAACCTCCTTTTTTGAAGGATTTTGCCCTTCGAGATCAAATACGAAAAGCTAGCATATCGGTGATGAGCAATATTGCGGAAGGCCTTGATGCTGGTTACGACGGTGAATTCATACGCTTCTTGAGTTACGCATTTCGTTCAGTGGCAGAGATCCAGTCTCAGCTATATACCGCTTTGGATGAAACCTATATTGATCAGGACACCTTCCAAAAAATACACGACCAAGGGGCCGATGTCAGGCGTCAAATCCGAGGGTTGATTACATATCTATCCAATAACAAGCGCCCCAGCCTTTCTATTCGCGAAGAGCGTTTCAGCTATATTGCCGGAGAAGGAGATCAGAACATAGACGGCTTTGATATCCCTCCTCAATTTATTGCTTCCGATTTATTGCTTCCGATTAATTGATTAACGGATTAAACGATTTATATGACCCTAATTAGCAAATTACCAAACTCCCGCAACTGCTTCGCCTGCGGCCTTGAGAATCCCATCGGCCTCAAGCTCACCTTTTACGCACAACCCGATGGCAGCGTGGCCGGCGAGTACACCATCCCGCGGCATTTCGAGGGTTATCCTGGGGTCGCCCATGGCGGCGTCATCGCCTCCATCCTGGACGAAGCCGTCAGCCGCGTCTTCATGGTCGCCGACCACAATCGCTTCATGTACACCGGCCGCCTGACCACACGCCTGCGCCGCCATGTTCCCGTCGAGCAACCCTTGCGCATCACCGCCCGCGCCCTCAAGGACCGCGGCCGCACCGCCGAGGCCGCAGCTGAAATCTTCGGCCCCGGCGGCGAACTGTTAGCCGAGGGCCAGGCTCTGCTGGTCGCCCTGCCGCCCGAAGATCTGGAGCGCGACTTGCAAGAACTAGGCTGGCGCGTGTATCCTGATTGAGCCAATGATTACTGAATATCACCGCCCCGCAACTCTCGAAGCTGCCCTCAAGCTGCTGCGCCGCAAGCAGCCGCAAACCCGGCCGCTGGGCGGCGGCACCATCCTGGTCGCGCCGTCATCCGAGCCGGTGGCCGTTATCGACCTGCAAGCCCTCAAACTCAACAAGATCTCCATCCGCGGCAAGTCCCTGCATATAGGCGCCACCGCTACCTTGCAAGCCTTACTGGATACCCAGGGCCTGCAGCCAGCGCTCTATGCCTCCATCAGCCACGAAGCCACCTACAACCTGCGCCAGGTGGCTACCGTCGCCGGCAGTCTGGTCGCCGCCGGCGGCCGCTCGCCCTTTGCCGCAGCCATGCTGGCCCTCGACGCGCAGCTCGAGCTCCAGCCCAAAGACGAAACCTTGAGCTACGGCGACTTGCTCGCTCTGCGCCGCGAAAAGCTGCGCGGCAAGCTGATCACCAAGGTCACCGTTAGCTTAGCTCCCAAACTTACATATCAATACGTGGCCCGCACCCCGGCTGACCTGGCCATCGTCTCTGTGACCGTTGCCCAATGGCCGTCCGGCCGCACCCGCCTCGTCGTTGGCGGCTTCGGCGCCGCGCCCGTCTTGGCCCTCGATGGCCGCGACTCCAGCGGCCTGCCCGAGGCCCTCGAAAACGCGCTCACTGGCGCCAGCGACCAATGGGCCAGCGCCGAATATCGCATCGAGGCGGGGAGGGCGCTACTAGATCGAATGACTGTCCAACGTCCAACGTCCAAGGTCGGGTAGGTGGCAGATGGGTGGAATTAGGCGATTCGAAGATATCCGGGCTTGGCAATTGGCGAGAAAGCTCGTCAACTCAATTTATGAAGTCACCAATTCCGGATCCTTTGCTCGGGATTTCGGACTGCGCGACCAAATAAGACGAGCAGCCGGGTCCATAATGCACAATATTGCCGAGGGATTTGATTCAGGAACAGATGCGGAATTCAGGCGATTCTTGAGAATTTCACAGCGCTCCGCTCTCGAAGTTCAGTCTCAACTTTACACGGCGCTGGATCAACGGTACCTGACGCAGGACCAGTTTAATTTTCTGTATCAAGAAGCGGAATCGATTAAGGCTCATGTTCGGAAGTTCGCTAGTTATTTATCCGGAAACGATCACCACAAGATCGGCGAGAGTCCAGCCGACTATCGTGTTGATGAGCCTCTTGATATCGTTGAGGACGTCGGACGTTGGACATTGGACGAAAATGAAGATTGATCTCTCCGTCAACGGTCACTCGCATCACATGGAAGCCGCGCCCGGCGCCTCGCTGCTCAACGCGCTGCGCTCCGAAGGCTACTACTCCGTCAAGCACGGCTGCGAGACCGGCGAGTGCGGCGCCTGCGCCGTCCTTATCGACGGCAAGCCGGTCAACTCCTGCGTGCACCTCGCCGCCCAGGCCGAAGGCCACAGCATCCAGACCGTCGAAGACATCGGTACTCGCCCCGAGCTTGGCTGGAAGACCACTGCTGGCCTTCACCCACTGCAGCAAGCCTTCGCTGAAAGCGGCGCCATCCAGTGCGGCTTTTGCACGCCCGCCATGCTGCTGGCGTCCAAACAGTTGCTCGAGAAGAATCCGCATCCCACCGAAGCCGAAGTGCGCGACGTGCTCTCCGGCGTGCTGTGCCGCTGCACGGGCTACGTCAAGCCGGTGCAATCCGTCCTGCACGCCGCCGCCGTGATGCGCGGCGAAGCGACCCCCGGCGATATGTTCACGCCCAGCGAGCTGGATCGCTTCTTCATCCCGCCGGCTGACGACAAACCCGGCAACGGTGACCTGCTGCCCGGCAATGGCACTGCCATCCAGGTGCTGCCCAAAGTCCTCATCGCCCCGCAAACCGAGACCTGGAAGAGTGTCGGCCGCCCCGAAGTGAAAGTCGATGCGATCAAGCTGGTGCAAGGCAAACCCGCCTTCGCCGCCGATTTTGAGCGCCGCGGCTTGCTCTACGCCAAGGTGCTCAAGAGCCCGCACGCGCATGCTCGCATCAAGTCCATTGACGCCAGCAAAGCCCGCGCCTTGCCCGGCGTCGCCGCCGTGCTAACCCACGAGGACGTTCCCCGCGTGGTTTATTCCACCGCCGGCCAGTCCGACCCCATCCCCGGCCCGCTGGATATGTTCTCGCTGGATATCAAAGTGCGCTTCGTCGGCGACCGCGTCGCCTTCATCGCCGCCGAGACTCCCGAGATCGCCGAGGCCGCGCTGGCTCTCATCGATGTCCAATACGAAGTCCTGCCCGCCACCTTAGATTCACGCACCGCGATGAACTCCGACGCGCCGCGGCTCCACGACGAGCCCGAATACGTGAACTTCGCCGAGTCCGACCCCAGCCGCAACCTGGCCGCCCACATTCACATCGATATCGGCGAAGTGGAAAAAGGCTTCGCCGAAGCTGATCAGATCTTCGAGCACGAATACATCGTGCCCAAGGTGCAACAGGTCTCCATCGAGCCGCATGTCGTCGTCACCTATTGGGACGAGGACGACCGCCTCGTCATCCGCACCAGCACCCAGGTGCCCTTCCACGTGCGCCGCCAAATGGCGCCCGTGCTCGGCCTGCCCATCAAGCGCATCCGCGTGGTCAAGCCGCGCATCGGCGGCGGCTTCGGCGGCAAGCAGGAAGTGATGATCGAGGACGTGGCCGCCCATCTCACCATCGCCACCGGTCGCCCGGTCATCTACGAATACACCCGTGAAGAAGAATTCATCGCCGCCCGCTCGCGCCACCCCATGCGCGTGCGCATGAAGACCGGCGTCAAGCGCGATGGCACCATCACCGCCAACGCCATGTACGCCCTCAGCGACACCGGCGCTTACGGCTGCCATGCCCTCACCGTGGCCGGCAACACTGGCCACAAGTCCATGGCGCTCTACGTGGGCGACGGCGCCTATCGCGCCAAGCCCAATATCCAGTTCATTACCGACGTGGTCTATACCAACACGCCGCCCTCCGGCGCCTTCCGCGGCTATGGCGTGCCGCAGGGCTTCTGGCCGGTCGAGCGTCACATGGAACGCATCGCCCGCGCCCTGGGCCTGGACCCTATCGAGTTCCGTCTCAAGAACGCCTTGCGCCAGGGCGAGCTGCAGCCATTCAGCACCGCCTGGAGCGAAGGCCGCGAGCCCAGCCCCGAAACCATCATGACCAACGGCCTCGAGGAATGCGTGCGCCAGGGCCGCGCCGCTATCGGTTGGGATCAAAAACACGGCAATGTGCAGTGGAGGGAAGTTCCCGGCAAGCCTTGGCTTCGCAAGGGCATTGGCATCGCCATGGTCATGCAAGGTACCGCCATCCCCTATCTGGACATGGGCGGCGCCAGCATCAAGATGAACGAGGACGGCTCCTTCAACATGCTCGTCGGCGCCACCGATCTCGGCACCGGCTCCGATACGGTGCTGGGCCAGATGGCCGCCGAGGTGCTCGGCACCCCGCTGGACAACCTTATCGTCTATTCGTCCGATACGGACTTTACGCCTTTCGACAAGGGCGCCTACGCCTCCAGCACTACCTACATCTCCGGTGCCGCCGTGGTCAACGCTGCCGAAAAGGTCGCCGAGCGCATCCGCGTCCGTGCTGCCAAGATGTTGAATAAGCAGGGCGGCGGCCCCGAAGTCGACCCCGGCGAGGTCCACCTCGAGGACGCTAAAGCCTATTCCCTCGATGGCCGTTCGGTTACCTTCTCCGAGATAGGCCACGAGTCTCTCCACCACAGCGAGCAAGAGCAGATCATGGGCGTCGGCTCCTACGTCTCCCCCGTTGCCCCACCGCCTTTCGCCGCCCAGTTCGCCGAGGTCACCGTGGATATCGAGACCGGCATGGTCGTCGTCGACAAGCTGGTCATGGCGGTCGACTCCGGCATCATCGTCAACCCGCTTACTGCCTCCGGCCAGATCGAAGGCGGCATGACCCAGGCGCTGGGTTATGCCGTGTGCGAAGAGATGGTGTACGACGCCAAGGGCAGGGCGCGCGAGCGCGATCTGCGCGACTATCACATCTTCGCCGCCCACGAGATGCCGGAACTTGAGACCATCTTCGTCGAGACCTTCGAGCCTTCGCATCCCTTCGGCGTCAAAGCCGTCGCCGAGATCCCCATGGACGGTGTGGCCCCCGCCGTCGGCAACGCCATCCTGGATGCCTGCGGCGCCGATCTTTTCGAAAATCCGACTATCCCCGAACGCGTCTGGCGGGCGATGAGACGACGGTAAGCTAAGCCGCGTAGGTGGTAAACGATGAAAGTTCGGGATATTATTAGGATGATTGAAGAGGATGGCTGGTATTTGATCGTAACCAAGGGAAGCCACCGACATTTCAAGCACCCTGCGAAACCAGGGCGGGTGACTGTTGCTGGCCATCCGAGTGTTGATCTATCGCCTGGAACATTGAATAGCATTTACCGACAGGCTCAGATCAGGAAACCAACTGGTAAGAAGAGGAAACCGTGATGCGATTTCTTATTGTCATTGAAAAAGCAAATAAGAACTACTCTGCATATTCTCCCGACCTTGACGGTTGTGTTGCCGCGGCAACGACGCGGGAGGAAACCCTTCGCCTTATGCGCGAAGCTATTGAACTACATATTCAGGGCATGAAGGAAGACGGCTTACCCATTCCAGAGGGTCGTGCAACTGCAGAGTATGTAGCCCTTTAGGTGGATAGCGTGGCGCCCGGAGCCTGCACTGAGCGCAGCGAAGTGTCGGCAACGCCATCCTGGATGCCTGCGGCGCCGACCTCTTCGAGAACCCTACCATCCCCGAGCGCGTCTGGCGGGCGATGAAAGACAAATGATCGTTACCGCTTGGAGCAACGGGAGTCACCAAAATTCTGGTGCTGGGTATGGTGTTAGTCTGTCAGAAAAAGACAGATACGAGCACTTAAGACGTACCTGAGCCGTAGCGAAATCAGACGTATCGTCCGAGTTCTTCGGTCGCTTGCCATCCTGTGGCCGGCTCGCTTTGACGAATATGCGAAGCCAAATCGAGCCGAAAGGTGGACCGCCCCCCGCTGCCGATCAGGGCGCAAAAATAGCCTGCGCGGATTGTTGTCAAGTTTAGGTGTAATCTTTCTCCCCCTGACTTCGTTAAATCTTTTTGCCTCCTAGATGTCACATGTAACATGTAAAATCGCGACACCTAGACAAGTGGGCATCTGGATACCCCCTCGCTGGTTGCTTCACCGATACGGGGCCAATATTAGTCAGAAATGGGATGTTTGCGGTGTATCTGGGCTGGGAGTCAAGGGGTTGATCTGTACACTTAGAAATGTCACACCTCCGTGAGAGACTATGGAGATGCGACAAGACACGAAAATAGCCTTGGCTTGGGAGCTTCTGGAGGCTGGGGTACCTAAAGGCCACATTGCCCAGCGATTGGAGATCTCCCGGCGCACCGTCATCCGCTGGGCCCAGGGTTTTC
>JBBDXR010000020.1:0-22980 GCA_040902205.1 Anaerolineales bacterium | reverse complement strand
CAGAGACCAACTTGCCCTCGAAAACGCTTGACAACCAACACAGTTACTCCGAGCGAGGGCGTTTTGCGGCGCTTTTAGCGTCGCAGCCCGACGAGGAATCCCTTCTTGGCTTGTTTTTGTTGGTCATCCACTAGAAAATAATTCCTCAACCCTGCGTAGGCTACTAGCCCATCTGTTCTATTCGTAGTAAACTGTCTTCATGGTCAAGACCCTCACCCGCTTCGTGTGCCAGTCCTGCGGCCGGGCGGCTGCCAAGCCGCTGGGCCGTTGCCCGGCCTGCGGCGAATGGAACACCTACGTCGAAGAGGTCGTAGAGAGCGCCCCCGCAAAGCGCCGTTCTGCCAACGGCGCCTCCTCGGCGGCCCCGCAGCCGCTCTCCCGCATCGAAGCCGGCGCCGAAACCCACCGCCTGCCCCTCTCCATCGGCGAGTTCGCCCGCGTGCTGGGCGGCGGCATCGTGCCCGGCTCGCTGGTCCTCGTGGGTGGCGACCCCGGCATCGGCAAGTCCACCCTCTTACTGCAAACGGCCATCGAGCTGGCCCCCGTCGGACCCGTCCTCTACGTGTCCGGCGAGGAATCCGCCGCGCAGATCAAGATGCGGGCCGTGCGGCTGGGAAACGCCGCTCGCCTTTCGACTAACGAACTATCAAACCAGCTAACCAGCCAACTATTTATTGTCACCGAGACAAACTTGGATTCCATCCTGCGCCATGTGGAATCCGTCAAGCCCCGCGTGCTGATCATCGACTCCATCCAAACCGTCTACGACCCCGAGGTCGACTCCTCCGCCGGCTCCGTCACCCAGCTGCGCGAATGCGCCGACCGCTTCCGCAACCTGGCCAAATCCAGCGGCCTGGCCATCTTCCTCATTGGCCACGTGACCAAAGAGGGCGTCATCGCCGGCCCGCGCCTGCTGGAACACATGGTGGACACGGTGCTCTACCTCGAAGGCGACCGCTTCCAAAGCTATCGCCTGCTGCGCGCCGTCAAGAATCGCTTCGGCGCCACCGACGAAGTCGGCGTGTTTGAGATGCGCGGCGACGGCATGGCCGAGGTGCCCAATCCTTCCGAGGCCTTCCTCGCCGAACGCGTGGTCGACGCACCCGGCTCCGCCATCGCCGTCACCATGGAGGGCACCCGCCCGCTGCTGGTGGAGGTGCAGGGCCTCACCAGCCCCACCGCCTTCGGCAACCCGCGCCGCTCCGGCAACGGCGTGGACCTCAACCGCTTGCTGCTCATCACTGCCGTGCTCACCCGCCGCCTGGGCCTCAAGCTCGGCGAGCAGGACGTCTTTGTCAACGTAGTGGGCGGCCTGCGCATCGGCGAGCCGGCCGCCGACCTGGCGCTGGCTGCCGCTATCGCCAGCTCCGCCAAAGATGTACCCCTGCGCGCCGACTGCGTGCTGATCGGCGAAGTGGGCCTCAGCGGCGAACTACGCGCCGTGCCGCACACCGCCGCGCGCCTCAAAGAGGCCATTGCCCTCGGCTTCAAGTCCGCCGTGCTGCCCAAGCGCCTGCGCGGCAGTGACGCCATGCCATCAGGCATCCAAGTGCAGGAAGCCCGCACCCTGCGCGAAGCGCTGGATTTGGCGATGGTGAAATAATACGCTTTATACTTTCCCAATACGAAATTACAGAGTGTTAGTCTGCAATGTGCCTGTATCTCTCCGACGCGTTCACTAACGGTAGTTCCTTCTGCCACGACCTAATCTTCTATTGCGGAAGGGGTTTGGGGAAACCAACTTTGGTTTCCCCAACGGGGGCATGGGGGCAGAGCCCCCATAAAAGATCCACTCACAATCGGTTCTATCCATCAGAAAAAGGCGCAAGCGTCATTCGCGTAATGAGGCAGCTTGGCTGACACCAGCAATAAGACCGACTCGGACAATCTCCTGCGTGCACAAACCAGCGAACGCTCAATTAAAAAAACACCATAGGGATTCCTCGTCGGGCATCGGCGCTAAAGGCGCGCCGCTAAGCGCCCTCGCTCGGAATGACAAGAAAGGCACACACTAGCCTCGGGGGTGTGGGGGCAGAGCCCCCATAAAAGATCCCTTCACAATCGGTTCTATTTATCAGAGAAAAGGCACGAAGGATCATTCGTGCCATGAGTCGGCCTGGCCGACATCCGCACAAAGTCCGACCCGGGCTAGCTGCGCGCCATTGGGCCGTGCGAAAGCATCTGGGAGATTGCTTCCAGTTCGCTACCTTTGCTTCTCTCAGGGCTTAGTCTCAGGGCAGGCTCTGGCGTTTCGGAGCAACGCGCTCCTCGCAATGACGCGGGCAGTGAAGATTACAATCCTGCCTATCCATGGTCGACATCACCCTCAGCCCCAGCTTTCCCGCCCTCTACCCCCGCTCCGGTGTCGGCCTCCTCGCCATGACCGGCCTGCTAAATCCCGCCGCCGACGCCGACCTCGAGCGCGCCAAACGCGAGCTCGAAGCCGGCTTGCGCCAGCGCTACCAGGCGGGTGGTAAGGACGCTATCCGCGCCCTGCCTACCATTCAGGCCTACGCCGCCTTCTACAAACAATTCGGCAAAACCTATCACGTCCAATTGCAAACGGAGTCGGTGGTCCTGCAGGGCAAATCACTGCCGTCCGTCTCCGCCCTGGTGGACATCATGTTCCTGACCGAGCTCAAGAACGGTCTACTCACCGCCGGCCACGACCTGGACGCCATCCAGCCGCCCGTCACCATCGACGTGGCAACCGGGACCGAGACCTACAACATGATGAACGGAAAAGAAACGACGCTCAAGCTGGGCGACATGTACATGGCCGACGCCGCCGGCGTCATCTCCAGCGTCCTCTACGGTCCGGATGCCCGCACGCACATCACCCCGGCCACCACCGCCGCCCTCTTCGTCGTCTACGCCCCCGAAGGCATTGCGCGCGATGCAGTATTGCATCACCTGACCGAGATCCAGGCAGGCGCCCTGCGCTTTGCGCCCGGCGGGCAGACCGCGCTGCTGGATGTTTTCGGGCTATAACCCAGCGGGGCTCGGGATTGCCAACGAAAACAAAAGGCCACCCAGCGAAAGCTGGGTGGCCTCTATGTTTACCAGTGGTTACGTATCTATTGCAGAATTCTGATGATCACCAGGATCACAACGATGACCAGGATGGTGTGCACCAGATTCCCGCTGAGCACGGGGAGTTTCACCCGCCCGAAGGCGCCGAGCAACCACAGGATCAGCAAAATAACGATGATGGTTTCGAGCATGTTTCTCCTTTCACAAGGAGGCCTGGAGGATCGTTACCCGGCGCAGCCGGTAGATTCTCTTGGGCCTTGCGAAGCAACGCTAGCGGCCGATGATGATTAGAGCGCCGGCTGCTATCGCCAGGACGTTCATGATGGTGCCGATATCCCCAAGAGCGATAAATTGGGCGATACCGGTTAGGATGAGCCAGATGCCTAACAAGAGCAAACCAAGATTTTTGTTGAAGTTCATACAGATCTCCTTAGAGGGATTTGAGTGTTAAATGTTAAAACCGGATATTGCACTTTTAGTTACGCCCAACGCTCACCAGCTCCTCATTGCCTGCATCCCTGCCCTCCGTCTCCGCCTCGGCCTAGCGGAGATCGAGGAAGGCGCGCTGCGTCTGGCTCCCGCCGCCAGATCGACGCGCCCATCCTCAGAGCGGACCGCAGCCACCACATTCCGTACACTTCCTTTGTTTATTTGCTTATCAAGCAAAGCCTGAAACTGTTCACTTTCCATTTCTCGCTCCCTTACCCTATCCCTTCGCTCCCTGCTTCCTCGCCGCCTCTTCGATCAGCTTTACCGCCAACGTCAACCCATCGGGCTCGCTGCGGATCTGCTCGCCCAGCGCGGCGGCCCGTGCGCGCATTTCGGCGCCTTGCATTTGGCGCAGCGCCGCAGTCATGTTCTCCACCGTCAGTTTCGGCCGTGCGATCGGCTTAGGGCCAACGCCCAGTTTTTCCACCATCTGCCCCCAAATGAACTGGTCGATGATGTGCGGGATCACGAAAGCCGGGATGCCGGCATGCAGCCCCGCCGACGTGGTGCCGAAACCGCCATGGTGCACGATGCCAGCGGCCTGTGGCAGCAGCCAACTGTGCGGCAGCGAGCCAGCGTGGAACACCGTGTCCGGTACATGCAGCTGTTTCATTGGCTCGTCCCAGCCTTGGATGATGGCGCGTTGTCCAACGGTCTGCAATGCCTTCAGGGTGATCGTGGCCGCCTCCAGCGCGTCTTCGCCGCTCAGTGCCATGGCTCCCAGGCTCACCACAATAGGCGGCTTTCCTGCCTTCAGGAACTCCACGAGCCCGGCGGGCGGCTGCCAGTTCTCGGCCGTCGGAGCGAACCAGTAGCCGGTCACCACATGCTCTGCGCTCCAATACGGGTTGCGCGGGTACACATGTGGACTCAAGGGGATCAGGTTCAGGAACGGCGAGCGGATGCCGCTAGGCCCCAGCGGCGACAGCCCGGCCCTCTTACGCATCTGGTTGAACGGGCGTGTCATCAGCAAACCCATGCTCGCGCCGATCACTTTCATCGCCGCGCGCCTGAACATCGATTGGCTAGGCTCACTCACTGTGAGGGCCTGCGGCTGCAAGGTCACGCTCACCGTGGACAGTCTCAGTTCGTCGGCCTCCATACTGCCTGCCGAGGTATGTGAGATGACCACCAGGTCCATGCCCCGGCACAGCTTCAGTAGGTCGGCGTGGCTTTGCTCTACCATGGCGAAGGCGAAGTTCATCACGCGCATGAAGCCCAGTATCCAGTTCGGCGATCGCCGCCTGATTTTGGCCGTCTCCGCGCCGATATCGATGTCCGGCCCTATGGGCGCAAAGGGGATGTCATAGCCTTCGCTTAACTCGCGCCACAGCTGGTGGCTGGCAAAGGTCACCTGGTGCCCGGCGTTCTGCAAACCGAGCGCCAGTGCGATGTAAGGCTGTATGTCGCCGCGTGAACCGATGGTAGGGATAATGATTTTCATAGGGTTACACAGTTATACGCTACATCCAGCATAAAGTTTCCACGCAACTCCCCTTAGGGTCATCTCTCCCTTCAAGCCTTGCCATTAGCCCTTTGGGGCTGCGCGTTTTACATGAGTTATTCCTAGTGAATGCGTTTGGGTTTGTAGGGGAGGGTCTAAGACCCTCCCTCATACTTTGGGCGGGTCTTAGACCCCGCCCCTACAAAATAATTCGCGCCGCCCGAATAAGTGAGTGACTATCTTCACCTCTGTACTTGTCAAACCCCTTCACATTTCTTCCCGCTTTCCCACACACTCCAGAACTGTGTCATTAATACTGCCCTCTAGCCCGCCAGGCTGAGTGCCCATTCTGTGAGCCGCTTCGTAACGGTGAGCGCGACCGTTGAGGAGAGCCGGGATGGCGATCAGCGCGCCAGGGTGGGCGGCCGAGACGTCGGCGCAGAAGGCTACTTTCGCTAGGGGGAGGATCTACGGGCTTCGCCCCGTAGATCCTCCCGCGTTGCGTAGCAACGCAAAGCAAATAATGTTATTCCGCCTAAACCCCGCCCCAGGCTGGAATAACATTATTTGTGCAGAGCGAGTCCGCCGGAGAACAGTGCTACACTGAAAATTGCACCATGCCCAACACGTACCACCTCGGCGTCGAAGATATCGAACCTAACCACTACGTGGCCTACGTCTTAGAATTGCCCGGCTGCTTCGGCAACGGCAAAACTTCCGACGCGGCTATCGCCTCCGCGCGAGAACGCCTGGCAGTCCGTCTGGACCGCGGCGGCCCGCCGCAGGTCGAGGTCGCCGAAGTGTTCAACTCCTGGTCGAGCAGCGACGATTACATTGTCAATGCCTTCTTCGAAGCTGATCGCCGGCCGCTGACTGCGGCTGAGATCAAAGGCGCGCTCAAGCTGCTCAACGAATCGCGGCGGGCTTTGCTGCAGGTCGTGGCAAGGGTCCCGCAGGACGCCTTTGATAGAGACGACGAACGCGCTGCCCGCGGCTCCATCACCGGCACCTTGCTGCACATCGCCAATGCCGAGGCTTGGTACTTAGACCGCCTGGATCTGGCGCCAGCCTGGGAACAATTGCCCGCCGATCCCCTGGCACGCCTGGAATCGGTGCGCGCTCACACCCTGGCCACCTTGCCCGCGTTGGCTGGCGACGCGCGCATCACCGAACTGCAGGGTGAACACTGGTCGGCGCGCAAAGTATTGCGCCGCACCCTGTGGCACGAGGCTGACCACACGAACCAGATCGCTGTTCTCATTTAAATCAAAGCCGCCCACAGGAATGCGGGCGGCTCGTCGAGGGAGGATGGTTTCAAGCATAGTTCTCGTTTCGCAGGGAGGTCTAAGCTCGCCCTTGAGCGCAGCGAAGGGATCCTCCCTTGTGTTCGATGACATGGGACGCGCCCACCGCTTTCCTTTTGACATTTGACCCTATAAGCGGCCCCCGCGTACCCGCATACTGAACTCTGCACGGAACTTATAAAAAGGAGAACTATGACTATCTGGATCTTTGCGTTCTTTGTGTTTGCTCACGGGGTGGCCCACATGGTCTATACCTCTCTGGCCATGGGTTGGATCCCGGCCGCCGATGTAAACTCGACCTGGAGCGGAGCGTCGTGGCTGCTCACTGGAGCGTTGGGCCTGCCGGCCACACGCAGCCTAGGGGCTTCGGTTTTTACCCTGGTCACCCTGGCCTTTGCCGTGGCAGCTGTGAGCATCACCTTGCGTCAACCCTGGGCCAGCACCTGGCTGGCGGGCACGGCGATCGCCTCTATCTTGGCGCTCTTCCTCTTCTGGGATGGCAGCCTGCAGGACCTGGTGTCGAAAGGTGCCATTGGCCTGGCGATCAATAAGGCGATATTGATCGCGCTTTACGTTTTCAGATTCCCCGCGGCCTAGGCCGCCGGCTCCGCAAGACGCCTTACCAGGGCTGGGCGAAGCTCCCGTTCTTGATGTCTTCAAACACCTGGCGGATCTCCGCCTCGGTGTTCATCACGAACGGCCCATAAGGCACGATCGCTTCGCCGATGGGCTGCCCGGCGATCAACAACAAGCGCACGCCGCTTTCGGTCCTCGCAGAGACCGCATCGCCATCGCCGAAGACGATCATCTTGACCGCATCGACCGGCGTGTCCCCGAATTCGCCGGCACCTTCGAAAACGTACGCGTAGGCTGCGTGACCCGCGGGAACGTCCAGCTCGAAGCTGGCGCCGGGTTGCAGAGTCACATCCATGTAAAGCGGCTGGATGGCGATCTCGGTGACCGGCCCTTTGACGCCGCCGTATTCACCGGCCACGAGCAGCACCTTGGCGCCCTCTCTTTCGACGGCAGGCACCTGGCTGGCGACCACTTCTTGGTAGCGCGGCTCGCTCATCTTATCCTTGGCCGGCAGATTGACCCACAGCTGAAAGCCATTCACGATGCCGCTGGGGCCGCGCTTGGGCAATTCTTCGTGCAGGATGCCGCGGCCGCTGGTCATCCATTGCAGGTCACCCGGGCCGATGACACCGATGTTGCCCATGCTGTCGCGGTGGCGCACGTTGCCTTCCAGCATGTAGGTCACCGTCTCGATGCCGCGGTGCGGGTGCTGCGGAAAGCCCACGATGGGGCCTTCGATGGGATCGTTGAAGGCGAAATGATCGAACAACAGGAACGGATCGAAAAGGTTCTCGCGCCGCGGGCCGAAAGAGCGCCGCAGCAGCACGCCGGCGCCTTCGATCACGTATTGCGGCTCGATGACTTGCTTGACGGGGCGAATAGTGCTCATATTTGCTTTGACGGGTGAAGCCGCCTGGATATTACCCGCCTAGAGAAAGCGGGAAAGCAGTTGCTGGGTTACCCAAACAGCCAGCGGCAAGAATACCGCGGAAAGGAAGCTGCGCAAGGTGCCGGGGTTCCAGGGCCAGGTGGGCACTTTTTCGATTTGCTCGCGCATCTTATACAGACCGGCCAGGGATTTTTCCATATCACTGCTTTTCTTGTAATCATTTTTGTCCAAGTGATGATAAAGTGTCCGATGTACCTTTTCTATTTGCAGGCCATTCTCTTCCAGTGCGGCTTCCTTTTTGTTCTGAATGCGCCGGTGGATGCCCCATAGGGGAACAATAAAGGTGGCCGCGGCTAAAAGCACATATGGAAAACTGAATAATACCGAAAGGATCAGATCAACTGTGGATATGGCCGGGCCGGAATAGTTACTGACTAAACTAAAGTTCAGGATGATGATCCAGAACAGGCTGGACGTCATGGTGAGGCCGGAAAATGCGTATAGCGGCTGCAGATGAAAGAGGTTGATCTCCTGGGCAAGGCGGTACGCCTGCGTGACCAAACTCAACTGGCGCAAGCCGTGATAAAGCATGATCGGCGCAAACGAATAGGAAAACGCCAAGAGGAAGAAATAGATGGCCACAGAGATCGGGTGGCTAACGCCCAAGAAGGAAGGATCAAAATAAGCCCCCACCCCCAAGATTACGATTACCAGGACGGTGAATGCCAGGGCGGGGCCTGGCGGCAAAGTGGTCATCTTGTAGCGCAGCAATTCTAGTTCTCGCCGTTTGCGTGGAACCAGAATGGAAAATTTGTCGACAGCCCGATGGGCAATGCGGTCCAGGGTCAATAGGAAGAAGATGCCTACAATGGACCAGATCGCGTTAAAGAGGGAGGGCGCATCTACGGCGCCCCATGGGATGACCCCGTCCAGCCAAAGCGCAACGTGAAAACTGAATGCGGCGAGGGTATAGATGATCAGCACGGTGAATCCGTAGGGGATGGGAAGTTGATCCAACCACTCCAGGAAACGGTCCGCCCAACTCGGTGGATAAGGTCTATTGTTTGGCATATCTGCTCCGGCGAATAGTCTGAGCATTGTATTATAAAGAACGCGTTCAGGTCAAAAATCGGCTCGTGTATACTCCTCGCATGGCCGAAAAGCCGATGATCTCCGTAGTGGTGCCCGCCTACAATGAAGAGCATATCATCGCCACCTGCCTGCAGCACCTCATGAATCAGGACCTGGGCCGACCCTACGAGGTCATCCTGTCTAACAACAACTCCACCGATAGAACCGCCGAGATCGCCGCACAGCTGGGCGCCCGCGTGCTCAACACCACCGAGAAGGGCTACGTGCACGCCGCCTTAGCCGGCGTGCAAGCCGCCCAGGGCAGCCTGGTGGCCATGACCGACGCGGATACGCGCGTGCCCAGGGATTGGCTGCGCAAGATCGTGGCCGCCTTCGAGGCGCGGCCGGAGCTGGTGGCGGTGGGCGGCCCCTTCGAATTCCACGACGGCCCGCGCGGCGTGCGCGCCGCAATTCGCCTGCTCAACGGCATTTCACCCCGCCTGATGATCGCCTCCCTTTCGGGGATGAACATGGCCTTTCGCAAATCCGCCTACGAGGCGGTGGGTGGGTTCAATCCCAAGATCAATTTGCAGGCGGACGCTTTTTTGGGCAATCGGCTGGGGAAATACGGCAAGACAGTGCTGCTGCGCGACAACGTGGTGCAGTCTTCCGGCCGGCGCTATCGCACCGTCGGGCAGATCATCGCGGAAACGCTGGTGCGCATGATCAACTCAATGTCCATCAAGCTGTTAAATACCACCCTGTTCAAGCACCAGGCGGATGTCCGCTAGGCCTTCTTAGGCGCGTTGACTGCGCGGGGGTCATTCACGGTCAGTTCCGGCTCGTCCTTCATTAATGAGTTCACCCACTCCACGCCCTGCATGAAGGTGTGGTCCTGGTTGGAGACCTCGTACTTCCAGGCGCCGAAGCGCCCACGCGAATAGATGCCGTGCTTGGCCAGTGCCGGCAGGGCGCGCTCCAGCACCGCGTCGCGGCCCAGGCTTGGTGTGGGGTAGCCATAGCCGGCCTTGAAGGTCCATACCGATTCGATCTTGGCATCCTCCGGGATCATCCGGGTGCGCTTGGCGCCGGCGATGACCAACTGCTCGAAGTCGCCGTCGGGGAAGGGCACATAGCGCGAGGAGGCCGTCTCGGTCATCAGCGACCAGGCGCCCTCGGGCGCGTTGTAGCGTGAATAGTTTGAGAACACCGTGGCGCGGAAGAACGGCGCCTTGTCCTCCGGGAAATACATCCAGCATTTGGTCTTCAGGCTCTCGGGAACTTGCCCGCGGATGCCCAGGCCCACGATGGTCACGGTCGAATGGTGCAGCGGATCAGCCGCGAAATCCACATCAATGCCATCCAGCATGCCGGTCAAGACATCCAGCGGCATCGTGGTGAATAGCAGGTCGTACTCCTCCCGCCCGCCATCCGCGAAATGCACCACGCGTTTCTTCGCATCTACGCGCGTCGCTTCCTTATTCAGCGTGATCTTGTCTTCCAGACGCTGGCCCACCCGGCGCCAGATCTCGCCGGTGCCGCCGCGCTGCGGGAACTGAAAGGTGGCGTTGGGACCCCAGGACACATCGTCCCGGTTCAGGTCGATATTGGCCTGGATGCGCTGCATATCCACGCTGGCCACGCGGTCGCCCACCCAGCGGTAATTCATCATCTCCGGCGGGTAGGCCCACACCTTCAGGTTGTAGGGCAGCAGGAAATGTTTGGCGATGCCTATGCCGAACGAAGCTAGGATCCAATCCGCGAAGTTCTCCGGCGGCGGTGGAGGATTCAGCGCTAGCTGCTTAAGCCCGTCCAGGCATTCGCGGATCACCTCCGGCGGCAGCCGGTGGATGTTGTTCTGGAACGGGTAGGGCACGAAGCGGTCATAGATCCAGATCCACGATTCGCGCTGGTGCGTGAAATACTCCCCGCGCATCACCTCTTCGAACACGGCGTCGAAATACGGGTAATGCGAATGCAGCACATGGCCGCCCACATCCCAGGTGAAGCCATTGCCATCCACGAAGGAGGTAGCCAGGCCGCCCACATGCCCGCCCCGCTCGAAGACAGCGAAATCGGCGTGGCCCAGCTCGCGCAGGCGCCAGGCCGTGCCGAGGCCGGCCGGGCCTGCGCCGATGATGACGATCTTGGGCGTCTGCATGGGAAAGGGAAATTATAGTAGATACATGAGGGGCAACCCTTGCACCGAGTCCCGGCCTTGAGGACCTGCTACAATAGTCCCCATCCGCCTTTGATAGGAGTTCATTCCCATGACCACAGTGCCTGCTAGCACGCCTAAACCTGCCTGGGTTGAGGCTGTGAAGCCTTATACCATCCCGGATCCGCGCAAGAGTGTCTGGCAACTGATCAACAGCCTGGTTCCCTTTTTCGCCACCTGGGTCCTGATGGTCTTCAGCCTGAGCGTTTCGTATCTGCTCACGCTGCCCCTGGCTTTGCTCGCCGCGCTGTTCATGATGCGCATCTTCATCATCCAACACGATTGCGGGCACAACTCGTTCTTCAAATCCACGCGCCTGAACAATTTCGTGGGCACCATTCTGGGCGTGCTGACCCTGACGCCCTACCACTCGTGGCGCAGCTCTCACGCCAAACACCACGCCTCCTCCGGCGATCTGGATTTCCGCGGCTTCGGCGATGTCGAGACGCGCACTGTCGCAGAATACAAGTCGTTCAGCCTGTGGAAAAAAGTGCGCTACCGCTTTTATCGCCACCCTTTCGTGCTGTTCGTGGTGGGCCCCACCATCCTTTTCACCATTTTCAACCGCTTTCCTTTGGGCCTGGGTAAAGGCCAGGAACGCGAGAAGAACAGCGTGTATTTCACCAACCTGTGCCTGGCCCTCATTTTCCTCGGCGTAGGCTCGCTGGTCGGGTTTGCCAACCTACTGCTGATGTGGGGCGCCATGATGGTCTTCGGCTCTTCGATAGGCGTGTATCTCTTCTACGTGCAGCACCAATTCGAAGATACCTATTGGCGCTGGCACAAGGAATGGGATTATGCCGAAGCCGCCCTGCGCGGCTCATCCTTCTTCAAGCTGCCCAAATTGCTGCAGTGGTTCAGCGGCAATATTGGCTTCCATCACCTCCACCACCTGAGTCCCAAGATCCCTAACTACAACCTGGAACGCGCCCATTACGAGAACCCCAGCTTCCAGCAGGTGCAAACCATTACGCTCCTGACCTCCTTCAAGAGCATCTTTCTGCACTTGTGGGACGAACAAACCCATAAGCTCATCAGCTGGCGCGACTATGCCCGCATGGGGCAGCGCAACGCCGGCGCAGCCGGCGCCTAAGCAAAAAGCAAAGAGAGGCGCTACGTAGCGCCTCTCTTTTTATTCCTGAACCGACACGGCCGCCTTCTTCATGGTCTGCTAATCAAGGCTGTAGCCCTCTCTCATCTATAATTAGCCCCGAGGTTTCGCCATGGACAAAAAGCCCAACTCCAAACCCAACGCATCATCCAACATTCTTACCGCCGCCCTGCTCGGCGCCTTGAGTGCACTCTCCGTGATCGGCATCCTTTCTCTAGGCGAGAGCTGGTTCGGCTTCGCCTTCGTGCCCTTCGACATCTTCGATTGGATGGCGCGCACCTTGCCCGGCTGGATCATCGGCAATGTGATCAGCGTCATGGTGGCCATCATCGGATTCCTCCAGGGTTTCCTTCCCATCGGCGACATCTCCACCACAGCCAAGCTGGCCGAACAAGGTATCGCCATCCTGCAACTGATCATTGGCGGCGCGCTGTTCGGCGCTGTGCTGGGCTGGCTGAACAGCCGGCCGGACCGCAAGATAGCGATCTACGGGGTGATCGGCGGCCTGTTCCTGCTCGCTGCCACCCTGATGATCGAAAGCAGTCTAGGCAATCCCCAAGCTGCTGGGACCGGCTCCCTCTGGCTGGCCCTGGTCTTCGTCGGCTGGGGGTGGGGCCTGGCCTGGCTCATCCAGCGCACGCCGCAAAAAGCAGCGGCCGCAGAACAGCAGTTGAGCCGGCGCCAGTTCATCACGGTGAGCGGCGCAAGCTTGGCCGCCGCCGCGCTGGGTGCCTGGGGGCTGGGCAAGATCTTCGGCGGCGATAGCGGCTTGCCCGCAGTCGCCCAGGCCACTCCGGCGCCATTTAGCGGAGACGACCCCTTCGGCGCAGGTCTCACTTCAGGGCCAGCCGCCTCTCCTTCCGCAGCACAATTGGAGGCTCGTCCTCCAACTGTGCAGGGGACACGTCCGGAACTGACCGCCAATGAAGATTTCTATCGCATCGACATCAACACGCGCCCGGCGCAGGTCGATGGCGAAGCCTGGCGTTTGCGCGTGACCGGGCTGGTCGACTCCCCACTCGAGTTGACGCTGGATGAGATCCGCGGCATGCCCGCGCAAACGCAGATCCTCACGATGCAATGCATTTCCAATCCCATCGGCGGAGACCTGACCTCTTCCAGCCGCTGGACCGGCGTGCGCTTCGCCGATCTCTTGACCGAAGCCGGCGTACAGGCCAGCGCGGCCGGCGCGTACATCACCTCCACGGATGGCTTCTATGAATTCGTCACCATGGAGGACATCCAGGACGAGCGCTGCTTGCTGGTCTACGAAATGAATGGCGAATCTCTGCCCGAAGAACATGGCTTTCCGCTGCGCGTCTATATCCCCAACCGCTATGGCATGAAGCAGCCCAAGTGGATCCAGGACATCGAACTGGTTGCCGAGCGCATCCCCGGTTATTGGGTGGACCGCGGCTGGGATCGCGAGGCCTTCGTGAACACCGTCTCCGTGGTCGATACGGTAGTGGTCGATCCCGATCAGGGCGATAACGGCATGGCCCTCGCCGGGGGCATCGCCTGGGCCAGCGAGCGCGGCATCAGCAAGGTGGAAGTGCAAGTGGATGACGGGGACTGGCAGGCGGCCGAACTGATCAGCCCGCCGTTGAGCTCCCTCACCTGGATGCTGTGGCGCTTCGCCTGGCCCTATGTGCCCGGCGGGCACACCATTTCCGTGCGCGCCTACGACGGCAGTGGCGAGTTGCAGACCGCTGAACGGCGCGGCACGGCGCCTAGCGGCGCCACCGGCCTTCATTCGGCCAGCGTGAATATATAATCCTGTACCTGAAACAAAAGAGCCGCCCCATGGGGCGGCTCTTTTATTATCGGACCCATATTTATAGAAAGATCGGAATCAGCTCTTCCGCCACGCGGCGCAATTGCTCGTACCCGACAGGTTTCAGCAAAGTGCTGTCGGCCTGGCCCTCATACTGCTCGGCCATGCGCACATCCCCGGTGACCAGCACCACGCGGGTGTGCACCAGCCGCCGCTGGCTGCGCACTTGGCGCAATAGAATACCGCCGTCCAGGCTGGGCAAGTGCAGGTCTAACAAGACGAGGTCGGGGCTGGTGAAGACCAGGTGAGCCTGGGCTTTATGGCCGTTATCCATGATGTCGGCCTGGTAGCCGGCATCCAGCAAGGCGCGTTGAAAAAGGGCGGCGACCTTTGGGTCGTCTTCGACGACCATGGCGTATGGATTGGCCATCACTCCTCCTCGAGCGAGACGGCGGGCGAATCTTTCTCAACTGAATCAACCCGCAAACGTTCTTTAAGGTGCGCCACCCGCCTTAACGCCGCCCTTGGTTGACGGGCTCTTGGGGGATATGGTATGATGCCACCCGCCCTTGCAACAGGAGACGCCCGGCAGTGATTGCCAGAGGAGAAGAAGCAGATTAGTACATCCGACTATCGGGTAAACAGAGCCATACGAACCAGGGAAGTTCGCCTCATCGATGCCGAGGGCGAAAATCGCGGGGTCGTTTCAATCGAAGAAGCCTTGAAGATCGCCCAGGAAGCCAACTTGGACCTGGTCGAAGTGGCGCCCAACTCCAGTCCTCCAGTCTGCCGCGTCGTCAACTACGGTAAGTTCACGTACGAACGGACGAAGAAGGAACGCGAGGCGCGCAAGGCTCAAAAGAAGATTGAAGTCAAAGAGATCCGCCTGCGCCCCAAGACTACCGAGCACCACCGCGGCTTCAAGACCAAAGCGGCGCGGGGTTGGTTGAAGGAAGGCAAGAAAGTCAGGGTCCGCATTCGTTTCCGCGGCCGTGAACGGGATTACCCGGAGATCGCCCTGGAGGATCTGAAGGAGATCGCCGCCGAGTTGCAGGATGTTTCGGTGATCGAGCAGGCTCCGGCGTTCGAAGGGCGCACCTTGCTGATGGTGTTGGCGCCCAATGATGGCAGCGTGGCCGGGGTAGCCGCCCCGACTCGCGTAGCAGGCATTGGCCGCTTGCCGTCGGCGCCGCCGAGAAGAAGACCGTACCCGTCCAAGCGATAGCGGGTCCATAGGAGTAAGCTGTGGCAGTTAAGAAATTTCGAATGAAGACACATAAGGCCACCGCCAAGCGCTTCCGCTTGACCGGGACCGGCAAGCTCGTGCGCACCAAGGGCGGCAAGAGCCATTTCCGCCGCCGCACCTCGGCGCGCACCAAGGCCCTGTTCACCGAGATGATTCCGGTGAAGGGCAAGGGCTACATCAAGCGCATCCGCCGCCTGGCGCCTTATATGAGCAAATACAAAGCCAATCCCAACGCCCATACGGCGAAGTAAAGCCGTTTGACGAAGTAACGAGGAAAAACGCATGGCTCGTGTAAAAACAGGAATCACCCGCCGCAAGCGGCACAAAAGAGTGCTTAAGGTCACCAAGGGCCAATTCGGCACGCGCTCTAAACTGTACAAGCGCGCCAACGAAGCCAGGCTCAAGAGCCTGTTCTACGCCTACCGCGACCGCCGCAACCGCAAGCGCGACCTGCGCGGCTTGTGGATCGCGCGCATCAACGCCGCCGCTCGCCTGAACGGCACCACCTACGGCCGGCTAATGGACGCCTTCAAGAAGGCGAACATCGGCCTGAACCGCAAGATGCTGGCCGAGATAGCCGTGACTGACCCCGGCGCCTTCAAGGTGCTGGCCGAGATAGCCGTGACTGACCCCGGCGCCTTCAAGGTGCTGGTCGAGCAGGCGAAGTAAAGTACCCCATTGCGAGAAACAAAGAGGATGGCTCATCGCCATCCTCTTTTTATTTTATCCTTGTCGTCTCTTACACTTGGAATTGCCCATCCTTGTAGAACAGCTCTCCGTCCACGCGCATCTCGCTGTCCGTGCGCATATCGCAGATCATGTCCCAGTGCAGGCCGGACTCGTTCTTGCTGCCGGTCTCCGGGTAGCCGGCGCCTAGCGCCAGATGGATGGTGCCGCCGATCTTTTCGTCGTACAGGATGCTCTTGGTGAAGCGATCAATGCCGTAATTGGTCCCGATGCCCAACTCGCCCAGAAAACGGGCGCCCGTATCCTGGTCCACCATCTTCAGCAGAAATTCCTCGTTCTTCTTGGCGCTGGCCTTGACCAAACGGCCGTCTTTGAATTCCAGGCGGACGCCGTCCACTTCGCGGCCCGACATGATGGCGGGATAGGTGAATTCCACCCAGCCGTTCGCCGAGTCCTCCACCGGCCCGGTGAAGATCTCCCCGCTGGGCATGTTGTGCGTGGCGCTGGAGTTGACAAAGGTGCGGCCTTTCACCGACAGGGTCAGGTCGATATTAGGGCTGCGCAGCTCGAACTTATCCTTGCCCTTTAGCCATTGCACCAGCTTTGCCTGCCGCGCCTCCAATTCCTTCCAAAGCTTGACCGGGTCATCCTGGTCAGCGAAGGTAGCGTGGTAAACGAAATCCTCGAACCCCCGCAGACTCATGTCGGCTTCCTGGGCGTACGCCGCGCAGGGGAATTGAGTGAGCGTCCAGCGCAGCTCGCCGCTGGCCCCGCGCTTCATATAGGTGCCCATCAGGTCTTTGCGCGCCGCGCTGCGCAGTTGCACGCGGGTCGGCTCGATGAGGCTGAGATTGCGAGTATTCTCCGCCCCCATGATGTTGATGTACACGTCCGCCTCGGCCAGCGGCATGCGCTCAAAGGGTGAGATGCGCTTCAGTTGCTCGTCGTTGGCTTCGCTGAAGATGATCTCGGCGAAGGCATCGCTGCTCATCAGGATATTGGGGTACCCTCCCGCGCGCAGGGTATAACGCAGCACCTCGGCGGCCAGCGGTTCGGCCACCTTGTTCGTGCTGATCACCACCCAGTCGCCGGGTTTCACCTTTACGGAATACTCGACCATGGTTTTGGCCAGCTTTTCAATGCGCGGATCTGCCATGATGGCTCCTTTGATCGTGGGGACGCCGGAATTCTAACATCGCCCCTTCGCCTGAATTAGAATATCCTCTGATGATCACCTCGGCCCGCAACGCCAAGGTCCAGCACCTTCGCGCCCTGCAGCGCCTGGCCAAGCGCCGCCGCGAGGCGGGCTCCTTCGTCGTGGAAGGGGGGCGGCTGGCCAAAGAAGCTGTGGAATCCGGCTGGCCGCTGCGCCTGGCCCTCTACACCCAGCGGCTGCAAGCTTCCGATCCCGAACTCATTCGCGCCCTGGATGCCCGCGGCCTGGCCGAGCAAGTTTCCGAATCCGTGATGGCCGCCGCCGGCGATACGCAAACGCCGCAAGGCATCCTGCTCGAGGTCGAGCTGCGCTCCATGCCCATGCCCGCCGAAGTGAATTTCGTGCTCATCCTCGACGCCATCGCCGATCCCGGCAACCTGGGAACCCTGCTGCGTAGCGCGGCCGCCGCCGATTGCGACGCGGTGCTGTTGGCGCCCGGTTGCGCGGATGCCTTTGCCCCTAAAGTGGTGCGCAGCGGCATGGGCGCTCACTTTCGCCAACCCATCCAAAGCCTGGGTTGGGATGAGATTACGCGCCTCGTCAAAGAGCGCAGCCTCCAGCCCTTCGTGGCGGAGGCCTGGGAGGGAACGCCCTATGAGGAGGAAAACCTCGCCGGCCCCCTCGCTCTGATCCTGGGCGGCGAAGCCCGCGGTACGGGCGGCGAGGCCGCCAGGCTGAACCCGAGGCCGATCCAGATCCCTATGCCGGGCCGCACCGAATCCCTGAACGTGGCCGCCGCCGGCAGCATCCTCCTATTCGAAGTCGTGCGCCAGAGGCGCGCCAAGGCGAAGCCGTGAAGATCCGTTCCATTACAGCTTTCTTCTCGCCGAAACGGGGGACCAACGCCGCCGAGATCGAGCGGCTGGCCAAAGCCACCCTGGCGGCCAAGACCGCCCTCGAGGCCGCCGGCTACGAGGTGCAGACCACGCGCCTGGCCACCACGCCCTTCCCGCGCTGGATCAAGCCGCTCACCCAGAGCCGCGCCGTAGAAGCCGCCGTAGCTTTCGAAACTATTGCGCAGCGTAACGGGTTCGGCTACATATCCCTGGGGCCGGCGCTGCCGCGCGTCGCCGAAAGCTATCGCTTTGTGCCGGACATGCTGGCCGCCACCAGGGCGGCCTTCTTCGGCGGCGTGATCGCCGATAAAAATAACGGTATCAGTATGCCCGCGTTGCGCGCCTGCGCCGAGATCATCCAGCAGGGGTCCGTTTTAGAGCCGGATGGTTTTGCCAACTTGCGCTTTGCCGCGTTGGCCAACGTGCCTGCCGGGTCGCCGTTCTTCCCCGCGGCTTACCACGCCGGCCGGCAGGCCGCCTTTGCCATCGCCACCCAGGCCGCGGACCTGGCGGTGGCCGCCTTCGAAAACGCCAGGACGATCGAGCAGGGCAGCCGCGCTCTCACTGAAAGCATCCAGCGCCACGCAGCGCAGCTCGCCAAGGTCAGCGAACGCGTCGCGAAAAAGAGCGACGTTCCCTTCGGCGGCATCGACTTTTCTCTGGCTCCTTTCCCCGAAGAACGCGAATCGCTGGGCGCCGCCTTCGAGCGCATGGGCGTCGCCAGGGTCGGGCTGCAGGGTTCGCTGGCCGCCGCGGCCATCCTTACCCAGGCCATCGACGGCGCCGAGTTCCCGCGCACCGGGTTCAACGGCCTCCTTCTTCCTCCGCTGGAGGACGCCACCTTGGCCCGGCGCGCAGCCGAAGGCACGCTGGGCATCATCGAATTGCTGATGTACTCGACGGTGTGCGGCACCGGGCTGGACACCATTCCATTGCCCGGCAACGTGCGCACCGAGGATCTGACTGCCTTATTGCTGGACCTCGCCGCGTTGGCCTTGAAGCTGGACAAGCCGCTGACCGCCAGGCTCATGCCCGTCCCCGGCAAACAAGCCGGCGATGAAACCAGTTTCGATTTTCCTTATTTCGCCAACAGCCGCATCTTGGAATTGAAGTCTCAATCCTTGCAGGGCGCCTTCGTTGAATCGCAAAGCATCAAATTGACTCCGCGCCGCAAGAAATAGCCGTTCTCTTCATTGTCATTCGAACGGGTTCATCAATCCCATCCGAATCGCCTGTGCCTGACCGGTGAGGAATCCTTACCGTCAGGTATTCCGATTGATCCAATTCTGCAGCACATGTTTGAGTCAAAACCCTCTCCCCTTTGTGAGAAGGGGTGTGTGCTTGTTCGGCGGGTGAGAGATAAAAAAAGAACCCGGCAAAGCGCCGGGTTCTTTTTTCTTACAGACTTCGTTTGCTATCGTTTGGCTTTGCGCCCGCGAGCCGCGGCGCGAGCAGGCTCCTTGATCCACCACGCCCCCAGGATGGCGCCGAAGCCCACCACGATCACAACGCCGGCCACCAGCCAGCCGAGGATCGGGATCAGGCGGATACCCACGAAGATGAACACGCCGACCAGAAGCGCCAGCAAAGCCATCCAGCGGTGATCTTGCAAGGAGACATTAGCCGCTCCCAACAACCACTTGCCCACCATCTGGCTGATGATGGAC
The DNA here is from genome assembly GCA_040902205.1 of Anaerolineales bacterium. GTDB lineage: Bacteria > Chloroflexota > Anaerolineae > Anaerolineales > UBA11579 > JAMCZK01. Next base: position 3,419 of record JBBDXR010000020.1, on the reverse strand, counting down.
TTGGTGGCGATCATGGCCGCAAAGCACAGCAGCATGCTCGCCAGGAACAGCGTAAGGAAACCGATGCCGAACACGTAGATCGCCAGCTGGCCCAGGGTCAGGATTCCGATCAGGATGCCAAGCAGAACGATCAACAGCGCCGCGAGCAGGAAAGCGAACGGGAACAAGATGGCGCCGAGTACGCCCAGGCCCAAACTGCGCCAGGGGTGTCGCCGCACTTGTGTTTCCACGCGGCCGACCTGCGTAGGCCACACCATGTAGAGCAAAGCGCCCACCAGGAACAAGGTAATGAACTCGCCGACGCGCGCCACAACCGTGGCTGCTACGGCAAGGCCCCACAGAGTCTGGGCATCAGGGGTGTAGCTCCATTCCCGTCCGTCCTGGACTTCGTAGACTTGATAATCGGTTTCGCCGGCAATGCTGGCCTGCTCGCCGATCTCATAGCCGGGGGCCAGGAACTCAACGCCGCTGGGCATCCACATCGTCCACGGGCCGTAGCCCTGGTAGCGGGTTTCCTGCGGCTCCGAAATGCGCACGATCAGGTTGCGCCCAACCGCGCCGTCCAACCGGAAGGCCGCGCCGCCAAAGGTGACATCCCGGCCCACCTCGCCGGCCAGGCTCGCCTGGTAGCCGAAGGCGTACAGGCTGCGCGTCACCTGGCTGCCGGGGTCGGCTTGCACAGAGAAGCCGAAGCCGTACAGGTTGTCGGTGATCCGCGTCTCTCCGCTGGCCGTTACCGAGTAAGCGAAGGCATACACGCTTCCGTCGACCGTTCCGCTGTTGGTGAAGTACTGGGCGCCCACGAAGAGATTGCCTTCGATGACGCCGCTCACTTCCACCGTCTGGCCGAAGGCGAACACGTCGCCCTGCACGGTGCCGTCAACCCGCACCTGTGTCCCGGCGATCACCAGATCATCTTCGATCGTGGTCCCGGCCGGCAAAATGGCATCCGGTTCCCCGGTGATGATCTCCGCCGCCTGCGCCGGACCGGCGAAGGGAAGCGCCAGCACTCCCAGCAGCAGCACGGCGAGCAGCAGCATGCCGGTGGCGCGACGCAATGTCGTAATCTTAAACATAAAGACCTCCTGAACTCTTTGAGTTCATACAGATATACGCATTTGTGGGCGCAAGGGTGCAGGCCGGCCAGGGTCAGTTCGGCGCCCCGCCGGCGGTCTCAGTCCCCCGGTGATTACTGGCTAGCTAAGGATTAGCCTCCAGGAGGGTAAGCGTGTAGCTATCTACTAGCCCGCCTTCGACATTATAGAAATCAAAGCGGACCCAGATCGAGGTTGCTTCCACCAACATGGCGCCATGCAGGTCGTTGTAGCGGAACATGCTTTCGGGAAGGATCTTCCCAAATTCGTAGATGGCCTCGTGGCCGCCCAGGCCGTTGGTGATGTACAGCAGGCCGTCAACCTCCAGCCGTTCGTAGAGATGGTCGTGGCCTGAAAGCACCGCGTCCACGCCCCAGTCGGAAAAGGGCCACTGCATCCACTCTGTAGAGGTGTGGTACCCGGAAGAATAAGCCGGATGGTGAAAGACCACGACTTGCCAGGCAGTGGTCGACCCGGCCAGCGCATCCTGCAGCCAGGCTGCCTGGTCCGATGAGCGCCCAACCCCGTCCGGTTCGTTGGTATCGCTGTCCAGGATGAATAAATGTACTTCACCCTGCACCACGTCGTAGTAGCGTTCATTGCCGGGAAGGTCGAAGTAATCCAGGTAGGCGTCAATGTTTCCGGGGTTCCAATCGTGGTTGCCCAGGCTGGGGAAGAAACGGTTCTCGGCGCTGCCGCGGTTGTATTCACCCTGATAGTTGCCGATGTAGCGGTGATAGAACTGGCCGATGTTGTCGTCGATCGTTTCGGCCTCCCCGTCCGGGTAGTTGTTGTCCCCGGTGGTCACAATGAAATCGACGAGCCAGCTATCGATCAGCTCCGCCACCGCGAACTCGTCCGGCCCGCCATGCCCGTAATCGCCGATCACTGCAAAGCGCACCGGCGTTTCGGGTGTCGGGCTGATCTCGGGGGTAGGCGTCTCGCTGGGAAGTGGGGTGTCAGTCGGCGCGGCAAGCGTAGGAGTAGATAAAACCTCGGTGGGCTCTACTTGGGTGGCCGCGCTGGGAGCCACCGTGCCTTGCGGCGCGGTGCAGGCGGCTAGCGCCACCAGGGCCAGCGCGGTGGGTAGAAGGGATCGCAGTTTTATCAGCATGCCATATATATAAACTATTCCTGCCCACCCTTGTTACGTTTGTGGGGTACAGCGACCTTCACCGCACCCGGCTCCAGGCGGATTTCTACGGGCGTTTCGCCGATCCAGTCCCCATCGCCTTGCACCGCCAGGCCCCTGGGCTCCTGAATTAGGATGGACTTTCGCGCTGGCATATGGTTCAGATGTTGGTTGCGGTAATGTCGGCGCATAAGGAAATTAAAAATGACCCACAGATAATAGAAACCTGTGTTTGCCTCCAGATAGCACAGGTCCATGCGCCCATCATCCGGCTGCACTTCCGGCCACCAGCGTAGCGTCCGGTACCCCAGCACGCCGGAGTTGGCCGCCATCAGGTCGCTGGCCCGCACGCGCTGCGCTTGTCCATCGACCTCCACCTGGTACTCCATGGGCTGCATGGCGAAGAAATTCAGCAGCAGAGTGACCATATAGGAACTCTTGCCGAATATTTTCTTGCGAGCCGCGCTGGTCTCTCTCATCGAGCGCGCGCCCAACCCGACGCTCACCGAGATCAGGTAAGCCCGCCCGGCCACGCGCAGAACGTCCAGGGTGCGCACCGCGTGGTCGCCGGCCAGCAGCGCCGCTGCCTTGTCCAGGTTCAGCGGGATGTCCAGCTCGCGGGCCAGCACATCGCCGGTGCCCATGGGCAGGATGCCGATGGGCGGCCCATCCAAGGGCAGCACGCTGGCGATATCCAAGATCGTGCCGTCCCCGCCGGCCGCAATGATCAGCCCAACCCCGTCATCCAGAAAAGGTCGCAGGCGCGCCGCCATATCGGTGCGGCTGCACTCGATCAACTGCAGGCTGCGTCCGGCGAAGTGCTTTTCCAGCAAGCGCTGCAGCACTTCTAGGCGCGCGGCGCTGGCCTGGGGGTTGTAGACGACAAGGATTTTGGCGGGTGGTGTGCTCACGTTGTCAGTGTTTTTGGCGATGGTGAGGGCGAGGTAGGAGGCAAGGTTATGTGCAAGCCCGAGTCTTGTCAAGTTGTACCGGCAGAGACACACGGCAGCGGCACAACTTGACAGGCTCTTTGACGCCGCACCCTAAATGTCGCTGACTTGCACGAAAAGATGTAATGTAACGACGCGACACAGGGCCATTACAACTTGACAAGTTGCTAGTTGCTAACGCGAGACACTGAAGTGCACCCCAGAAGTTGGACACAAAATCGGCTAGCTTAATGGAATCCCCGC
>JBBDXR010000019.1:0-25203 GCA_040902205.1 Anaerolineales bacterium | reverse complement strand
TTTTTTGGGGGGCTCGCCCCCACGGCCCCTTGCGTGGCTTCGCCACGCGTTGGAGAAGCTACCCGGCTGCGCCGGATAACGCTTCTCAGAAATTCCATCGGCTTCTTTTTCATTCCGAACGAGGGCGTTGAGGCGAGGAATCTCCTAGAACTTAACCACTCGAGATAAAAAAAGAAGGATGAGCCTTTAAGGGGCATCCTTCCGGCTTGAGGGATCTCCCTATAAATATACTAGAGCCTTACACCGACTACAAGAGTACCAGAACTGCAAGGACGATGCACACGACAGTTAATACGATCGCAAACACTTCAGTCCACTTGCAGATCTCCTTCAGTACCCACTTCACCACTTCTACCACTGTGCATACCAAGGCCTCTACCCAACTGAACGGGTTCCACGTGATCTCTGTCCAGCATTCTTCAACATCTACGGGTTCCTGGACCCATTCTGACGAGCAGAGAAATTTCAACCCTATGTAGGTGAGGATCCCCAACAAAATGCAGCCAATCAAGATTCCTGCCAGCGGATTTTCCAGGGGTATCTCTACGATGATCATGGCGCCCAAGTTGGGTGCCGCACCCGCTACCCCGCCGGCGACAAGGGCCGAAGCCGAGTTAACCACCTCGGCGATGAGGCTGTACACCACCGTGCCAACAGCAGCAACCTGCGCCAGTCGCCAAACGTCTGTAACAAAGTGACGGAGGCCCTTGGCTTCCTTTCCCTTCCTTTTCCTATCCATTTTCTTCACCTCTTTCTCGATAGTGTTACCGGCTCGATTAACCCCACTCGAGGATGCAACTCCCCAGTGATTACGGAGATTCTATTTTTGCGCTATGACCGTGTTATGAACAACAGCACTACTACAGTTCAATCGGAGTCACGCAGGATATATTACATTTGTCTATATGCGGTGGGTACATTTGGGTGATTATGGAGGCCGCGAGGTGAGCCTAGAATAGGCGTGGGAGGCGAGGCGATGCAATTCCTTAAGGACCTGCTATACAATTTGGGTTTGGTGGCCTTGGCGGCGCTGATCCTGTACATCCTGTTCCCCGAACAAGCGGGAGCGATGTACCAGATGTACTGGATGATATATGGACCCATTATCCTGCTGGTATTGCTTATTTATGCGCTACCGGGGAGGAGAAGGCGCAGATAACGGGCGTTCAGATTGCCACGGGTCGCTGGCGCTCCTAGGTAAGGCTCGAGGAAAGCCGCAGCTAATATTTGCTTTACGGGATAAATAGCTGCCTATAAATAGCTAGAACCGATTCGGCTTCGTTAAGCCTTATCTCTACTTCGAGTTTCTTTCGATAGCCCTTAGTGGTGTTGTCATAGTACTGAGAAGCGTACTGTAGAAGGTGTCTTACACTCCAGTGAACTGCACGGGTATGATCGGACGCCTTGGCCCTGAGCCGAGGCATGAATAAAAACAGAGCTAGTTCGAGTGTAATTGTCGCCGCGATCGAAAAAACATATGGTGATATGTGCCCCATAAAATCTGAAACATCGCGCTGGAGAGAAAGGAAAAGCAGTATTCCGACCGACAATACTATGGCAAATCCGCACAGGATAATATATTTCTGCCGAGTTTGATTAACCTTCAATTGCAGATCGCAAATATCCTTAAGCTTCGAGGTGAATTCTCTTAGCAACTCTAGGGTTCGTTCGAATTCGGCTCTAGCCTGGATATTGGATGGTCTTGGTCTGATCATCTCTCTCCGAATTTAAGCAAATCGCGGATTCTCGCAAAGAACGATTGAAGATATGTCAAATGAGTTACCATATCATACCCAGCATTATTAGCAACTAATACCTCACCGTTGGTGGTGGTCAGGTTGCCTAGCGACATCGAAACGGGCAAGAATTCGTGTTGGAAATGGACATCACCAAGGGACTTGTATAGTTTACCAATTTCTTTAGAGTATGCACCTTCCAGGTAATGCTTCTTCACTTTATCCCGCTCAGACCACCATAAATCTTGTTTGTTTACTAATGTTAAAAACCAGATTGGTTTCTTTCTTCCCAGAATTCCGTTGACAAGCAATTGAACCAATTCCAGTTCCTTCTTTCTTCTTTGCTCGGCATAAGCCTTCACAAAACCCTTTAATCCCATGCGAGGAGTATATAACTCATGCTTCTTATACGTTTCGAAAAGCAAAGAATGGTAACCATAGGAAACGACGTTGATTATTCCAAAGGGGTGGCCCGTGACAACCTTATTTAATAGATCTGGCCAATGAGTATATACTCTTCGTTCTTGACCTGGGGCAACCAGTATTTGTCCGGGAATATCACCCTTAAGTACAATTTTCTCGACAATATCGGATTCCCTATAAGGGGCAACGATGTCGACGGGATTTGTGCCAAGCATGACGTTGCTTAACGTTGATTTCCCTACTCCCCCGGCGCCAAAAATTGGAATAATGCTCTCGCCGTGGGAGACCAGATATGAAATACGGCTGGCGTGGCGCCTAATGAATTTGGAGGAACGCGCCAACCGGACCAGTAGGGAAGTACCCTCAACTGCTGCAGTGATAGGTTCAAGCCATGACACCCTGACCCTCCATATGTAGCCTTCTCTGGCTTTGCTGGTTACAGGTTGAATCGCCCAACTAGTAGACCCGGATTATAGACTAAACCCATAAATGGGGGAACCCCTGCTGCGGGATGCTATTTTCGAGGATCGCAAGTGTCCTTAGAAACTCCCCGTCACTTAGCCTGCTTTCGGCAGCCACGCTCGCCAGTTAACCGATGTGGCCGACTGGTTATTTTGGCTGGCTTGGAAACACAACGTTGACAGAGAACTTTATTCTTGAGGCTAGAGTCTCGGCTTGCTGTTTTTCCCAGCCCGTGTTTATTGCGGACCTAAGGACCTTTATGTCTATACCACCTTCGCCGCTAGTTTCATGTCCCCTCATTGATTCGGATGTTACTGCAACGTCAAACTCTATGGTTTCTACCATTAGATTCTTTTCTGTTCTGTCCAATCGATTGATCACTCGTATCCCGCCTTCCGTTTGGACCCCTAAGGGATTAATCCTCGCACTACTTCCTTCTTGCTTGAGCATTGCCTGCGAATCGGTGATGCCGCTTACTATAGACGTAAGGGCAACTTTTATGAATTCGCGTAACTCGACAGTTTGGTTTTGCTTCGCTACCACGGTCATCCCTCCTTTAGGGCTTTCAGCTCATCCTTTATTACCCTTATGTCAACGCCCAATCTGCTCATATCCCCATGTCCTAGCAAGCCCTTCAAATTTGGTCTGCTGAGCAAGTATTCAATTAGATTAGTCAATCTCTCGACGGTCTTTATCAGTTGATTTATCTTTTCATTCGTATCGGGCATTTATTGGACTCCTTAATATTGGATCGGATCTCACTTCTTCTTTGCTCTTCCCGTATACGCCGGCGCGGTCAGGGCGTAGATCGAACACTGCGTTGCTGCGCAACGCGGGAGAAATCTACTCGGTTGCCCCGGGCAACGATTCTCCAGCTTGGTCATTTGCTTTTCTTCCTGCCTGTGTAGGCGGGAGCTGTTAAAGCATAGATTGTACATAAGCGCGTGTCCAGCATGCGGCTGCGAATGCGCGTGGTCCATGCGTTGCTTCGCAACGCGGGAGAAGCTATTCGGCTTTGCCGAATGACGCCTCTCCACTTGGCAATCATTTCTTCTTCCTACCAGTGTAAGCTGGAGCAGTAAGGCCGTAAATTGTGCAGAGTCGAGTGTCGAGCATTCGACTCCTTATTCTAGGATCCATATCATCCATCTTGTCAGCAGTCGTTATGACGGTGGGGAGCTGGGCGTTGTAGCGGTGGGTGAAGAGCTGGTAGAGTTTCTCCCGCGCCCAGGGGGTGGCGGACTGGGTGCCCAGGTCGTCCAGGATCAACACCTCCGAATTGCGCACTTCTTCGAAGCGCCGGTCGTAGCTCACCGGGCTGGCGGGGTTGAAGGTGGCGCGCAGGTGGTCCAGCAGGTCGGGCACCATGACGAAGAGTGGGATCTTGCCCAGGTCCTGGGCGTAGTTGGCGATGGCCGCGGCCAGGTGCGTCTTGCCGCTGCCGTGCGAGCCGGTGAACACCAGCCAGCCCTTGGGCTTCTCGGCGTACTTGCGCGCCGCATCGAAGGCCTTCTTCAGCGATTGGGCGTCGGCCTTGGGCAGGCCTTCGCCCTCGCGGCTCTCGAAGTTGGCGAAGTTGCGCTCGCGCAGCAAGTGCAGGGCGGAGAGTTCGTTCTGGTCGCTGTCCTCGGTGGGGCGGCGGTAATCCGGCGCCAGGATGCGCAGGTGCGTCACCAGCTCGGGGTCGGAGAGGCGCGAGCGGATGCGGCCCTCGATCTGTTCGAACGACAGGTTGGTGGTGACCACCAGAGGCAGGCGGTTGACGTAGCGATGGTTGAGGATCTGGAACAATTTCTCCTGCGCCCAGTCCGTGGCGTTCTGCGTGCCGAAGTCGTCCAGGATCAGCAGAGGAGCCTGGCGGATCTCTTCGAAGCGCTCCTCGAAGCCGTCTTCAGAGTTGTAGGAGAAGCGCAGCTCGTCGAGCAGGTCGGGCACGGTGATGAAGATGGAGGGCAGGCCCACGGAGACTGCGAAGTTGGCGATGGCCGCGGCCAGGTGCGTTTTGCCGGAGCCGTAGCCGCCTTCCAGCAGCAGCCAGCCTTCCATCTTTTGGGCGAACTGGCGGGCGTGGTTGAAGGCCATCTCGAGCGAGTCAGCCTGGCGGGCGGTGAGGCCAACGTGGCCGCGCGGCTCAAAGTTATCGAAAGTCAGCCCCTTCAGCTCGTCGAGGCGGCTGATGGCGTAGAGCCGGCGGCGGCTGTGGCTTGCGACTTCGTCGCGGCGGCAGACGCAAATTTGCAGCTTGCCGAAATCGGGATGGCCGAGCGGCAGGTCGGCGCGCACGTAACCCAAGCCGTGGCAATGCGGGCAATTGGGATCGCCCGCCATGGCCGGGTGCAGGTGGCCGCTCGGCCCGCCAGGGTCAGTGTTCGATGTAGTCGGAGAACTCGCCTTCGACGTATTTTCTTCTATCTTTTTCAGTATCCCCTTGAGTTCGTCGCTCATCTTTTCCGCCTTCTCGCCAGCGCCTTAGGATGGCTTCCACGTAGCTCCAGGCCCTGGCATTATTTTCTACGGCAATGCGGATGGCTTCTTCGAGCCAATCCGCCGGGTATTCGTTTTCGGCGTCCTTCAGTTTCTCCGCCAGCATGGGCGTGATGGGCCCGATGTGGCGTTCGTACAGGGTGAAGATGTTGCTGCGTTCCTGCGCCAGCTCCAGCGGGAAGCGCCGGTCGCCGGAGGGACGCCAGGCGCCGTCTTTCAGCGCCTGGACGGCTTCGCGACCGCGGGCGGAATTGAGGAAGTAGAAGCGGCGCGGCTGGCCTTCCAATTCTAGCTCGGCCAGCAGCAGCGCGCCACGATTCACCGCCTGCTCGAGGCCGGCGGCGACGGCCGCCGCGCCGCCCAGCCCGGCGGCGAAGGTGGCGTCTTCGCTGAAGTCCTCGAGCTGCAGGTAGCGGTGCTCGCCTTCCATGCGGTCCAGCTTCCAGAAGGCGTAGAGCACGACCTTGAGCTCGTTGAGGTCATCGATGGCGGGCAGCAGTTCGCTGAAGAAGGGGCCGGGGATGGGCGTAAAGCGCAGCTTGCCGGCCGGAAAGCCGGAGAAAGCAGGCGATGATTTTTCAGCCGCCACGGCGAGACCCCCATGTTTCGTCGTTGCGAGGAGCACGCTCATGCGAAGCAATGAGCAGCGGACGAAGCAATCTCGAATAATTTTCCATGCTAATCCAACGTATGCTGATCGTAATGATCCATAGCTTCTTAAGCCGAAATCAAATCTTCGAAGAGGTCCTTCAATTGCGGATTTATGCTTTTGATCAAATCAATCTTGTCTTTCCTGGAGCCGCCTTTGATTTGCTTTTCCCGGGCGATCGCATCTTCCATCCGTTCAGTGGCTTCAAAATAGACGAGCTTTTCTACATTGTAAAGCCTGGTAAACCCTTTCATCTTCTTGCTCCTATGTTCAAGGACCCTGCGAATCAAATCATTTGTTACCCCAGTATACGGAACGGAATTACGAACATTGGTCATTATGTAGACACATGCCACTTGGTCTTTGTTCATGTACGCCGGGCTGGCCTGCAAATAATGCGCGCTTTCGAGGTTGCTTCGTCCGTTTGCGTCGCTACGCGCCGCAATACTCCTCGCAATGACGAGGGTCCATCCTAGAACTTGGAGAAGTCGTAATGCTTGGTGGCGGCGTTCTCGAACTTGGCCAGGTTCTCGCGGAAGACCAGTTCCACGCTGCCGGTGGGGCCGTTGCGGTGCTTGCTCACCATGATCTCGGCGATGTTCTTCTTGAGGCTCTCGGGGTTATCGAGGTCCTCGCGGTAGATGAACATGACGATGTCGGAGTCTTGTTCGAGGGAGCCGGACTCGCGCAGGTCGGAGAGCTGCGGGCGCTTGTTGGTGCGCTGCTCCACGGCGCGGGAGAGCTGGGCGGCGGCCAGCACGGGCACGTTTAGCTCGCGGGCCAGAATCTTGAGGCTGCGGGAAATGTAGGAGACCTCCTGCACGCGGTTGTCGTTGCGGCTCTCGCTTTGCATCAGCTGCAGGTAATCCACGACGACGAGATCGAGGCCGAACTCCATGTGCAGCCTGCGGCACTTGGCACGCATCTGCGTGGGGGAAATGGCGGGGGTATCGTCCAGGAAGATCTTGGTATCGCCGAGGACTTCAATGGCCTGGGCGAACAAGTCCCACTGGCTCTGTTCCAGCTTGCCGCTGCGCAGGAGCTGGGAGTTGATGCCGGTCTCCTGGGAGAGCAGGCGCTGCACGAGCTGCTCATTGGACATTTCCATGGAGAAGATGGCCACCCGTTTCTTGCTCAACTGGGCGGCGTTCTTGGCCACGGACATCAGAAAGCTGGTCTTGCCCTGCGCTGGGCGGCCAGCGATGATCAATAGGTCGGATTGCTGCATGCCGCGCAGCAAGTGGTCGAGGTCGATGAAGCCGGTGGGCACGCCGTAAATCTCGTCGGGGCGGCGGGACATTTCCTCGACGCGGTCGTAATAGTCGGAGAGGACGGCCTTGATGGGCTGCAGGTCGGTGGAGAGGCGGTGCTCGGAGGCGCTGAATACGGCCTTTTCGGCCTCATCGATGGCCGTTTCCACATTCATCTCCTGCTGGTAGGCCACCTTGGCGATCTTATTGGCGGCGTCCAGCAGTCGGCGGCGGATGGAGCTCTGCTGCACCAGGCGGGCGTAGGCCTCGGCGTGTAGGGAGGTGGGTACGGTGTTGACCAGCGTGGTCAGGTAGGCAGGCCCGCCCACCTCGGCCAGGCGGCCCTGGCGGTCAAGCTCCTCGGTGACGGTGAGCATGTCCACCGGGGTGCGCTGTTCGTGCAGGGCGGTGAAGGCTTCCCAGATCCAGCGCAGGCGGTGGATGTGGAAGTCCTCGGCGACGAGGAAATCGGCCACGTCGTAGTAGGCCTCGGGGTTGATCAGCACCGAGCCGACCACGGCCTCCTCGGCCTCGCGGTTGTGGGGGGTTACCTGCGGGCTGGGCGCCTGGTCGATTTCCTGCGGGTAGAGTTCACTCATCGCAAACGGGGTTACTTCTTTTTCCCTTTACCCTTTTTCTTGCCCTCATCATCATCGTCGATTTCCAGGTTCTCCAGGAAATCTTCGAAAACTTCCAGGCGGCCCTCGGTATCGGGCGCTTCGCCGTTCTTTTCTTCGATGACCTCGTCCAGGCCGTCTTCGCCTTCTTCCAGGTCGTCCTCGGGGATGATGCCGGCAGCTTCCATCACTTCCTTGGAGACCAGGATGGGCACATGGGCGCGCACGGCGATAGCCAGGGCATCCGAGGGGCGGGAGTCGACGTTGATGGTGCGGCCGTTGACCTCCACGACGATGTTGCCGTAGAAGACATCCGCCTTCAGGCCTTGCACTTCGACGCGCAGCACGCGGGCTTCGAGGGAGCGCAGCATGTCGCGGATCAGGTCGTGGGTCATGGGGCGGGCGACTTCGACTTCCTGGAGGGAGAAGGTGATCTGCTCGGCCATGTAGGGGTCGATCCAGATGGCGAGGTAACGTTCGGCATCCGCTTCGCGCAAGATGACCACGCGCTGCTGGGACATGAGCCCCACGCGGATGCTGTCAATGACGACTTCGATCATCTCGCTCATCGAGCCTCCCGGCGGCGAACGCCCGGGTTCAACTGGAATGCGGCCGGAACGCTACTGGAAAAGTGGGTCATTCTATCACGGTCAGAATCTGGTAAGAACACAGAGTTATTCTATCGTATGTAGGGAGACACCCCAAGCCGTAACACATGAATCCGGGATTGGTGAAAGTGTGGACGACTCCGGTGAGATATGGTTCAGAGATTTCTTCGCTGGTCTTCCAGTCAAACGGAAGAGACTTGTATGACCCGCTCAGAATGACACAGAGATCGAGGATCGTCTGTAGTCGGGTGTGGATGGATGACTCGCTCGGAAGGGCACGTTGGTTCAGAATGGCAAGGAGCAGATGTCGGCTTGGAATGAGCGAGAAATGACACAGGACTTATGGTTGAATGACGCCAGCTTGGTTCTTTTAAGGTTGTGCGTTATAATGCCGCCCCACCAAAAGGCCGACTCGATGTTAAAGAAGCACACGGACTCCACTCCAGGCGGGCAATAGGACACATGGCGCGTAAGTTATCCAAAGCAAGCAGCACGAAAATATTATGGGTCGAGGGACGCTGGACCAGCAATCCCGAGCTGGTGCCATCCTTGCTGCAAAAGGGTTTTCAAGTCGAACGTGTAGCTTCGGGCAAGGAAGCGCTGGAGAGCGTGGGCGAGAACAAACACGATCTGGTGATCGTGGATGCGGCCTCCATGCGGACCAACGGGAAGCGGATTTGCTCCTCTATCCGCGACAAGATCAACGGGTTGCCCATCTTGGTGATCTCGGATAAGCAGCACGCCATCGAAGAAGGCTTCGAGTGCGCCAACGAGATCCTGATGCTACCCTTCACGCAGCGCAAGCTGGTCAACCGCATCGGCCCGCTGCTGCCCATGGACGAGGGGGGCATGCTGAAAGCCGGACCGCTGGAGCTGGACCTGGAGACGCACGCGGTGCGCGCACAGGGCAAGAAGACGGTGCTAACCCCACGTCTGGTGCGCCTATTACGCATGCTGATCGACAATAAAGGGGAAGTGGTGGAGCGGGACGCGCTGTTCAAGAAAGTGTGGCGCACCAATTACACAGGGGATACGCGCACGCTGGACGTCCATATTAGCTGGCTGCGGCAGGCCATCGAGAAGGACCCTAAGAAGCCCAAGCTGCTGCACACGATACGGGGAATGGGATACAGGCTCGACATATAAGCAAGTATTAGGGAAATCAAGGCAAAAGCATTTTCGATTTTAGATTGTTTAGACGAGGAATAAAAAAAGGTCGCTGCGAGCAGCGACCTTTTTGTTTGGCGATGAGGTGGGCGAGAGGCTGCTACTTTTTGAATCGGGCTTCGAGAATATCGCGCAGCGTGGGTTTGCCGATCTCCTGCAACTCGTAGCGCACGCGTTGACTGGGCTTGTTGATCTTCAGCACGCGGCTCAGGTCGATAGGCGTGCCGATTACCACAAGGTCCACATCGGCGTTCTCGATGGTCTGCTCGAGCTCGGCGATCTGCTTGGCGCCGTAACCCATGGCGGGCAGTACGTTGCCTGTGGTGGGGTATTTCTTGTAGGTCTCGGTGATCGAGCCGACGGCGAAGGGCCGCGGGTCGACGATCTCGGAGGCGCCGTAGCGTCTGGCGGCAATCCAGGCGGCGCCATAGGCCATTTCGCCATGAGTAAGCGTGGGGCCGTCTTCAATAGCCAGGACGCGCTTGCCGCGAATGGCTGCGGGATCGGGCAGGAAGAGAGGTGAAGCGGCCTCGACGATCTGGGCCGCAGGGTTCAGCTTGTGAAGGGAATTGGTGACGGCCAGCACGTTCTCGCCATTGGCCGTATCCACCTTGTTGATGACGAAAACGTCTGCAATGAGAGTGTTGGCCTCACCGGGGTGGTAGCGGCTTTCGTGGCCGGGGCGATGCGGGTCGACGACAACGATGTGTAGGTCGGGCTGATAGAAAGGGAGGTCATTGTTTCCGCCATCCCAAAGGATGATATCAACCTCAGCTTCTGCCTGGCGCAAGATCTTTTCGTAATCTACCCCGGCGTAAACGATGATGCCGTTGTCAATGTGCGGCTCGTATTCCTCACGTTCTTCAATGGTGCAGTCGTGCTTGTCTAGATCGGCATAATCGGCAAAGCGCTGCACGATCTGTTTGGAAAGGTCGCCATAAGGCATCGGGTGGCGAATAGCGGCTACTTTGAAACCCAGATCGCGGAGGATATTCGACACGCGGCGGGTGGTCTGGCTTTTGCCGGAACCGGTACGGACGGCGCAGACGGAAACAACCGGCTTCTTGGATTTGAGCAGAGTGTTTTTCAGGCCAAGGAGGGAGAAATCGGCGCCAGCGGCGAGAACTTGTGACGCCTTGTGCATTACGTACTCGTGGGTTACATCACTATAAGAGAAGAATACCTGGTCAATATGCTCGTCGCGGATCAAACGAGAAAGCTCATCCTCGGGGAGGATGGGGATGCCTTTGGGGTAGCTCTCACCAGCCAGCACGGGTGGATACGTTCGGCCTTCAATGTTGGGGATCTGGGTAGCAGTGAAGGCAACCACCTCATAACCTGGATTGCCGCGCAGGTAGGTATTGAAATTATGGAAGTCCCGCCCGGCCGCCCCCATGATCAAAACGCGCTTCTTTGCCATATATTTCCCTTTCGTTGGGATTTTCTGTGAGGGATTGACAATATCAGAATGGTATGCAGCCCGCAAGCGACATCCTAGTGGCAATTGTCATCTTGGAGACACTATTTCGAATGAGTGGACTTACGGTCGAAGAAATAGGGAGAATTGGACCAAATCGGGCGCAAAGATCAGTTGACTAAACAAGATCGAAGGTACTGGAGAACGAGGCTAATAACTTGGTGGTTCGCTCTAGAGGCTGAGTCCATTTGGCGCATAGGCTTCCAGCGTAAGGCATTTTGCTCCCCCGCCGGATTTGGCGAATTCGCTTAGGTCAACTTGAATCACCTTGAAGCCGGCTTTTTTCATCTCTTTGTGGAATTTAGGCGCTTTGTGCGTACTGACAACGACATCATCGCTCAAGGCCATGGAGTTGCAGGCTAATTGCAGCGCCTCGTCCCGATCAACGGCTATCAAGTCCACGCCGAGGTTTTCAATGCGCTGCCGGCTTTGCTCGTCCATGCCGCTGGGCACATAAGCCAGCAAGTCCTTGCGGAGGGGGCATACGATGGTATCTAAATGGAAATGGGGGGGCAGAACTCGAAAAGGGATAACATCCACGTCCAGAGTTTTCGAAAGGAAATCCAGGGCCTCTCGATCGCTGCGCGCACCATAGCCCGCCAGAATGTGCCCGTCCCAGGAAATGGCTTCGCCGTTGCCTTCGAAGAACAAGCCTTTGGGAATCTGGTGGACGGTGTAGCCGCGCTGCTCAAAGCGATCGATCATGGGGTGCACTTCGCCGGAGCGTTCGGGGTAGCGGAAGCGACCGGCAATGGCATGCCGACCGTAGAGGAAGATCGAATCTCCCGTGAATACTTGATCTGGCCAACCGTTAACCGGTTCGAAGACCTCGACCGTGGCACCCAGCCTTCGATAGTTTTCCAGTAGGGCGTTCCACTGAAGGTCAGCCTTCGCGGAGTCAACCTGGGTGTTCTTGTCCATCCAGTGGTTTATTGCGTATTCGATGCGGAAATGAGTAGGTTTGGTCAGAAAGAAATGCCGGGCGCCGGCAAGGGTCATAAAATGTCTCTCCTATGGTATGGCGAACCAATGGAATCGAAGGCCTACATTATATCCGGCGCTTGAATACCTAATAACGCCAGGCAATTGGCCAACGCCTGGCGGGAGGCCGCTACCACGCCCAGGCGGAACTCCCGGACGGCGCCTTCGGCCTGAAGGACGGGGCACTGATTGTAGAAATCGTTGAAGGCGCGGGCGGTCTCGTAGGCTAGGTTGGTGATGTGCAGGGTCTTGTATTCAGCGGCGGCCTTTTGCACCGTGTCGGGAAGCTGGGATATGAGGTTGATCAATTCGATCTCGCTCTTATCCAGTGCGTGCTTCGGGGGTTCAGCGGTGGGTGGCTTGTCTGACGCACGCTTAAGGATGCTATTGGCGCGAACGTGGGCGTATTGAATGTAGGGAGCGGCCTGGCCATTGAAGTCCAAGGCCGTCTCCCAATCGAAGGTGGCAATCTTGGTATTCTCACGGGCCAGCATAGGGTACTTCAGGGCGGCCAAGCCCACCTGGCCGGCGACGGTCTCCCTAACGGCTGGGTCCAGGGTGGGGTTCTTTTCGCCGACAATGGCGGCGGCGCGAGAGGTGGCCTCGCGAATAAGCTCCTCCAGGAGGACGACAACCCCTTCGCGGGAGGAGATGACCACGTTGCCGGGGAGGTTGACTACCTCATAGGGCAAGTGCAGGACCTTCTTCATCAACTCGGCATGGCCAGCCAGTTCGAGGGTCTTGAAGACCTGGACGAAGTGCAGCGACTGGCGAACATCCACCACGTAGATGGACTTGTACAGGTCATATTCGCTGAACTTGGCCAGGGCCAAAGCGAGATCCCAGGCGCCATATAAGGAAGTGCCGTCTGAGCGCAGAAGGACGAGGACGCGGAATCTCTCTTCCTTCAGGCCGAGCAGGTCATCCAGTTTCACTACGACCGGGCCGTCCTGCGGACGTTCGTCGATGGCGAGGCCTTTTTCGATCAACTGCTCAACGAAGGCCTTAGCCGGCTTCTCCATTTCGCTCTCGTAATAGAAGCGGTCGAACTGGATGCCCATCTGATCGTAGATCTGGTTGAAGCCATCCAAGGACCAACGACGCGTGGTTTGGTACAAGGACTGGATCTCATCGTCCTCGGCGTCGTAGCGGGCGAACAGATCACGGATCTCCGCGTCGCCGCCGGGGTCGGCTCCCAGTTCGCGGCTGGCTTCGGCGTAGAGGTCGCCCATCCAGCGAGTGACGTCCTGCTCCGGCGGCTTCTCGCCCTTGTGGCGCTTGAGATAATTCCACAGCCACTTGAAAACGTCTTTGCCGAAATCGCCGATGTAGTTGGCGCGCACGAGCTCGTAGCCGGCGGCTTCCAGGATGTTGGCCAGAGCAGCGCCGAGGATCATGTTGCGCAGATGACCCACGTGGAAAGCCTTCAGCGTATTCGGCTGAGAGAATTCGACCATGACACGCTGGCCTTTGGCGGCTCCCCAGCCGTACTTCGAGGCGTCGGCCAGGACGGTTTGCACCACGCGGGCGGCGTAATCAGGGGCGGAAAAATACAGGTTGAGGTAACCCTTGACGGCTTCAACGCGGGCAAAGCCGGGGGGCGTGCCTAGCTGGGCAGCCAGGCTTTCGGCGAGTTGGGCAGCGCGTTGAGGAACATTGGTCTTCTTTCCGCTTTGGCGCGCCTCGTCGGCGGCGAGCTGGAAGAGCGAGGTGGAGATGCCCCAATCGCCGGCGAAGGGGATCTGGCTCCAGTGGACAGCGGACGGCACAGGCAAGCCCTGCGCCCGGCAAAAGGCGCGTAGCTCCTTTTCGATGGCGGATCGTTCTAGTTCAAACATGGGCGGAGACGATTGGATTATATAACGGCGGATGAAACAAAAAGCGGAAGGCAAGCCTTCCGCTTTAGGATGCGGGGGGAAAGGATCAGGCTTTGCTCTTTTCGAGAGCGGCGACCTTCTTCATCAGAGCGCCCTTGCGGCGGGCGGCATTGTTCTTGTGGATGATGCCCTTTTCGGCGGCGGCGTCCAGTGCGCTGGCCGCCAAGCGGGTGGCCTCGCGGGCCTTCTGCACATCGCCGGCCTGGATGGCCAGGTTGGCTTTCTTGACGGAGCCGCGCGCTCCAGTGCGGTAAACCCGGTTTTGCTCGCGGCGCTTTTCAGACTGCCGGTTGCGCTTGATCGCTGATTTGATGTTTGCCAAAACATTCCTCCAAAACAAGTAACTGACGAAGCGCAATTCTACATGATGGAGGTCAATAAGTCTAGAGGTTGGGAAGTCGGGAGTATTCCGCTACAATGACTCTCATGAAAGCCGGGTATGTGGCCGTGGTCGGCCGCCCAAACGTGGGTAAGTCCACGCTGATGAATGCAATGCTGGGCCAGCCAGTGGCTGCTGTTTCGCCCAAGCCGCAGACCACGCGGCGCAACCAGTTGGGGATCTACACGAATGAGAAGATGCAAGTCATCTTCGTGGATACCCCCGGATTGCACCTGGAGCACAATAAACTGGGGGCGCTGATGAACGAGCAGGCGTTGGCGGCCCTGGAGGATGGCGACGTGATCCTATTCCTGGTGGATGCCAGCCAGGCGCCGGATGAAGAAGACCGCCTGCTGGCCGCTAAGATCGAAGGGCGGGCCAGCCGTCAACCCGTGGTGCTGGCAGTCAACAAGATCGACCTGCTAGCCCCAGAGCGAATGGCGGCACGCA
This sequence comes from Anaerolineales bacterium, assembly GCA_040902205.1. Taxonomy (GTDB): domain Bacteria; phylum Chloroflexota; class Anaerolineae; order Anaerolineales; family UBA11579; genus JAMCZK01. Next base: position 10,643 of record JBBDXR010000019.1, on the reverse strand, counting down.
GGGCAGAATTCGAGGCGCTGGCGAAAGCCACTCTGGTGGCCGAGATCTCGGGCACCCAGGGCAAGGGGGTGGCAGGTCTGATGGAGGCGTTGGGGGAGTTGCTGCCGGAGGGGGAGCCGTTCTACCCGGCGGAACAAGTAACCGACCTTTACGAGCGGCAGATTGCGGCAGACCTAGTCCGGGCGGCGGCACTGCAGCACCTGCGGGATGAAGTGCCGCACGGCATCGACGTGCGCATCGACCAGTTCACGGAACGCGGCGAGAAGGGGGCGCGGATCGAGGCGACCATCTTCGTGGAGCGCGAGGCGCATAAGGGCATCGTGATCGGGGCGGGCGGGGCGATGATCAAGCAGATCGGACAGACAGCGCGCAAGGCGATCGAGGCGATGAACCAGCGCAAGATCTACCTGGAACTGCGCGTCAAAGTGAGCAAGGATTGGCGCAACGACCCGAAGACGTTGGAACGCTTCGGGTATGCACGGAGGAAAGAATGATGATTGCATTGGCCGCGGCCGCCATCGCACTGCCGGTGAGTGTATGGGCGGAGGTGCGCGGCGCGGGGACTGGAGCCAGGGCCGCAAGGATAGCGCTATATATTGCATTGGGGCTGGTGATCTGGCTGGAGGCCGGAGAGCAGGCGTTTCGTGGCAGCGAGACCAGCCTGCTGGGCTGGTTCATCCTGGGGCTGGCGGCCTTGCTGGTTGGTGAGGTCATGGCAGCCTTGGGCGGAAGGGCGGCGCCCTGGTCGCTGGTGCCAATTCCGGTGATGGCCGTGTGCTTTGCGCTGGGCTTCGATGTCTTACGTCCAGACGCGTATTCGTTTGTGCCGGCAGTGATCCTGGGAGCGATGACGCTGGCGGTGGCTGGGCGAACTTATTTCATGCTGGCAGGCCGGCAGGGCAAGAAAGCCAAGCCGGGAGAGCAATTGGGGTTGCTCCTAAAGATAGCCGCCGAGGCTTTTCTGGTGTACGCGGCTATTTTCAAAGTGATCGATCGCGGGTGGGTGATCCAGTGGGCTTATATGGCTGCCGGCGGCGGGCTGCTTTTCGCCACCGGACAGCTGTGGATCGGCTGGCGTAAATTGCTGGGGAGGAAGACCGTGCCGGCGTGGGCCGTGGCCGCCGCCAGCCAAGTAGGGATCCTGCTGATGGTGGCAGCGGCGGTGTTTGTGTATAAGGAATTCTTGTAGTCCGCAAGAACCGCGGTTATTCGACCCGGGTTATGTTTTTCGCCTGTTTATTAGCACGCTGTCCCAGGAACATGCGCAATTGCGAGCCGTGTTCCGCTACATGGCGTAGGTTGTAAAGTTGCAGTTCTCCATAGGGAAGTTCTCCCCAGGGAAACTTGCACATCCGCCTAGCCTCTTCTTCAGTCATGCCCAGGACTATGTCTTTGCACTTTTCGCGGCAGGCGGCCAGGTAGTGCAGCAACTCTTCGCGGGAGTAAATGCGGGGAAGGCTTTCATTAGCGTGCATTTCCACCAAGTCAAACGGCGCAGGAGGAGCGAAGCCCTCTTCCGCTCCGAACAAGTAGAGATCCAGCCAAAATAGAACATGATAGCCCAGATACCAGAACTTCGAAAACCCGCGCGCAACCCACTGATCGGCGTGATCGTCCCAAAGCATTTCCTCCCATAACTCGTCCGGGCAATCGCGGAGCACGTATTCTAAGTCATCGATCGCGGCTCCGTATTGGTGCCAAAGCATTTTGTTGTCAATAATCGCAGTCACTGTGTCCTCAACTTTCCTGCCATCCGGCTATCGCGCTCAAACCAGCAATTCCGTGCCCGCCTTCTTTTCGATGACGGCCACGAGGGCTGCATTGTCCAGGTCGCCCATGCCAAGGTCGACCATTTCATCGTACAGCTGTGTGGCAACCGCAGTGGCGGGCAGGGGCATGCCTAGTTCTGCGGCGCTGTCCATGATGATGTGCAGATCCTTGGCTTGCATGGACGCTTTGAAGCCGGGTTGGCGATTGCCGGTGAAGAGGCGCTCGGGCTTGTTGTCCAGCGTCCAGCATTGGGCCGCGCCGCCGCGGATGGCGGCGACGACTTTGCGGGGATCGACATCGGCCTTGCGGGCGAAGATGAGCAGCTCGGCCATGGCGGCCATTTGCGCCGCCACCATGATCTGGTTGCAGCATTTGGCAACCTGGCCGGCGCCTGAGGCGCCAATGTGGGTGATGGTCTTGCCATAGGCCTGCATGGCGGGGTGGGCGCGTTCCAGCGCGGCGGAATCGCCGCCGACCATTATTGTTAGTGTTCCGTTTTGGGCGCCGAGCTGGCCGCCGCTGACCGGCGCATCGAGGAAGTGCAGGCCACGGGCGGCCAGCGCTTGGGCGATCTTGCGGGCAGCAGCCGGAAGGATAGTGGAGTGATCGACGACGATGAGGCCATCACGGGCACCCTCGAGGATGCCGAGGGGACCGAGGACGGCAGCCTCTACATCCGGCGAGTCGGGAAGGCAGGTGAAGACGAGATCGGATTGGGCGGCCACTTCGGCGGAGGAGTGGGCTTCGTTGGCACCGACGGAAACTAGTTCGGCGACGGCGGCATGGCTGCGGTTATGCACGGTGAGGGGGAAGCCGGCCTTGAGCAGATGGCCGGCTATGGGCTTACCCATGAGGCCGAGGCCGACGAAGCCAAGGGCGAGGTTAGGTGGCATGGTTGTTCCTTCCTAAGATTGACAGCCTACAGATTAATCGATTAATTCATTAATCGGTTAATCAAAAACTCTTGAGGGTGCTCCTGTAAAACAGGAGGAGGCCGAGTGCTCTCGCGCTCGGCCTCCATGGTTTGGATCCAGGTCAGCCTGTAAGCCGCATTCTGTCCAGCGCGGTGTTCAGGTTTACGCCAGCGACGGTATTTCACGTCGCAGGCTTCATCCCTGCCCGCCGCACCTGGGCGACCATCTATCTGGGCCGCCGATCTCTCGGCGGCTCATGCAGCCAACCCGGGACTCGGACGCAGCGAGCGGCTGCTCGTCCCTGTTCGGCCTTGCTCCTGGCGGGGGTTGCCTCGGCCGCGGGCATTGCTGCCCGCGCCGGTGGTCTCTTACACCACCATTTCACCATTGCCCTACGCCTGGCTTATTCGCAGCAAGCTGCGCCCAAGCCTAGCGTTTGGCTGTATGTTTCTGTGGCCCGATCCGGCAGGTTTCCCCGCCCCGGGAGTTTCCCCGGCGCCATGCTCTGTGGAGTGCGGACTTTCCTCTACCTAAACTGCCACGGGCAAAGCCCGGTGCAGGTTTAGCTTTAGCGGTCGCCCGGCTAGCCTGGAGCACCATGATACAATATCGTCTCTGGGGCGTCAAATGAGCCTGGGGAGAAGAAAACGAGCTTGACAGCCATAGTACACATGCTCTATAATTACCGTTTGGCAACCCGCCGCCTCTTGTCTTTGCAGAGCGGCTTTTGGTTTTTTTTTGCTCATTTTAGGAGGCGCTGAATGGCGCAAGCTCTCCCCACAAAAACATATTCCCGGTTATCCACCGACCTTAAGCTACCCGACCTGATCGAAGTCCAACTTAGCTCATTCGCCCGCCTAAAAGCCGTAGGCCTCGGCGATCTGTTCCACGAGATCTCGCCCATCGAGTCCTACAACAAGGGCATGAAATTATTCTTCCCGAGCCGCACCCCGGAAGCCAAGCAGTGGGGACTGAAGTTCTGGTTCGAGAAACCCAAGTATTCGATCGAAGAGTGCATCGAGCGCGACCTGACCTTTGCCAGCCCGCTGTATATCTCTGTGCTGTTGGCCGGGCCGGACGTGCCGGAGCCGATCAAGCAAGATATTTTCCTGGGCGACTTCGCCGAGATGACGGAGAAGGGTACCTTCATTATCAACGGCACCGAGCGCGTGGTCGTATCGCAGCTTATCCGCTCGCCGGGCGTGTACTTCGAAGCCCCGCTGGACCGCGCCACAAACCGGCCGCTTTCCACGGCCAAGCTGATCCCTGACCGCGGGGCGTGGATGGAATTCGAGACGCGCAAGACGGATTACCTGACGTTGAAGTTCAATCGCAAGCGCACGGTGCCGATCACCATTTTGCTGCGCGCCATGGCCGTCGTTTCCGACGGCATCAAGAACAATCCTTTGAAGCAGGGCAGCAACGAAGAGATCCTGGCCCTGTTTGCCGATATCGACACCAACCAGGACCGCAAGTTCATCCAGGCCACGTTGGACCAGGAACCTGAATGGGACACCAACAACGGCAAGCTGACCGTGGCGCAAGCCGCGCTGATCGAGTTCTTCAAGCGCATGCGCCCGGGCGACCCGGCCACGCTGGACAACGCCACCGAATTCCTGGAGACGCAACTCTTCGACCAACGCCACTATGACCTGGAACGGGTGGGGCGCTACAAGCTCAACCAGAAGCTGGGGCTGAAAGAGCGCGTACCCTTGGAGCACCGCACGGTGACCAAGTGGGACATCATCAACCTGGCGCGGCGCATGATCCTGATCAATAACGGCGTGGAGCAGGCGGACGACATCGACCACCTGGGAAACCGCCGCCTGAAGACCGTGGGCGAGTTGATCCAGAACAAACTGCGCGTGGGCATGCGCCGCATGGAACGCGTCATTAAGGAACGCATGTCCATCCGTGATCAAGAGCAGCTCTCCCCGATCACGCTAATCAACATCCGCCCCGTGGTGGCCGCGCTGCGGGAGTTCTATGGGTCCAGCCAGCTATCGCAATTCATGGACCAGACCAATCCGCTTTCCGAGCTGCGCCACAAGCGCCGCGTGTCGGCGTTAGGCCCCGGCGGCCTGCGCCGCGAGCGCGCCGGCTTCGACGTGCGCGACGTGCACCATTCCCACTACGGGCGCATCTGCCCGATTGAGACGCCCGAAGGCCCGAACATCGGCCTGATCGGCAATTTGGCCTCCTTTGCGCGGGTCAACGATTACGGCTTTATTGAGACGCCGTATCGCAAAGTGGTCAATAAAGTCGCTGCCAAAGAACGGCAGATGCTTGGCCATAAGATCCGCGAAGATGTGGTGGACAAGAAGACCGAGCGGGTAGTCGCTAAGGCCGGAGAGCGCATCGACGAAAAGTTGGCGCGCGAGATCGCCAGGCACAACGTGGATGAAGTGCTGATCACGCCCTATGTAACCGACGACTCCATCTTTTTATCGGCAGACGAAGAAGACCGCTTCTATATCGCGCAGGCTAATGCCCCGCTGAACGAGCACCGCGAATTCATTCGCCAGCGCTTGTCCAGCCGTTACCATTCCGGCTTCCAGTTCACTAGCCCGGAAGAGATCGATTATATGGACGTGGCGCCGCATCAACTGGTGGGCATCAGCGCGGCGTTGATCCCTTTCCTGGAGCACGATGACGCCAACCGCGCCCTGATGGGCTCGAACATGATGTCGCAGGCCGTGCCCTTGCTGGTTCCCGAAGTGCCGCTGGTTTCCACCGGCATGGAAGGCCACGCAGCGAAGGATTCCGGGCAGGTAGTGCTGGCCGAGGAAGATGGCGAAGTCGTTTCAGTCAGCGGCGATTCCATTGTCGTGAAGCTGGCCAAGAGCCGCAAAGAGCACAGCTATAAGCTGCGCAAATATCAGCGTTCCAACCAGAGCACGTGCATCGACCAACGCCCGGCCGTGGTCAAAGGCCAGCGGGTCAAGCAAGGCGACGTGATCGCCGATTCCTCCTCGACTGTGGACGGTAACCTGGCGCTGGGGCAGAACGTAGTCGTGGCGTTCATCTCCTGGGAGGGCGGCAACTTCGAAGACGCCATCCTCATTTCGGAGAAGTTGGTGCAGGACGATCGGTTCACATCGATCCATATCGAGAAATATGAAGTCGAAGCGCGTGACACCAAACTCGGCCCCGAAGAGATCACGCGAGACATCCCCAACGTCGGCGAGGAAGCGGTCAAAGATCTGGACGAGACCGGCATCATCCGCATCGGCGCGGAAGTGGGGCCGAACGATATCCTGGTCGGCAAGATCACGCCCAAAGGCGAAAAAGAACTGACGCCTGAAGAGCGCCTGCTGCGCGCCATCTTCGGCGAGAAATCGCGCGATGTCAAAGACACCTCGCTGCGCATGCCGCACGGTGAACGCGGCAAAGTGGTGGATGTACAAGTCTTCTCCCGCGAAGACAACATTGAGTTGTCGGCCGGTGTGGAGAAGATGGTGCGTGTCTCTGTGGCGCAGCGGCGCAAGATCACGGCCGGTGACAAGATGTCCGGCCGCCACGGCAACAAAGGTGTAGTCTCCAAGGTCGTGCCCGTCGAGGATATGCCGTACCTCGAGGATGGCACCCCGGTGGACATCATCCTGAACCCTCTGGGCGTTCCCGGCCGTATGAACATCGGCCAGATCCTGGAAACCCACCTGGGCTGGGCTGCCAAGCGCCTGGGCTTCCGGGCCATGGTGCCGGTATTCGACGGAGCCAGCGAAGGCGAGATCGAAGCCGAACTGGCGCGAGCCTGGCTGGTGGACCAGGCCTGGAAGGAAACCGGCCAGAAAGCCTGGACCTGGTTGGCGGAACAGAACGGCAAATACGAAGCGGAATCTCTGGAAGATGAGAACGAGGTCCGCAACTTATATATGGAAGAATGGCTGGGCCGGAAGAAGTACAACGTGTCCAAGCTGGCCCATGACGCCACCTACGCCCGCCGTGCGGTGGTCAACGAGTGGCTGAAGGATGAAGGCTATAACCCGGAGGAGCTATTATCCTTCGAGCAGGCCGATGCTTCGCTACAGATACGCAAAGAGCGCGGCGAGAAGGCGATCAACGCCTGCACTCGCCTCTGGCTCGACCGAGTGGGAGAGCCTGCAGGCAGGGTGGGCGACGAGCAACTGCGGGACCTGGCCGATAAGGCTACGTTGAAAGTTGGCAAGCCCCTTCCTTATCTAGGCAAGTCGCGCCTATGGGACGGCAAGTCCGGGCAGCTCTATGACCAGGCGGTCACCGTGGGTGTGATGACCATGCTCAAGCTACACCACCTGGTGGAAGACAAAGTGCATGCCCGCTCCACAGGCCCCTACAGCCTGGTGACCCAGCAACCGCTGGGTGGCAAGGCTCAATTCGGCGGCCAGCGCTTTGGCGAGATGGAAGTGTGGGCACTTGAGGCTTATGGCGCCTCCTATACTTTGCAGGAGATGCTGACGGTGAAATCCGACGATGTAGTGGGCCGGGTCAAGACCTACGAGGCGATCGTCAAGGGCGAACCCATCGAGGAACCGGGTATTCCGGCCTCTTTCCGAGTGCTGGTGAAGGAACTGCAGAGCCTGGGATTATCCGTCGAAGCCGATACCGAAGATGGGACGGTAAAGTTCGGCAAGGAAGAGCAGCGTTCCCGCCCGCCGCGGTTGGGAACGGGGTTGCTGGGGCTGGGCGACGATCTGAAGGCGCGTCCTTGACGCAGGTAGGGGATACTGCTACAATCGGCCCTCGCGACTGATGTAGAACCAGTATTCCGCCTGGCGAAAGCCTAATCGAATAGTCAGCCAAAGTCGAGGCCATCACAAACGCGGTGGCCTCGATGTATGAAATGGCAGTAGAAACGCTGCCGCAGGAAAACGGAGAAAAGAGTGCCAACGATCAACCAACTGGTCCGCAAGGGCCGCACGAGCAAACGGAGCAAAACCAAGGCTCCTGCGCTGCAATACGTGTTCAACACGTACAAGCAGCGCCGCATCCGGCTGCCGAAGGGCTCGCCGCAGAAGCGCGGGGTATGCACGGTTGTGCGCACTATGACGCCGAAGAAACCGAACTCGGCGCTGCGCAAGATCGCCCGCGTGCGTTTGAGCAACGGCATGGAAGTCACGGCCTATATTCCGGGCGAAGGCCACACGCTGCAAGAGCACTCGGTGGTCCTGGTGCGCGGCGGCCGCGTGAAGGACCTGCCAGGTGTGCGTTATCACATCGTGCGCGGCACCCTGGATACGACCGGGGTGAACGACCGCAAGCAGGGCCGCTCGAAGTACGGCAGCAAACGGCCCAAAGCGGCTTAATAAGCATCTTGGCGAATCGATAGGAAGCGGAGTAATCAATGTCTCGCAGAAAACGACCCGATAAAAGAGTGATCCTCCCCGACGTGCGTTACAACAGCACCGAGGTGCAGATGTTCATCAATCGGGTAATGAAGAACGGCAAGCGAAGCACCGCGGCGCGGCTGGTCTACGGCGCGTTCGAGTTGATCGAGAATCAAAAGAAGCAGAAGCCGATGGATGTATTCACCGCGGCGCTCAAGAACGTCGGCCCGCAAATGGAAGTACGCCCGCGCCGTGTAGGCGGCGCCACCTACCAGGTGCCCATGGAAGTGGGGCCGCAGCGCCAGTTCGCGCTGGCCTCGCGGTGGATCATCGCGGCGGCGCGCACGCGCGGCGGCAAATCCTTCGCCGAGAAGTTAGCCGGCGAGTTGACGGAAGCCGCAGCCGGGCAGGGGGCCTCCGTGCGCAAGAAGGACGAAACGCATAAGATGGCGGAGGCCAACCGGGCCTTCTCGCATTACCGACTTTAGTAATTGGAGTAAGTTGTCATAGATGGTTACAAAGTTCCCGCTGGAAAAATTTAGAAATATAGGCATCATCGCCCATATCGACGCAGGCAAGACTACAACGACCGAGCGTATTTTGTTCTACACAGGCAAGACGCATCGCCTGGGATCCGTGGACGAAGGCAACACCGTTACGGATTGGATGGAACAGGAGCGCGAGCGCGGCATCACGATCGTATCCGCGGCGGTGACGGCGGAGTGGAAAGACCACCTGGTCAATATTATCGATACGCCGGGCCACATCGACTTCACGGCTGAAGTACAACGTTCACTGCGGGTGCTGGACGGGGGCATTGTGGTATTCGACGCCGTGCAGGGCGTGGAGCCCCAGAGCGAGACGGTGTGGCGCCAGGCCGACCGCTATAACGTGCCGCGCATCTGCTTCATTAATAAGATGGATCGCACGGGCGCCTCATTCGAACGCAGCCTTGAGAGCATCCGCCAACGCCTGGGGGCAAACCCGATCGCCATGCAGATCCCGGTGGGTGCGGAAAGCACCTTCCAGGGCGTGGTGGATCTGTTGAACCAACAGGCAGTCATCTGGGAAGATGAGACGGGCAGCAAACCGACCACGCATGCCATCCCCGCCGACCTGCAGAAATCAGCCGGAGAGTGGCGCGAGCGCATGGTCGAGGCGATCGCCGAGACGGACGATGAGCTGACGCACAAATATTTGGAGGGCCAGCAGATCAGCATCGACGAGTTGAAGGCGGCGCTGCGCAAGGCGGTCATCGCCGGCAAGGCGACGGCCGTATTCTGCGGGTCTTCGCTGCGCAATCGCGGCGTGCAACTGGTGCTGGACGCAGTGGTGGATTATTTGCCTTCCCCGCTGGATATCCCGGCGACCAAAGGCATTGACCCGCGCACTGACGAACCGATCGAGCGCCATCCAGACAGCAAAGAGCCCCTCAGCGCACTGGTATTCAAGATCGTGGCCGACCCCTTCGTGGGGCGGCTGGCTTATTTCCGCGTCTACTCGGGCAAGATCACCAAGGGCGGATCGGTGTACAACCCCGTGAAGCGCACGCGTGAACGCATCGGCCGGCTGATCCGCATGTACGCCGACCGCCGCGAAGAGATCGAAGAAGTGGAAGCCGGGGACATTGGCGCGGTGATCGGCCTGAAGCAATCCTTCACCGGCGACACCCTGTGCGACGAGACCAAGCAGATCGTGATGGAGAACATCAGCTTCCCTGAACCGGTGATCTCGATCGCCATCGAACCGAAGACGAACGCCGACCAGGACAGGATGGCCGAGGCTTTACACCGGCTCTCCGAAGAGGATCCGACCTTCCGCGTGAAGAGCGACCCAGAGACCGGGCAGACGGTGATCGCCGGCATGGGCGAACTCCATCTAGAGATCCTGGTAGACCGCATGCTGCGTGAGTTCAAAGTGGAGGCTAACGTAGGCCGCCCGCGTGTGGCCTATCGCGAGACGATCACGCGGCCGGTCGAGAAGGCCGAAATGCGTTACGTCAAGCAATCCGGCGGCCATGGCCAGTACGGCCACGTGGTGCTGGAGCTGGAACCCAGCGCGCCCGGGACCGGCGTTACCTTCGAGAATAAGGTCGTCGGCGGCGCTATCCCCAAGGAATACATTTCAGCGGTGAGCAAGGGGGTGATGGAAGCCTCAGAGGCCGGAGTGGTAGGCGGTTACCCGGTCGTGGATGTATCCGTGACCCTGTACGACGGCTCCTATCACGAGGTGGACTCGAGCGAAATGGCATTCAAGATGGCGGCCTCCATGGCCTTCAAAGAAGGCATGCGCCTCGGCAAGGCGGTATTGATGGAGCCCATCATGAAGGTGGAAGCCATCGTGCCGGAAGAGTACTTAGGCGACATTGTGGGCCAGCTTAGCGCCCGCCGCGGCGAGATCCAGGGCATGGAAATGCGCCCGGGCAGCGCCCAGGCAATCCGCGCGATGGTGCCGCTATCCGAGATGTTCGGCTATGCCACCGAAATCCGGTCGGCCACGCAGGGGCGCGGGGCCTTCACCATGGAATTCGACCATTACTCCCGGGTTTCAGCAAACCTGGCTGAAGAACTCATAAAAAGCAATTAGAATATACGGAACATATTAAGGAGAGCAGAGCATGGCGAAGGAAAAATTTGATCGCAGCAAGCCGCAT